>NZ_JBVKAK010000007.1:183570-485836 GCF_055639435.1 Streptomyces sp. NPDC039430 | reverse complement strand
CAACCCACCGGTCATCCGGCAGGTCGGGGTATCAACATATCTGGCGTTGACTTTTGGCACGCTGTTGAGTTCTCAAGGAACGGACGCTTCCTTTGGTCCCGTTTCCGGTCCCTCCGGGCTTTTCCCTTCGGCATTTCGTGTTTCAAACTCTATCAGGCCTTTTCGTTCTCCCTGACCACCGTTTCGCGGGCATGCCGAAGCGAAGATCAGGTTGGGATCGAGGCTTGATAGGTGCCGCCGACCCCCGACTCAAAGTCGCGTTGGGGTCAGGCAGGAGTACGACAGTACATGCGGTCGGTCGGCGCAGGCAAATCGGTTTCGGTGCACTCATGGTCCGTCAACCCGCTGCACTCACGCGGAACCGTCACTTCCTATGACTTACCCTTCTGAACAGCACGTCGCCCCCTCACGGACGGTGACGACAGCCCCGTACTTCTCCGCCTCTGGAGGCTCCCCCATGACCATCGTGACGGCCCCGCTCGCCGGACGCGCCATCGGTTTGCCCGCTGTACCCGACCCGGTGTTCGCCGGTGCGATGGTGGGACCGGGCACGGCCATCGACCCCGTGCGGGAGCCCGGTGAGGCCGTGTCACCGGTGGATGGTGTGGTGGTCTCCCTGCATCCGCACGCCTTCGTCGTGGTCGACTCGGACGGGCACGGAGTGCTGACGCACCTCGGCATCGACACCGTGCAACTCAATGGCGAGGGTTTCGAGTTGCTGGTCAGCAAGGGCGACACGGTCACGCGCGGGCAGGCCGTGGTGCGCTGGAACCCCTCCGCCGTGGAAGAGGCGGGCAAGTCGCCCATCTGTCCCGTCGTGGCGCTTGAGGCCGTCGCCGACTCGCTCTCCGACCTCCGTGAGGACGGCGACGTGAAGACCGGCGAGGCACTTTTCGGCTGGCAGTGACGCCGTCGACGTATGTCAGGGACGGGCGCGGTGCGCTCGTCGTACATCCCTCGCGGCGACCGGGTCGTCGCATAACCGGAGACGGGTGACATGGAGACAACGCTGCGAGGCGTCGGGGTCAGCCACGGAGTGGCGATCGGCGAGGTCAGGCACATGGGGACCGCGATGCTGGAGCCCCCGGCCAAGTCGATCCCGGCGGAGGAGGCGGAGCGCGAACAGGGGCGTGCTCACCAGGCCGTCGAGGCGGTGTCGGCGGATCTGATCGCCCGCGGCAATCTGGCCGGCGGCGAGGCGCAGGCGGTGCTTGAGGCTCAGGCGCTGATGGCGCAGGACCCGGAGCTGATGGCCGATGTGGAGCGGCGGATCGCCGTCGGGAGCACGGCCGAGCGCGGGGTGTACGACGCGTTCGCCTCGTATCGCGCGCTGCTCGCCGGTGCCGGGGAGTATCTGGCCGGGCGGGTCGCGGATCTGGACGATGTACGGAATCGCATCGTCGCCCGGCTGCTGGGCGTTCCGATGCCGGGTGTGCCGGACAGTGACGAGCCGTATGTACTGATCGCGCGTGATCTCGCGCCCGCCGATACGGCGCTGCTCGACCCGACGCTGGTTCTCGGCTTTGTGACCGAGGAGGGCGGGCCGACCAGTCACAGCGCGATTCTGGCGCGCGCGCTCGGGGTGCCGGCCGTCGTCGCCCTGCCGGGCGCCGGTGAGCTGGCCGAGGGCACCGTGATCGCGGTGGACGGCAGCACCGGTGAGATCTTTGTCCAGCCGGGCGCCGGGAAGCGTGCCGAGCTTGAGGCGGCCGCCGCCGCGCGGAAGGCGGCGCTGTCCGCCTCCACCGGGCCGGGGGCGACATCGGACGGTCATAAGGTGCCGCTGCTCGCGAATGTCGGCGGTCCCGCGGATGTTCCGGCGGCCGTCGAGGCGGGCGCGGAGGGCGTGGGGCTGTTCCGTACGGAGTTCCTCTTCCTGGACGACAGCAAGCAGGCGCCGTCGGAGGAGAAGCAGATCGCCGCGTATCGCGCGGTGCTTGAGGCGTTTCCCGAGGGCCGGGTGGTCGTGCGGGTGCTGGACGCCGGCGCGGACAAGCCGCTCGACTTCCTGACGCCCGCCGATGAGCCGAATCCGGCGCTGGGTGTGCGTGGTCTGCGGAGTCTGCTGGATCATCCGGATGTGCTGCGGACGCAGCTGACCGCGCTGTCGAAGGCGGCCGAGGGTCTCCCGGTGTATCTGGAGGTCATGGCCCCGATGGTGGCCGACCGCACGGACGCGAAGGCGTTCGCGGACGCGTGTCGTGAGGCGGGGCTGCGCGCGAAGTTCGGGGCCATGGTGGAGATTCCGTCGGCCGCTCTGCGGGCGCGCTCGATTCTCCAGGAGGTCGAGTTCCTTTCGCTGGGGACCAATGACCTGGCGCAGTACACCTTCGCCGCCGACCGGCAGGTGGGTGCGGTGTCGCGGCTCCAGGACCCGTGGCAGCCGGCGCTGCTGGACCTGGTGGCGCTGTCGGCCGACGGTGCCAAGGCCGAGGGCAAGAGCTGCGGGGTGTGTGGTGAGGCCGCGGCCGATCCGCTGCTCGCTTGTGTGCTGACCGGGCTGGGTGTGACGTCGCTGTCCATGGGCGCGGCGTCGATCCCGTATGTACGGTCCGCTCTGGCGAAGCACACGCTGGCGCAGTGTGAGCGTGCCGCCGCCGCCGCGCGTGCCGCGGACACCGCCGAGGGAGCGCGCAAGGCCGCGCAGGCGGTGCTGTCCGGCGAGTGAGCTGAGAGGGCCGGATTCCGGTCCTAGTTGTGGAGGGGCTTCCCGTCGCACAGGGCGGGAAGCCCCTCTGTCGTCGGCTCCGTTCAGTGGTGGGTCCCGGTGTCGTCAGGGCCGAGGTCGAATCCGGCGCAGTACTCCACACCGGATTCGGGAGAGACCGGCTCTCCCGTGGACGCGTCGATACAGTAGGCGCTGAAGACCTCGCCGACGGTGAGCGGAACGAGGCTGCCGCGCTGGAGGCGCCAGCCGTGCAGCCGGTCCGGGTCGCCGGCTCGGGTCGTACGGAGCACCACTCCCCCGGCGCTCTCCAACGCGATACCGACGGCCAGCACGCTCACGAATTCCGTGGCCTGCGACGAGTCGAAGCGTGCGGGTGCGCCCACAGGGCCATCGGGTCCACCAGGGCCACCGGGTTCGCCGGGTTCGCCGGGTCCAGGAGTGCCGTTCTGACCGGTGCCGGGGCCCTCGGTGCGCAGGACGGCGAGAAGTTGCTCGTCGGCGGCGGGCACGCTGCAGACGAGGTGGTGCGTGCCGGAGCCGGCTCCTTCGAGCAGCCGGAGCAGCAGGTGGGAGGCGCGGTCGAAGGCGGCGCGCCCGATGTCCTGTCCGCAGTCGGCGCACTCTCCGACGTCGGCGAGGAGCGTGGTCGCGTACTCCCAGGTGGCCCTGCGGACAGCGGTGCTGATGAGTTGTGGGACGAGGCTGTCGATGGGCTGGCCGGTATAGGCGATGGCGGCGCCGCTTCCGGGGATGCGCGCCGTGAAGCGGCCGCGGCTCTCCGCGGTGTCGGGGTCGAGGCCGGACGCCGCGCAGTACTCGGCGTACTCCTCCGGGTCGAAGAGGGCGACGGTGGTGTGGACGCCCTGGGATGCCAGGGATTTCAGCAGTCCGTCGATCTGCCGCAGATAGGCGGCGTGGTCGTCGAAGGTGAAGGTGCGGTAGCGCCGCATCGCGGTGAAGTCCCGCTCGTCGGCCAGCAGGCCGACGGTGCTGGGGACTTCGCGGCGCAGGCCGCGCCGCGAAGTCCTGGTTTTCTGTTCGCTGTGGTCGGTGTGCGCCATGGCTCCCCCTGAGCACGGTCGATCATTGCTCACTCAGAGTAACCGGGGGGTCTGACAACGCGGTCAGTGGCGCTCGCGGGCGAGGTTCTCGTAGAAGCGGAGGAGTTCGAGGTTGTCCACGGACCCCGCGTTGACCGCCTTGTCCAGCGCCGCGCCCTGGAGGAGGCGCTTGACCGGGACTTCGATGCGCTTGCCGGTCAGGGTGTGCGGAATTCCGGGGACTTCGATGATCTCGTCCGGCACATGGCGTGGCGAGAGCTGTGCGCGGATGGTCGCCTTGACGCGGTCACGGAGTGTGTCGTCGAGCACGGCGCCCGGGGCGAGGTGGACGAAGAGCGGCATCCAGTAGCCGCCGTCCGGTTCCTCCAGGCCGATGACGAGGGATTCGCGGATCTCGGGGAGCCGTTCGACGGCTTCGTAGATGTCGGCGGAGCCCATGCGGACGCCCTGCCGGTTCAGGGTGGAGTCGGAGCGGCCGTGGATGATGACCGAGCCCCGGTCGGTGAGGGTGATCCAGTCTCCGTGGCGCCAGACGCCGGGGTACAGCTCGAAGTAGCTGTCGCGGTAGCGGCTGCCGTCGGGGTCGTTCCAGAATCGGATCGGCATGGACGGCATGGGGTTGGTGACGACCAGTTCGCCGACCTCCCCGATGACGGGGTGGCCGTGCGGGTCCCAGGCCTGGAGGTCCGTTCCGAGACAGGCCGCCTGAAGTTCGCCGATATGGACGGGGAGGGTGGGTACGGCGCCCGCGAAGCAGCTGCACACGTCGGTGCCGCCGCTGACGGAGGCGATCCACAGGTCCTCGGCCACCTCGTCGTGGAGCCAGCGGAATCCGTCGGGCGGCAGGGGTGAACCGGTGGTGGCGACACACTTCACGCGGGAGAGGTCGTGGTCGCGGCCCGGGTGCGCCTCGGCCTTGCGGCACGCCATGACGTAGGCGGCCGAGGTGCCGAAGAAGGTGGCGCCGGTCCGTTCGGCGATGCCCCACTGGGCGTCCACGGCGGGGAAGCCGGGGCTGCCGTCGTACAGCACGATCGTGGTGCCGGTGAGCAGGCCGGAGATGAGGAAGTTCCACATCATCCAGCCGGTGGAGGTGTACCAGAAGAACCGGTCCCCGGGGCCGAGGTCGCAGTGCAGGCCGAGCTGTTTGAAGTGCTCCAGGAGGATGCCGCCCTGGGAGTGGACGATGGCCTTGGGCAGGCCGGTCGTGCCGGAGGAGTAGAGGACCCAGAGGGGGTGGTCGAAGGGGACCGGTTCGAAGACGGGCCGGGTGGATCCGGCCGCGGCGGTGCCCGCGATGAGGTCAGCCCATTCCAGGGCGCCTTCGGGAGCCGGGGTGCCGAGGAGCGGGACATGCACCACGGCCCGCAGGGTGGGCAGTTCGCGCCGCAGCTCGGCGACGGTCTCCGTACGGTCGTGTTCCTTCCCGCCGTAGCGGTAGCCGTCGACGGCGAACAGGACGACGGGTTCGACCTGCTGGAAGCGGTCGAGCACACCGCGTGCGCCGAAGTCGGGGGCGCAGGAGGTCCAGACCGCGCCGACGGCCGCGGTGGCGAGCAGTGCGGTGACGGCCTGCGGGACGTTGGGGAGATAGCCGCTGACGCGCTCTCCGGGGCGTACGCCGAGGGCGCGCAGCTCGGCGGCGAGTGCTACCACCTGGCGGCGCAGCTCGGTCCAGCTGACCGGGGTCACCTCATATGTCTCGTCAACATGGAGGAGCGCCGGGTCATGGGCGCGCGCCGGGTCCTCGGCGGTACGGAGTGCGTGTTCCGCGTAGTTCAAAGTGGCGCCGGGGAACCACTGGGCGCCGGGCATGGTGCGGTCGCCCAGGACTTGTTCGTAGGGGGTGGTGAACCGTACGTCGAACCAGTCGGCGACGGCGGCCCAGAAGGTGTCGAGCTCGTCGACGGACCAGCGGTGCAGCGCCGCGTAGCCGCCCTCGGCCGGAGCGCCGTACCGTTCGGCGGCCCAGTCCTGGAAGCGGGTGATCCGGGCGGCGGCGATACGGTCGGGGCCCGGCTGCCAGAGGGGGGCGGGGCTTGCTGCTGTGGTCATGGGGCGGCTCCCGGGCTGACTCGGCGCTGAGATGATCGACGCTGGTGCACTCGACGCTGGTGTGCGCCGGCCGCGCGCACGTGCGGGGTGTGCGCGTGTACGCGACTGAGACGGACGATGCCATGTGATCGTCTTTCGCACCAGGGTGGCTTCTCCATGGTCGGCCAGGCAGATATGTGCCCCGACCACAGGTGAACGGGAGTTGAACGGAGCGTCCGACGCTCCGGACGAATGGCAGGCTGAGCAGCATGGACGGTCGTGAACTGGTGCGTTCGATGAAAGTGGTCGGTTCGGTGCAGGGGCTGCGCGCGGTGCGGTCCGCCTGGCGCCAACGGCGGACGGACGCCAGAGAGCTGGCGCCCCGCGGTCCTGAGCGGGCCCGGGTGCCGGGGCCTGTCACGGGCGCCGAGTCGCTGCCCGGCGGTGGCACCGTACGGTTCGCGCGCGCGGAGCTGCATGTGTGCGTCATGGTGGGCGGCGCCGTCTTCTGGGGATGGGACGGGGCGGAGCCGCTGCCCTCGTACGCGCTCGCGGACGTTCCGCCGGAGCCCGATCCCCGGGCCGGGCTCGAACCCGACAAGGACGGCGGCTGGCGGGTGGTGTCGGAGCGGGTGACGGTCGCGATCTCGCGCAACGGCGGGGTGGAGGTGCGTACGCCGGGGGGTGTCGTGCTGCGCCGGGAGCTGCCGCCGCGCTGGTGGGAGCCGGTCGCGGGCGGACCCGCGCGCTGGGTGCAGCGCACCGAGGTTCCCGCCGACGCGCGCTTCTTCGGCCTGGGCGGGCGCGCTTCCGGGCCTCGGCTGCGGGACGGTGCGTACCGGCTGTGGAACACCGATCCGGGCGGTGGTTTCGGTCCCGGCGACGATCCGCTGTACGTGACGATGCCCGTGCAGCTGGTGGTGGCCGACGCCGGGACGCATCTGGCGTTCCATGACAACTCCTGGGACGGCCGCGTCACGCTGCGGGAGGGCGAGGAGGGCGCGGGCTCGGGGCATGACCGGCCGGGCACGAGCGAGCTGCGGATGGACGGCGGGCCGCTGCGCTGCTGGGTGGTGACCGGTACACCCGCGCGGGTGCTGCACAGCTGGACGGCGCTGAGCGGGGCGCCCGTACCGCCGCCGTCCTGGGCGCTGGGGCCGCAGCACGCGCGCTGGGGGTTCGGCGGCGCGCGGGAGGTGCGGCGGGTCGTCGCGGGGTACCGGGAGCGGGGGCTGCCGCTGTCCGCGCTCCATCTCGACATCGATCACTACGACGCGCATCAGGTTTTCACCGTGGACCGCGAGCGCTTCCCCGATCTGCCGGGGCTCGCCGAGGAGTTGCGCGCGGACGGGGTCCGGCTGGTCTCGATCGTCGATCCGGCGGTGAAGGCGGAGCGGGGGAACGCGGTGTACGAGAGCGGGCGCGCGGTCGGTCAGGCCGGCGCGTTCGTACGGGACGGACGGGGGCGTGAGGTGCTCGGTGTCGTCTGGCCCGGCGAGTGCGTGTATCCGGACTTCACGGATCCGGCGGTGCGCGCGTGGTGGGGCGCGCTCTACGAGGAGCGGCTGGCGCAGGGGTTCGCCGGGGTGTGGCACGACATGAACGAGCCGGTGTCCTTCGCGCCGTTCGGGGACACGACCCTGCCGCGCTCGGCCAGGCATCAGCTGGAGGGCAGGGGCGGCGACCACCGCGAGGCCCACAATGTGTACGGGCTCACCATGGCGCGGGCCGGTTATGAGGGGCTGCGGCGGCTGCGACCGGACGAGCGGCCCTTCCTCTTCTCGCGCTCCGGCTGGGCCGGGATGCAGCGGTACGGCGGCACCTGGTCGGGCGATGTGTCGACCGGCTGGCCGGGGCTGCGGGCCTCGCTCTCGCTGGTGCTGGGTCTCGGGCTGTGCGGTGTGCCGTACTCGGGTCCAGACGTGGGTGGTTTCGACGGGAATCCGACGCCCGAGCTGTATCTGCGCTGGTTCCAGCTGGGGGCGTATCTGCCGCTGTTCCGTACGCACGCGGCGATCGACGCGGGGCGCAGAGAGCCGTGGGAGTTCGGCCCCGAGGTGCTCGAACACGCGCGGGCCGCGCTCGGCGGGCGGGAGCGGCTGCGGCCGTACTTCGTGACGCTGGCTCAGCTGGCCCGGCTGACGGGGGCGCCGTATGCGCGTCCGGTGTGGTGGGGCTCGCCCGAGGACCGGGCGCTGCGCGACTGCGAGGACACGTTCCTGCTCGGTGACGCGCTGCTGGTGGCGCCTGTGCTGGAGCGCGGTACGGACCGGCGGGCGGTGCGGCTGCCGCGCGGCCGGTGGTACGACACGGCCACGGAGAAGGCGTACGAGGGCCCCGGCCAGGTGCTGCTGGACGCGCCCCTCTCACGGATCCCGGTCCTGGCGCGTGCGGGCGCGGTGATCCCGATACGCGGCGAGGACGGCCGGCCCGAACTGGAGGTATGGGCTCCGGCCGCGGGGCGTTCGGGGGGCGGTCTGGTGGTACAGGACCCGGGCGAGGGGCCGCGTAAGGCGGAGGCGGAGGCGGAGGTGCAGGTGGAGCGCTACACCTCGCGGCTGGTGAACGGCGAGGTACGGGTGGAGCGGGTGACGGACGAGGGCGCGGTGGAGGCGGAGTGGCCGGTGCGGGTACGGGGTCGCTGAGCCGGGGCCGACGCGGGGCGCGGGGGCGCTGAGCCGGGGCCGGTACCAGTCGCGGGGCGCTGAGCCGGGCCGGGGCGCGGAGTCGCCGTGGCCGGCCAGGAGCGCGGGGGTGTGAGTCCGTCGTGGCGCTCCGCGCTCAGCGGCGTCCCGCCGTGCCCGCCGTCCCGTAGCGGCCCGCGAACCAGGCCCGTACGGCCTCCGTGTGCAGCGGGAACGCCAGCTCGGCCGGGCCGCGCAGCAGGTGCCTGCCCGCGGTCTCCTCGGTCGGGACCGAGGGCGGCAGCAGGGCCGCCGGGCGCTCCGGGAGCAGCCCGAAGAGCAGCAGATGACCGTCGGGGGAGCTGAGCGCGTCGGCGAGCCGTACGTCGTGTGCCGGGGCCTCGATGCCGGTCTCCTCGCGCAGCTCCCGTACGACGGCGTGCCGCCAGTCCTCGGCGCGGTCGATGAAACCGCCGGGGAGGGCGAGACCGCCGTACGCGGGCTCGATGGCGCGGGTGATGACGACGAGCGCGGTGCCCTCGTCGTCGGTCACCGGTACCAGCGCGACGGCGACGGGCAGCGGGTTGAGATAGGCGGTGGCGCCGCAGGCCGCGCATGTACGGGGCCAGCCGGCCCCTGGCGGGTACGGCGTTCCGCAGCTGTCGCAGTGCGAACGCGCCACCGCGGGCTTCTTCTGGGACTCGGACACGCGCGGACTGTATCCGACGCCGCTTCCCCGCGGTCCCGGGAGCCGGATCCCTCTTCCCCGGGACCCCCGGAGCTGATAGACGAAGGTGCTCATGACACGTCTGATATCCACACTGCGCGTGCTGGCCGCCTCCGCCGCCGCCCTGCTGACCGTCGCCGCCACCGCACCCGCCGCGGGCGCCACGCCGGAACCGGTGGCCCCGAAGGAGTTCGTGGCCCTGCGCACGGTCGCGCCGACGATCATCCAGGAGATGCGCTACCTCACCCCGCACAACTTCGTGGGCGAACCCGTCGACGGTTACCGGCAGCCGGTCTGTCTCGTCACCCGCCCCACCGCCGAGGCGCTGCGCACCGCCCAGCGGAAGCTGCTGCGGCAGGGGTACTCGCTGAAGGTGTACGACTGCTACCGGCCGCAGCGGGCCGTCGACCACTTCGTACGGTGGGCCGAGGATCTCCAGGACGAGCGCATGAAGCCGGAGTTCTATCCGCGCGTCGACAAGTCCCGGCTGTTCGCGGACGGTTACATCGCGGAGAAGTCCGGGCACAGCCGTGGCAGCACCGTCGATCTGACGATCGTCGAGCTGCCCGCCCTGCCGACGCGGCCGTACCGGCCGGGTGAGAAGCTCGAGCCCTGCTACGGGCCGAAGGCCGAGCGCTTCCCCGACAACTCCGTCGACATGGGCACGGGCTTCGACTGTTTCGACACGCTCGCGCACACCGACGACCCACGCGTCCAGGGCCGGCAGCGCGCGAACCGGCAGCTCCTGAAGTCGACGCTGGCCGGTGTCGGGTTCACCAATCTGCCCGAGGAGTGGTGGCACTTCACGCACAAGCCGGAGACCTTCCCGGACAGCTACTTCGACTTCCCGGTGGCGTGGCGCTCGGTCCTGGGGAGCTGAGAGCGGCAGCGGGACGGAAGCACGACGGCCGACCGGGGCCACCCCCGTGGACTCCGGCCGGCCGTCTTCCGGTGGGACGCGCGGAACCCGTTCCCGGTTCACCGAAAAGCAATTACGGTGCCCGTATGGCGCAAAGAACAGATGAGCGGCGGACGGCTGAGCGACAGACGAACGAGCGCCAGCCGGCGGAGCCGCGGACGTTCGACTCGTACGAGGAGTTCTGGCCCTACTACGTCGCCATGCACTCCAAGGCGGCGACGCGCTGGCTCCATCTCACCGGCACGCTCACCGGCCTCGCGGTCAGCGCCTACGGGCTGGCGCGCGGCCGGAAGCGGTACATGGCGGCCCTGCCGCTGATCGGGTACGGGACGGCCTGGCCCGCCCACTTCCTGATCGAGAAGAACAATCCCGCCACGTTCGGCCATCCGGCATGGTCGCTGCGTGGTGACGCGCAGATGATCCGGATGATGCTGGCGGGCCGTGACAGTGAGCTGGCGGAGACCGCCGCCAAGTGGCTCGCCGCGAACCGCCCCTGAGCGGGCCGCCCCTGCGTCCCTGCCCCACCGGCGCGGGGACGCGGGCGCGGCACACGCAGGGGCAGCCGGTACGGGGCGGTCCCTACGGTCCGGTCCCCACGGAGCGGTCCGTACGCGTCAGGTCGTGGCCGCGTGCTCGCGCTGCCGCGCGGCCAAGGTCATCGCGTGTTCGACGACCGCCACCAGCACTTCCTTGACGGACTCGCGTTCGCGCGCGTCGCACATCACCAGGGGGACCTCGGGGTCGAGGTCGAGTGCCGACCGTACGGTCTCGCTCGGGAAGCGGTCCGCGCCCTCGAAGCAGTTGACGGCGACGGTGAACGGGATTCCGCGCCGTTCGAAGTAGTCGACGGCGGCGAAGGAGTCCGCGAGACGGCGCGTGTCGGCCAGTACGACCGCGCCCAGGGCGCCCTGGGCCAGCTCGTCCCAGAGGAACCAGAAGCGGTCCTGGCCCGGGGTGCCGAAGACATACAGCACCAGGTCCTCGCGGAGCGTGATCCGGCCGAAGTCCATGGCGACCGTGGTGGTCGTCTTGCCCTCGACGCCGTCGACGTCGTCGACGGGCCGGCCGGCCTCGCTCAGCACCTCTTCGGTGCGGAGCGGTCTGATCTCGCTGACCGCGCCCACGAGAGTGGTCTTGCCCACCCCGAAGCCCCCGGCGACCAGGATCTTCAGCGTCACCGGTTCGGCCGGACGCTGCCTGCGGCTAGAGCGCCCGAAGACCATTGATCACCTCGCGGAGAATGTTCACGTCCGGCAGTTCGGCCGGCGGAACAGGACGGGTTACGTGCACGATTTCGTCCTCCACCAGATCGCCGACGAGGACCCTGACCACCCCGACGGGGAGGTCGAGGCCCGCGGCCAGCTCGGCGATCGACTGGGGGCTGGTGAAGCAGCGTTCGACGATCTCCACGTGCTCGGGGGAGAGCGTCTGGTCCCGGCCGGGGTCACCGGCCGCGGGTTCGCAGACGACGAGCGCGATCAGGTCGAGCCGGTGGCGCGTCGCGCTGCTGGTGCGGCCACGCGTCATCGCGTACGGACGTACTACCGGTCCGGCTTCGCCGTCGAACCAGTGCTGCTGATCCTGATCGCCTTCGCTCATCGCAGCCCGCTCACCCTCCGGCGGGCAGGCCGGTACGTGGGGCGGTACCCAGGTGGACGCCGACCCGCTTGACCATGAGCGTCATCTCGTAGGCGACCTGTCCGACGTCGGAGTCCGCGTCGGACAGGACGGCCAGACAACTGCCGTCGCCCGCCGCGGTGACGAAGAGGAACGCGTCGTCCAGCTCCACGACGGTCTGCCGGACCTTGCCCGCCTCGAAGTGCCGGCCCACGCCCTTGGCGAGGCTGTGGAATCCGGAGGCGACGGCCGCGAGGTGCTCGCCGTCCTCACGCGTGAGGTCCTTGGACGTTCCTGTGGCGAGCCCGTCCCCGGAGAGCACCACCGCTTTACGGATGCTGGCGACCCGGTCCACGAGCTCGTCGAGAAGCCAGTTGAGCTCTCCGACGACGTTGGGGTCTATGGAGCGTGCTGCGGCGTTCGGTGCGGTCATCGACCGTCCCCCTCCGATGTGGTTCCTTGTATCTCGCCGGGGCCGGTGGAGTCCTCGGCATCGTTCTGCTGACGACCACGCTGCCAGCCCCGCTGGAGCGAAGCCATACGGCTGCGCACTTCGTCCGCGTCCCGCTCCGCTTCCTGGCCCGTGGCGGGCGTGGAGCCGGTGCCCCGGTCCTGGGCGGTGTCCCTCAGCTGGGGGGCCAGACTTGCCTGCCGGATCCGGCGGGGCAGTCCGTCGATCGTGGGCGGGGCTCCGTCGGACGGCTGCCCGCCCGGTGCCGAGGAGCGTGAGGGCTGCGCCGGTACGCCGGACCAGGTGCGGCCCGTGCCGCCGGGCGCCGGGTCCGGCGCCGCCTCGGGCAGGGCGCGGCCCGGCTCGTCCACGCGCCGGCCGCGGTCCACGACCAGGATCGGGGGCTTGCGGCGGGGCAGTCCGGCCGGGCGCTCGGACGCGGTGGCGTCCACGGGGCGCTGCGGCTGTCCGCGCCGGTCGCGCGGCGGCGGGACGGGCCGGCCGTCGCGCCGGTCCCGGAAGTCCCGGGCGTCGTCCCGTACGCCGCGCGTGTCGTCCCGGCCCAGCAGGCCGTCACGGGCGTCGCCGGTGTCCCGGCCGCCGTACGGGTCGCGTCCGTCGTCGCCGGCGTACGGCCGGACCTCAAGGCTGGAGTCGCGGAGATGCTCCCGCGCGCGGAACAGTCCGCCGCGTTCGCTCTCCGTGTCCTCGATATCGGTAATGCCGTCACCTCCGCCGAGCAGCGGACCGCTCTCCCTGTCGAGAGCGCGGACCGGAGGTTCGAGTTCGACCGGGCCGTCGAGCACGGACGGGTCGCCGCCGAGTCCGGCGGGGACTTTCGCGAGCGCGGTGCGCCGGCCGCCGCCTCCGCCGTCGGCGCGATGGCGGCCACGCTCCGTGGCGGTCTTGCGGTCGAGCCGGAAGCCGGTGCCCTCGGTCTCGGGCGCGTCGGTGAGCAGCGCGACCGGCAGGAACACGATCGCGGTGGTCCCGCCGTACGGCGAGGGCTGGAGCGAGACGCGTACGTTCTGCCGCTGGGCGAGCCGGCTGACCACGAACAGGCCGAGGCGATCGGTGTCGGACAGCTCGAACTCAGGAGTCTCGGCGAGCCGCAGATTCGCGTCGAGCAGGACCTCGGGCGCCATCCCGAGACCCCGGTCGTGGATCTCCAGGGTGAATCCGTTGGCGACCCGCTCGCCGTGCACCTGTACCGCGGTGTGCGGGGGCGAGAACACCGTGGCGTTCTCCAGCAGTTCGGCGATGAGGTGGGTGAGGTCGGCGACGGCGGGCCCGCCGACGCCGATGCGCGGCAGCCTGCGGACCTCGATGCGCTCGTAGTCCTCCACCTCGGCGACCGCCGCGCGGACCACGTCCATGAGCTGGACGGGCTTGCGCCACTGCCGGGAGGGAGCGGCTCCGGAGAGGATCACCAGACCTTCGGCGTGCCGGCGCATACGGGTGGTGAGGTGGTCGAGGCGGAAGAGGTCGGCCAGCTCCTCGGTGTCCTCCGTACGGCGCTCCATGGTGTCCAGGAGCGTGAGCTGACGATGGAGCAGGACCTGGTTGCGGCGGGCGAGGTTGACGAAGACCTCGGAGACGCCGCGCCGGAGGTCGGCCTGTTTCACGGCGGCCTCGACTGCGGCGCGCTGGAGTGTGTTGAGGGCCTGGCCGACCTGGCCGACCTCGTCCCGCTCGTAGTCGAGCCGCGGTGCCTCGGTCTCCACGTCGACCGGTTCGCCCGCCGCGAGCCGGCGCATGACGCTGGGCAGGCGTACGCCGGAGACCTCGTGGGCCTCCTTGCGGAGCCGGGACAGGTCGCGGATCAGATCACGGCCGACGCGTACGGACACGATGATGGAGACGAGGAGGGCGACGAGGCCGAGCGCGGCGGCGAAGCCGACCCGTACGAAGATGTCGTTGCGTACGGGGTCGATGTGGGCGCGGTACAGCGCGGTGGCCGCGTCGCTCTCGCGGGTCAGGTCCTCCAGGACCGAGGCGGTCATCTGCTGCCAGCCGACGGCGTCGACCGTCTTCGGACTCTCGGTGGCGCCCGCCGAGATGAGACGGTTCTCCGCCTCGCGCAGCGCGAGGGTGGCGGGGGTGCGCCAGTACTGTTCGAGCGTCGCGCGGTCCGAGAGCGGCAGGTCGGCGAGGTTGGTCTCGTAGAGCAGCGTGCGGCTGGCGACGAGGTCGGAGGTGGCGCGGACGTCCTCGGGGGTCATTCTGCGCGCGATCAGCGCGGAGGCGACGAGCGCGTCCTCGCGGGAGAGCATCTCCCGTGCGCGGTCGAATCCGATCAGCGCCCGGCCCCAGTTGTCGCCGTCGACGTCCTCGTGTCCGTACAGGGAGGCCAGGAAGTTGTGGCTGGGGTCGACGAGCCCGTTGTAGAAGGCGAGCGCCTTCTCCCGGGTGACCGTGCTCTCGTCCACGGAGCGGCGCATCAGCCCGAGGCCTTCGAGGGAGCCGACGAGCCGGCCGAGCCGCTCGGCCGAGATGTCGTCCAGCTGGTCGCGTACCGCCGATTCGGCTTTTCTGACCGTGGCCAGGCTCCGGTCGGTGTCGCCGCGGCGGGCCCGGAGTTCGGTCAGTGAGTCCGAGGCCGTGGGGTCGGCCAGGAAGATGAGCGTCTGCCGTCGTTCGCTCTGGAGGACACCGACCGACTCCTCGACGGGGTTGCCGACGGTTTTGATGACATGTCTGACATCGATGAGCTGCTTGGCCTGGCTGCCTGCGAGCGTGGTCGCCAGTCCCCAGAGGACGGTCAGCGCGACGAGCGGCACGAGCAGCAGCGCCACGATCTTCCGGCGGATGGATTTCCCGCGAAAGCGCATGGCCTCCCCCAGCTCGATCTCCCGCCCGGCTGCGGGAGATTCTCCGTCAACAAACGGCGCGAGCCTACTACTGTCGCACCGGCAACTCGAAGACACATCCGGATGTTTTTCGGCCGCCCCTTGGCACCTTGATCATGAGTTGTCCTGGTATTCGGCGAGTTGGCTTCCTTGACGCGCCTGACCAAGAGCAGACGGGACGGTAGATATCCGGCCGGAACAGATGGCTGAAACTTAATGTTCGCCGATCCTCCGGGAATCTTCCGGCCCTCCCATTCGTCCTTGTGTGCGGGGATCAGGGGTTAGTTGGGAGCACTGCGGGCGGTTTCGCGTATCACACTCGGTTCCATGGCCGGCGTGAAGCGGAGCGAGCCGGGCAGTCACCCTTGAGACGGACATGGGTGGGGAGTGACGGTCCATGGAGACGGACGGGCGGCGCGGTGCGGAGTCGGCGGAGGCGTTCAGGGAGGTGTCCCGCGGGCTCTGGGTCGAGGAGCCCGCGAAGCGGTACCGCATGCCGGACGCGGTCAGAACGGCCGCTGTACGCGCGGTGATCATCGCCGCGATCACACTGATTCAGGCCACGATCGCGTTTCTCAGCACGCTCGCCGGTTCCTGGCTGGCGTTCCCGATGGTGCTGAGCAGTGTCGCCTCCACGGTGGTGGCGACCTGGGGTGTGATGGACGTATGGGTGACGCGCCAGATGTGGAACCAGCGGGGCGGCGTGGTGTCCGTACCGAGCAGCACCGCGCGCCAGTTGCGCCGGGAGCGGCGCAGGGCCAGGCGCGCGGCGCGGGCCGCCGCGCGGAGTGCGGACCGGGGAGGGGCCCGGATACGACGCGGGGCCCGGGCCGGAGGAGGGGCCGGCGCTCCGGGAACGGGTACTCCGCACACGGGCGCTCCGGAGACCGGCGCTCCGGAGACGGGCGCTCCGGAGACCGGCGGCCACGAGGCAGGCGGCCAGGAGGCCGGGTCCGGCGCCGCTACTCCGCGACGGGCTCCGGCGTCCGTTTGAACATCCGCGTCGCGGTGATCTCGCCGTGCACGGTCTCGCCGTCCGGGTCCTGCTGCGGCAGGCCGGGGCGCAGATGCTCCTCCACGCTGATGTACTTCAGTCCGGCGCGCAGATCCGCGTCATTGCGCAACCGGATGACCAGCGGGAATTCCGCGAGCGCGGTGGTGTCGAAGAGACCCGTGGTGTAGAGGAGCTGCACCCCCAGGGCATCGGAGACCGCGCGCTGGAGCTCCAGCAGATAGGTGGCGTTGGCGCGGCCGATCGGATTGTCGAGGAAGAGCGTGCCCGCGTGCCGGTGCTTGTCACGGCCCCGGTCATTGCTGCGCAGAGCCGCCATCGTGCAGTAGAGGGCGATCGCGGCGGTGAGCAGCTGGCCGCCGGAGAAGACATCGCCCATCTGTCCGACCGGGACCCGCTCGGCACGCAGTACGGCGTCGGGCTTGAGGATCTCGACGGCGACGCCCCTGGGCTGGAGCGCGGCCTGAACTCCGCGCAGCAGCAGGGACATTCCGTCCCTGCGCAGATCGGAGTTCGTCTTGAGGGCCGCGCGGGTCGCCTCGTCGACGACCTCTCCGAGCCGCTCGGTGAGCGTCGCACGGTCCGGCTCCTCGAAGCGGATTCGCAGGAACTCCTGGCCCGACCACTCCCCCAGCCCTTCGGGCAGCCGGGAGAGCCGCTGGGCGGAACGGAGCGTCGTCAGCGCGGATTCGACCAGTCCGCGCAGCCGGTCCACGATGGAGTCGCGGTTGCGCTCCAACTGCGCCAGCTCGTCGGTCAGTACGCGCAGCCGGGGCGCGAACGCCTGGGCCCACGCGGCGGCGTGCTCGGGCAGCGCGGACGCGGGCAGTTCGCGGATCTGCTGACGGGCGGGGGTGCGGACCTGCTCGTACCGGGTGGCGTTGGCGTGCCGCACGAGCACGTCGCAGGCTTCCCGTACGCCGGCTTCCGCCGCGGAGAGGTCGGCCGCGCAGGCGCGCAGTGAGCGGCGGGCCTCGGCCGTGGAGTGCCGCGCCTCCTCCAGCGTGCCGGGGTACGGCTCGGGCTCCTGGGACGCCTCCTCGTCGCCGCGCTTCGGGTCGTGGTCGTCGGCCGCCGCGCCGCGCAGCAGATCGCGCAGAAGGGCGGCCGTCTCGTCGAAGCCGCCCGCGCCGTCCTCGGCGGCGCGGTGCGCGTACAGCAGCTCGCCGTGCGCGGCCCGCGCGGTCTCCAGCGCGTCGGTCCGAACGGCCAGTTCGGTGGTGGCGGTACGCAGCAGGGTCTGGGCCCGCTCGGCGTCGGCCGGGACCAGCTCGGCGGGCAGTTCGGTGTGCGCGTCGCCGTCCTCGGGGGCGAGCCGCTCGGCCTCGCCGCGGAACCGGCCCAGCTGCTCACTCGCGGTGGAGGCGCGTGACTCCAGCATCTGGACGAGGGACTCGGCGCGGGCGGCGGCGGCCTGGCGGGACGGGCCGTCGGCGCCGTCCGTGGATTCGAGGAGCTGGGCGGCGCGGGTGCGGACCTTGTTGGTGAGCCGGTCCAGCTCGGCGAGTGCCGCGCTCTCGTCGCTCTCCGCGCGCGCCTGCTCGGCCCGCAGATCGGCGCCGACGCCCACCTTCTCGTAGAGCTGGGAGGCGGCGCGGTAGGCCTCGCGCAGGGCGGGCAGCGCGGCGCGCGGGGCGTCCGCGTCCGGCTCGGGGATGTTCTCCGGGGCGCCGGCGATCTCGGCGCGTTCGGCACGCAGGGCGCGGGCGGTGCGGCGGGCGTCGTCGGCGGCGCGCTGGGCGGCCCTGCGGTCCTCGTCGGCGGCGCGCGCCCGCTCCAGGCACACGGCCGCGCGCGCCTCGGACTCGGCGGCGTCGTCGGCCAGTTCACGGAGCTTCGCCTGCCATCCCGAGCGCTCCCGGAGCCGGAACGCGAGACCGGCCAGCGCGTCGGCGGCGCGGCGGGCGCGCTGTGCGGCCTCCTGCCGTTCGTCGCGTACCCGCGCGGTGTCCGCGGCGGCCTCGTCCGCCTCGGCGCGTGCCGTACGGGCCTCGGCGAGGGAGGCGGCGGCCGCCTCGGCCGATTCCCTGGCGGCCCTCGCCGCGGCCGCCAGCTCCAGGAGCATGCCTGGCGGGCAGTCGGCCCGCCAGGAGCCGAGCCGGGCGGCGAGCGAACGGTCGCCGGCGAGCCGGGCCGCGAGCACCCGGATCTCCTCGTCGCGGTCCGCCGCGCGGCTGCGCAGCGCCTGGCGCTCCTCGTCGGCCGCGTGTTCGTCGTGCATGGCCGGGTTCGGCGGTACGAGGAACACCCCGGTGTCGGCCGGGCCTTCGGAGCCGGGGCCCGGTACGGGGGCCAGCAGCGCGGCGGCGGTGCCCACGGCGACGGCGGAGCGCGGCAGCAGGGCGGCGCCCGCGAGGGTCTCGCGGGCGCGGGCGTGCGAGGCCGGGTCGGTGATCACGACGCCGTCGACCAGCTCCGGCCTGGCGGCCAGCACCGCGGCGTGGTCGCCCGGGTCCACGGCCTGGGCCAGATAGCGCCAGCCGGGAAGGGCGGGGATGCCGTGCTCGCCGAGGTACTCGACGGTGGCGAGGACATCGGGCCCCGGCGGCAGCAGCCCGCCGTCGCCGAGCGCGCCGAGGATACGGGAGTCGTCGGCCGCGGCGGTGCGCAGGTCGAAGAGCTGCCGCTCGGCGGAGGTGACGCCCTGGTCGAGCAGTTCGCGCAGTTCGTCGGCGTACCGGTCGAGGTCCTCGGGGCTCAGCGGCCCGTCGGCGGGACGCCGGGAGGCGGGCCGGGCCGGGGGGTCCGTGTCCCGGTCGCCCGTGCCGTCCCGTGGCGCGGGGACCGCGGCCAGGGCGGCGGCCGTCGCGGGCAGGCTGAGCAGTTCGGACAGGCGCTCGTCCTGGGCGATCGACTCCGCCGCGCGGCGCTCCGCGTCGTACGCGTGCTCCGCGGCCTGGGCGGCGTCGGCGGCGCGGGCCGCGGCCAGTTCGGCGCGGGACTCCGCCGAGGCCGCCTCCCTGGCCAGGTCGGCGGCCGTGCGCGCGGCCTCGCGCGCGGTGTCCCAGCCGGCGACCGCGGACTTCTCCGCGTCGCTCGCGGCCAGCGCGGCGCGGGCCGGATCGGCGTCGGGCGCCGTGTCGTCGAGCCAGCCCGCGCGTACCGCCTCGGCCGTCTCCTGGCCGACCTCCGCGAGCCGCTGGCGCAGATGCCCGGCCTCGCTGCGGGCCCGCTGGGCCTCGGTGGCCGCGGAGGTCGCGTCGCGGTGGGCGGCCTCGCCCGTCTCCTGGAGCGTGGCGGAACGCTCCTCCTCCTCGTTCGCCAGGCGCTCGCCGTCCTCGGCGGCGGCGTGCAGCGCGCGTACGAGATCGGCCGCCGCGGTGGCCCGCGCGGCCAGCGCGGGCGCGGCGTCGCGCTCGGCCTCCCGGATGGCGACGGCCACGCGCGCGGAGCGGTCGGCGGCGGCGCGGTGGCGCAGCACGGCCTCGGCGGCCTGCCAGGCGGAGTGCAGCGTACGGGCGTCGGTCAGCTCGCGGCGCTGGGCGGCGGCGCGCTTCTCGGCGACGGTGAGGGCCAGCGAGGCGTGCCGGTAGGCCAGTTCGGCGGCGATCAGCGCGCTTCGGCCGCGCTCCTGCTCCGCCGAGGTCACCGTATGGGCGGCGGCGGTCACCTGCCGGGCGAGGTCGGCGGCCCGCTCCCGCTCCTCCGCCGCGCGGGCCGTGAGCCGCCGTACGAGCGTACGGGCCCGGCGCTCGGCGCCCGCGTGGATGTCACGGGCACGGGCGCGGGTGTCGGCGGCCTCGACGATCCGGCCGAGCAGATCGACCGAGCCGGCGGTGAAGTCGCGCTCGGCGGTGAGTTCGGCGCGGCGGCCCAGCTTGTTGCCGAACCCCCCGACGAGATCCGCGAGCCCGTCCGTGTCCCGGGTGTCGGTGACGGCCCGCAGCAGCAGATCGGTGAAGTCGGAGTCCTTCTTGACCGCGAAGAGGCCCGCCGCCTCACCCTCGTCGGCGTTCATCTCGCGCTGGTAGCGGAAGAGTTCGGGGTCCAGGCCCAGATCCCCGAGGTGCTCGTTCCAGCGGTCGTGGATCTCCTCCCAGTGGACGTCGAGATGCGGATAGAACTTGCCCGCCTCGGTCAGGCAGTCCCGGAAACCCTTCATGGTGCGCCGCCTCCCCCGGGCGCCCGAGGCGCCCTCCACGGGCGGCCGGACGGCGGTGGACTCGGCGACGGGCAGCGAGTCGAGACTGAGCCCGGGGCCCGGCCGGAAGGAGTACCAGCCCTCGGCGAACTTCCGCGGGTCGTTGGACACCTGACGGCCGCGCCACTCACTGGCCTTGCCGACCACCACGAGTTCACCGGTGAGCGTGTGCTGCCACTCCAGCGCGACATGTCCGCAGTCGTCCGCGAGGAGGAACTTCCGCAGCACGCCGGAGCTGGCGCCGCCGAGCGTATTGCGGTGTCCCGGCAGCATCACCGAGAAGATCAGCTTGAGCAGCACGGACTTGCCGCCGCCGTTCTCCAGGAAGAGCACACCCGCGGGGGCGGGCCGGCGCGGCGGGCCGACCGGCTCCTCCTCGAAGAACTCCGCCTGGGCGGGGGCGGGGTGGGGCACGGGCGCGCCCACTCCGCGCAGATCGAGCACGGTGTCGGCGTAGCGCGCACCGGCGGGGCCGATGGAGTAGAGGCGGACCCGGGACAGCTCGTACATGGCGGGGACTCTCGTCGTGGTGGGGGGCGGGGTCAGGCGTGGAACGGCAGGCCGGCGTCGGCGGCCAGCTCCAGATCGTCACCCTCGGGCGGTGGCAGCAGGGTGGCCGAGCCGTCGGTGACGGGGACGACGCCCAGCTCCAGCAGCTCGGCCATGGCCGCGTGGCCCGCCATGTCGCGGACCTGGAGCTGGTAGCGGGCGGTGGTGCGGTACGCGCCGCCCGCGTCGTCGCCGGTGCGCTGGAGGAAACCGGAGTCGGTGAGGAACGCGACGGCCTTGCCGACGATGCCGGTCGTGGAACCGGCCAGCCTGCGGGCGTCCTTGGTGGCGCCCGTGGCGCTGCGCCGCGCGTAGATCCGCCAGGCGGCTTCCAGGCCCGGTTCGCCGGTCGACGGGTCGGTGTTCTCCCCCGCCTCCTCGGCGCGCTCCTCCAGCCGGCGGCACGCCTGCCGTACGAACGCGTCGACGCCGTTGACCGTGATCCGGCCGATGTATCCGTCGTCGGCGAGGTCGGCGGGGCGGGGGAACGCCATGGCGGCGACGGCGAGATGGGCGAGGCCGTGCAGGAAGCGGTCGGCGGAGTCGGTGGCGGCGCGGCGGGCGTAGTCGCCCATCCGGACCGCGAAAACGGAGTCCTCGCCCGCGGTCACGGCCATGCCGGCGCGCGGGGAGACCTCCAGGACGACGAGGCCGAAGCCGGTGGCGACGGCGTCGGCGACGCGGGCGAAGGCGGGGTCTTCGCGGTAGCGGCGGAGGAGCCCGGTGTACTCGGCGTCGCGGGCGGGGAGCAGCTTGGGCTGGAGCCCGAAGGAGACGAGGCGGGCGGCGTCGGCGGCGTCGGCGGGCGTGACGTGGCCGGCGGAGCCGGCGGGGGTCGTGGTCTCGGCCGCGTCGGCGTCGGTCTCGGTCCACGCGGCGGGGTGCTCGGCGTGGTGGTCGCTCACGGGGTCTCCTTGTGCGGGTGCGCTGGGCTGGGCTGCGGTGTGCTGGGTTGCGGTGTGCTGGGTTGCGGTTTCGTGCGGCTGGTGCCGGGGCCCGGGGCCTCCGGAGGCACATGTCCGGACGGCATGATTTACGGCGCGTTCTGCCCTGTCGTTGGTTCGGGCGTCCGCGCGCCACACCTCACGCTTCAGAGTCCGGACACGCACCTCCTACACCCCCGACCCCTCCCCCGGTGGTCGTCCCGCAACCCACCGCCCTGGTGGGGGTGTGGGGTCGGGTGCGGCCCGGTGGCCCGGACCACTTGCCGCCCCGGTGCGGGAGGGTGTCGCCGCCTCCCCCGCCCACCCTCGCGCACGAACGCGTGGCTTGTGCGGGCGGTGAAGGGGGGCGCGCAGGGGGCGTGTCCGGGACACTAAAGCGTGATGTGTGGCGCGCGAACGCCCGTTTCCTGACTGTGGCCGGCTGCGCGCCGTACGGGGGTCCGGGGGTGTCCCCCGGGAAAGCACGGCATGCCGTCCCGGGCGCGAGCCCCGGAGCGCCACCCGACCACCACCCCCAGCCGAAACGCACCCGCACCCAGCAACCCGCACCCGATCACGACCCCCAGCCACAACTCACGCACCCTCGCCCCGCCCCGCGCGCACCGCGCGCCCCGCGCCAAGGCGGGCCGTTCCCACGATCAAGTCCGCCCCGCCGAACTCCACGTCGTCCAGCCGCGTGCCGTCGTCCACCGCGAACAGCACGCTCTCCTCGCCCTGCCGGTACGCCGTCCCCACCGGCGGGCTCGCCGCGTGGATGGCCAGTAGCGCCACCAGATACGGCAGTTCGGGATCGCGGCGGCGCGCCTCCGTCAGCAGGCCCGAGAGGCGGCGCGGCGCGTCGTGTTCCAGGTCGAGCAGTTCCTTCGCGCTCGCCAGCTGTTCCTCGGTGAAGCGGCTGTCGTCCGGGGTCGCGATCAGGTCCGGTTCCGGCATCTCCGCGCCCAGGTGTTCCCGTTCGACCGGTGGCGTCAGCAGCAGGTCGATCAGGTCGCCGACGCGTACGGAGACGGGCGTGCGCGGGCCGGTGCCGCGGGCGAAGAACGCGTCCGTCACGCGTGCCGCCCGCTCGACGGGGAGCGGCAGCAGCGGGGCGAGCAGTTGTCCGTACAGGTCGAGGCCCGTGTGGGCGGTGGGCCGGGCGAAGGCCTGCCGGTCCTGTTCCGCGCGGAAGAGCGGGCCCGCCTCCAGCAGCCGGGACTGGAGCTGGGTGTGCCGGCGGATGCAGTCCTTGACGATGTCGACCAGCTCGGCCGCGCGCCGCTTGTGCTCGGCCGTCTTGGGGTCCGCGCCGGTCTCGGCCTCGTCGCGGGCCTTGCGGATGTTCGTCAGGATCGCGTTCTCGTGGCGGTACCGGTCGGCGACATGGTCGAGGGCTTCGTCGATCAGGTCCGGTACGGCGTTGAGCCAGTCGACCGCCCGTACGTTGCGGCGGGTCGCCTCCAGCGTCCTGCGGAGCGTCTCCGCGTACTGCACGGTGCGGTATCTGGCCTGTTCCGCGGCGAGTTGGGCGTCGGCCAGCCTGCCGCGGCTGATCAGCACTTCGAGCTTGACCTCGGCGGCGATCTGCGCGCTGGTGACGTCCGTGTCGAGCGCGCCGACCAGGACGTTGACCGCTTCGTCGGTGGTCCGGAGGAAGACGCTGCCGCCGTGTCCCGGGACCTCTTCGATGAGCTTGAAGTCGTAGTCCCTGCGGGTGTAGACGCCGTCGGTGCCGAACGTGCCGTACACCGCGCGGAATCCGCGGTCCACGCTGCCGACGTTGATGAGGTTCTCCAGCACCCAGCGGGCGACGCGTTCATGCTCCGCGACCGGGCGGCGGGGTGCCTGCGCGGCGACGCGTGGCAGCAGTCTGGACACGATCTGCTCGTGGTCGGCGCCGGTGTCGAAGTCCATGTTCAGCGTGACCAGATCGATGGCCGAGAGCGCGACCTCGGCCATCGCGTAGACGGAGTACTCGCCCGCGAGATTGGCCTTGCGGGTGTCCAGGTCGTGCAGCGGCGCGGTGCAGGCGAGCGCGCGCAGCCGCCGCGCGAGCCCTTCGTCGGCGGCCGGGCCCTGTGCGGGCCGCGGCCCCGCGCTGAGCTGGGGCGGAACGAAGTCCGTCGGGGCAGGCGAAGTCACGCTGCACAGATTATGTCCTCGCACCGACAACGGGCGAAACGGTGCGGAAGCGGCCCCTGTCTCACTCGGTCCCGTCCTCGGCGACGAGCCTCGCGTACACCTCCACGAGCTGTTCGCGCGAGTCGTCCAGATACGCGGCGAGCATCCGTTCCGTGCCGTCCCTGTCGCCGGCTCCGAGGGACTCCAGGAGCTGCCGGTTCCGTACGAGGTACGGCTCGTGCAGCAGGCGCGGGTCGTCCACCACGTGGAAGGCGAGCCGTAGTTCGGCCAGTACGGCGCTCATCAGTTCGTCGGTGCGTACGCTGCCCGCCAGCGCGACCAGTTCGCGGTGGAAGTGGATGTTCGCGGTCGAGACTCCCTTCCAGCGCCCCTCGCGGGCCGCCCGCGTGCCGTTGGCGACCGCCTTCTCCAGGCCGTCGAGCGCGAACGGGGGTTCGCCGAGGCCGCGTACGACGGCGCATTCGATCAGCCGGCGTGTGCGGTAGATGTCCTCGACGTCCTCGACCGCGAGCACCCGCACGAAGACCCCGCGGTTGAGCTCGTGGACCAGCAGCCGCTCGTGCGTGAGCAGCCGGAACGCCTCGCGCAGGGTGTTGCGGGAGACGACCAGCGCCTTTCCGATCGACTCCTCCGAGAGCCGTTCGCCGGGCTGGAAGTAGCCCTCCGCGATGCGCGTCCGGAGGATGTCCGCGACCCGTTCCGCCGTGCTCGTACGGCCCAGCAGGGGGCGGTCGTCCGCCAGCTCGCCGAGTTCGGTCCCGCTCGTCGCCACAGCGCCCTCTTCCGTCTCCGTTCGCGTACGGACTCATCGTAGAAGCAAGAACGAAACAACAAGTCTCTTGTCGGATCGTTGAACAATCCCCTACGGTCTTCTCAGCTCACGGTCCCAGCACACTCCCCTTCCTGCGAGGTGCAGATGAGCATGACCCAAGCACGTCTGAGCAAGGACGGATCTCCCGAGGACACCGGCGCGTTCGCCTGGCTGCGGGCCCTGGGGCCGCAGGGGCGCCGGGCCTTCGCCGGCGCGTTCGGCGGCTACGGCCTGGACTCGTACGACTTCTTCACGCTGCCGCTGTCCATGGTGGCGATCGCCGCGTACTTCAGCCTCGACAACGGCCAGACGGGGCTGCTCACCACCGTCACCCTCGTCGTCTCGGCCATCGGCGGGGCGGTCGCGGGGGTACTCGCCGACCGCATCGGCCGGGTCAGGGCCCTGATGATCACCGTCATCACCTACGCGGTCTTCACCGTGCTCTGCGGATTCGCGCCCAACTACGAGACGCTGCTGGTCTTCCGCGCCCTCCAGGGGCTCGGTTTCGGCGGCGAGTGGGCGGTCGGCGCGATCCTCGTCGCGGAGTACGCCTCCGGCAAGCACCGCGGCCGTACGCTCGGTGCCGTCCAGAGCGCCTGGGCGGCCGGCTGGGCGCTCGCGGTCCTCGTCTACACGCTGGTCTTCCAGTTCCTGGACGCGGACACCGCGTGGCGCGTGATGTTCTGGACGGGCGCGCTGCCCGCCCTGCTGATCGTCTACGTACGGCGGAACGTCCACGACGCGCCCGAGGCCGCCGCGCAGCGCCGCGAGAGCGCCGAGAAGGGCTCGTTCAGCGCGATCTTCCGCGGGGACCTGCTCCGTACGACGTTCTTCGCGACGCTGATGTCCACCGGCGTGCAGGGCGGTTACTACACGCTCGCCACCTGGGTGCCGACCTATCTCAAGACGGAGCGCGGCCTCACGGTGGTCGGCACCGGCGGCTATCTGACCTTCCTGATCAGCGGGGCCTTCACCGGCTATCTGACCGGTGGCTATCTCACCGACCGGCTGGGCAGGAAGAAGAACATCGCGATCTTCGCCGTCCTGTCCGCCGTCGCCATCCTGGCCTACACCAACATTCCGGCGGGGGCGGACGGTCTGCTGCTCGTCCTCGGATTCCCGCTCGGCTTCTGCATGTCGGCCATCTTCAGCGGCTTCGGCTCGTTCCTCAGCGAGCTGTATCCGACGGCCGTACGCGGTACCGGCCAGGGCTTCACGTACAACACCGGGCGGGCCGTGGGCGCGCTCTTCCCCACCCTGGTGGGCTTCCTGGCCACCAGCTGGGGCGTCGGGGGCGCTCTGGTCTTCGGCGCGGTCGGTTACGGTCTCGCGGTACTCGCGTTGACCGGGCTGCCCGAGACCCGCGGCCGCGAACTGCTCGTACCCGAACCGATCGGAAGGTGACTCCATGACCTGGGCGTCCATCGATCTCAACGCCGACCTGGGCGAGGGCTTCGGCCACTGGCGGCTGACCGAGGACGAGGAGCTGCTCTCCGTCGTCACCAGCGCCAATGTGGCCTGTGGCTTCCACGCCGGGGACGCGGCCACCATGCGGCGGGTCTGCGGCTGGGCCGCCGAGCGCGGGGTCCGGATCGGCGCCCAGGTCTCGTACCGCGATCTGGCCGGCTTCGGCCGCCGCTCGATGGAGGTGCCCGCGGACGAGCTGGCCGCCGAGGTCGCCTACCAGATCGGCGCGCTGGAGGTGTTCGCGAAGGCGGCGGGCGCCCGCGTCGCCTATGTCAAACCGCACGGCGCCCTCTACAACAGGGTGGTCCATGACGCGGAGCAGGCCGAGGCCGTCGTGGAGGGCGTGCTGCTGACCGGCGAGCGGCTGCCGCTGCTCGGCCTGCCGGGCTCCCTGCTCCATGACGTGGCGGAGAAGGCCGGACTGCCCGTGGTCACCGAGGCGTTCGCGGACCGCGCCTACACCTCGGAGGGCACGCTCGTGCCGCGCGGGCAGGAGGGCGCCGTGATCACGGACCCCTCGGCGGTGGTGGAACGGTCCGTGTCCATGGCCCGGTTCGGCGTGGTGACCTCCCTGTACGGACGGTCCGTCGGCGTCCGCGCCCGCTCGCTGTGCCTGCACGGCGACACCCCGGGCGCCGTGGATCTCGCCCGCCGGGTGCGCCACCGGCTGGAGACGTCCGGCGTCCGGGTGGAGTCCTTCGTATGAGGGCGCTGCCGGTCGGCGACCGGGCAGTCCTCGTCGAGCTGGCGGACGGCGAGGAGACGGCGGCGTTCCACGCCGAGCTGCTGCGCCGCCGCGCGGCGGGCGTCCTGCCGCCGGTGCGGGAGATCGTCCCCGCCGCCAGGACCGTACTGCTCGACGGCCTGGACGATCCGGCGGGCTTCGCCGCGGGGCTCCACGGCTGGCGGGCCGAGGCGCCGGACACGCGCGTGCCGGACACCGTGGAACTGCCGGTGCGTTACGACGGTCCGGATCTGGCGGAGGTCGCCGCGCTGTGGGGTGTGCCGCCCGAGGAGGTGGCACGGATCCACTCTGCGGCCGAATTCCGGGTCGCGTTCTGCGGGTTCGCGCCCGGCTTCGGCTATCTCACCGGACTGCCCGCGCGGTACGCCGTACCCCGCAGGCCCACTCCCCGTACCGCCGTACCGCCGGGCTCGGTCGCTCTGGCGGGCCCGTACACCGGGGTGTATCCGCGCTCCTCCCCCGGCGGCTGGCAGCTCATCGGGACGACGGACACCGTCCTGTGGGATCCGGCGCGGGTGCCCGCGGCGCTGCTCGCGCCCGGGACGCGGGTGCGCTTCGTGCCGACGGCGGCCGGCCGATGACGGACCGGGCTCTCTCCGTCGTACGTTCCGGGGCGCTGACCACCGTGCAGGACCTCGGCCGGTACGGGCACGCCCATCTGGGGGTGCCGCGCTCCGGGGCGCTCGATCCGCCGGCGCTGCGGCTGGTCAACCGGCTGGTGGGCAATCCGGAGGGCGCCGCGGCGCTGGAGACGACGCTCGACGGCTGTGCGGTACGGCCGCGCTGCGCGGTGACGGCGGCGGTCGCAGGAGCGCCGTGCCCGGTCCTGGTCGACGGGCGCCCCGCCCCCTGGGGCGCTCCCGTGCGGGTGCCCGCGGGCGCGCTGCTGGAGGTGGGGAGGGTCGTCTCCGGGGTCAGGAGTTATGTGGCGTTCGGCGGCGGGGTGGCGGTGGAGCCGGTCCTCGGCAGCCGGTCGGCGGATCTGCTGTCGGGCCTCGGGCCCGCGCCGCTGCGTGACGGTACGGTCCTGCCGCTGGGCCGGGTGACGTCGGGAGCGGCCCGGGTCGACGGGGTGCCCACGCAGGCCCCGCCCGCCGAGCTGGTGCTGCGGATACGGCTCGGGCCGCGCGACGACTGGTTCACGCCTACGGCCCTGCGTACGCTGGCCACGCGCGCCTACCGGGTCTCGGCCGCGAGCAACCGTATCGGGCTGCGTACGGAGGGCCCGCCGCTGGAGCGCGCCGTCTCCGCCGAACTGCCCAGCGAGGGCATGGTGACGGGGGCCGTGCAGGTGCCGCCCGACGGCCGGCCGCTGGTGTTCCTCGCCGACCATCCGACGACCGGCGGCTATCCGGTGATCGCGGTCGTGGCGGAGCGCGACCTCCCGGCGGCGGCGCAGGCCGCGCCGGGGACGCCCGTGCGGTTCGTGGTCGTACGGCACCGGCCCGCCGGATGACGCCGGGGAGGCCGCCGGCCGACGTGAATGGGGCAGGGAGCCGCTGTGCGCGGCGGCCCGGTCCGGGCAGGTTCACGGTGCGACTCAGCAACCTCCGTAAAATCAACTGTAGTTGTAAGGCACTCCGGTAGACTTGACGGTGTCGCCCCACTTGTGCGGGGCGCGTGGCTCGGGGGGGCTGATGCGCGTGACGGATTCCGGAGTGCGCATGGGCCTCAGGGGCCGCAACGGCATCATCTCCCTCGTCGACGAGTGTCTGAGACAGCAGCCCACCGCGGAACGGCCGGTGACGATGCTGCTCGGCCCGCGCGGCAGTGGTGCCAGTGAGGCGCACAGTGCGCTGATGGAGCAGTTCGGCCCCGAGAACCCGTTCGCCTATGTCAATCTCGCCGCCGAGCACGGGCTGTTGCCGCGCTACGGTCTGGGGCTGCTCGCCCGGCAGCTCGAACGGAAGCTGCCGCGGTACCGCCGCTCCCACTTCCCCCGGCTCACCCTCGGACTGCTCGCCTCCGACCACGACCTGCGGATGACCAGCCTGGCCGAGGGACGGCGCAATATCCGGCGGGAGCTGGACGCCTTCCAGGAACGGGCCGAGGCCCGCTACGGCGATTATCTGGCCGCGTTCTTCGAGGTGGCGGGCGGCGCCGTGGGAGCCCCTGACGGCGCGTCGACCGCCGCCCTCGCGCTGCTGCGGGACGCCCTGCGGCGCGGCCGTCGCCGGCTGCCCGGCCGTAAGTTCACCGGGAGCGCCGCGTGGTACGGCGGGCATCCGCTCATCCGGAGCCAGGACCCGTGGGAGGCGCTGGTCGAGCTGAACCTGTGGCGGCACGACGGCGACGCGGAGGACGAGGAGCGGCTCGACCGCGTGCTGTTCTCGGCGTTCCTGGCGGATCTGCGGGGCAACGCGGCCCACTCGTTCACGCCCCGCTCGTATCTGCTGCTGCTCGACAACTCCCATTCGGAGTACGGCCGTCGCTTCCTCGATCTGCTGATCCGCGCCCGGCACGACGACACCGTGGTGGCGGGGCTCTCCTGCGACCCGCTGACCATCGTCGCCAGCTCCAACCGCTGGCTGCCGCGCTGGGGTCCGGCCACCGGCGACCAGTGGCCCTGGCAGCTGCGCGGCCCCGACCGGGCCTCTCTGGCGGACTGGAGCGAGCACCGGCCGACCCGCGACAGCGACGACACCTGGTGGTATCCGCTGCGGCTGCGGGATCTCAACCTCGACGAGGTCCGTATCCGTATCGAACTGGAGCTGCGCCGCCACCCGGATCTGGCGCCCTTCACCCGCCTCGCGCCCTTCGTGCACCGGCTGACCTGCGGGCTGCCCAGCGCCGTGCACCAGGTCCTTGAGGTGCTGCGGCACTCCGACGTACCGGCCGAGGACGGCCCCGAGCAGGACCGCTGGCTGCGCGGGCTGCCCGACCGGACGCTGCGCGACGGCGAGGAGACGCTCACGCTCGCCGACGCGGCGCTCGACCATCTACTCCAGGGCATCGACGAACCACGGCGCGCGACGCTCGCCGAGTGCGCCGCCGCGCGTGATCTGTCGATCGGTACGCGGGTGCTCAGCCCCGGGGACCCGCTCTTCGGCGAGATGCGCGCCCGCTGGCTGCTGCTCGGCCCCGGGAGTGTGACGCCGGCCCTCCATCCCTGGCCGCGGCGGCTGCTGCTGTGGCGGCTGGCCCGGCGCCCCGACGACTGGGACACCGTGCACGAACTCCTCGCCGAGCACTTCGGATCCGTGGGGCGCACGGTCCAGGAGATGTACCACCGGCTGGCCTGGGGCCGGATCGAGGAGGTGACCGCCCATCTGGTCGGGCGGTTCCCCCGGGTGCCCGCGGCGCAGTGGATCAGTGAGTTCAACGCGATCACGGCCGCGCCCAACCGGCTCGTCTCCCTGGGCGGTCCACTGGATCTGCTGGCCGGGCTCGGTCCCGGCGAGCCCGGCGAGGCGGTCACCACCGGAGGGGTGATCCGGGAGCTGATCATCACCCGCTGGGTGTGGAGCGATCCGCTCGCCGACCCCGGGATGCGGCTGAACGATCTGATCGCCGACGGGTTCAACCAGCTGTCGCGGCTGCGCAGGAACGATGTCGTGGCGCTGTTCAACGAGGCGGAGCGCTATCGCCACTGGCGCCATCCGCTGACGTCCACGAGCGAGGGGTGAGCGGGATGCGCAGACTCGAATGGCCGCTGCACATCGTGCGCCGCGTGGTGATCGGGGTGGTCATCGTCGCCGTGCTCGCGGTGGCGGTCCCGCTGGGCGTCCGCTGGATCGGTGACGTACGGGCCCGGTGCGACGACGGGGTCGTCAAGCGCGGCGAGGACAAGGAGTGCGTGGGCGTCACCGACGGCTCGTTCCATTTCGCGGACCATCTGGCCACCGTGGTGAAGAAGATCAAGGAGGAGAACGACCTGGTCAGCAAGGAGGCCAAGAAGGAGCCGTATGTCAGCGTCGCGTACATGACCTCCTTCACGCTCACCAACGACGACAGCAATTCCGAGGATTCGGTGCGGCACGAGCTGGAGGGCGCCTATCTCGCGCAGTACCGGCACAACCGCGGCGATCTCGCCTCCTCGCCCAAGATCCGGCTGCTGATCGCGAACACCGGCAGCAGTTCGGCGCACTGGAACCACACCGTGGACGAGCTGATCGCCCGGAAGGACTCGGACGACAAGCTGGTGGCCGTGACCGGTCTCGGCCCCAGCACCGGCCCGAATCTGGCGGCGCTCAGGAAGCTCTCCGAGAGCGGCCTCGCCACCGTGGCCAGCACCATGACCGCCACCAACATCCAGGGCATCCCCGGCTTCGTACGGGTCTCGCCCACCAACGTGGACGAGGCGTACGCGGCGGCGGCCTATCTGAAGCGGTCCACGAAGCTGCGTACGGCGGTGGTCGTCCAGGACGCCGCCACGACCAATCTGTACGCGGCCACCCTGGGCACCGCGTTCACCGAGGCGTTCCCCGACAAGAAGACCGGCCACCGGCTGGTGGCGGAGCGGATGACGTTCGACTCGTCGGTGCCCGGCGGCGCCTGGAAGAACGAACTGCGTTATTTCCCCGCGCAGCTCTGTGACACCCGGCCGCAGGTCATCTACTTCGCGGGCCGCGGCCGGCATCTCACCAACTTCCTCGATTCGCTGGCCAACCGCAGCTGCACGGACCATACGTTCACGGTCCTCGCCGGTGACGACACCTCGAACCTGGACCGGGAGCAGATCGCCCACGCCGTCGAGAACGATGTCACGGTGCTCTTCACGGGGCTGGCCCACCGCGACATGTGGCGGGCCGATCCCGGGCGGGTCTCCGAACGCTCCGCGCGGTACTTCCAGGAGAACGGCCTGCTGGACACGTGGTTTCCGGGCGACGACCGCTACGACGGCCAGGACCTCATGGCCCATGACGCGGTGCTGACCGCGGCCGAGGGCGTCCGGATGGCGGCGGGCGGCCCGGGGGCCGTGACCGGGGGCGCGGTGGGCCGGATGTTCCAGCAGATGAACGGGCCGCAGCAGGTGGCGGGGGCGAGCGGTTTCATCTCCTTCCGGAACAACGGCAATCCGCGGAACAAGGCCGTCCCGATCCTGAGGCTCAACGCGCGGGGCCGCGCCGAACTCGTCGAGGTGTCCTCCGCGCAGGGCAAGCCCCCCGAGGGGCAGTGACCTGGCCTCAGCGGGGCGGCGTCCCGTAGCCGCCACCGCCCGGCGTCCGCATGACCAGGACGTCGCCCGGCCCCACGTCGGCCGAGTCGACGCCGCGCAGCGGCGTGACCGTGCCGTCCGCGCGCTCCACCGTGTTGCTCCCGAGCGCGCCGGGTCCGCCGCCCGCCATGCCGTACGGCGGGACCCTGCGGTGCCCGGTCAGCAGCGTCACCGTCATCGGCGCCAGGAAGCGCAGCCGCCGTTCGACGCCGTCGCCGCCGTGCCAGTGTCCGCTTCCGCCGCTGCCGTCCCGTACGGCGAACGCGTCGACCCGTACGGGATAGCGCCACTCCAGCACCTCCGGGTCGGTGAGCCGGGAGTTGGTCATATGGGTCTGTACGGCGTCCGCGCCGTCGAAGCCGTCGCCCGCGCCGGAGCCGCTGGCGACGGTCTCGTAGTACTGCACCCGGTCGTTGCCGAAGGTGAGGTTGTTCATGGTGCCCGAGCCCTCGGCCTGCACGCCGAGGGCCGCGTACAGCGCGCCGGTGATGGCCTGCGAGGTCTCGACATTGCCCGCGACGGTCGCCGCGGGAGGGGCGGGCGCGAGCATCGATCCTTCCGGCACCCGCACGTCCAGGGGTTCGAGGCAGCCGCTGTTGAGCGGGATGTCATCGGCCACGAGCGTACGGAAGACATAGAGCACGGCCGCCAGCACGACGGACGTGGGCGCGTTGAAGTTGCCGGGCAGCTGCGGCGAGCTGCCGGTGAAGTCGATGACGGCGGAGCGCGCTTCCCGGTCGACCCGGACCGCGACCTCGATCACCGCGCCGCCGTCGGTCTCGTAGCGGTACGCGCCGTCGTGCAGCCCGGCGACGATCCGGCGTACGGACTCCTCGGCGTTGCGCCGTACGTGCCCCATGTACGCCTGGACGACGTCGGTGCCGAACTCGTCTGTCATGCGGCGCAGTTCGGCGATGCCCTTCTCGTTCGCCGCGATCTGGGCGCGCAGATCGGCGAGATTGGTGTCCGGGTCGCGGGAGGGGTGAGGGGCCGTGGTGAGCAGTTCCCGGGTCTCGTCCTCGCGCAGCCTGCCGTCCCTGACGAGCGGCCAGTTGTCGAAGAGCACGCCCTCCTCGTCGATGGTGGTGCTGAAGGCGGGCATGGAGCCGGGGGTGATGCCGCCGATCTCGGCGTGGTGGCCGCGCGAGGCCACCAGGAACCGCGGCGTTCCGCCCTGTTCGTCGAAGACGGGCGTCACGACGGTCACGTCGGGCAGATGGGTGCCGCCGTGGTACGGGTCGTTGATGGCGTACACCTCGCCCGGCCGCAGCGCGCCCTCGTTGCGGCGGAGCACTTCCTTGATGGTCTCGCCCATCGATCCCAGATGGACGGGGATATGGGGCGCGTTGGCGATCAGATTGCCGTCGGAGTCGAAGAGCGCGCAGGAGAAGTCGAGCCGCTCCTTGATGTTGACGGAGTGGGCGGTGTTCTCCAGGCGCACGCCCATCTGTTCGGCGATGGCCATGAAGAGGTTGTTGAAGACCTCCAGCAGGACGGGGTCCACGTCCGTGCCGACCGCGACCCGCGCGGGGCGTGGCCGTACGCGCGTGAGCAGCAGATGCCCCCGCTCGCCCGGAGCCGCCTGCCAGCCCGGTTCGACGACGGTCGTGGCGTCGGCCTCCGCGATCACCGCGGGCCCGGTCACGGTGTCGGCGGCGCGCAGGTCCTCGCGGCGGTACAGCGGGGTGTCCCGGACCCGTCCCTCGGTGAACATCCCGACGGTCGCGTACGGTTCGTGTCCGCCGGTCCCGGCGGGCGGCGTGGGCGCGTACGGGGCGTGCGGACCGGACGCGCCGACGGCCTCGACCGATACCGCCTCCATCACCAGCGGTTTGTCCATGGTGAAGGCGTAGCGCGAGCGGTGTTCGGCCACGAAGGCGGCGGTCATGGCCGCGGCCCCGTCCAGGGGTACGGGCAGGCTCGCGTCGGTCCCCGCGTAGCGCAGCAGCACCCGCGCGCGCGTGGTGATCGCGTCGTCCGGGACGGAGTCGGCGCGCAGCTCGGCACGGGTGCGTTCGGCGAGGGAGTCGCACAGTTCGCGCACCCGGCGCAGGGCCGGTTCGGTCAGCTCGGTCTCGACGGACTGCTCCCGCATGGCGGTGGCGTCGGCGAGCCCGATGCCGTACGCGGAGAGGACACCCGCGAGCGGCGGGACGATCACGGTGTCGACGCCCAGCGCGTCGGCGACCGCGCAGGCGTGCTGGCCGCCTGCGCCGCCGAAGCTGGTGAGGGCGTAGCGGGTGACGTCGTGGCCGCGCTGTACGGAGATCTTCTTGACGGCGTTGGCCATGTTCAGGACGGCGATCTCCAGATAGCCGGCCGCGACCTCCTCGGGGGTGCGGCTGACGCCGGTGGCCTTCCGTACCTCCTCGGCCCGGCGCGCGAAGCGCTCCCGTACGGCCTCCACGTCCAGCGGCTGGTCGCCGTGGGGGCCGAACACGGCGGGGAAGTGGGCCGGCTGGACGCGGCCCAGCATCACCTGCGCGTCGGTGACGGTGAGCGGGCCGCCGCGCCGGTAGCAGGCGGGGCCCGGCACGGCGCCCGCCGAGTCGGGCCCCACGCGGTAGCGCTGGCCGTCGAAGTGCAGCACGGACCCGCCGCCCGCCGCGACGGTGTGGATGTTCATCATGGGCGCGCGCATCCGCACCCCGGCGACCTGGGTGCCGAGTTCGCGCTCGAACTCGCCCGCGTAGTGCGAGACATCGGTGGAGGTGCCGCCCATGTCGAAGCCGATGACCCGGCGGAAGCCGGCCTGTCCCGACGTGCGGGCCATCCCGACGACCCCGCCGGCCGGTCCCGACAGCACGGCGTCCTTGCCGCGGAAGTGGGCGGCCTCCCGCAGGCCGCCGTTGGACTGCATGAACATCAGCCGGATGCCCCGGAGTTCATGGGCGATCTCGTCGACGTAGCGGCGCAGGATCGGTGAGAGGTAGGCGTCGACGACGGTGGTGTCGCCGCGCGGTACGAGTTTGATCAGCGGGCTGACCTCATGGGAACAGCTGACCTGCGTGAAGCCCGCCGCCCGCGCGGCCCCGGCGACGGCGTTCTCGTGCGCGGGATGGCGGTAGCCGTGCATCAGGACGACGGCGGCGCCGCGGAAGCCGTCCTCGTGGGCGGTGCGGAGGGCGGCGGCGACGGCGTCCGTGTCGAGCGGCCGTACGGTGGCGCCGTGCGCGTCGATACGTTCCGGGACCTCGATGACGCGTTCGTAGACGGCCTCGGGCAGCACGATATGGCGGTCGAACAGCCGGGGCCGGTTCTGGTACGCGATGCGCAGGGCGTCGCGGAAACCCTCGGTGATGAGGAGGACGGTCGGCTCACCGCGCCGCTCCAGGAGCGCGTTGGTGGCGACGGTCGTCCCCATCTTGACGACATCGATCCGGTCGGCGGGCACCGGTTCGCCGGGACCGAGACCGAGCAGCAGCCGGATGCCGGCCACCGCCGCGTCCTGGTACCGCTCGGGATGGTGCGAGAGCAGTTTCCGTGTGACCAGCTCTCCGTCGGGGCGCCTGCCCACCACATCGGTGAAGGTGCCGCCCCGGTCGATCCAGAATTCCCAGCGCCCGGTCATTCCCCCATTCTGGCAAGGGGAGCGCCGGGCGACAGCGCGGCGAGCGCGCGGGAGAGGGCGAGTTCGGCGTGCAGGTCGAGCCGGGCGCCGGTGCCGCGGGCCCAGTGCGTCACCTCGTCGCCCGCCAGCCGCAGCAGCTCGGGCAGGAGATCCCGGCAGCGGCGCGCCACCCATCCGGTGCCCGAGGTGGCGAGCCAGCGCAGCGTGGCCGCGCGGCTCGGCGGGGGCTGGTCGGCCGCGAGGGAGGGCTCGTGGCCGAGGGCCAGTCCCCGTTCGGCGAGCAGCGCGTGGAAGCGCGCGGCGATCATCCGGTGCCCGCGCTCTGCGGGGTGCAGCCGGTCGGCGCTCCACAGGGACCGGTCGGCGACCCAGGACGCCTCCGCCATGTGCAGATGGACGGTGTCGTAGCGCGCCGCCAGGGCGTGGACGACGGCGTTGACGGCGCGCTGCCGCCTGGCGAGGGGCAGGGCGAGCGGCGCGGGCAGCCCGAGCATTCTGCCGGGGTCGGGCAGACAGGTGGTCAGCAGTACGGTGCCGTGCGCGGCGAGTGCGCCGCACGCGCGGTCGAGGCGCAGGGCGAGGTCCTGGATGTCGAAGGCGCGGCGCAGGGTGTCGTTGACGCCGACGACGACGGAGGCGAGGTCGGGGGCGAAGGTGAGGGCGGCGGGGGTCTGCTTCTCCTCGACGTCGCGGGTGAGCGCGCCGCTGACGGCGAAGTTGTGGAACCGTACGCCGGTCCCCGGGTCGCCCACGCCCGCGCCGAGCAGGGCGGCCCAGCCCCGCCATCCGCCGTCGACGGGGTCGCCGATCCCGGCGGTGAGCGAGTCCCCGAGGGCCGCGTAGCGCAGGGCGCGCGGCGGTGCGGGCGCGTCCGGAACGGGGTCCGGCGCCAGCTGGGCCTGGTCCCGTATCTCGTGCCGTTCCTGGCGCCTTTCCTGGCGCCTTTCCTGGCGCCGTTCCTGGTCCGGGGCCGCGTCCGCGGGCGGTGTGCCGCGCTCCGCCTCCGTCGTCATCTCGCCTCTCCCTCCGGCCGGTGGACCTGCTGGACCTGCGACGGGACCTTGTTCAGCACCGGTACGCCGAGCGGGAGGTCGTGGGCCGCGAGGAAGGCGGCGACCGCGTTCTCCCAGCTGAAGAGCTCCGCGCGGGCGCGGGCCGCGGCGCGGCGCGCCCCCTCGGGGCGGGCCTGGAGCTCCTGGATCGCGTCGGCGAAGGCCGAGGCGTTGTCCCGGGCGGCGATGCCCGCGTCCCCGATCACCTCGGGCAGCGCCGACGACGCGCTGGCGACGACCGGTGTGCCGCACGCCAGTGCCTCCAGGGCGGACAGCCCGAAGGTCTCGGCGGGTCCCGGCGCCAGGCAGATGTCCGCGGATGCCTGGAGATCGGCCATCGCCTCGCGGTCGCGCACATGGCCGAGGAAGAGCGCGGGCAGCCGCTCGGCGCGGGCCCGGCGCACCAGCCCGGCCCGCAGCGGACCGTCTCCGGCGACGACCAGCACCGCGGGGACGCCCCGCTTCCGCAGCTCGGCGAGCGCGTCGAGCGCGGTGCCGGGGCGCTTCTCCACCGACAGCCGGGAGCCCAGTACGAGCAGTACTTCACCCGTACGCGCGTACCGGGAGCGCAGCTCGGCGTCGTACCGATCCGGCGTGCACCGGCGCAGATCGACACCGAGCGGTGCGCGCACCACATTGCGGGCCCCGATCCTGAGGAACTCCCGCTCCGCCCACTCCGTGGTGCAGACGATCCGCGAGTACGCCCAGGCCGTGCGCAGATTGAGCCGGTCGGCGGCCCGGCCGGCGGCGACCCCGGGCACACCCCAGGTGCGCAGCACCCCGTCCGCCGTCTCGTGGGAGACCATCACGGACGGGATGCGATGGCGGCGTGCCCACTCCCCCGTCCAGCGCAGGGTGGTGCGGTCGGAGACTTCGAGGCGGTCGGGCCCGATCTCTTCGAGCACCTCCCGCAGCCGCCGCCGCGCGCTCAGCACCCGGTATCCGCCGGTGCCGGGCAGAACGGGCCCCGGCAGGGTGATCACCCGCCCCTGCGAGGTGTCCACGTGGGACTCCCGCTCCCCCGGCACGATCAGCACCGGCTCGTGCCCGGCCGCGAGATAGCCGCTGCCCAGCTCCTGGAGCGCGGTGCGCAGTCCGCCCGAGGCGGGGGTGACGAAGTTGGCCAGCCGTACGATCTTCAGCGCGCTCACGCGACCACCGCCGTACGGGCGCCGAGCACCTCGGAGTAGTGGCCGAGCAGCTGGTCCCCGACGACGGCCCAGGTCCTGCCCTCGACGGTGGCGCGTCCCGCCTGCCCGTAGGCGGCGCGGAGCGCGGGGGCGAAGGCGAGTTCCTCCACGGCCGCGGTGACGGCGTCGGCGTCGTGCGGCGCGACCAGCAGCCCGGTACGTCCGTGGTCGACGAGGTCGAGCGGTCCGCCGGCGGCGGGCGCGATCACCGGCACCCCGCTGGCCATGGCCTCCTGCACGGTCTGGCAGAAGGTCTCGTAGGGGCCGGTGTGCGCGAACACGTCGAACGAGGCGAAGGTCCGCGCCAGTTCGTCACCGGTCGACCGGCCGAGGAAGACCGCGCCGGGCAGCGCACCGCGCAGCGAGGTCTCGCTGGGCCCGTCCCCGACGATCACGACGCGGACGCCGGGCAGCCGGGAGACCCCGGCGAGGAGTTCGACATGCTTCTCGGGGGCGAGCCGGCCGACATAGCCGACGATCAGCTCCCCGTTGGGCGCGAGCCGCCCGCGCAGTTCCTCGTCACGCAGTTCGGGCCGGAACCGTACGGTGTCCACGCCCCGCGGCCAGAGCCGCACCCGGGGGATGCCGTGCTCGGCGAGATCGTTCGCGGCGGCGCTGGACGGCGCGAGGGTGAGGTCGGCGGCGGTGTGCACGGCACGGATCCGCCGCCAGGCCGCGGCCTCGCCCGCGCCCACATAGGTACGGGCGTAGCCGGCGAGGTCGGTCTGGTAGACGGCGACGGCGGGGACACCGAGCCGGGCGGCGGCCGTCATGCCGCGTACACCGAGCACGAAGGGTCCGGCCAGATGGACGAGTTCGGCGCGGTGCGCGGTGATGGCCGCCGCGATGCGCCGGCTGGGGAGCGCCACCCGCACCTGCGGATAGCCGGGCAGCGGGAGTGAGGGCACGCGTACCACGGGGCACGGTGCGTCGATCTCGGCATCCCCGGCGACGGCCGGGGCGATGACGAGCGGATCATGACCGCGGGCGGCGAGGTGCCGGGCGGTCTGGAGGGCGCAGTGGGCCACCCCGTTGACATCGGGCGGGAAGGATTCGGTGACGATGACGACGCGCATATCCGTGTTGTCGTCGCGCCGAGCGTGTCCCTGCCAACGTGGATCTTTCCGCGTGGGGAACGTCCCGTGAGCATTGGACGCGGGACGTTCCCCGGACGCGACGAAGGCGCACAGACGGTACGGACCGGCTCACGGAGCGAAGGTTTCCGGCCGTATGCGACGGGGGCGCGGCCGTGGCCGCCGGGCTCAGCGCGCGGCGGCGTCCGGGCCCATCCTGCTGCGCACAGCGGTCTGCACCTCGGCCTCCTCGGCCGGATCGGCGGCCAGCCGCCGCAGTCTTTCCGCCACGCGTACGTCGCCGGTCTCGGCGTGCAGCGCGGCGACCTCACGGGTGGTCTCCTCGCAGTCCCACAGGCACTCGACGGCGAAGCCGGTGGCGTAGGAGGGATCGGTCGCGGCGAGCGCGCGCGCCGCCCGGCCGCGCAGATGCGAGGAGGCGGTCTCCCGGTAGACATGGCGCAGCACGGGAGCGGCGCAGACGATTCCGAGGCGTCCCGCGCCGTCGACGAGGGTCCACAGCCGCTGGGTGTCGGGGCCCTCGGCCCGTACGGCCTCCCGCAGCGCGCCGAGGACCAGCGCGGTGTCCTTCGTACCGCCGCGGCAGGCGAGCACGCCCGCGGCGGACGCGCCGAGCGCGTCGGGCCTGTGGACCCAGCCGCGGGCCCGGTCGACCGCCTCGTCGCCGCACATCCGCTCGAAGGCGGCGACGGCCGCGTCGGCGACGGTGCGGTCCGTGCCGCCGGCCGCCGCCTCGATCAGATCGAGCACGACGGGGTCACGGACCTCGGCGAGATAGTGCAGCGCCGCGCAGCGGGCGCCGTCGGGGCCGTTGCGCGCGGCCTCGACGATCAGCGGGCGGTCGTCGGGCCCGGCGACGGCGGTGAGACAGCGGGCCGCGGGCCCGTGCATCTCCGTGCCGCGCTCCAGGGCCTGCTGCGCCCAGTCGAAGACGGCCCGCACGCTCCAGCCGGGGCGTGGGCCGCTCGGCCGCAGCTGCCGTTGCCAGCGGTCGAAGGAGCCCTGTTCCCCGGCGGCCCTGATCCGCGCGCCGACCGCGGGCCGTGGGTCGTCGGCCCAGAGCCGCCAGGGCCGGGGCTCGAAGGCGTCGCGTACGACCGACGCCAGTGCGGCGTCGCCCTCGGGGCCCGCCGGGAATCTGGCGAGGACCGGTACGGCGAGGGAGCGCAGCCCGGTGTCGTCGTCGCGCAGCGCCAGCTCGTCCAGGGCCCAGGCCCAATTGGCGCCGGTCGCCGCGTACCGCCTGAGCAGGTCGAGCGCGTCGTGCCTGCCGTACGCGGCGAGATGGCCGAGCACGGCGAGCGCGAGTCCGGTCCTGGACTCCTCGGTGTCGAAGTGGTCCTCGGCCCGGAAGAGGTGGTGGTCGATGGCGTCGAGACCACCGTGGAGATCCAGATACAGGCGTGCGTAGTACAGCGAACGGTTCTCGACCTGCCAGTCGTGGCGGGGGTCGTTCAGTACGCAGTGGTTGAGGGCGGCGAGCGCCTCTGCGCGGGGTGCCGCGAGCGCGTGCAGCGTTCCGTCGCCGCGGCCTCTCTGCAACAGCCCGAGCAGGGTGCCGCTCGGCGCTATGACTGGATCGAACATGGGGAAAGCCTCACATCAAGCTGTCGACGCAACCGGGGGTGCGACCGGGGGACGTGGCACCCTTCCCGCTCTAGACCGTGCGGCGACATGATCGGCCGACCGTCGTCTTCCGCTTAATGCAGACCATCTTCCCTGCCTCTCGTTGATGACCCGTTGTGGGCCCGACGTCATGATGACCCAGCCATTTCGCCACCGCGACCACATTTACGACGTCTCTCACCCGGGGCATCACTGGTCGCCGAACAGCTCCAGAAGGTCCCTCTTCCCAAACATCCGCGCGGTATCCACCGCGGAGGGGTTTCCTCCGTTTGGATCCGCGCCGCCGGCCAGCAGTGCGCGGATCACGGCGTCCTCACCCTTGAAGACAGCGCCGGCGAGTGGGGTCTGCCCGCGGTCGTTGACCCGTCCGGCGTCGGCGCCGCGCGCGATGAGCGCCTCGACCGCCTCGGCGTGACCGTGGTACGCGGCGAGCATGATGAGGGAGTCGCCGCGGTCGTTGGTGAGGTTCGCGGGCACCCCGGCGTCGACGTAGGCCGCGAGTGCCCCGGTCTCACCGCGCCGGGCCAGATCGAAGACCTTCGTGGCCAGCTCGACCACGTCGGGATCCGGTATCTCACTCATCGGTGGACCGCCTTTCAGTCCGGCGCGCACGCCGGCTCACACGCCGTTGACCTGCTCCGCACGGCCCTGGCGCCGTAGGGATAAACCGACAGGGTACTGCGGACCGCGCCCCGCACGGGCGCCACCGTGCTCCGTGGGCCAGCGCAGTGAAATACCTCGCATTTCACTCATTTGCACCTTTTATCGCATAGATACTTTCAGTGATCCTGGAAGAACTCATGGTGACTGTCCCCTCGAACCAGGAGAATTCTCGTGATTCTGTCCATGTCAGGCGTGGTGCTGCTCGGAATCATCGTCTTCCTCTTCTTCCGCAAGGACGGACTCAAGGCGTCCCACGCCATGGTCTGCGCCCTCTTCGGCTTCTATCTCGCGGGCACGGCCATCGCGCCGAGCATCACGGCCGGCGGCGCCAGCCTCGCCGGGCTCATCGGCGGGATCAAGTTCTGACGCCCGCCCGCCCCCTTCCGCATCATCAGGAGACATCCGTGGCCCGGCGACCACTCCCCCGCATTCTGACCAGCGGCAGCGCCCAGATCGCCCGCGGTCGCGAACTGGCCCGCACGGCCGCCGACAGCGCCACCGACGTTCTCCATCCGCTGATCACGGTCTCCCGAGGTCTGCGCATGCTGGCCACCGCGGCACGCCAGAAGTGGGCCGGCACCCCGAAGGACCGGCGCGGTCCCGCGCTGTTCCTGGTGGCGGCCTGCGTTCTGGTGGTCGCGCTCATCCCGTACGGGCCGCTCCTCGGCCTGATCACACTGATGGGCGTGGCCGGGTGGAAGGGGCGCGACACCACTCCCGTACCGACCGGACCCGACGACACGGAGGTCAAGCGGCTCCAGTCCCTCTACGAGGCGCTGGTGCCGTACTTCGCCGTGCCGGAAGACCCGAATCCGCTCTACGCCCACGGCGGTGCCTGGGGAGCCGCGTTCGACGACCACGCCTTCGACTCCGGCGGACGGCTCACCCGGCTCCAGCTGAGATACCCCCCGTACTTCCCCGACAGCGACCCCGACGTGCGCGCCCGGATCGAGCAGCTGCTCCAGGCCAAGTGCGGGCGTGGTCGCGAGTACCTCTTCGAGTGGGAGGAGGAGGCCAACCAGCTCACGGTCACCGTCCTTCCCGCGCTCTCCACCGCCATCGTCGCCCAGCCCTTCGTCACCGCCCCCGGCGAGACCGTGCTCGGCTTCACGGACGACAGCGCGGTACGGCGCACCGTCCCGGTCATGGCGGACGGCGAGAACCGCGACGAGCCACCGGTGCTCTGGCGGACGGGACCGCGCTCCACCGCGCCGCATCTGCTGGTCACGGGTCCACCGGGCAGCGGCGCCACCAGCCTGCTGCGCTCCCTCGCGCTCCAGGCCGTCCAGCACGGTGAGGTCCTGATCGTGGAGGGCGGCGGGACCGGCGACTTCGGCTGTCTGGCCGGGCGTACGGGCGTCCTGGCCGTGGAGTGCGGACTGGCCGGGGCGCTGGCCGGTCTGGAGTGGGCCGCCAGCGAGACGGAGCGCCGGCTGATCGCCGCCAACCGGGCCGGACAGTCGGGCCTTCCGGCGCCCGAGGACACCAGGCGCCCGCTGTGGATCCTGCTGGACCGGCCGAGCGTCTTCGGTCATCTGGCCGCCGCCGAGGGACGGCCCGATCCGCAGGAGCTGCTCACGGTGCCGCTGCGGCACGGCAGATCGGCCCATGTGACGGTGGTCGTGGCCGACCAGCTCGACAGCCTGGACACGCTCAGCGACGCCGTACTGACCTGCGCCCGCGCCCGGGTGATCCTCGGGGCCGCCGCGCCCGCGCAGGTGGAGGCGGTGCTGGGCGCGCCGCCGCGCTCCACACCCCCGGCGGACGTCCCGCCCGGCCGGGGGTACGCGCGGCTCGGCACGGGACCGGTGCTCAGGCTCCAGGTCCCGGCGACGCCCGACCCGTACGACGACGCGACGAGCGAGGCGCACCGCCGCGCCGTCCTCGGTCTTCTTCCGGGGCCCCACCAGGCGGTCGCGGCCCCCGCCTCCGGCGAGGACCCGGCCGCCGCGGAACGGACCGCCGCGCAGTCCGTTCCCGACCAGGAGCGCGCACCGGGTCACGGGCGCGCGCCCGCCGCCGCGGGGCCGGCCGGCGGGGTCGTACCCGCCGAGGGCTGACGCGGCCCGGACGCGTGGGTCCGTCAGGCCACGAAGGTGCGCGGCGCGTCCGTGCCGGTGCTCGCCCCGGTCTCCACGAGCCGCGCGGCGGCCGCCAGCCGCGCCGCCGCCTCGACGGCGACCGGGCCGCCCACGGTGAACGGCAGCCGTACGTACCCCTCGAACGCCCCGTCGACCCCGAAGCGGGGCCCCGAGGGCACCCGTACGCCGACCCGTTCGCCCACCTCGGCCAGGCGTGAGCCGGACAGTCCGCCCGTACGCACCCACAGGGTCAGGCCGCCGCCCGGCACCTCGAACTCCCAGCCGGGCAGCTGGTCGCGTACCGCCGCCACCAGCGCGTCGCGGTTCTCGCGCGCCTGGGCCCTGCGCAGGGCGACGGCCTCCTCCCAGCCGCCGGTCCGCATCAGCCAGTTGACGGCGAGCTGCTCCAGCACCGGGGTGCCCATGTCGGCGTAGGCGCGCGCGGAGACCAGCGACCGGATCACATCCGGCGCGGCGCGTACCCAGCCGATCCGCATCCCCGCCCAGAACGCCTTGCTGGCCGAACCGACCGTGATCACCGTGCCGCCCGCGGGATCGAACGCGCAGACCCGCCTCGGCATCGCCAGATCCGCGTCCAGCCGCAGTTCGGACATGGTCTCGTCGACGACCAGCACCGTGCCCGCCGACCGTGCGGCGTCGACCAGTTGCCGCCGCTGGTCCTCGTCGGCCAGCGCGCCCGTCGGATTGTGGAAGTCGGCGACGACATAGGCGAGCCGGGGGGCCGCCTCCCTGAGCACCTGACGCCAGCGCCCCAGATCCCAGCCGGTCAGCCCCTCCGCCATGGCGACGGGCACCAGTCGCGCGCCCGCCTCCCGCATCAGCTGGAGGATATTGGCGTACGAGGGCGACTCCACCGCGATCCGCTCGCCCCGCCCCGCGAAGAGATGGCAGATCGCGTCGATCGCGCCCATCGCGCCGGTGGTGACCATGATCTGCTCCGGCATGGTCGGGATGCCGCGTTCGGTGTAACGGTCGGCGAGCATCTGCCGCAGCGCGGGCAGCCCGGCCGGGTAGTCGCCATGGGTGTGCGCGTACGGCGTCAGCTCCTCCAGGGCGCCCTGGACACCCCGGGTGAGCCAGGGCTCGGGGGCGGGCAGCGCGGCGGTGCCGAGGTCGATCATCGAACCCAGCGACTCGGGCGGCAGCGGTTCCAGACCGCGCGCGGGCAGCGGGTTGCCCGCCGGTACGGCCGTCCAGCTGCCGGCACCCCGACGGGACTCCAGGAACCCTTCCGCGCGCAGCGCCTCGTACGCGGCGGCCACGGTCGTACGGCTCACGGTCAGGGCGAGCGCCAGCTCACGCTCGGCGGGGAGCCGGGCGGCGACGGGGACCCGGCCTTCGAGGACGAGCAGCCGGATACCGTCGGCGAGCGCCCGGTAGGCGGGCGGCCTGCGGGTGCCGGGGGCGAGGGGCCCGCGCTGCTGGGTCTTGAGCTGACGGGCGAGCTGAGCCGCACCCACAGCGGAAGTCCACTGAGCCATGGAAATCAGTCCACCTTCCCCGAATTGGCCATGGTTGACATCTGCCACCCGGCCACAGAGTGACATGTATCAGTCCACCATCGCATTAGGGGGCACCACCATGTCCATCACCTCCGGCCTCCGCGGTCCCCATCTCACCCGGCGGCTGATCCAGCTGTACGGGGGACTGGCGGTGTACGGGGCCAGCTCGGCGCTGCTGGTACGCGGCGGCCTCGGGCTGGAGCCGTGGGGTGTGCTGCACCAAGGGCTCGCGGAGCTGACCGGGCTGACGATGGGCGTCGTCTCGATCATCGTCGGCGCCGTGGTGCTGCTGCTCTGGATACCGATCAGGCAGCGCCCCGGGCTCGGCACGGTCTCCAACGTCTTCGTGATCGGCGTGGCCATGGACGCGACGCTCGCCCTCGTCCCCGAAGTCCACGGCCTGGCCGTCCGTGTCCCGCTGCTGATCGCGGGCATCGTGCTCAACGGCGTGGCCACCGGCCTCTACATCGCGGCCCGGTTCGGCCCGGGACCGCGGGACGGCCTGATGACCGGGCTGCACCGGCTGACCGGCCGCTCGGTGCGGCTCGTCCGCACGGGGATCGAGGTGGCGGTGGTCGGCACCGGCTTCGTCCTCGGCGGGTCGGTGGGCATCGGGACGGTCGCCTACGCCCTGGCCATCGGACCGCTCGCCCAGCTGTTCCTGCGCGTCTTCGCCATCCCGGCGGCGGCCAACGGCAGCACGGTGGTCGCCACCGGGTCACCGGAACAGGCCATACTGCGGCGGTGACTCGCGTACCCCATCCCTATCTGGACCGGCCGGCCCCCATCCCGTTCGCCCATCGCGGCGGCACGGCGGACGGCCTGGAGAACACCGCCGCCGCGTTCCGCCGCGCCGCCGGGCTCGGATACCGCTACTTCGAGACCGATGTGCACACCACCGCGGACGGCCGGCTCGTCGCCTTCCACGACGCGACGCTGGACCGGGTGACCGACGCCCGCGGCCGGATCGCCGATCTGTCCTGGAAGGACGTGCGCCGGGCGCGCGTGGCGGGGACGGAGCCGCTGCCGCTCTTCGAGGAGCTGCTGGAGGAGTTCCCCGAGGCGCACTGGAACGTGGACATCAAGGCCGCCCCCGCCCAGCTCCCCCTGGTCGAGCTGATCCGCAGGACCGACAGCTGGGACCGGGTGTGCGTGGGCTCCTTCTCGGAGGCCCGGGTGGCCGGCGCGGCCCGGATCGCGGGCCCCCGGCTCGCCACCTCGTACGGGGTGCGGGGCGTCCTCGGCCTGCGGCTGCGCTCGTACGGCATCCCGGCCCCCGTCCGGCGGGGCGCCGTCTGCGCCCAGGTCCCCGAGACCCAGAACGGCGTCCGGGTGGTCGACGAGCGCTTCATACGGACGGCGCACGCGCTCGGCCTCCAGGTGCATGTCTGGACGGTCAACGAGCCGGATCGGATGGAGGCGCTCCTCGATCTCGGTGTGGATGGCATCATGACTGATCAACTGGAGACGCTGCGCGCGGTGTTGACCGCGCGGGGAGCCTGGCACTGACCGGGCGGGGTGTCCGCCGGGAAGGGCCGGGAACAGCGACGGGGAGAGCGAGGAAACACCGGTGACCGCTGACACCGTGGACCGTGCCGACGGGTCGGCCGACGGGGCGTCGGAGCGCAGGCGCGAGCAGCGCGGCTGGTACTTCTACGACTTCGCGTGCTCGGTCTACTCGACGAGCGTGCTCACCGTCTTCCTCGGCCCCTATCTGACCTCGGTGGCGAAGGCGGCGGCCGACGCGGACGGCTTCGTCCGTCCGCTGGGGATACCTATCCGCGCGGGCTCGGTGTTCGCGTACACGGTCTCCCTCTCCATCGTGGTGGCGGTGGTGGTGATGCCGCTGGTCGGCGCCGCCGCCGACCGTTCGGGACGCAAGAAGCCGCTGCTCGCGCTCTCCGCGTATCTCGGCGCGGGCGCCACGGCCGGCATGTTCTTCCTGGACGGTGACCGCTATCTGCTGGGCGCGCTGCTGCTGATTGTGGCGAACGCCTCACTGGCGGTCTCGATGGTGCTCTACAACGCGTATCTGCCGCAGATCGCCGGGCCCGAGGAGCGCGACGCCGTCTCCTCGCGCGGCTGGGCGTTCGGCTACACCTCGGGCGCGCTGGTGCTCGGCCTCAATCTCGTGCTCTACACCGGCCATGACTCGTTCGGCGTCTCGGAGTCGACGGCCGTACGGATCTGTCTGGCCTCGGCCGGTGTCTGGTGGGGCGCCTTCACGCTCATTCCGCTGCGCCGGCTGCGGGACCGCCGGGTGGTGCGGGACGGCGCGGGCGCGGTCGGTACCGGCTGGGGGCAGCTGATCGCGACGCTGCGGGACATGCGCCGCCATCCGCTGACGCTGTCCTTCCTGCTCGCCTATCTGCTCTACAACGACGGCATCCAGACGGTCATCTCGCAGGCATCGGTCTATGGCTCCGAGGAGCTGGGCCTGGACCAGACGACCCTGATCACCGCCGTGCTGCTGGTGCAGATACTCGCGGTGGCGGGCGCACTGGGCATGGGTCGAATGGCCAGGTCCTACGGGGCCAAGCGGACGATTCTCGGCTCACTCGCCGTCTGGACGCTCATCCTCGGAGCGGGGTATTTCCTGCCGTCCGGGGCGCCGGCCGCGTTCTACGCGCTGGCCGCGGCGATCGGTCTCGTCCTGGGCGGCAGCCAGGCGCTGTCCCGCTCGCTCTTCTCGCATCTGGTGCCGAGCGGCAAGGAGGCGGAGTACTTCTCCGCGTACGAGATGAGCGACCGCGGCCTGAGCTGGCTCGGCCCGCTGGTGTTCGGGCTCGCGTTCCAGCTGACCGGCAGTTACCGGGACGCGATCATCTCGCTGGTGATCTTCTTCGTGCTCGGTTTCGTGCTGCTGGCGAGGGTGCCGGTGCGACGGGCGATCGCCGCCGCGGGGAACCCCGTACCGGAACGGATTTAGACGTTGAAGTCAAAGGGCGGTAGTGTACGCGTTTGGCCTGCCAGGCGGACCGTTACTGCGTAGTCGAGAAACGAAAACGCTGGGTGACATCTCCCGTTAGATGTGACAAACCGGGCGCTGGTGGGTACGCAATCCTGGAATGACCAGCGGCACAGACGGGCGACGCATGACCCGGAACGGGAATCTTTACCGCCGACCGGACGTTGACCGGATGACGACGACAGCGACACCTGTCCTGTGGGCGACAAGCCCGGGAGGCACGATTCATGAGTGAGCGAGCTCTCCGCGGCACGCGACTCGTGGTTACCAGCTACGAGACGGACCGCGGCATCGATCTGGCCCCGCGCCAGGCGGTGGAGTACGCATGCCAGAACGGCCATCGATTTGAGATGCCGTTCTCGGTAGAGGCGGAAATTCCGCCGGAGTGGGAGTGCAAGGCGTGTGGCGCCCAGGCACTCCTGGTGGACGGGGATGGCCCCGAAGAGAAGAAGGGCAAGCCTGCGCGTACGCACTGGGACATGCTCATGGAGCGGCGCACCCGCGAGGAGCTGGAGGAGGTGCTGGCCGAGAGGCTGGCCGTCCTGCGCTCCGGCGCCATGAACATCGCCGTGCATCCGCGGGACAGCCGGAAGTCCGCCTGACCGCGTAACCACCGCATACGAATAGCGAACAGCACCAAAGCCGCGGGCCGCGTCACACTCCCTGTGTGACGCGGCCCGCGGCTTTGGCCTGCCCTCATGGGGTGAGCGGCGGGCGCGGGCCCTCGTCCCCGGGGTGGTGGGGGCCGCGCCCCTCGTCGTCGTGCTTGATGACCTCTCCCTGGACCACCTTGCCGTCCGGCTGGCGCATCCGGGCCTGCTGGAAGGCGTCGCCGAGGCTGCCGGGCACGGCCGCGGCGCTCATCCGCCGCTCCAACGACCGCTCCGCGTACCGGCCGAGTGCCTTCCGTACCGGCGGGATGAGCAGGAGCAGCCCCAGGACATCGGTGATCAGACCGGGCAGCATGATCAGCAGACCGCCGAGCATCAGGAAACCATTGCCCGTGCTGCCGCTGCCGGCCTCGGTCTCGGGCGGTTCGCCCGGCTGTCGCTGCTGCTGCCGTTGCAGGGTCTCGGTGAGATTGCGGAAGGCGCGGCGGCCGGCGCTCTTGATGACCACCGCGCCGAGTACGACCGCGCCCACGAGCAGCAGCAGGACGGTCAGTCCGCCGGCGACATCGGCCACCACGGTCAGCAGCCAGATCTCCAGCACGAGCCAGGCGGCGACGCCCAGCGGGATGAAAGTTCGGGCGCGTGAGCGCTTGGGAACGGTCCGGGGCGATTGCGCGGTCGTCATGCTTCCAGTGTGCCTGGGGACGCGTCCGGATGGCGTATGGGGGCGATCGGAATGATCAAGCGGATCCGGCGGATCCGGTTCCGGTGGATCCAGTCCCGGCGGGTCCGGTCCCGGCCGGTCCGCCGGAACCGGTGGGTCCAGTGGATCCGGTCCCGGTCGGCCGGGCTCCGGCGGATCCGGCGGGCTTCCGGCCGAGCAGCCGGTTCGTCCGGGACTCGACGCCCCAGGCCGTGACCCGCCACAGCGCCTCGACGAGGATGTCCTTGCTCATCTTGGAGTCGCCGAGTTCGCGTTCGACGAAGGTGATGGGCACCTCGACCACATGACAGCCGGCCTCGATGGCGCGGCGGGCCAGATCGACCTGGAAGCAGTAGCCCTGGGAGGAGACGGCGTCGAGTCCGAGCCGCTCCAGGGTCTCCCTGCGGAACGCCCGGTAGCCGCCGGTGACATCGCGGATCGGGACACCGAGCAGGACACGGGAGTAGGTGCTGCCGCCGCGGGAGATCAACTCACGGGTCCTGGGCCAGTTGACGACCCGTCCGCCCGGCACCCAGCGCGAGCCGAGCACCAGATCGGCGCCCTTGAGCGCGGTCAGCAGCCGGGGCAGTTCCTCGGGCTGGTGGGAGCCGTCGGCGTCCATCTCGACGAGGACGCCGTAGTCGTGCTCGATGCCCCAGCGGAAGCCCGCGAGATAGGCGGCGCCGAGTCCTTCCTTGCCCCTGCGGTGCAGGACCTTCACATGGCTGTCCTCGGCGGCCAGTTCATCGGCGATCTTGCCGGTGCCGTCGGGGCTGTTGTCGTCGGCGATGAGGATGTCGGCCTCCGGCACCGCGGCGCGCACGCGGGTGACGATGGTCCTGATGTTCTCGGCCTCGTTGAAGGTCGGGATGATCACCAAGGCTGTACCGAGCGGGCCGTACCGCCTCTGGCCACCGTCGTTCACTGCTGCCCCTTAATCGCCGTACGCAGGTGCCCCAGCTTAGCGAGCACGCCATGGCCGACGACCACCATGGTGACCCTGTGTCGGTGGGGATGGGCGGTGATGTCCGGAGATGGCGGACGGAACCGGAGATCTTGTTACGGAACATGTACCGGCGCGGGGAAACCGGAGGGAAAAGAGGAAGCGGAAGGAATCATCCGCTGCGGATCGGGACCCGGCGTCCTTCGGGCCGACCTGGGACCCGCTGGCTGCGGGTCGACCGAAAGCCGTTGTCTACTGAACGCCGGGCCCCATCCGGGGTCGCACCTGCCGACCGGCTGAAACCTTCCCTCGCCCCCGAGACGCGACTGCTGGACCTGGCTCCCAGTGGTGGTGTGCCGGTGCGGCACACCGCCCCATGACCCAGTGGCGTTCGACGACTGCGTGGAGGCTGCCGGACGGACGTCCTGTGGTGGACCCGGCCGAACCTACCCGCCGGTGGCTGCTTACTGTCAATAGTCGTTTGACCTGCGGTGTTGACCCAAATCACCAGGTCAGTGGGGAAGATCCGCAGGTCGCGGCAGAGGCCGGCGGGGATCGGGCGGCGGCACGAAATGTCCGTACGTCACTCGTTCGGTCGCAGGAAGACCGTTTGTCCGGAGACGACGGTCCGCAGACATTCGGGCAGCGGGCGGCCGGGCGTCAGATCGGGCAGACCCGGTGTCCCCGAGCGCGGATCGGTGGACCAGCGGGCCACCCGGTCGTCGGGGGCCTGGACCACCAACTCCTCCGTCCGCCATACGGCGTAGTCGGCGGGGGCGCCGGGCACGAGCGTACCCGCGTCGTCCCGTCCCATGGCCCGCCGGCCGCCCCGGGTGTGGGCGGTGAAGGCCGCCCGTACGGAGATCCGGTGTTCGGGGGTGTGGTGGAAGGCGGCGGCCCTGACGGTGCCCCAGGGGTCCAGCGGGGTGACGGGGCTGTCGGAGCCGAACGCCAGCGGTACGCCGGCGCGCAGCAGCGCGGCGTACGGGTTGAGGGTACGGGCGCGGTCGGCGCCGAGCCGCTGGGCGTACATACCGTCGGCGCCGCCCCAGAACGCGTCGAAGACGGGCTGCACGGAGGCGGTGAGGCCCAGTTCCGCGAAGGCCGCGATGGTCGCCGGCGTGAGCATCTCGGCGTGCTCGACGCGGTGTCTGGCCGCCCTGATACGGGCGAGGCCCACGCGCGCGGCGGCGGCGCGCACGCCATCGACGACGGCGCTGACCGCGGCGTCGCCGATGGCGTGGAAACCGGCCTGGAGCCCGGCCTCGGTGCAGATGGCGACATGGGCCGCGATCGCGGCGGCGTCGAGCTGGGCGGTACCGGTGTGGGCGGCGTCGGCGTAGGGCTCGCGCAGGGAGGCGGTGTGGGAGCCGAGGGAACCGTCGACGAAGAGATCACCCGCGGCCCCTGCCGCGCCCAGCTCCCGGACGCGGCGGGCGCCCTTCTCGTCGGTGATCCTTTCGGCCCAGTAGCCGTGGATCCGCGGCCCCGGCTCGTCCTCGGCCAGCCGCAGCAGTGCGGTGAAGTCCTCCTCGTCGGAGATCTGCGGGCCGCCGCACTCATGGAGCGAGCCGATACCGAGCGAGGCGGCGCGGGCGCGGGCCGCCCGCTGCGCCTCGGTGCGCTGGCGCGCGCTGATGGACCCGTGGGCGGCGGCGCGCACGGCGTGATGGGCGGCGGCCGTCAGCGGCGCGTCCGGGTGATAGCCGGTCAGCGAGGTGACGCCGGGGACCAGATCGAGCAGGGCGGTGGTCACGACCGCGGAGTGCACGTCGATCCGGGTGAGATAGAGCGGCCGGCCGCCGGCCGCGTCGTCGAGCTCGGCACGGGACGGGGGGCGCTGCTCGGGCCAGCGGGCGGAGTCCCAGCCGTGGCCGAGCAGGATCCGGTCGCCGGGGTGGGCGGCGCGGTGGTCCCGTACGAGGTCGAGCGCCTCCGGCAGGGTCCGGGCGCCGGACAGGTCGAGGCCGGTGAGGGCGAGACCGGTGGCGGTGGTGTGTACGTGGGCGTCCGTGAACGCGGGGGTGACGAGTGCGCCTTCGAGGTCGATGACCTCGTCGACGCCGGAGGCGAAGGAATCCGCGGCGCCTTCGGAGCCCACCCAGGCGATATGGCCGCGTTCCACGACCATGGCGGTGGCGAAGGGGTCGGCGGGGCTGTGGACTTCGCCGCGGCGCAGGAGGGTGGTGCGATGGGCCGGGGCGGTGCGGATGTCCGGGGCGGTGCCGGGGTCCGGGGCGGTGCGGTTGGTCATGTGGACAGTGTCGCGCGGCGCGGCCCCGGCCGGGAGCGCGGGTGGGGACGCGGCGTTCCTGGTGCCGTCTTTCCGGTGGCGAGTGAGCCGAAGGGGCGCGCCGACGTCGTAAGGGAGAGCGCGCGGAGGTTCGTGAGGAACGAGCGAATCGAGCACGGTCGACCGTCGACGTTGGCGCGAAGCGCCCCGGAGGCGAACCGAGCCCTCAAAAAATTACAGACTGGGCGGACGGGACTCGTAGGGGGTGGAGAGGACCACCGTCGTGCGCGTGGAGACTCCGGCCAGGCTGCGGATGCGGGTGAGCAGGTGTTCCAGGGCCAGCGGGGTCGCCACCCGGACCTTGAGGATGTAGTTCTCGTCGCCCGCCACGCTGTGGCACGCCTCGATCTCGGGGATCTCGGCGAGCCGGTCCGCGATGTCGTCGGGGGCGCTGGGGTCGAAGGGTTTGACCGAGATGAACGCGGTGAGGGGGAGGCCGACCTGCTCCGGGTCGACCACCGCGGCGTAGCCGCGGATGACGCCCCGCTGCTCCAGTCGGCGTACGCGCTGATGCACCGCCGAGGTGGACAGGCCGGTGGCCTTGCCCAGGTCGGTGTAGCTCATCCGGCCGTCCTTGACAAGCAATTCCACGATCTGACGATCCAGCTCCTCCATGCGGATCAACCTATTGCCCCGGGCCGCTTCCAGCACAGTCGGGAGTGAGCCGAAGAGGCGCGCGAGGGGCCGTGTGACGAAGACCACAGGTCTCTGGGCGGGTCGGTCGAGACCTTACGGTTACCTGCCTCGCGCGACGGGAATTGCTTGCTGTGGTCGAGACCACGAGAGCCTGGTCGGCCCACCCGAGGGGGAATGTCTCCATGCAGAGCCTGAAGCGCGCCGGACGTATCGAACCGGAGCCCGTTGAACTCGTCGACGCCGACGAACTCGACTTCTACGACACCTTCGAGATGTACCGGGTCGTCTGCCCGGACTGTGCGCAGCCAATCGCGTTGCTGGCGGACGAGGATGTCCTGCCGGAGCACGCGCTGTGCCCTTCCCCGTGGAATCCGTTCGTGCTCTCGGTGTGTGCCGGTACGGGCCGTTCGGCGTCGGAGGCTCCGGCCGCCGACGCGTCGTCCGAGGCTCAGGAGCAGGACACCGCGCTGCTGCTGACGCTGCCGCAGGGGCTCGACTGGCGGACGCAGCCGTTCTCGCATGTCGGCGGACCCGGCTCGCGTCCGTTCAAGGTGCCGGCCCTCCAGCGGCACGCGGCGTAGGCCCTGTCTTCGGGAAGTCCCGCCTGCGCGGCGACGCCCGGCGCGCACGCTGACCGCCCGTCAGCGTGCGCGCGGGGTGTTCAGCGGGTTTCCGGGCCGGCCAGGTGGCGGGCGATGACCATGCGCTGGATCTGGTTGGTGCCCTCGACGATCTGGAGCACCTTCGCCTCACGCATATAACGCTCCGCCGGGAAGTCCGCGGTGTAGCCGTAGCCGCCGAGCACCTGTACGGCGTCGATGGTGACCTGCATCGCGGCGTCCGTGCAGAACAGCTTGGCCATGGCGGCCTGTTGGGAGAACGGGTGGCCCGCGTCGCGCAGCCGGGCGGCGGCGAGATAGAGCGCGCGGCCGGCCTCGATCCTGGTGGCCATGTCGGCGAGCAGGAAGCGCAGTCCCTGGAAGTCCGCGATGGGCCTGCCGAACTGCCGCCGCCCCGTGGCGTATGCGACGGCTTCGTCCAGGGCCGCCTGGGCGAGTCCGATGGCGCAGGCGGCGATGCCGAGGCGGCCCGAGTCGAGGGCGGAGAGTGCGATGGCGAAGCCCTGGCCCTCGTCGCCGACACGGCGGTCGTCGGCCACCCGTACGCCGTCGAAGTGGAGTTGGGCGGTGGGCGAGCCCTTCATGCCCATCTTCTTCTCGGGCTCCGCCGCGTTCAGTCCCGCGGCATCGCCGGGGACGAGGAAGGCCGTGATGCCCCGGGCGCCCTCCTGGCCGGTGCGCGCGAGCACGGTGTAGAAGTCGGCGATGCCGCCGTGGGTGATCCAGGACTTGGTGCCGGTGATGACCCAGTCGTCGCCGTCCCGCACGGCCTTGGTGCGGAGCGAGGCCGCGTCCGAACCGGAGGCGGGCTCGGAGAGGCAGTAGGCGCCGAGGAGACCGCCGCCCAGCATGGCGGGCAGGTACTCGTTCTGCTGGGCCTTCGTTCCGTAGCCGGCGAGGGCGTGGCAGGCGAGGGAGTGGACGCTGACGCCGAGGCCGACGGTGAGCCGCGCGGCGGCGAGTTCTTCGAGTACCTGGAGGTAGACCTCGTACGGCTGGTCCCCGCCGCCGTGGGCGGAGTCATAGGGGAGGCCGAGCAGTCCGGACGCGGAGAGGAGGGTGAAGACGTCGCGGGGGAAATGCCCGGCGTCCTCCTCCTCGGCTGCCTTGGGAGCGATCTCCCGCTGGGAGATGTCGCGTACGAGGGCGACGAGATCCTGGGACTCCTCGGTGGGCAGCCGGCGTTCCACCGGTCGCGGGGCGCGGTCGGGCATGCGGCGCTCTCCTCCCTGTCGGGCGCTGCGGCGGCGCGCACGCGGGGTGTGGCGGCGCCGCCGGCTGGGGTCCGGGGGTGCCCCCGGACGGCAGTGTTGCCCAGCCGATGCTGCACCCCCGGATCACGGAAGCGGCTGATCAGCGACTGTGGCGCGTTGGAGTATGCCCGATCGGGCGCCCCTTCGTCACGGGCGGGAAGTGGCCACTGGCCAGTCCCAACTTGGTCCGAACCATTGACCCCAGTGGTCTAGTCCTTCTAACGTCCACCCCAACGCGTTTCGCGTTCATGCCAAGTCAGCCCCATGGCTTCGCTGCCCCCCACTCGCTCTTCCTCCCCCACGAGGAGATCCCGTGCTCAGACTCCACCGTCCCCGCGCCCGGTTCCGTGCGCTGATCGCCGCCGCGTGTACCGCCGTCCTCGGCGTGACCCTGCTCTCCGGAGCGGGCAGCGCGTCCGCCGGTGAGGCCGCCCCCGCCACGGCCGCCGCGGCGGGCAGCAAGGTGGTCGGCTACTTCACCAACTGGGGCGTCTACGACCGGAACTACCACGTCAAGAACATCGCGACCTCCGGCTCCGCCGCCAAACTCACGCATATCAACTACGCGTTCGGCAATGTCACCGGCGGCAAGTGCGTGATCGGCGACTCGTACGCCGACTACGAGAAGGCGTACACCGCCGATCAGTCCGTCGACGGCGTCGCCGACACCTGGGACCAGCCGCTGCGCGGCAACTTCAACCAGTTGCGCAAGCTCAAGGCGCAGCACCCCGGTCTCAAGGTGATCTGGTCCTTCGGCGGCTGGTCCTGGTCCGGTGGCTTCACCGAAGCGGCGAAGAACCCGGCCGCGTTCGCGCAGTCCTGCCGCGCGCTGGTCGAGGACCCGCGCTGGGCCGATGTCTTCGACGGGATCGACATCGACTGGGAGTACCCCAACGCCTGCGGTCTGACCTGTGACTCCAGCGGTCGTGACGCGTTCAGGAACCTGGCCTCCGCGCTGCGCGGCGAGTTCGGTTCCGATCTGGTGACGGCGGCCATCACCGCCGACGGCTCGGACGGCGGGAAGATCGACGCCGCCGACTACGCGGGGGCGGCGCAGTACCTCGACTGGTACAACCCGATGACGTACGACTTCTTCGGCGCGTTCGCGGCGCAGGGCCCCACGGCCCCGCACTCACCGCTCACGTCCTACCCGGGCATCCCGACCGAGGGCTTCAACTCCGACGCGGCCATCACCAAGCTCAAGGCGCTCGGTGTCCCGTCCGAGAAGCTGCTGCTGGGCATCGGCTTCTACGGGCGCGGCTGGACCGGCGTCACGCAGAAGGAGCCGGGTGGCACCGCGACGGGCGCGGCGCCGGGGAAGTACGAGGCGGGCATCGAGGACTACAAGATCCTGAAGACGTCCTGCCCGGCCAACGGCACGGTCGGGGGCACCGCGTACGCCTTCTGCGGCAACCAGTGGTGGAGCTACGACACCCCCGCGACCATCGCCGGGAAGATGGCGTACAAGAACCAGCAGGGGCTGGGCGGCACCTTCTTCTGGGAGCTGAGCGGCGACACCACCGACGGTGAACTGATCAAGTCGATCAACTAGAGCCTGCGCGACACGCTCGCGCGACCGGCCCGTCGGGGGCGGGGAGAGCCTCGGAGGCCCCCGCCCCCGGCGACTTCATGCCCGCGGGCTCTCTGCCGCGTCGACGCCGGTGACGGGGCGCCAGTCGAGGTCCTGCGGCGGCGCGGGGCACTCCGGGGAGAACTCCTCGATCGTGTTCAGCGTGTGGCGCAGCATCCGTACGAGCAGATCGCGCGGGATCTCCCTGGGCAGGTCCTGCTGGTACTCCAGCCATTCGAGCGTGAGCCACTCGACGCTGCTGAGCCAGCCGAGCAGGGCGAGCCGGGCGATCGGCGGGATGTCGGAGCGGCCGTACGCGCCCTGGGCGACCGTGGAGACCAGTCCCGTCCGTACGACGTCACGGATCGCCTGGACCTGGGTGTCGAAGCCGACGCCGCCCGTGATGATGGTGCGGTACGCCGCCTCGTTGTACTGGGCGAAGCGCAGATACGCCTCCACCGTGCGCTGTACGCGCTGGGTACGCGGGAGTTCGGCGCCGCCCGAGGCGAGCGAGACGAGTTCGGCGACCGAGTCCTCGACGACGGCGAGGTAGTAGCCGCGTTTGTTCTTGAAGTAGTAGTAGATCAGCCCCTTGGCGACCCCGGCGTGCTGCGCGATGTCGTCCATCGACAGCGCGTCGTACGAGGTGTCGGCGAACAACTTCCGGCCGGTCGCGATGAGTTCGGAGCGCCGGGCCTGGGAGCGTTCGGAGCTGCCGCGCTGTTCACTGCGATTCACATTCGCGTCCTGGGGTCCGGCTGCCACGGGGTGTGCGCACGATCGCCCGCAGTATCGCAGAGCGTCTCCGGACCGCCACGAGCGGCCGGAGGGGATCGTTCCTCCGGCCGCCGGGGACGGCGACGCGTCAGAGCAGGCCCACCGACCGCAGGGCCCGGCGCTGGGCCGCGTCCGGCGCGGCGGGCCAGTAGACGTAGCAGACGCCGCCCGTACCCGAGGTCACCTTGCCCGAGGCGTTGTACCGCTTGGTCCTGAGCCAGATGTTCTCCCATTCCACGCGCCGGTAGACGCGGCGTACGGCGGGGTTGTCCGGCGAGGCGGGATCGTTGGCGATCACATCGCCTCCGGCCGTGAATCCGATCACGGTCATCAGATGGCCCGCGGTGCCGTAACCCGCCCCCGTCAGCTCCTCCTTGAGGAAGGACTGCGAGGTGATCACGGGGATACCTGCGCGGATGAGGGTCTCCACGTCGGTGAGGGAGCCCAGCCGGGTCACGGCCGCGCTCATGTCCCGGTAGGTGGTGGCGTACGCGGCGTTGAAGGGCCAGTTGCCACACCCCTCGTACTGGTAGTCGTAGGTGAACCGGGCCGCGTGGCAGACCTGGGGATCGGCGAAGTCCGGATTCACCCAGGCGAGATCCTCGGCGGTGGGCCGGCGCCCCCAGTACTCGATGATCATCTGCGAGGAGGTGGGACTGCACCAGGCCTCGCCGCCGTTGTCGTACTCGGGGTACTGCCCGGTGTGGATGTTCTGCGAGTAGCGCGGCACGATCAGCTCCCGGGCCAGGCCGGGCTCGGACGCGGGGACGGTGAACCGGTCCGGGACGTCGGAGGCCATCGCGCCCGCCCGGTGCACGACCGGCGTGAGCGTGGTGCCGGGCCTGCGGTAGAGGGTGAGCCGCAGCCGGTACGAGACGAGGCGCAGCCCGCTCGCCGGATCGTCCACCGAGAAGGTGTCGGTCCAGATGCTGCTGCGCCCGTCGGTCTGGCCGTCGAGGGACGTGCGCCGGATGTCGCCCTCGCCGTCGCCCGAGGTCCAGCGGCCCATCACGTACCAGGGCGTCGCGGTGCCGTCGGCGTACTGGCCGCGCAGTTCGATCTGGAGCCAGGTGCCGGCCGGGGTCCTGGCGTTCCAGGAGGCGATCACCTCGGTGGCGGGGACCGTGGAGCGGTGCACGGGTGAGGTCCAGGTCCCGTACTCCCAGCTGGTGGTCGTACCGGTGTGCGGATCGGCGTAGTCGGTACGGCCCGCGGGGGCCCCGATCACCAGCGAGGGCCGGGCGCCGGACACCGCGCGGGTGCCCTTCGCGGTACCGGCGCGCCAGTCGGCGTACGAGGTCCAGAAGGCGTTGTCCACGAGAGGTTTCGCCCCGGTGGGAGCCGTTGAGGTCGTGGGGGGTGAGGCGGGGGCCGGGTCCCGGGTCGGGGCGGAAGCGGCGGCGGCCGGGACCGCGCCCGCCGCCCCGGTGCCCGCGACGGCCGCGAGCGCGGCGGCCAGCACGGTTCTGCGTGAGGTGGGGCTGGTCATGAGAACCTCCGGTCGAAGGCGGAGAGAGCGGTGAGAACGTTCGGAACGCTGGGAACGCTGGGAACGCCGGGGATACGGGAGAGCGCGGAGAGATGACGGCGGTTCGACAGTCGTCCACTATCGCGCTTCGCGGTGGGCCTCTGCCAGCGGTTCGGACCGCGTCGGCCCACCAATATTGGTCTTCACCAGTGACGTGACCTGCGGCGGCGACCGCCCCGGGGCGCGTGGGGCGCGGCCTCGTAGGGTGGGACGGATGAACGACCTGACCGAACAGGCCACGGCCCTGCGCGCGCTGCCGCCCTCCTGCGGTCCCGTCCGGCTGATCGCGGTCGACGGGCACGCGGGCTCCGGCAAGAGCACGTTCGCGACGCGGCTGTCGGCGGCGCTGGACGGGGCGCCCGTACTGCGGCTCGACGACCTGGCGACCCACGAGCGGTTCTTCGGGTGGGGGGAACGGCTGAGGTCGCAGGTCATCGAACCGCTCTCGCGCGGCGCGAGCGCGCGCTACGCGCCGTACGACTGGACGCTGCGGCGGTTCACCGCGCCGCGTCCGCTGCCGCCCGCCCCCGTGGTGATCATCGAGGGCGTGGGCGCCGGGCGGCGGGCGCTGCGGCCGAGCCTCGCCCGGCTCTTCTGGATGGACCGGGACGCGGAGGGGTCCTGGGAGCGGGGCCGGCGGCGCGACGGGCCCGCGCTGTCCGCTTTCTGGGACGCGTGGACGACGGCGGAGACACGCCATTTCTCGGCCGACCCCTCGCGGCCGTTCGCCGATGCCCTGGTAACCGAGCGACAGACGGGGTACGTGATACGCACGGGGCCCGTGACGACCGCGAGGGCGGACCAGACCATCACACAGCGTGATCAGCTTCCGCCTCCATACTGAGCAGTCGGAAATAGGCCCCGGGAGAGTGCCCAACTCGGCTTGACCGAGGGGCCGGACAGGTCTTACGTTCTTAATGTGCGGCTTTTCGGAGCCGCCGCAGACGCGAAGCCCCCGGTTGTTCCCCCGTGATCGGGGGCTTCGTTCTGCCCTTCGCACCTGTTCGTCGCCCCGTCACCCGTGCCGTACGCCTCCCGCGCTCACCCTGGGTCACTGCTCCGCCCACGCTGCGGTGCCCTTAGTCGCACACCCTCTGCGCAGGTACGATGCCTCTCGGTGCGGTCAATTCCCGTCCGCGACAAGGTGGTTCGGCACGCTGCCGGCGGGCGCCCGCCCGGCGGGACATTCCGGGGGCACGGTTTGTGGGGGACCTGATGGATATCGGCGCGCAGGGCACGCAGGCCCCGGCCGACCTCGCCTGGGTGCGCGGTGTGGACGCCTACACGATGGGGGCCTATCCCCAGGCGGAGGAGGAGTTCAGGACCGCCGTACGGCTCGATCCCGCAATGGCCGACGGCTGGCTCGGGCTGCACGCGCTGCGCGTCGACACCACCACCGCCCTGCTGCGGATGTACCGCCACCGCGACCGCTTCGGCGAGCAGCGCTCCCGCCACCGCCGCACCCTCAATTCCTGGTACTGGCTCGGCTGGTGGGTGCAGCCGGTGCTGGAGAGCGGGCGCGATCTGCTGCTCGCCCATGCCTCGCACTGGCTGGACGGCCGCCATGTGCCGGAGCTGGACCGGGCCCTCGCGGGTCTGCCGCCGGTGGACGCCGATCCGCAGGTGCGCTTCCTGCACGCCTGCCGCGCCTATCTGGTCAAGGACTGGGACCAGTTGGTGCGGCACACCGAACCGCTCGTGCATGACCCACTGCTGGGGATCGAGGCCGGGCTCTTCGGCGGGATGGCGCGGGTGCGGCTGGAGATGTACGGGCAGGCGGAGCCGCTGCTGTCCACCGCGCTGATGCGCTGCCGCAGCGAACAGCCCCAGCGCAAGGAGCTGCGGTACTGGCTGGCCCGCGCCCATGAGGGCACCGGACGCAGCGCCGCCGCGCTGCCGCTCTACCGGGCCGTGCACCGGCTCGATCCGGCGTTCATGGACACCGCGGCCCGGCTCGCCGCGATCACCGATTCCGACGGGTACGAAGGGCCGGACGACCCGGTGGGGATCGCCTCGGTCGCCCGGACGGGGCTCGGCCAGGACGCGGTGGACACGGCGGAGTCCGGGGGCGAGCCTGAGGGCTCGGCCGGCTCGGACGTACGGATCGGCAACGAGGTCCAGCCCCAGCTGGGCGGTGCCACCCCGCCCCCGGCACGCGAAGGCGTACGGGAGAAGGCCCCGCCGCCCGCGCCACCCGCTCCGCCGCGCTTCCCGGACGGCCCGACCGATCCCGCGCTGCTCGCCGAGGCTCTCGCGGAACTGGAGCGGATGGTCGGTCTGGAGCCGGTGAAACGGCAGGTCAAGGCGGCGACGGCGCAGCTGCACATGGCGCGGCTGCGGGCCGGCCAGGGGCTGCCCGTCCAGCCGCCGAAACGTCACTTTGTCTTCTCGGGCCCCTCCGGCACCGGCAAGACCACCGTCGCCCGGATTCTCGGGCGGATCTTCTACGCCCTGGGGCTGCTCGGCGGGGACCATCTGGTCGAGGCCCAGCGGGCCGACATGGTGGGCGAGTTCCTGGGCCAGACCGCCGTCAAGGCGAATGAGCTGATCGACTCGGCGATCGGCGGGGTGCTCTTCGTCGACGAGGCGTACAGCCTCTCCAACTCGGGTTACACCAAGGGCGACGCGTACGGCGACGAGGCCCTCCAGGTGCTGCTGAAGCGCGCCGAGGACAACCGCGACCATCTCGTGGTCATCCTGGCCGGCTATCCGGAGGGCATGGACCGGCTGCTCGCCACCAATCCTGGCCTCTCCTCACGCTTCACCAGCCGGGTCGACTTCCCCAGCTACCGGCCGCTGGAACTGACCGCCATCGGCGGTGTGCTGGCCGCGGAGAACGGCGACGTCTGGGACGAGGAGTCGGCGGACGAGCTGCGCTCGATCAGCGGCCATGTCGTGGACCAGGGATGGATCGACGAGCTGGGCAACGGCCGCTTCGTGCGGACGCTGTACGAGAAGAGCTGCGCGTACCGCGATCTGCGGCTGTCCGGCTACAGCGGGACGCCGACCCGCGACGACCTGGCGACGCTGCGGCTGCCCGATCTGATGCAGGCGTACGGCGAGGTGCTCTCGGGCCGCGGCCCGGCGAACCGCGGCCCCCAGGACATACCGCCTGTCTAGGGGCTCGGTCCGCCGGACAGCGGGACTTCCCGAACGCGCTCCGGGCCGCTCCGTCAGCGTGCCAGGACCTGATCGGACTGGTCCGTGCGCTGCTCACCCACCAGGGCCGCCTTCGGCGCCGCCGCCCGGTGGGACGGGTCGCGTACCTCACCGACCAGCATTTCCAGGACGTCCTCCAGGGCCACCAGACCGAGCACCCGGCCGGAGGCGTCCGCGACCTGCGCCAGATGCGAGGCCGCGCGGCGCATCACGGTGAGCGCGTCGTCCAGCGGGAGTTCCGCCCGCAGCGTCGCCATCGGCCGCCAGATGTGCTGCGGCACGGCGCGTTCGCCGGCTTCCAGATCGAGGACGTCCTTGACATGCAGATAGCCCATGAAGGCCCCGCCGCCCTCCGCGCAGACCGGATAGCGGGAGTAGCCGGTGCGTACCGTCAGCTCCTCGATCTCGCGCGGGGTGACCGCGGGGGTCACCGTCACCAGGGAGGCGCGGGTCAGGAGCACGTCCGTGACCGGGCGGCTGCCCAGCTCCAGGGCGTCCTCCAGCCGTTCCTGCGCCTCCGGTTCGAGCAGTCCCGCCTGGCCCGAGTCCTCGACGAGCCGGTTGAGCTGCTCGCTGGTGAAGACCGCCTCCACCTCGTCCTTGGGCTCGACGTGGAAGGCCCGCAGCACCAGCCGGGCGCAGGCGCCGAGACCGGCCGTCACCGGCCGGCACAGCCGGGCGAAGCCGACCAGGCCGGGGCTGAACCAGAGCGCGGTCTTCTCGGGCGCCGCCATGGCGAGGTTCTTCGGGACCATCTCGCCGATGACCAGATGCAGCGAGACGACCAGCGCGAGGGCTATGACATAGCCCAGCGGATGGATCAGTCCCTCGGGCATATGGACGGCGTGGAAGACGGGCTCCAGCAGACGCGCCACCGTGGGCTCGGCGACCGCGCCGAGCGTCAGGGAGCAGACGGTGATGCCGAACTGCGCGGCCGCCATCATCTGCGGCAGGTTCTCCAGGCCGTGCAGCACCTGTCTGGCCCGCGCGGAGCCGCGTGCGGCGTGCGGTTCGATCTGGCTGCGGCGTACGGAGACGAGGGCGAACTCGGCGCCGACGAAGAAGCCGTTGGCCAGGACGAGCAGCAGGGCGAAGACGAGTTGCAGGGCGCTCATCGGGGGCCCTCCGCCATCGCCGGGACACAGGCCCGCTGGTCGGCCGGGGTGCCCGCCGGAAGCTCGGCGGTCCGTACCAGCCGGACCCGCTCGGCCCGGTAGCGGTCCACCTGGCGTACGGAGAGCCGCCAGCCGGGCAGTTCCGCCCGGTCGCCGGGGGCCGGGATACGGCCCAGCAGATCGGCGACGAGTCCGGCGAGGGTCTCGTACGGCCCCTCGGGTACGTCGAGTCCGATCCGCCGGAGGGTGAGGACCCGGGCGCTGCCGTCGGCGTCCCAGGCGGGGCGGCCGTCCTCGGCCGCGACGGGGGCCAGTTCCGGCCGTCCGTCGCCCTCGGCGTCGTGCTCGTCGCGTACCTCGCCGACCAGCTCCTCGATGATGTCCTCCAGGGTGACGACGCCGGCCGTACCGCCGTACTCGTCGACCACGATGGCTATCGGCTGCTCGCTGCGCAGCCGTCCGAGGAGCTGCTGCACGGGCAGGGTCTCCGGGACCAGCAGGGCCGGTACGGCGATCCGGCCGGCCGGGGTGCGCAGGCGCCGCTCCACCGGCACCGCGAGCGCGTCTTTGAGATGCACCATGCCCACGATCTCGTCGATGCGCTCCCGGTAGACGGGGAAGCGGGACAGACCGGTGGCGCGGGTGAGGTTGAGGACGTCCGCGGCGGTCGCGTCGGCCTGGAGGGCGCTCACCTTCACCCGGGGGGTCATCACATGCTGCGCGGTGAGCCGGCCGAGTGAGAGGGTCCGTACGAACAGATCGGCGGTGTCCTGTTCGAGGGTGCCCGCGCGGGCGGAGTGGCGGGCCAGGGAGACCAGTTCGCCGGGGGTGCGGGCCGAGGCGAGTTCCTCGGTGGGTTCCACGCCCAGGAGCCGGACGAGCCGGTTGGCGACGGTGTTGAGCAGGCTGATCACCGGCCGGAAGACGGTGGCGAAGAGATGCTGGGGCCCCGCCACGAACCGCGCGACCTGGAGCGGCCGGGAGACCGCCCAGTTCTTCGGGACGAGTTCGCCGATCACCATCTGGACGGCCGAGGCCAGGAGCATGCCGATCACCACCGCGACCCCGGAGACGGCCCCTTCGGGCAGTCCGGTCGCGGAGAGCGGGGCGTCCAGCAGCTGGGCGAGCGCGGGCTCGGCGAGCATGCCGACGACCAGCGAGGTGATGGTGATGCCCAGCTGGGTGCCGGAGAGCTGGAAGGACAGTTCCCGCAGGGACCTGACGACCGTACGGGCGCGGCGGTCACCCGCGGCGGCGGCGCGTTCGGCGTCGGGACGGTCCACGGTGACGAGGCCGAACTCGGCGGCCACGAAGAATCCGTTGGCGAGGATCAGAAGGAATGCCGCGGCGAGCAGCAGAAGGGGGATGGTCATGCCGCCGCCTCTTCGAAGGGGGCGGCGCAGGTACTACCGGACGATCCGTCCATTGCTGGAGGGAGTCACTCCTCGGGTCGCAGGTGCTCCGCGGGCCGGACTCGGCCGTGGGATGCGGAGCGGGGCGCACTCGGCGCCTCCGGCACCAGAGTAATCAAGACAGCGGCGATGAGGGCAGTGCTGTAGGGCCGTGGATGGGGCGCCGCGGGGTCAGCCGTGGCCGGCCGCGGTGGAGTGGGAGTCGGCGAGCGCACGCAGGGCGCGGGCGTCACGGATGGCGTGTGCCCTGGCGATTCCCGGCTGGATGGCCAGAACGGGCAGGCTGCTGCCGTCGCTGAGGTCGAGGAAGACCCAGGGGTCGCCGGGCCGCAGATTGACGCGCAGGATCTCGGCCCACTCCAGTCGGCGGCGGCGCGTGATATTGACGACAGTCACTCCCGTGTCGTCGGCCACGACCTTGGGGCGGCTGAGCAGCACCAGCACGCCGAGGAACAGCAGAGCCGTGAAGATGAAGCTCATCCGCTCCCCCGCGCTCAGCTGATCGAGTACCAGACCGATGGCCGTGATGACGGCGAACATGACCACGCCGACGGTCAGCAGCACGGCCCGGGTACGGGTCGGCCGGAAGGTGACCGGAAGGGCGGGCGGACCGGACTGGCCGGGCGGACCCGGCACACCGGACGAACCGGGCTGACCTGACGGATCTGGCTGGGGCGCGGGGGCGGACATACGTTCTCTGACTTCCGGGAGTGGGTGCGGTGGCCGGGTGACCGGCGCGGGCTCAGAGGCGGCAGGCGTGGATGGCCGTGGTGAGGATGGCGCGGGCGCCCAGCTCGTACAGATCGTCCATGATCCGCTGTGCCTCCTTGGCCGGAACCATCGCGCGGACGGCGACCCAGCCCTCGTTGTGCAGCGGGGAGATGGTCGGCGACTCCAGGCCCGGGGTGAGCGCGACGGCGCGCTCCAGGTGTTCGGCGCGGCAGTCGTAGTCCATCATCACGTACGTACGGGCCACGAGGACGCCCTGGAGCCTGCGCAGGAACTGCCGCACCTTGGGCTCCTCGCCGTCGGCGCCGCTGCGGCGGATGACGACCGCCTCCGAGGTCATGATCGGCTCGCCGATCACTTCCAGGCCCGCGTTGCGCAGCGAGGTGCCGGTCTCCACCACATCGGCGATGACCTGGGCGACACCCAGCTCGATGGCGGTCTCGACCGCGCCGTCCAGGTGGACGACCGAGGCGTCGACACCGCTGTCCGCGAGGTGCTTGGCGACGATGCCCTCGTACGAGGTGGCGACGGTCATGCCGCCGAAGTCCGCGACGCCGCCCGCGGTGCCGGGCTTGGTGGCGTAGCGGAAGGTGGAGCGCGCGAAGCCGAGCGGAAGGATCTCTTCCGCGTTGGCTCCGGAGTCCAGCAGCAGATCACGGCCGGTGATGCCGATGTCCAGCCGTCCCGAACTCACATAGATCGCGATGTCGCGCGGGCGGAGGTAGAAGAACTCCACCTCGTTGTCCGGGTCGACCAGGACGAGTTCCTTGGACTCCTTGCGCTGCTGGTAGCCGGCCTCATGGAGCATCGCCGACGCAGGTCCTGAGAGTGAACCCTTGTTGGGAACGGCGATGCGCAGCATGAGGTCGGATTCCTTTGTGCGAAGGGGCTGTTGTACAGAACGGGCGATACAGGACGAAACGGGACGCGTGTGCTCGGAGACGGGCGTATCAGAGATGGGCGTACACGTCGTCGAGGGAGATTCCGCGCGCGACCATCATCACCTGGACGTGGTAGAGGAGCTGGGAGATCTCCTCGGCGGCGGCTTCCTTGCCCTCGTACTCGGCGGCCATCCATACTTCGGCCGCCTCTTCGACGACCTTCTTGCCGATGGCATGGACGCCCTTGCCGACCAGCTCGGCGGTGCGGGAGGTGGCGGGGTCGCCCTCGGCGGCCTTCTGCTGGAGCTCGGTGAAGAGCTCCTCGAACGTCTTCTTGGACATGGTGAGGGTCACTTTACGCGGCCGGACGCGGCCCCCTGGCGCCAGGGTTCGGCGATGGTCCGCAGGGTGGTCGCGGTGGCGACGGCGGCGGTGACCGCCTCGTGCCCCTTGTCCTCGTGCGAGCCGTCGAGCCCGGCCCGGTCGAGCGCCTGCTCCTCGGTGTCGCAGGTCAGCACGCCGAAGCCGACCGGCACACCCGTGTCGACGGAGACCTGCGTGAGGCCCTGCGTCACGCCCTGGCACACATACTCGAAGTGCGGGGTGCCGCCCCTGATGACGACGCCGAGGGCGACGACCGCGTCATAGCCGCGGCCCGCCAGCACCTTCGCGACGACCGGAAGCTCGAAGCTGCCCGGTACGCGGACCAGGGTCGGCTCGTCGATGCCGAGGTCCCGCAGGGCCCGCAGGGCGCCGTCGACGAGGCCGTCCATGACCTGTTCGTGCCACTGCGCCGCGATCACGGCGACCCGGAGGTCTCCGCAGTTCTTCACACTCAGTTCGGGTGCGCCCTTGCCGCTCACGTCTCTCCTCGAAGCTGTTCGCTGCTGGTTCTCTGGCTGTTGTGCGGGGTGGTCACTGGTTGTCGCAGGTGGACGCGGTGGACGCGTCCAGCCACGGCAGGTCGTGTCCCATCCGGTCGCGCTTGGTGCGCAGATAGCGGAGGTTGTGCTCCCCCGCCTGGACGGGCATCGGCTCGCGTCCGGTGACCCGCAGCCCGTGCCGGACGAGCGCCGTCGTCTTGTCGGGGTTGTTGGTCATCAGCCGCAGCCCGCGGACCCCGAGGTCGTCGAGGATCCGCGCGCCCGCCGCGTAGTCGCGGGCGTCGGCGGGCAGGCCGAGTTCGAGGTTGGCGTCCAGCGTGTCGTGGCCGCGCTCCTGGAGCTCGTACGCGCGCAGCTTGGACAGCAGCCCGATGCCCCGGCCCTCGTGGCCGCGGAGATAGACGACGACTCCGCGGCCCTCCTTGGTGATCCGCTCCATGGACGCCTGGAGCTGGGGGCCGCAGTCGCAGCGCAGCGAGCCGAAGATGTCGCCGGTGAGGCATTCGGAGTGGACCCGTACGAGCAGGTCCTCGCCGTCGCCGATGTCGCCGTGGACGAGCGCGACATGCTCGACGCCGTCGATCGTGGAGCGGTAGCCGTACGCGGTGAACTCGCCGTAGGCGGTGGGCAGGCGTACCTCCGCCTCGCGGCGGACCGTGGGCTCCGACGTACGGCGGTAGGCGATCAGGTCCTCGATGGAGATGATCGTCAGGCCGTGCTTGCGGGCGAACGGGATCAGCTCGGGCAGCCGCAGCATCACCCCGTCCTCGCCCGCGATCTCCACGATCGCGCCGGCGGGACGCAGCCCGGCGAGGCGCGCCAGATCGACGGCGGCCTCGGTGTGGCCGTTGCGTACGAGCACGCCGCCGGTCTTGGCGCGCAGCGGGAAGACATGGCCGGGCCTGACGAAGTCGGCGGGCTGCGCGTCGCCCGCGGCGAGCAGCCGGAGCGTGGTGGCCCGGTCGGCGGCGGAGATACCGGTGGTGACGCCATGGGCGGCCGACGCGTCGACGGAGACGGTGAAGGCCGTACGCATCGACTCGGTGTTGTGGCCGACCATCTGCGGGAGTTCGAGCCGGTCCAGCTCCGCGCCCTCCATGGGGGCGCAGATCAGTCCGCGGCACTCGCTCATCATGAAGGCGATGATCTCGGGGGTGGCCATCTCGGCCGCGATGACGAGATCGCCCTCGTTCTCGCGGTCCTCGTCGTCGACCACCACGACCGGGCGGCCGGCGGCGATCTCCCGTATGGCCTGCTCCACGGGGTCGAGCGAGAGGTCCTCGACATTGTCGGTGGAGTACCAGGTGGGCTGGGTCGGCAGTGCGGTCATGCTGCTGCTCCTTCCAGAGCCGGGGCGTTCGCGCGGGAACGGAGCCACCAGTCGCGCATCCCCCACAGGACGAGGACGAGGTAGATGACGTACACGAGGCCGGAGAAGGCGAGCCCGCTGCTGAAGGCGAGCGGTACGCCGACGATGTCCACGAGCAGCCAGGCGAACCAGAACTCGACCAGCCCGCGGGCCTGGGCGACCATCGCGGCGAGCGTACCGACGAAGATGTAGGCGTCGGGCCAGGGGTTCCAGGACAGGTCCGGGACGGCGGCGAAGAGGCCGCCGACGGCGAGGGTGCCCAGCGCCGTACCGCCGAGCAGCAGCCCGCGCTCGCGCCAGGTGGCGAACCGTACGGCGATCGAGCCGTCCTGCGCCCGCCGCCTGCCGCGCTGCCACTGCCGCCAGCCCCACAACGCCACACCGATGACCAGCAGTTGCTTGCCGACACCGCCGCTGAGGTGGGCGGAGGCATACGCGCCGACGAGGATGACGCCGGACAGGAACTGGGCGGGCCAGGTCCAGATCGAGCGCCGCCAGCCGAGCGCGAGGGCGGCCAGCCCGATGGTGTTGCCGATCATGTCGGACCACAGGATGTGCTGGCCGAAGGCCGTGAAGGCCTCGCCGTTCAGCCAGGACAGAGCGTTCACCGGTCCGACTCCTCGTTTCGCGCCGTGCCGGGCCCCTCGGTCCGCGCCGTGCCGGTCTCCCCGGTCCGCGCCGTGCCGCCGCCGAGCAGCCGCTCGACGTACTTCGCGAGGACGTCGACTTCGAGGTTGACCGGGTCGCCGGGTCCCTTGATGCCGAGCGTGGTCAGGGCGAGGGTGGTGGGGATGAGGCTGATGGTGAAGTAGTCGGGCCCGGCGTCGACGACCGTGAGGCTGACGCCGTCGACGGTGATCGAGCCCTTCTCGACGACATAGCGCGACAGGCCGGCGGGGAGCGCGATCCTGACCAGCTCCCAGTGCTCGGACGGGGTGCGCTCGACGACGGTGCCGGTGCCGTCCACATGGCCCTGGACGATATGTCCGCCGAGCCGGCCGCCGACGGCCACGGGCCGCTCCAGGTTGACCCGGGAGCCGGTCGCCAGCGCGCCGAGGCTGGAGCGGTTCAGCGTCTCGGCCATCACATCGGCGGTGAACTCACCGTCCGCGAAGTCCACGACCGTGAGACAGACACCGTTGACGGCGATCGAGTCGCCGTGCTTGGCGTTCTCGGTGACGACGGGTCCGCGGAGGCGGAAGCGGGAGGAGTCACCGAGGTTCTCGATGGCGGTGACCTCACCCAGTTCTTCGACGATTCCGGTGAACACTCAACGCTCCTTCGTGGTGGGGACATTCATGGCGGGCGCGGGCGCCGGTCCGGGTCCGTTTCCGGGCTGGGGCTCGGGCTGGGGCCGGGGCTCGGGGACCGCGGTGATCCGCAGGTCGGGTCCGATCCGTACGGTCTCCGTCATCCGGAGTCGCAACGCCTCGCCGATGGTGCTGATTCCGGCATCGCCGAGTGCCGTACGGCCGGCGCCGAGCAGAGCGGGGGCGAGATAGCCGACCACCTTGTCGACGGCTCCCGCGGCGACGAAGGAGCCGGCCAGGGCCGGGCCGCCTTCGAGGAGTACGGAGCGGACGCCGCGCGCGTGCAGGGCGGCCAGCAGGGCGGGGATGTCCAGACCGCGTCCGGCCCGCGGCAGCCGTACGACCTCGGGCAGTTCCCCCGCGTCGGCGTCCTCGGCGATCGCGATCAGGGTGGGCGCCGCGCCGTCGAGCACCCGGGCGCCGGGCTTCACGGCGGTCGCGTCGGTGTCGACGACGACCCGCAGCGGCTGGACGGCGCCCTCGATGCCGCGTACGGCGAGATGCGGATCGTCGGCGCGCGCGGTGCCCGAGCCGACCACGACCGCGTCGGCCTCGGCGCGCAGCCGGTGGACATCCGCGCGCGCCTCGGCCGAGGTGATCCAGCGGCTGGTGGAGTCGGCGGCGGCGATGCGGCCGTCGAGCGTGGCCGCGTACTTCCACAGGACGTGGGGGCGGCCGCGGCGTACGGAGGTGAGCCAGGCCGCGTTGCCCGCCTCGGCCTCCTCGCCGAGGAGCCCGCCGGTGACGGTGACTCCGGCCGCGCGCAGGGTGTCGGCGCCGCCCGCCGCCCACGGGTTCGGGTCGGCGACGGCGTAGCTCACATGGGCGATACCGGCGTCGATGAGCGCCTGGGCGCAGGGTCCGGTACGGCCGGTGTGGGCGCAGGGTTCGAGGGTGACGTACGCCGTGCCGCCGCGGGCGCGTTCACCGGCCGCGCGCAGAGCGTGGATCTCGGCGTGCGGGCCGCCCGCGCGCCGGTGGAAGCCCTCGCCTGCGAGGCGTCCCGAGGCGTCGAGGATCACGCAGCCGACGACGGGGTTGGGGCTGGTGGAACCGAGTCCGCGTGCGGCGAGCGCGATGGCGCGACGCATGGCGTCGGCGTCACCCACGACGTCGGTTTCCGTGGCCACCGGGTCCTCCTGCCTCTTCGGGCACGGACTCCGGGGCCTGTCGATGACGACAGAGAAGCGGGAACGCACAGGGGGACGCCGAGGCCGAAGATCCGGCTCGTCCGGGGACGAACCGCCGACGGCGGCGTACCTGTGAGGGCCCGCCGCGCACTGCCTCCCATCCGGACTTTCACCGTCGGTCCAGGAATCTCACCTGGTCAACCGGCCGCTGGATGCGGACGGGTCGCGGACTATAACCGCCGGTTCGGAATTGCACCGACCCCGGAGTGCGCTGCTTCTGGTACCCGACCAGTGTGCCACGGCCGGTCGTGGGCCAGTCGGGCGAGGGTTGTGGGCTGACTCACAGGTCCGGTCCGTGAGACGCGCGCGCCGGTCGTCGCGAGACGCGCCGGTCGCGGCAAGACGCGCGTGGCTGTGAACAAGACGCCTCGGCCGTTCACGCGCGGCGGGATCGAATCTCAGCCATTCACGTGCTGGGGGGCGAACAGTTCGTCCTGCGCCGCGTCCCGCGCGGTGAGCAGGGCGCCGCGCAGCACGGCCGCGCCGCCGAGCGCCCCGGCTCTGACCTCCGTACGCAGCGGTGACATCGCGGCCAGCCGGTCCTCGACCCGGGCCGCCAGCGCCTCGCCGCCCGCGTGGCCCGCCTCGCCGGCCAGCACGATCCGGCCGGGGTCGAGTACGGCGCTCACGGCCGCCGCGCCGAGGGCGAGCCGTTCGGCGAGGTCGTCGAGAAACGCCGCCGCGGACCGCGCCTCCTCCGCCGGGGCGTCCCCCCCGACGGCTCGCACCGCCGCGCGTACCAGCGCCGCGGACGGCGGTTCCTGTGGCGCGGGGACGGCCACGATGCCGTACCGCCCGGCGAGTTCGGCGACGCCCGCCGAGCCCGCCAGGGTGTGGAATCCGCCGTCGCAGGCGATCGCCGAGGGCAGCCGCGAGGTGCCGGGCACGGGCAGGAAGCCGATCTCGCCCGCTCCCCCGGAGGCGCCCCTGCGGAGCTTGCCGTCGAGCACGACGGCCGCGCCCACCCCATGGCCGAGCCAGAGCAGGACGAAGGTGTCCTGGCCACGGGCCGCGCCGAGGCGCTGTTCCGCGAGCGCGGCGAGATTGGTCTCGTTCTCGACCAGGACGGTGGCGGGCAGCCGCTCCTGGAGCGCGGCGACGAGCCTGCGGTGCCAGGCGGGCAGTCCGCTGGTGTCGCGGAGTTCGCCGGTGACCGGGTCGACCAGGCCCGGGGCTCCGATGCCCACGCTGTGCAGGGGTACGGGGCCGGCCTTCCCGGCCGTACGCTCCAGCAGGGCCACGGCCCGTTCGACGGCGGCTTCCGTGGCGGTGTCGCTGCCGATGGGCAGGACCGCCTCGGCGAGGGTCTCGCCGAGCAGATCGGCGACCACGACGGAGACGCTGTGGGTCCGTACGTCGAGGGCCGCGAGATGGGCGCGGTCCGCGACGATCCCGTACAGCCGCGCGTTCGGGCCGCGGCGCCGGTCGCCCGTCTCGCCGACCACCCTGACCAGTCCGGAGTCCTGGAGCCGCTCCACCAGATCGGCGACGGTGGGCCGGGAGAGCCCGGTCAGCGTCTTCAGCTGTCCCGCCGTCAACGGGCCTTCCTGCTGGAGCAGTCGCAGGGCGAGCCGGTCGTTGATGGCTCTCGCGGTGCTCGGGGAGGCGGCCATGCCGGAATCCTTCCAGATCGCCGGGGCGGCCCCGGGGCCTGTCCGGTGGACAGCCCCCAGCGCGCCCAGCTCATTAATGACCTATTTATCAGGCAGGGTTCCTGATAATTTACTCCGGCACCGACGACGGTGCGCCACCGGGTGCGTCGGGCAGGGGCACCTCACAGGGGAGGTACAGGCACTGATGTCGGCCGAAGTGGTCTACGACACCCAGCGGTTGCGGCGGGCCAGGTTCGCCGTCGCCGCCGTCTTCTGCGTACACGGAGCCGTCACCGGCAGCTTCGCGACCCGTATCCCGTGGATCCAGGACCACGCGGGGATCAGCGCGGGACAGCTCGGGCTCGCGCTCGCCTTTCCCGCGATCGGCGCCTCCGTCGCGATGCCGCTGGCGAGCGGGATAAGCCACCGCTTCGGCTCGCGCAACGCGCTGCGCGTCCTGCTCGCCCTCTGGACGCTCGCGCTGACCCTGCCGTCCCTGGCGCCGAATCTCATCACGCTGTGCGCGGCCCTGTTCGTGTACGGCGCCGCGTCGGGCCTGTCGGACGTGGTGATGAACGCCCTCGGGGTGGAGGTCGAGAACCGGCTCGACAAGTCGATCATGTCGAGTCTGCACGGCATGTGGAGCACGGGTGCGCTGATCGGCTCCGCCGCCGGCACCCTCGCGGCCCATCTGGGCAGTGACGCCAGGCTGCATCATCTGCTCGCCGCCACCGTGCTCACGGTGCTGGGCCTGCTGGCCTGCCAGGCCGTACTCGACCTGCGCAGCGCGCCCGAGGAGGACCCGCCGCCGCGCTTCGCGCTGCCGCCGAAGTCCGCGCTGCTGATCGGCGCGATCGGGTTCTGCGCGGTCTTCGCGGAGGGCGCGAGCCTCGACTGGTCGGCGGTCTACCTCCGGGACGTGCTGGACACCTCACCGGGCGTCGCGGCGGCGTCGACCACGGCCTTCGCGCTCACCATGGCGGTGGCGCGGCTCGCGGGCGACCGGGTGATCGACCGGTTCGGCGCGGTACGGACCGTACGGACGGGCGGCGCGCTGGCCGTGGCCGGCGGCCTCCTGGTGGTTCTCGCGCCGCGACCGATGGTCGCCATGGGCGGGTTCGCGTTCCTCGGGCTCGGTGTGGCGGTGGTCGTACCGCTCGCCTTCGCGGCGGCGGGCCGCGCGGGGCCCAACCCGAGCCAGGCCATCGCGGGTGTCGCGACCATCACCTACACCTCGGGCCTGATCGCGCCCTCGGCGATCGGCGCGGTCGCGGACGCGACCTCGCTCGTGGTCTCGTTCGGCCTGGTGACGCTGCTCGCCTGCGGGCTGATGGTGGGCGCGGGTGTGCTCCGCACGGGCGACCGCCGCACCGTGGCGACCGCCGCCGACCCCACCACCAAGCCCGCGCCGGCCGCGGCGCCTGAGGCGTAGGCCCCGGGTACCCCTCCGCACGGGTGCCCGGGTCCTTCCGTCTCAGCCCGCTATGGAGTCCAGTTGCTCAGCGGCGGGCCGCAGCGCCCAGAGGTCGCCGAGGGGCGGAGTCTCCAGGAGCGGGACCGCGGCGCGGGCCCGGCGGTTGCCCGCGTCGGCCGCCGCGTGGACGATGTCGCTCGCCGCGAAGCGCTTGAACTCCAGCTCGGGGTACGGCCAGGGGGCGGCGCCGGTCGCGGCCGGCAGCAGATACTCGACGGCCTTGTGCAGGCTCTGCCCCTGCGGCCCTTCGTACGCCCAGAGGTCCACGCCGACCTTTTCCCCGATGGCCGCGAGGCGCGTGTAGGCGACCAGATCGAACGTCGAGTAGTGCCAGCTGCGCGTACGCGTCAGTTCCTGGGGCTGGCTGCCGTCGCCCGCGATCTGCGGGTCGATGCGCTTCGTGCGGGCGTCGAGGACGATCTGCCGCGCGAGCCCCCGGTCGCCGGTGGCGAGCGCGAGACCGGCGACCTGCATGTCCATGAACGTGCCGTGGTTGTTCTTGGCGGCCGACTCCTCCTTGCCGAAGGGCGAGCTGACCAGCCAGCTCAGGAACTCCTTGTTCCAGGCGCGCATCCCCGCGCGGTCGCCGCTGGTCCACCCCGGGGCTCCGGTGCCGAGGATCGCGAGGGCGTCGATGACGCTGGTGTACTGCTGTGAGAAGTCGATGACGCCGATGGCACGGCCGTCGTATTTGCAGGGGATGAACTGCCCGTGGTTGAGGTTCGGGTTCATCCGGGTCGCGGGGTCGACGAACCAGGTGCGCAGGATCCGCGCCGCGTGCTCCGCGTACCGCTTCTCGCCCGTGTAGTACCAGGCCAGGCTGAGCGTGGTGGTGGAGTTGAAGACCTTGCCGATGTCGGGGCGGTCGGTGCCGGTGTCGACCTCGGGGTTCCGCTCGCCGTCACGCTGGACGTACGGGCAGCCCCAGGGGTTGGCGTCGGTCTTCGGCTGGGACGGCCACCAGTACGGGGCCTGGCTGAGGTAGTCGTGCGGGTCACCGCTGGGGGCGGGCCTCGGCTTGTCGGTGACGGTCCAGGGGCCCTGGCCGAGCCATGAGTCCGCCTGCGCGGTCAGGGACTTGACCGTCGCGCGCAGGGCGGGGTCACCGCGGTCGAGGGCGATACGGGCCTGCCGCATCCGCTTGCCGTCGATCACCACGGTCTCCGGGGCCACGGGATCCGTAGGGTGCCGGCCGGAGGGCTGGGACGCGAGAGGGGAGGCGGCGACGGCGGCCGCCGGGACGAGGACGGCGGCGACGGCGGACATGACGGCGAGCATGACGGACGGACGCCGTCGGATGGATCCGCTCACTTGGACACTCCAATCATGTACGTGAACAACATTCACGAACGAGGCCGTGCGAGCGTAGAGGCGACCGGTATCACTGACAATGATCTGCGCACGATTCATGCATGGAGACGACCGGCGCCGGATACCCGACCAGGCACCCCTCCCCCGTACGGCGGCGCGCCGCGCACCGGCTCCCGGCGGCCGGAACCGTACCGTAGGGAGCTCCAAAGGTTGAGCGCTCAACAAGGCAGTGCTCTACCGTAGTTGTCCCACCGTCCGCACAGAGGAGTGCCACATGCCGGTCAGGCTCGGTCTCGGTCTTCCCCAGATGAAGCAGTACGACCTCGGTCGTGATGTGCCCGCCGTGGCGCGCGCCGCGGAGGAGGCCGGATACGAGAGTCTCTGGGTCTTCGAGCGCGTCCTCTTCCCCGAGCCCGCCACGCAGGGGCTGTACGGCGTACCGGGGCTGCCCTGGCCCGACCAGTACCGCAGCGTCGCCGACCCGCTGATCACCCTCACGCTGGCCGCCGCCGCCACCGAGCGGGCCCGGCTCGGCACGAGCGTCCTGGTCGCACCCCTGCACGTACCGTTCCAGCTGGCCCGCTCGCTCGCCTCGCTCGATGTCGCGAGCGGCGGCCGGGTGATCGCCGGCCTCGGCACGGGCTGGTCGCTCGACGAGTACGCCGCCGCCTCCGTCGCCCCGTTCGAGAAGCGCGGCGCGGTCCTGGACGAGGTGCTCGACGTCTGCGCGGCCGTCTGGGGCCCGGACCCGGTCTCGTACGAGGGCGAGCTGACCACCATCGCGCCGTCCGAGGTCGGCCCCAAGCCGGTCCGTCCCATCCCGGTCTTCCTGCCCGCGAACAGCCCGCGCGCCTCCCGGCGTCTGGTGGACCGGGCGGACGGCTGGGTGCCCGTGGCCATGGGCGCGGCGCAGCTGACCGAGCAGTGGCGGAAGGTGCGGGAGCTGGCCGCCGAACGCGGCAGGGAGCGTCCGCTCGACGCCTGCGCCCGTGCCAACGCCTCCTACAGCGCCAAGCCGTTCGAGGGTGAGGGCCGACAGCCCTTCCAGGGCAGTGTGGCGCAGATCGTCGAGGACCTGGCGGCGCACGCGGAGTCGGGGGTGCCGGAGATCATGCTGGACCTCCAGAGCACGACGCGTGACGCGGCGGAGCTGACCGACGTGGCGGCCGAGGTGTACGCGGAGGCGCGCGCGGCGGGCGTCTGACGGACCCGCCGCGGACACCGTACGAGACCCGCCGCGGGCGCCGTACGGAGACCTCGCCGCGGCCCGCCGTACGGAGATCCCGCCGCGGGCGCCGTACGGAGACCGGCCGGCGTCCGGCGGAGACCGCGGCAGCGGCGGTGACGTGGCCCGTTCCCCCTTCCCGGAGCGGGCCACGTCACCGTCAGTCCTCGGGCAGCTCGACCGGCGCCAGCTCGTCGTACAGATCACCGGGCCCCGGGTTCGTGGCGTCCGCGGCACCCCCGAAGTGGTTCATCACCCCCCACACCGCGTTGAGCGCGGTCTGAACGGCACCCTCCGCCCAGCCCGCGGTCCACGAGATGTCGTCGCCCGCCAGGAAGATCCCCCGCTTGTCGGCGGGCAGCCGGTCCTGCATGAAGTGGGTGAACAGCCGTCGCTGGTAGCGGTAGTGCCCCGGCAGATTGGCCTTGAACGCGCCCATGAAGTACGGCTCGTTCTCCCAGGAGACGGTCACGGGGCTGCCGATGAGGTGCTTGCGGATGTCCACCCTGGGATAGATCTCGCGCAGCGAGTTCAGCATGACCTCCATCCGCTCCTCGGCGGAGAGCGGCAGCCACTTGAGACTGTCGTCGCACCAGGTGTACGAGAGACAGATGACGGCGGGCCGGTCGGGCCCGTTGTCCAGCAGATACGTGCCCCGGGTCATCCGGTCGGTGAGCGTCATGGACATCGTGTCGCGCCCGGTCGGCACGCCCCGGTCGTCCACGGCCGGATCCAGCCAGAACGGCCGGTCGACCGGCACGAACAGCTTGGACGACTCCATGTAGTGGGTGCGCTCCATCGCCGTCCAGTGGTCGATCGGGAAGAGCGAGTCGTCGCAGGCGATCTTGGAGAGCAGCAGCCAGGACTGCGCGGTGAAGACGGCGGCGCGGTAGGTACGGATCCGGCCGGAGGCGTCCGTGACGGTGATCCGGTTGCCCGAGGTGCGGTGCAGCCGGGTCACGGCCGGCAGCGGCGCGCCCTCGTGCAGGGACGACAGCGAGGTCCCGGCCGGCCAGTACGTGATCTTCCGTGGCTCGTCCTCCCACAGCCGCAGCGGCAACTGCTGGCTGCCGCCGACGAGGGAGTGGTGGTGGTCGTCGGCCTCGGTGTAGACGACCCGCAGGATCTCCAGGATCGAGTTGGGGAAGTCCGTGTCCCAGCCGCCGGTGCCGAAGCCCACCTGTCCGAAGATCTCCCGGTGACGGAAGGACGCGAAAGCCGGGGAGTCGCAGAGAAACCCGTAGAAGGTCTGGTCGTCGAGCTTCTCGACCAGCCGCGCCCAGATCTCCCGGATCCGCGGCACATCGCGCTCGCGCAGGGCGCGGTTCATGCCGGAGAAGTCCGCGCCCTCCTCCAGACAGGTGGTCCAGGCGTCCATCACCTCGCGGTAGACCGGCGGCAGATCGTCCACGGTCTTCGCGTAGTGGGACTCGCCCTTGAGATCGACCACGGTCGACGGGGTGCCAGGCGCCAGCGGATTGGGGAACGGCCGGGTCTCCAGACCCACCAGGTCGATGTAGTGCCGCAGCGCCGTGGAGGAGGGCGGGAAGCGCATCGCGCCCATCTCGGCGGTCAGTCCGGGGTCGCAGCCCTCGAAGCCGACCGTACGCAGCCGCCCGCCGATCCGGTCGGCCTCGTACACGACGGGCTTGAGGCCCATCTTCATCAGCTCGTACGCGGCGACGATGCCGGAGAGCCCGCCGCCGATGACGGCTACCTCGGCGCCGTGCTCGGTCGCGGGGATCTGGCCGAGCCCGGCGGGGTGCGCCAGGTAGTCGTCGTACGCGTAGGGGAAGTCCGGTCCGAACATGGTGATCGGCGGCTGTACGGCGGCTGGCTGCGCGTCGGTGGGCTGGACGGCGGTGGGCACCGTGGACGTCATGGGGTACGGACTCCTTGCGGGGTACGGCGGGTACGGGGTACGGCCGGTACGAGGACGGGCTTGGGCGGGCGAGGGCAGGCGAGAGCGGCACGGGTCGGCGCGGGGAAGGCCGGCTCGGCTCGGCGCGGATCGGCGCGGGTCGGCTCAGTGGAGGTCGGCGGCGGTCGTCAGCGGGGGCCGGCTCCGACGAGCGAGGTGTACAGCTCGGGATGGCGGTCCCGCAGATACGGATTGGCCGCGCGCGAGGCGGTCAGCAGCTCGCCGTCCGCCTCTCCGAGCACCAGTTCCTCGCTCCGCCCCGCGCGCGCCCGGACAGTCCCGTCGGGGCCGGCGAGACAGCTCAGCCCGACGAACTCGAACTCGCCCTCCTGGCCCGCCCTGTTCACATACGCCACATACATCTGGTTCTCGAAGGCCCGGACCGGCACGACGGAATCGGCGACGAACCGGAACGGATGCATCAGGGCGGTGGGCACCAGCAGCAGATCGGTACCGGCCAGGGCGTGCGACCGTATGTTCTCGGGGAACTCGACGTCGTAACAGATCATGATCCCGATGCGCAGCCCGGCCAGCTCGGCCTGGACGACGGGCCGCTCCCCCGGGGTGAACCACTCGCGCTCGTAACCGCCGAAGAGATGGGTCTTGCGGTAGTTGGCGAGCCGCGTGCCCTCGGCTCCGATCAGCTGCGCGGCGTTGTAGATCCGCTCACGGCCGCGCTGACGGTCGCGCGCGCCGTCCCGCTCGCCATCGCGCTCGCCATCGCGTTCGGGGTAGCCGTACAGCACCGCGAGTCCATGGCGTACGGCGATCTCGGCGACGGCCGCGGCCCCCGGGCCGTCCGCCGGCTCCGCCAGCCGGGGCACCTGGTCGCCGAGGGCGTAGCCGGTCAGGAACATCTCGGGACAGACCAGCAGCCCGGCGCCCGCGGCGGCGGCACGGGCCGCCGCCTCGTCGAGCACCTTGAGGTTCCCGGCGACCGAACCGGGTCGGCCGGAGCTCTGGAGCAGGGCGGTGCGCAGCGGCGGCATGGCTGACCTCGGGCGGTGCGAAGGGACGCGGGGGTGATGGCATTGACGCTACGGTCCGGCCGCCGCCCCGGACAAGACGCGACCGTTGCGCGCCGACCATCGATCCATTGCGTGTGCTACGGGGCTCTCGGCGATTCGTTGCGCCCGACGCGCCGCGCTCAGCGGTGGGCGCCGCTCCCGGTCTGTTCGAGCCCCGAGTAGCGCCTCAGCAGCGGGGACAGCACGAGCACGGACTTCGTGCGCTCCACGTACGGCTCGCCCGCGATGCGTTCGAGCACCTGCTCGAAGTGGCGCATGTCGGCGGCGAAGACCTGGACGATCGCGTCCGCCTCCCCGGTGACGGTGGAGGCGGACACCACCTCCGGAAGCCGTTCCAGGCCCCGTTGGATGGCCTCGGGCGAGGTCTTGCGACGGCAGTAGATCTCGATGAACCCCTCGGTCTCCCAGCCGAGCGCCGCGGGGTCCACCCGCACGGTGAAGCCGGTGATCGCGCCCTCGGCGCGCAGCCGGTCGACGCGCCGCTTCACCGCGGGCGCGGACAGACCGACGAGGGAGCCGATGTCGGCGTAGGAGCGGCGGGCGTCCGCGGCGAGGGCATGGACGATGCGTTCGTCGAGATCGTTGAGTCGCACGGCTGGTGGTTCACTTCTCTGCGGTGTCCGGAGGTGCGGCGGAGGCCGTCACCGAAGTAGAACACGGTCCGCGGGACCCGGTGAGGTGCGGCCGCCGGGGCGGGCTCACAATGAGGCCGATGCCGGTGAAAGACCGACAACGGGGTAGATGAGGCAGTGATGAGCAACGAGCCGCATGTGGTGGTCGTGGACTCGCCGTACCGGGACAGCGCGGCGGCCCGCGGCGCCGCCGCCGAATTCCTCCAGCAGCACTGTCCGTGGGCCGATCTGGACGCGGTGCTGCTCGTCGTCTCGGAACTCGTCACGAACGCCGTCCGGCACACCCCGGGGTGGTGGCGGCTCCATCTCACCGCGGAGGACGAGACGTTGACGGTGGAGATGGACGACTCCAGCCCCGAGCCGCCGGTCGCCCGCGCGCCCGACTTCGCCGGGGGCGGCGGGTTCGGCTGGCATATGGTGCTGAGGCTCGCGGGCCATGTCGAGGTCCGGCCGCTGCCGGAGGGCAAGCGTGTCCAGGCGGTCTGGCGGCGGCCGTCGGTCTCCGCTCCCGCCCCCGCCCCTGCCCCCGCTCCTGTCTGACCGGGCACGACAGCCGACGACAGTGGACGTACGCGGAGCAGACGGGACGTAAGAGACCTACAAGGGCGTACGGGAGCCGGACGTACGAGGGGGCGCTCCCCGCTGCGGAGCGCCCCCTCGTACCTCGCCTACGACTCGTACGTCGCCTGAGAGTCGTACGTCGCCTGCGTGCGACCGGCTCACTCCACCGCCAGCAGACCCGCCCTCAGCCGCCCCGTGATCCGCGACAGCAGCCGGGACACATGCATCTGGGAGACGCCCAGTTCGGCGCCGATCTCGGACTGGGTCATCTCGTCGCCGAAGCGCATGCGCAGGATGCGCCGCTCCCGCTCGTCGAGCTCCTCGATGAGCGGCTTGAGCGCCTGGACGTTCTCCGCCGCCTCCATCCCGGCGTCGGGTGCGCCGATCCGGTCCGAGAGCGGAGCCGGGGAGCCCGACGCGTCGTCGGTCGGCATGTCGATCGAACCGGCGGTGTAGCCGTTGCTCGCGACGACGCCCTCGATGACCTCGTCCTCCTCCAGGCCGAGGTGCTCGGCCAGTTCGGGGGTGGTGGGCGCGCGGTCGAGCCGCTGGGACAGTTCGTCCGTCGCCTTGGCCAGATCGATCCGCAGCTCCTGGAGGCGGCGCGGTACGTGCACGGCCCAGCTGGTGTCACGGAAGAACCGCTTGATCTCACCGACGATGTACGGCACGGCGAAGGTCGCGAACTCCACCTCACGGCTGAGTTCGAAGCGGTCGATCGCCTTGATCAGGCCGATGGTGCCGACCTGGACGATGTCCTCCATCTGGTCCGCGCGATTACGGAACCGGGTGGCCGCGTAGCGGACGAGGGCCAGGTTCAGCTCGATCAGGGTGTTGCGTACGTACTGGTATTCGTGTGTGCCTTCTTCCAGCTCCACCAGCCGGGCGAAGAAGAGTTTCGAGATCTCCCGCGCGTCCTTGGGTGCCACTTCCGCCGGGCACTCCACGTAGGGAAGTTCCAGCTCCGCCGCCTCCGCGCGCTGCTGGACTCCGTATTGCGTGCTTTCGGTCGGGACCGTGCTCACCGTGGACACTTTGTCCTCCCCTGCTCCGTGGTCAGTGCACAGCGCGTGTACCCGCTCTCAGCGCACTCATGCGTGCCGGATTCAGATCAGTACATCTGGGGTCGGGACAGCCTGGTCGGGGAGTACCGCGTCCGGCCGCCGCGCGGGACGACGGCCGGACGGCGAGCCGGCCGGAACCGGACCGGAACCGGACCGGGCTCCTAGCTCCAACTGGCGTGCAGCGGCTTGCCCTCGGCGTAGCCGGCGGCGCTCTGGACGCCGACGATCGCCTTCCGCGCGAACTCCTCCAGCGAGTCGGCGCCCGCGTAGGTGCACGAGGAGCGCACCCCCGCGATGATCGAGTCGATCAGGTCCTCCACCCCGGGGCGGGACGGGTCGAGGAACATCCGCGAGGTGGAGATGCCCTCCTCGAACAGCGCCTTGCGCGCCCGGTCGTACGCCGACTCCTCGCTCGTACGGTTGCGTACGGCGCGGGCGGAGGCCATGCCGAAGGACTCCTTGTAGAGGCGTCCGTCGGCGGCCTGCTGAAGGTCGCCCGGCGACTCGTACGTACCGGCGAACCAGGAACCGATCATCACGTTCGAGGCGCCGGCGGCGAGCGCCATGGCGACATCGCGCGGGTGCCTGACCCCGCCGTCGGCCCAGACGTGCTTGCCGAATTTCTTCGCCTCCGCCGCGCACTCCATGACGGCGGAGAACTGGGGCCGGCCCACACCGGTCATCATGCGGGTGGTGCACATGGCGCCCGGCCCGACACCGACCTTGATGATGTCCGCGCCGGCCTCGATCAGATCCCGTACGCCCTCGGCGGCGACGATATTGCCCGCGACGACCGGCACCTTCGGGTCCAGCGCGCGGACGGCCCTGATCGCGGCGAGCATCGACTCCTGGTGGCCGTGCGCCGTATCGACGACGAGCGTGTCGACACCCGCGTCGAGCAACTGCGCCGCCTTGCCCGCGACGTCGCCGTTGACGCCGACGGCGGCGGCGATCCGCAGCCTGCCCTCGGCGTCGGTCGCGGGCGTGTAGAGGGTCGCGCGCAGGGCGCCCTTGCGGGTGAGGACACCGGCCAGCCTGCCCTCGGCGTCGATGGCGGGGGCGATCTTGCGGTTGGCGTTGTCGAGGGTGTTGAAGGCCTCGCGGGGGTCCATGTCCGCGGAGACCAGCAGCAGGTCCTTCGACATCACCTCCGACAGCTGGGTGAAGCGGTCGACTCCGGTCAGGTCGTGATCGGTGACGACACCGACGGGCCTGCCCTCGGCGTCGACCACGACCCCCGCGCCGTGCGCCCTCTTGGGCAGCAGGGACAGGGCGTCGCCCACGGTCTGGAGGGGGGCGAGCACGATCGGGGTGTCGAGGACGAGATGGCGCGTCTTGACCCATGAGATGACGTCGGTGACGACCTCTATCGGGATGTCCTGCGGGATGACGACGAGACCGCCGCGCCGGGCGACGGTCTCGGCCATCCTGCGGCCCGCGATCGCGGTCATGTTCGCCACGACGAGAGGGATGGTGGTGCCGGTGCCGTCCGGGGCGGAGAGATCCACCGCCTGGCGGGAACCCACGGCCGAACGGCTCGGCACCATGAACACGTCGTCATACGTGAGGTCGTACGGCGGCTGCAGGTCATTGAGAAAACGCACGTGCAGAACATCCCAGTCGATCGGAGTTGGCCCCGGTCGGTGGAGCCGGGGAAAACGCACGTACTTGATTGTCCCATGCCGCACCGGATACCTGGCCGGGGAGGAACGTCCAGCTCAGACGGGGTGCCCTCGTACGATGGCCCAAAGGACCCCGACGCCGGACGGTGTCCCACCGGACACCGTCCGGAAGGTCAGGTCTCGTCCGGGTCGACCCGCTCCAGCGCGGGCCGCGGGCCCGGACTGAACTCCGTCAGCAGGAAGTCCGCCGCGGCCGTGTCCGTGACCAGGCTGGTGACCAGTCCGGAACGGAGGACGGCCCCGATCGCCTCCGCCTTGCGCAGCCCGCCCGCGATCGCCACGACCTCCGGGATGCGGCGCAGCCGGTCGGCCTCGACCGTGATGCAGCGCTCGCCCAGATCACGGCCGACCCGTCTGCCCTCCGCGTCGAAGAGATGCGCGGACATCTCGGCGGCGACGCCGAGCGAGGCGTAGTGGGTCCGCTCCTCCTCGGTGATCATGTCGTGCACCGTGGAGATGCCAGGCTCCCAGGAGCCGATGGAGACGGCGGCGACGGTCACCTTGTCGAAGTACTCGAAGGCGCGCGCGATACCGGTCTGGCTGCGCAGCGCGGCCGCGGTCGCCGGGTCGGGGAGGAGCATCGGCGCGTAGATGGGGTGCGCCTCTCCCCCGGACACCTGGGCGGCCCGCCGTACGGCCTCGACCGAGCCGCGCTCGGCGGTGCCCGCGTCGTACACGCCCGTGAGCTGGACGACCGTGCAGGGCGGCAGCCGGTCGAGCGCGGCGGCCATGTGGATGGTGGACCGGCCCCAGGCCAGGCCCAGCACATCGCCCTCGACCACCAGCTCACCGAGCAGATCGGCGGCGACCTCCCCGAGGTTCTCCGGGTCGGGCGACTCGTCCTCGGCCTCCGTGGGCGACTCGACGACCACCGCGTGCCGCAGTCCGTAGCGGGCGCGCAGCGCGTCGGAGCGCTCGGCGTCCAGTTCGGACGGGACGCGGATCTCGATCCTGACGAGGTCGCGCTCCAGCGCGGTCTCCAGGACCCGGGCCACCTTGAAGCGGCTGACGCCGAACTCCTCGGCGATCTGGATCTTGGACTTGCCCTCCAGGTAGAAACGGCGGGCCATGGCCGCCGCCTGCACCAGTTCCGCGGGTCCCATCCGCAGGGCTGGCCGACCCGCCGACATACCAGACACCGCGATCTCCTCACTGCTGTTCACACTCTGGACTCGCTGTTCATCCTGTCAGATCCAGCGATCCTTGATCAGCCCCGAAGGGCTCCGTTCATGTTCCCGTGGCGCACTGGTCCACCCGAGCCCCGCCCGCTCACGCGGAGGGTCAGTGACCGCACGTCCATGAGGCGGCGGCGGTGGCCTCGGTGGCCTGGTTGCGGAGCATCCGGACCGCCGCGGCCGGATCGTCCGTGCCGTACACCGCGGAGCCCGCGACGAAGACGTCGGCGCCCGCCTCGGCGCAGCGTTCGATGGTGGTGGCCGAGACCCCGCCGTCGACCTGGAGCCAGAGTTCAAGACCGTGCTTGGAGATCAGCTCACGGGTACGGCGGATCTTGGGCAGCATGATGTCCAGGAACGCCTGGCCGCCGAAGCCCGGCTCCACCGTCATGATCAGCAGCATGTCCAGCTCGGGCAGCAGGTCCTCGTACGGCTCGATGGCCGTCGCGGGCTTGAGCGCCATGGACGCTCTGGCGCCCTTGGCACGGATCTCGCGGGCCAGTCGTACGGGGGCGGCGGCCGCCTCCACGTGGAAGGTCACCGATCCGGCGCCGGCCTCGACGTACTGCGGGGCCCAGCGGTCGGGCTCCTCGATCATCAGATGGCAGTCCAGCGGGGTGTCCGTCGCCCGTCCGAGCGCTTCGACCACCGGCACGCCCAGGGTCAGATTGGGCACGAAGTGGTTGTCCATGACATCGACATGAAGCCAGTCGGCGCCTTCCACCGCCTTCGCCTCATCGGCGAGCCGGGAGAAGTCGGCGGACAGGATGCTGGGGTTGATCTGAGCCATGTGCCAAGCCTGCCATGTCCGGGACCACTTCCGGACCGCCCGGGGGACCTCGGTACGGACCAATGCGCCGCGACGCGGTACGGGAACGGCACAGTCCGCGCAATCCACGCTTCTCGCCCGGCCTCGCCCGCCTTGACTCTCCCACGGAGGGAGACCCCACGGTGGCACCATGCACCGCGAACCCGTACCGGCCCCGGCGCCGGATCTCGCACCGGCACCCGCACCGGAACCCGCACTGCTCACCATCGGCGCGGTGGCCGAGCGCACCGGTCTCCCGGTGAAACTCGTCCGCCACTGGTCGGATCTCGGCATCGCGCCGCCCGCCGACCGCACCGAGGCCGGCTACCGCCGGTACGGCCCCGAGGCGGTGGCCCGCCTCGATCTGGCGCGTACGCTCCGGGACCTCGGTCTCGGCCTGTCCACGATCCGGGACGTACTCGACCGTGAACGGGACCTGCCCGAGGTCGCGGCGGTGCATGCCGACGCCCTGGAGGCCCGGATCCGCACGCTGCGGCTGCGGCAGGCCGTGCTCCGGTCGGTCGCCCGGCACGGTGCGGACGCGGCGGAGCTCACCGCCCTCGACGAACTGGTGCGGATGTCCGCCGCCGAACGCGAGGCGATCGTCCGCGCGTTCGTGGCGGAGGCGCTCGGGGACGCCGGGACCTCGGCCTTCGGCCGGGGCCTGCTGGCGGCGATGCCCGAGCTGCCCGCCGACCCCACCGCCGAACAGGTCGACGCCTGGTGCGAGCTGAGCGCTCTCGTACGGGATCCGGCCCTGGCCGCGGCGCTGCGGCGGATGGCCGAGTACGCGGCCCGGCACGCCCCGGCCGACGCTTCCACGGCGCGCCCTTCCACGGCACACGCCGCTTCCGTGGGGCACGCTCCCACGGCCGAGGACGGGGGCGGGGACGGGGACGGGGGTGAGGCCCCGGACGGGGGCCGGGCCGGGGCGGCCGAGCGGCTGACCGACGCCTGGGTACGGCGGGTGTCCGCGGCGATGGACGGCGGCCTGGCCCCGGACTCGCCCGCGGCGGACGCGGTGGTGACGGCTGTCGTGGCGGAGTGGCTCCCCCTCCAGAGCGGCACGCCCGGCGCACCGGACGGCGATGGACCCGCGGCGCGTGCCCGGCTGCTGGATCAGCTGGAGATGGCCGCCGACGCCCGCGTCGAGCGGTACTGGCAGCTGGTCTGCGTGATCAACGGCCGGCCCGTGCGGCCGAGCCTGGCCCCGGCCGGCGCCTGGCTGATGACGGCCCTCAGGACCAATCCGACGCCCGGCGCCCGCGCCACGGCGCTCGAAGCGCTCTACGACGGGGACGCCGCCTCCGACGGACCGCAGGCGCCCGGGACCGGCATCGTGGACGCCTTGGCCTCGGTACTGGCCGAGGTCGGGCGGCTGGTGACCGCCGTGGGGCCCGGCAGCTTCGGCGATCCGACCCCGTGCGCCGACTGGGACGTCCGCGCCCTGCTGGACCATCTGGTCTGGGAGAACCTGATCTGGGCCGGACTGGCCGAGGGCTCCCCGCCCACCGATCACGGGGCCGACCACCTGGGCGCGGACCCTCTCGCCGCGTTCCGCGCCGCGGCGTCGGCGACGATGACCGCCTTCCGTCGCCCCGGCATGCTGGAGCGCCGTTACGGCCCGGCACCCGGCCGGAGGCTGGTCGAGCAGTTGCTGATCGAAATGCTGGCGCACGGCTGGGATCTGGCCATGGCCACAGGACAGCGGCCCGGCTTCGCCGAGGAGACCGTGGAGGCCGTCCTCCCCGCCGTACGGGAGATCTACGGCGCGCTGCCCAGGACTCCGGGTGGTTCGTTCGCGCCCGAAGTGCCGGTGCCGGACGGGTCGAGCGCGACGGACCGGCTGGCGGCCTTCCTCGGCAGACGGGTCGTACGGACGCCGTAGCCGCGCCGCCCCGGCCGGCCCCCAGCCGTCAGGCGAGCGGCGTCGGGCGAGCGGCATCAGGCCTCAGGCGTCAGGCGTCGGGCGTCCGGCGTCGGGCGTCCGGCGTCGGGTGCGGGTCCGCAATTGGAATGCCCTGTTCCGCTGTGACGACCTGCGTGTCACAGCCAGCCGTTGGCTTCCGCGAGCCGGGCCGCCTCGGCGCGCGTGCGGGCCTGCGTCTCGCCGATCGCCGACGACAGGTGGTTGCGCACGGTGCCCTGGGACAGCCGGAGCGCCCTGGCGATGTCGGCCACGGTGCCGCCCTCGGCGGCGGCGCGCAGCACGTCGGCCTCCGCCCGGTCAGCGGGCTCGCACCGGCGGCCAGCGCCTCCGCGGCGAGGGCCGGATCCACGAAGCGCAGGCCGGCGTGGACGCGGCGGATCGCGTCAACCAGTTGTTCGGGCGGGGAGTCCTTCACGACGTATCCGGCCGCGCCCGCGGACATCGCCCGCGCGAGATAGCCGGGCCGGCTGAAGGTCGTGCAGATGACGGTGCGGCGGCCGGGCAGCGCCCGCTGGAGGCCGGCGGCGACGGTCAGACCGTCCCGGCCGGGCATCTGTACGTCGAGCAGCGCGATGTCGGGCGAGGTCCGCCGCGCGGCGGCCAGCACCTCGCTGCCGGTGCCGACCTCGGCGACCACGTCGATGTCGGACTCAAGCCGGAGCACGGCCGCGAGAGCGCCGAGTACGAGTGCCTGGTCGTCGGCCAGCAGGACACGGACATGCCGGGTCGGCTTCCTGTGAGGTCGCGAGGTGGATCGCCGGGGCGGGCCCGCGGGCGAGGACCCGGAACCCACCGCCGGGGGCAGACCCGTGTTCGAGGGTGCCCGACACCGCGGCCAGCCGTTCGGTGAGGCCGGTGAGCCCGTTCCCGGCGCACGCCCCGCCGCTGTAACCGCCGTTGTCGGTGACCTCGACCCAGTCGGGCCCGATGCGGACGGTGCGCAGTTCGGCGTCGGAGTGCCGCAGCACGTTGGTGACCGCCTCCCGTACGACGTAGCCGAACATCTCGCGCAGTCCGGGGCGCACGGCGTCGGTCGCGGCGGGCAGACCGGCCCGTACTCCGGCGGCACGCAGCGCCATGCGGGCGCCGGCGAGCTCGCTGTCCAGCGACAGGGTGCGGTAGTCCGAGATGGTGGCGCGCACGTCGGACAGCGCCGTGCGCGCCATGTTCTCAAGCTCGGTGACCTGGCCGACGGCGAGGGGCACGTCCCCGGTGGACTGCGGAACGCGCCGCGTCAGACCCAGTTTGACGGTCATCGTGGAGAGGGTGTGGCCGAGGATGTCGTGCATGTCCCGGGCGACCCGCTCCCGTTCCTGGTTCACGGCCAGCCTCTTGACCTGCTCGCGCGCGGCCCGCAGATGACCGGTCGTGAAGCTGAGCGCGAAGACGGTGCCGAGTGCCGCGGTCACGCCGACGAGGATGGCCACCTGCGCCCAGGCCACCTCGCCCTGGGCGGGACACGTCCAGAGGATCTGCCCCAGCACCGTGGCGAGGCCGAGCAGCAGCGCGTGGCGCAGCGGCAGCAGCATGAGTCCGATCGCGAGGGCGTAGGTCAGATCGGTCAGGTAGGACGGCGACGCGAGAAGCACGGCCGGTGCCGCCCCCAGCAGGAACATCACGGCCACGATGGCGATGCGCCCCCGTCGCAGCGCCACCGGCCCGTACCAGGGCGCGCCAGCACGCAGCCGATGACGTAGCAGGCGACGAGGCCGATCGCGAGCGAGGTGAGCAGGGGAGGTCCGGTGCCGTGCGCGATGTCCTCGGCCCGTGCGATCGGGGTGAGGGAGGCCAGCGCGGTGGCGGTGGCGACGACCACGCGGCCCCGGCCGTAGGCCCTGGGGCCGTCCGGCCGGTCGCTGGCCGACGGCCCTCGCGACCTATCAGCGCACCGTCGCGGTCGACCGCGTCCGCCACCCGGTGTACGGCGCGTTCACGGCCAGCATCCGGCCGCGCGCCTTCTGGCCCGATCCCGCGGAGCCGAAGGTGAAGATCACCGATCGGGGACCGTCCGACGTGCTCATGGTGCAGAACCTCCGCGATCCGGCGACCCCGCTGTCCGGGGCGCTCCGGACGCGCCGGGCCCTCGGCGAACGGGCCCGGATGGTCACCATCGACCAGGGCGGCCACGTGGCCTACCTGTCCGGCTCGAACGCCTGCGGGAACAACGCCGTGAACGACTGCCTGGTCACCGGGAAGCGACCCGCGCACGGACCCGTACTGCCCCGCGCGGCCGGCCGCCCCGTAAGCCGGTCGCAGGACCTGCCGAGGAGCGCACACGGCCGAGGACCAGCCTCGCGAGAACCGCGTCAACCACGCGTCCGGGAACGATCGGGATCGCCGGAAAGACCGTCCGCGGAACCGGCTACGGGGCCATGCGCCTGGTCGGTCCCGGCGCCTGGGGGGGGAGCCGGCCGACCGTGACGCCTCGCTGCGACAGGCGAGGAGCCTGCCCCACCGCGTTGTCCCACGGTCCCCCGGGCCGGACGAGGACGGCGTCAGGCGGTACGCCGCAGCAGCGCCAGGTACATGGCGTCCGTCCCGTGCAGATGCGGCCACAGCTGGACGTCGGGACCGTCCCCCAGCGCCGGTACGCCCGGCATCAGCGGCCTGGCGTCGATCCACTCGGCCTCGACCGCCGGGCCGCCGCGCCCCTTGAGGACGTCCTCGACGACCGCCCTGGTCTCGGCGGGGTGCGGGGAGCACGTCGCGTAGCCCACGACGCCGCCGACCCGTACCGCGCTGAACGCCTCCCGCAGCAGACCGCGTTGGAGCGGCGCGAAACCCTCCAGGTCCTCCGGACGGCGCCGCCAGCGCGCCTCCGGCCTGCGCCGCAGGGCACCGAGGCCCGTGCACGGCACATCGACCAGGACCCGGTCGAAGGCACCGGGGACCCAGGGCGGCCGGGTGCCGTCGGCGGCGATCACCTGGTAGGGGCCGGGGTTCCCGGCCAGCGCGCGGGCCACGAGCCTGGCCCGGTGCGGCTGCTTCTCGGCGGCCAGCAGGGCGGCGCCGCGCCCGGCGGCCAGCGCGGCCAGCAGCGCCGCCTTGCCGCCGGGACCGGCGCACCCGTCGAGCCAGCGCGCGTCCGCCCCCTCCAGCGGCGCGTTGGCCAGGGCGATCGCGACCAGCTGACTGCCCTCGTCCTGGACGCCGGCCCGGCCCTCCCGTACGGCGTCGAGCGCGCCCGGTTCGCCGCCCTCGCTGAGCCGTACGGCATACGGCGACCACCGGCCGGGCAGTCCGGAGTCCTCGCCGAGCACATCGAGCAGTTCGCCGGCGGTCGAGCGGCCCGGCCGGGCCACCAGCGTCACCTCGGGCCGTTCGTTGTCGGCCTCCAGGAGATCCTCGATACCGGCGCGGCCACCGCCCAGCGCGTCCCAGAGCGCGGAGACCACCCAGCGGGGATGCGAGTGGACGACCGCGAGATGGTCCTCGGCGTCCTCCTCGTAGGGCGGCGCGACCCGCTGCAGCCAGGTGTCCAGATCGTCCCTGGAGATCTTGCGCAGTACGGCGTTGACGAACTTGGCGCGGCCGTCCCCGAGCACCACCCGCGCCAGCTCCACGCTCGCGGAGACGGCGGCATGCGTCGGGATCCGCGTCCCGAGCAGCTGGTGCGCCCCGAGGGCGAGCACATCGAGGACGGGCGGGTCGACCTCGCGCAGCGGCCGGTCGATGCACGCCGAGATGATCGCGTCGTATGTGCCCTGGCGTCGCAGCGTCCCGTACACCAGCTCGGTGGCCAGCGCCGCGTCCCGCGCCTCGAAGGCGCTGTTCTCGCGCGCCTTCTTGAGCAGCGGCGGCAGGACGAGGTTCGCGTAGGCGGCCCGCTCGTCGACCGCCCTGAGCGCCTCGAAGGCGAGGAGCCGCACAGGGTCCTTCTTGGGGCGGCGATACGGCTTGGTGGGGCGGCGAGGGGCCTGCTGGTTCAAAGGTGCTCCGCGGTGAGAAGAATTGATCCCTCCCAGCCTACGGGCTGTCCCGCACTCCCCGGCGGGCGCACGACGCCGCCTCGGACATAGACGCCGCCTCGGACGTACGCGCCTCTAGTGCTCCTGCCCGAGCCGCTCGCCCGGGGCGATCCGCACCCCGCGCGCCCAGTCGGCGGCGCGCATCGGCTTCTTCCCCTGCGGCTGGACCCACAGCAGCTCGGCATCGTGCGATCCGGTGCCCACGTACACGTTGTTCTTGCCGACGGCGAGCACTCCGGGCGCCAGCTCCGTACGCTCGGGCAGCAGCCCCAGGTGGATCAGTTTGAGCCGTTCGCCGCGGAAGACCGTCCAGGCGCCGGGCGCCGGTGTGCACGCGCGAACCACCCGGTCCACGCGCAGCGCGGGCGCGGACCACTCGACCCGCGCGTCCTCGACAGTGATCTTGGGCGCGAGCGTGACGCCCTCGGCGGGCTGCGGTACGGGCTTGAGCGAACCGTCCCCGATCCCGTCCATGGTCGCCGCGAGCAGCCCCGAGCCCGCGAAGGCCAGCCGGGTCAGCAGATCACCACTCGTGTCGGTGGGCCGTACGTGCTCCGTGATCACGCCGTACACCGGTCCTGAGTCCAGCCCTTCCTCGATCAGGAAGGTGGACGCGCCGGTCATCTCGTCACCCGCCATGACGGCGTGCTGCACGGGTGCGGCACCGCGCCAGGCCGGCAACAGCGAGAAGTGCAGATTCACCCAGCCGTGGACCGGCACATCGAGGGCGACCCTCGGCAGCAGCGCACCGTACGCGACGACCGGGCAGCAGTCGGGCGCGATCTCGCGCAGCCGGGCCAGGAAGTCCTCTTCGCGTGGCTTCGCCGGCTTGAGCACCTCGATGCCGGCCTCCTCCGCGCGCTGGGCGACAGGGCTGGCGACCAGCCTGCGACCGCGCCCCGCCGGGGCGTCGGGCCGCGTCACGACGGCGACGACCTCATGCCGTTCGGAGGCGATGAGTGCGTCCAGGGCGGGTACGGCGACCTCGGGGGTGCCGGCGAAGACGAGCTTCATCGGTGGCTGACTGCCTCTCGGGCTGAAAGTGCGGTGATCGAGCGGCGCACCAGTCTATGGGCCAGGACGCCAGGGGGCGTACGACGGCCCACGCGCCCCGCGCATACGCGCATACGCCCCCGCAGCGTGACCACAACGCCAGGTGGCGCGTTGTCAAGAGAGATTGACCAGCACGGGCCGCACCGGTGCGGCCCGGATCCTTTTCAACGCCGGTTCGAGAGGCTTGTTCATGGCCGACCACGCAACCCACGACGCCCAAGCCCGAGCAAGTCTGCACCTGTTGGTGCGCGACATCGAGCGGGTCCGGCGGCAGGTGGACGCATTGCGCACCCTCACCGCCCAGTTGGGCAATGTCTACCGCCCGCGGCGATCGGGTCCTTCGACGGGCTTCGTCGTGTACGGCAGGGCACCCGCGCCGACCGTACGGCTCGCGCAGGAGCTGAGGGACAGCGTAGAGACCCTGGTGACCGCCGCGGTGGACTTCGACCGCTCGCTGGGCTTCTCCTGGGACGCGGTGGGTTCGGCGCTCGGCGTCACCAAGCAGGCGGTGCACCGTCGTTACGGTACGCGCCGCACCGCCCAGCAGCCGACCGCGCCCGAGGCGGACCGCCCGCAGGACCCCGCGACGCCGCGCGCCACGGTACCGGCCGCGGTCCCGGCGGCGCGGTCGATGCCGCCGCAGCCGACGGCCAACACGCAATCCCTCCGGGAAGAACCCCGCCCGAACGTCTTCCCGGGCCCGAGGGGCGGCTGACCGAAGGAGTCTTCGCCCCGCCCCGCCCCCTCATCCCGGGCGGCGGGGTGGGGCGGCCCCGTAGCCCAGCCGCACGCCCGGACCCCAGCGCCGCCGGGAAGCGCGGCGCACCGCATCCGCACCGCATCCGCACCACGACGCCGCCACCGGGAAGCACACCGCCGAGAGACGCACCGCCGAGCCCGCGAGACGCACCGCCGCGAGACGCACCGCCGCGAGACGCACCGCCGGGAGACGCACCGCCGGGAGACGCACCGCCGGGAGACGCAGCGCCGGGAGACGGAGCCTCACCCGATGTCCGGCGGATCGATCCGCACCCGTACCGGATCTCCTCCGCCCCGGGCCAGCCGCGCCGCCTGCGCCGCCTTCAGCGCCCCGGCGAGCGCGGCCCCACTGCCCGGCGGTACCCGCACCAACGCCCGCTCCCACCGCTCCCCCACCGGCGCGTCGCCCGCCCTGCGCGGCCTGCCCGGATCCGTGACCGGCATCGGCACGGGCCCCAGCACCTCCGCGTCGGCGGGCAGCTCGGCGGCCACCAGAAACGCGGCCACCGCCTCCCCCCGCCCGAGCACCGCCGCCATCCGCGACACCGGCGGAAACCCCAGCTCGGCCCGTTCCGCCAGCTCGCGCTGCGCGTGCCCCATCGGATCCCAGCGCACCAGCGCCTGTACGGGCCGTAGCGTCGGCTCGGCGACCACGACCACCGTGCCGCCCTCGCTCTGTCCGCGCACCAGCGAACCCGCCTGTATCCAGCGGCGCAGGGCTTCCTCCCCCGCCCGCAGATCCGGCCGCCCGAGCATGGCCCAGCCGTCGAGGAGCAGCGCGGCCGCGTAACCGCCCTCGGCCACCGGTTCGGCGCCGGGGGTGCTGACCACGAGTGCGGGGCGGCCGGGGACGGAATCGAGCACGTGGTCGCGTCCCGACGTACGGACGGGGACGGCCGGGAACGCCCGTCCCAGCTCCTCCGCCGTACGCCGCGCCCCCACGATCCGGGCGCGCAGCCGCGTGCTCCCGCACTCCGCGCAGTGCCAGGCCGGTTCGTCCCGGCCGCACCAGCCGCAGTGCAACTCCCGTTCCCGTGGCGCCTCCAGCGGCCCCGCGCAGTGCCGGCAACGGGCGGGCGTACGGCATCGTTCGCAGGCTAGCCGGGGCACATAGCCGCGCCGGGGCACCTGCACCAGCACCGGCCCGGTCTTCAGTCCGTCCCTGACGGCCTGCCAGGCGAGGCTGGGCAGCCGCGCGGCGCGCGCCGCTTCGTCCCGCGCCAGCTCGCCGTCACCGACGGTACGCACGAGCGGCGCGGCCGTACGCACCTGCTCACGGCCGGCCGCGAGGGGCAGTGCCCAGCCGGTGCCGACCAGTTGGGCCGCCTCGACGGTGCAGGACGTGCCGCCCAGCAGGAAGGCGCATTTGTCGTGCGCGGCCCGCAGCAGCAGTACCTCGCGGGCGTGCGGCTGGGGTGCGTGCTGCTCGCTGTGGCTGCCGTCGCCGTCGTCCCAGATGACCACCAGCCCCAGGTCACGTACCGGCGCGAACATGGCCGCGCGGGTCCCGACGACCGCCCGGACCGCTCCGCGCCGTACGGCGAGCCACTCCCGGTAACGCTTCTCGGGCCCCGCCTCGGCCGTGAGCAGCGCGTGCCGCCCTTGGCCCAGCAGCGCCGTCAGCGCCGTGTCGACCCGGGCGGCGACCCGCCCGTCCGGTACGACGACGAGCGCGCCCCGCCCCGAGGCCAGCGCCCCCGCCACGGCGCGCGCCAGCTCGTCGGCCCACTGGGGGCCGGGCAGGGCGGTCCACACGGCCCGGGGCGCACCGCCGCCGGCGAGCGCGGCGAGGAAGGCGGGCCCGTTGACATACCGCTCCCAGCTCCCGGCCTCGGGCGCGGCGGGGGGCGGCAGCGGCTCCGGGGAGGGCTTCGACTCGGCACGCGCGTTCCGCGGCGGAATCGCGAGCTGGAGCACATCCGCCAGGCTTCCCGCGTACCGGTCGGCGACGGCACGGGCCAGCCCCAGCAGCTCCGCGCTGAGCACGGGCTCGGGCGATACGACACCGGCGAGCGCGGCGAGCGGCCCGGAGTAGTCCGACTCGGCCCGCCGCTCGACCACGAACCCGTCGATCAGCCGCCCGCCCTCACGCCGCCCGCCCCGCACCTGATGCGCCCCGGCCCCGAACCGCACCCGCACCCGCACCCCCGGCTGCGCGGCCTCATCAAGCTCCTCAGGCACGGCGTAGTCGAAGAACTGATCAAGGTGCAGCACGCCCTTGTTGACCACCACCCGCGCGACCGGCAACTCCCCGGCCAGCGCGGCCCCCCGCCACGTCCGCGGCTTCGCCCGCGGCACCTTGGCCTTCCGCACGCTCTCCCGAATCAGCGCAAGCTGCTCAGGCCCGCCTCCCGCGGGATCCTCGGCCTGCCTGTCGTCGCTGCTCACAGCGTCATACCTACCAGACAGCACAGACACCCCCCGCCCCACCGGGGGGGACCCGTCCACACCACACGCCCACCCGACCGCCGTCGGCCGCCCGCCGGAGTCCTGGCTTGCGAATGGCCGATATCGCTCTCTCGACAGGAACAAGAGATTTCGGTTGCCTCCAAAGCGGAAACGGGAAACTCAGCCGACCACCTTGCTCCAGGGGCACAGCCACGACGAGGCTCGAGCGACGACGTACGGCGCATGGGAGCCGGGCGCTGAACAGCATCAGGGGGAGAAGCACGTGCTGAAACAGCCATCCACATTCGGCAGTGAATTACGACGGGCGCGATTGGCGTCCGAAATGACGCTCACCGAACTGTCCTCACTGATCCACTACAGCAAGAGCCAGCTCAGCAAAGTGGAGACGGGACACAAGCGCCCCACTCCCGAGTTGGCTCGCCTCTGCGACGGCGCGCTCGAATGCGGAGGCGCTCTGATCGCGCTCGTACCGGAGCGACTCCGTTCCGAGGATTCCGCGCCCAGCACGGGGCGCACGTCCTCGGGGTGGGACCCGCCTGGACGACGACAGATACTCGGTGCCGGCGCGGCCGCAGCCCTCGGGACAGCGGTGCCGGAGAGCCGGCCTCCGGTTGATCTTCTGACCGATGGCACACTGCTCGACGCCTCCAGTGCGCTCTTCGATCAATTCCGCCGGCTGGGGCAGACAGCGCCACCGGGAGCGGTTGTCCCCGCGCTGGCGGAGCAGACCCGCACTCTGCGAGCGCTGGCCGTCAGAAGCGGTCCCCGCACAGGCCACGGGCTGCTCACCCTCTGCGCACGGTACGCCGAGTTTGCCGGGTGGATGGCGCAGGAGGCCGGTGAGGAACAGGCCGCCCTGCGGTGGACGGAATACGCGGTGGAACTCGCCGCCGCGTCCGACGACGAGAGTCTCGCCTCATACGCTCTCGTACGCAGAGGACTCGTCGCGTACTACGCCGGAGACGCAGCCGGGACCGTCGCGCTGGCCCAGGGCGCCAGGTCGTCCCGGCTTCCGCACCGAATCCGCGGCCTCGCCGCTCAGCGCGAGGCGCAGGGACATGCGCTCGCCGGGAACGAGACCGCGTGTCTGCGCGAACTGGACCGTGCTCGTGGTCTGCTGGCCCAGGGTTCCCGGGTGGACGAGGGTCCCGTACTGGGCACGACTCATCTCACCGATCCGGTGGCGATGATCACCGGTTGGTGTCTGCTCGATCTGGGCAGGCCACAACAGGCCTCGAAGATCCTGGACGAGGAAATCCGGCGAGTACCGGCCGAGGCGATGCGGACGCAGGCGCGCTACGGCGCGCGACGGGCCCTCGCTCACGCGTTGGCCGGAGAAATCGAACACGCCTGCGCCATCGCCCGCGAACTGCTGAGCGCGGCTCACATAGTCGGCTCCGCGACCATCGCACTCGATCTTCGCAGGCTCTCGCGGACGCTGGGCCGCCATCCGAGGAATCCGGCCGTACGGACCCTGGCGCCTCTTCTGGCCTTCTCGCTCTCCCCCGCCGCAGACGTCTTCTGAGAATCTTCCGGGCCCCGGGCACGGATGCGGTGTTTCCCATGGGCTCGTTCGGGCCCATCCTTCGTATGAGAGGACAGCACGTCATGGCCGACGTCTTCATCAACTACCGGACAGGCGACGGAGAAGAAACCGCCGTCGCCATCGAACGGGAGCTCACCAGGCGCTTCGGCAAGGGGCGGATTTTCCGGTCCGGCACATCCATTCGCCCCGGTGCGTTGTGGGACGACGCGCTGCTGACAGGAGTCAGGACCAGTTCCGTTCTCGTCGCGCTGATCGGCGCGCGCTGGGCCGATTCCCCCCGGCTCCTCGACCGCGACGACTGGGTACGCCGGGAGATCCTTGAGGCGTTTCGATGTGCCATTCCCGTTGTTCCGGTGCTCGTGGGGCGCGAGACCAAACGGCTGCGGCCGGCGGCACTGCCGTCGGCACTGCGCAAACTCGCCCGGTGCCAGTCGGTCCGGTACGACTCCCAGACAGCGGAGACCGACCTGCCTCACCTCGGAGACGTACTCCGCGAACGGGTGCCGGCGCTGGCCGACGCGGAGGCGCGGCTACGGGCTCAGCAACAACCGCAGCCCGACGCGACGCAGTACTCGATGGGTGCGGTGAGCGGTGGCACTGCGGTCCAGGCCAGGGACATCACCGGCGACATCGGTGGCACAGTCATCCGAGAGGCTCACGGCACTCTGCACACGGGATCCGGCGACCAGCACCATCACGCGCCTCATCTGTCGGGCGACAACTCGTCCTACGTGGCCGGGAATCAGAGTGGTGGTGGCAATCGGCAATCCTTCGACGCACCACGCCGACGTCGGGACGACGCTCGATGAGCGAGGCGACCAAGACATGGATCGGAGAGATGTCGGGGATTGCCACGCACACGGGTCCCGGCGACCAGACCATCAACGTGCAACTGATGAACGAGCGGTATCAGGTTCCGGGGTCACTGGCGAGGGACTCCCGCGGCAGGACACCTCGCACCGTAGCGACGCAGGACCTTCTCTGGCTGTACGAGCGTTTCGAACCTCCGGTCGGCTTCGAGGACGCCGTCGAGAAGCTCAAGATGCGCGGCACGGTTCTCCTGGAGGGCAAAAAGGGCGACGGGCGGAACGCGGCAGCCAGAATGCTGCTGCGCCGACTCCCCCACGAACAGGGCCCGGTACAGGAACTTCTGCTCGGCGAGGAGGAGAGAAATTCCTCCCTCCTTCTGGACCATGGACTGGTCGGGGATGAGGACCGGCTGCTCCTCGACCTTTCCGAGAAGGACGAGGAGTGCTGGCGGAGGGTGCGAGAAGAGCTGTCATCGTTCCGGGCGTCGGTCCAACAGCGTCAAGCAGGAATGGTGTTGATCCTGCCGCCCGGAATGGGGCACCTCCTCACCTCCGAACTAGCGGATCTGCGGTACGTCATCTCCCGGCCGCCCGGCATGGAACTGGACATCATCAAGCGGCATATGCGCTCAGGTGGGATCGACCCGACTCTCGCGGATCCTCCTCGTGGTGCGCTCAAGGACTTCCTCGATCCCAGCCCCTCACTGAGCGACGTCGCGACCTTCGCCCAGTATCTGTGCCGGGCAGCGGCCGATGGCGGTTCCTTCGATGTCTGGTGCCACCTGGCCCTCGACGCCTTCCGGGGACAGCCAGTGCACGCGGCTCGGCTGCTGAGGGTTGTTCGCAAAGGGGCGCCACGAGCCCTGCTCGTGGCTACCGCCATGCTGCACGAAGCACGCGGCGACGCCGTTCACCGTTCGGCGTCGCTCCTGCTCGCTGCCGTGGATCCAACGGCACAGACTCGGCCCGCTCTGCAACACCGGCCTCTTTCCGAACGGTTGACCGACATCGAGGCCCGGACCGATGACAACGGACGCGTCACCTTCACAGGTCTTGAGATCGACGCGGCTCTCCGAACCCGGGTGTGGCATGACCTTCCCGATCTGCGAGGCCCCCTGCGGGACTGGGTCGGGGAAGTCGTGAGCCTGCCGGAACTGGACGAGCCCGATCGGGACGCGCTCGTCGAACGGTTCGCCGAACAATCCTTCGCATCCCGCCGCCCCGACGACCTGATCATTCTCTCGCAGCGTTGGTCTCGTACCCCTGGCAACCTTCCCCAACTGCGTGCGGCCGCGCGCGCTCTCAGCCACGGCCTCCACAACCGGGAATACGGTGCCAAGTTCCGCAAGCGCATCCTGCACTGGTCGACGAGCCAGCACCTCTCGATGGCACAGCGGCGGGTACTCGTCGAGGTCTGTCACGAGGACATGGCCGTGCGACATCCCCACGCGGCGTTGGTGCGGCTGCACCATCTGGCGCGCCGAGAGAAACCCAGCGGCCTGGCTGTCGACGCACTCGTCCAGCTCGTGGACGACGACCACCGGCTGCGCCGCCGGATACTGGCCCGCCTCGCGAGAGCTCTCGCATCCGCCGCCGGACCGAATACCAAGGAGTTCCTGACGGAAGACACCGATCTCTTCCTGAGATTCGGTGTTCCGGAGCAGCTCAGCGATTACGGGGCCCGTTCCCGTCCCCTCATCGCGGAATCGGCGGTACGGAACGATCTCGTCGCCGGATGGTCCACCGTGTTCGGCACGCTTCTTGCGGAACGATGGACCGGTCTCGCACATAGGTGGCTGAACGCGGCCTGCACGCCCTCTCCCTTCGCCGAGCACTTCCTCGATGTGCTGGTCAGCGCGTGCCGGCAACGCGGAGACCAGCTCGGGATGCTGTATCGCGTCGGCCGCCGCTGGGCAGCGGCGCAGCCGATCCAGGATGCCAGGACCCAAGCCCTACCCGGCCGTCTCTTCCTGAAGATCAGCGACGCCCTACGTGCCCAGACCCCCTTCGCGCGGGAGACGACAACGACATGAGCTCCGGCCACAAGACCGTGACGGTCTTCCTCACCCTCATCTGCGGCCTGATCCTGACCATCGTCGGCTACTCCACCCGCTGGCCACACTGGGCGTGGCCGACAGCGGCCCTGGTCCTGACCGGAGCGTTCGTGACCGCCCTACGTCTCGACAAACGCGACCGAGATCCCTTCCCGCCCCAGTACCTCCAGGAGCCGGACAGGCCACTACCTCCCGTGGAGCGCCGTGAACTGCGCATTACCGACGTCGCTCTTCCCAGTCAACTCGCCGACTACGACTTCTTCCTGTCCGCCACTGTCCGCTGGTGCCCTCTCTCGGCTCCGTCCGGCTCACCACCTGTCAACCAGAGCGGCCTCGCGGTCGAAGCCGTGCTGGAACGCGCGGCTCGCATCACGGCGGTCCGTCATCCCTCCCGCGGTTCGCTTGTGCAGCACGAGCTCAACGGGGCTCTGGCCACCATGCTGGAGGACTCAGCCTGCCGAGTGCAGGCCATGGCCCAAGAGGTCACTCTCACGCTCTCGGATCAGGATGAAGTGCGGCTCGCCAAACTGTCAGCGGTCCGCAAGGACGAGGCAGTATGGGAGCACGAACGCAAGTACGAGCAGAGCCGCAGAGCCTATCTGGGCACCGACGTGTTGCAGAGCACCGGCAGCGCCGTCGTGTGGTGGCTGCACAAGAACAATGACCGCGTCGACAAGGCCGTCAAGGACCTCGGCCTGCTGGCCCAGCTCACCTCGGCGGCCAACGACGAAGATGTTTCGGAGCGACTCCGCCATCTGCTGCCGTCACGGTTTCCCGGACAGGACCCGGAGGACCCACCGCCCTCGGATCCCCAGTACGGAACGGACCCTCAGTTCCCCGGCTGGGACCCTCTAGGAGGAGCCACGCAATCGCCCGTGCAACCGGAAATCGTCCAGGCGTTCTCAGAGCTCCTTCGAGCGGCCGGGCTATCGGCAGATGACCCCGAGAGCACACTGCTCGCCGAACAGGTGGCGTCGACACTCGCATACCGCGACGGGGAGCAGGCCAATGAGCTCCGGCAGCACTTCAAAGAAGCGGTCTCGCCTACCGAGACGCCCGTTCCCGGCTCTCCCGCGATGAACGGCGCGGGACCGGGCACCGTGCCCCCGCCGGAATCCACTGTGCGCTTCTGACCCAGCGCCGGGCGTTCTCGTACGTGAAGGCCCCGGACCGTCGTGCGGTCCGGGGCCTCAACGGCACATCTCAGAAGGGCGATCCCGAAGGATCAGACCCCCGCGGCCTTGCGCAGGGCGTCCACGCGGTCCGTGCGCTCCCAGGTGAACTCGGGCAGCTCGCGGCCGAAGTGGCCGTACGCCGCCGTCTGGGCGTAGATCGGGCGGAGCAGGTCGAGGTCGCGGATGATCGCTGCCGGGCGGAGGTCGAAGACCTGCGCGATGGCCTGCTCGATCTTCTCCGTGTCGACCGTGGCCGTACCGAAGGTCTCCACGAAGAGACCGACCGGCTCCGCCTTGCCGATCGCGTAGGCGACCTGGACCTCGCAACGCGAGGCCAGACCGGCCGCGACGACGTTCTTCGCGACCCAGCGCATCGCGTACGCCGCCGAGCGGTCGACCTTCGACGGGTCCTTGCCGGAGAAGGCGCCGCCGCCGTGGCGGGCCATGCCGCCGTACGTGTCGATGATGATCTTGCGGCCGGTCAGGCCCGCGTCACCCATCGGACCGCCGATCTCGAACCGGCCCGTCGGGTTGACCAGCAGACGGTAGCCCTCGGTGTCCAGCTTGATGCCGTCGTCGACGAGCTCCTTGAGCACGTGCTCGACGACGAACTCACGCACGTCGGGGGCGAGCAGCGAGTCCAGGTCGATGTCCGAGGCGTGCTGCGAGGAGACCACGACCGTGTCGAGGCGGACGGCCTTGTCGCCGTCGTACTCGATGGTGACCTGCGTCTTGCCGTCCGGGCGCAGGTACGGGATGGTCCCGTTCTTGCGGACCTCGGAGAGGCGGCGCGAGAGCCGGTGCGCGAGGTGGATCGGGAGCGGCATCAGCTCGGGCGTCTCGTCGCAGGCGTAGCCGAACATCAGGCCCTGGTCGCCGGCGCCCTGCTTGTCCAGCTCGTCCTCGTCGCCCTCGACGCGCTTCTCGTACGCCGTGTCGACACCCTGCGCGATATCGGGCGACTGGGCGCCGATGGACACCGAGACGCCGCAGGAGGCGCCGTCGAAGCCCTTCTTCGAGGAGTCGTAACCGATCTCCAGGATCTTGTTCCGTACCAGCTGGGCGATCGGCGCGTAGGCCTTGGTGGTCACCTCGCCGGCCACGTGCACCAGACCGGTGGTGATCAAGGTTTCCACGGCGACCCGGGAGGACGGGTCCTCCTGCAGGAGCGCGTCAAGAATGGTGTCGCTGATCTGGTCAGCGATCTTGTCGGGGTGACCTTCGGTCACGGACTCCGAGGTGAACAGACGGCGGGACACATCGCTCCCTGTGGTTGCAGCGGCTGCTGGCTGATCATTGGCGGACCGGCGGAGGGCTGCAGCCCCGCGACGGTCCACGACCACTTTATCGGTCGAATCGGGCCACGGGGGCAAGTGTCTCGATCTGTGGGAGCCCCGCGCCCGCGGCTCTGCATTATGCGATACGCCCATCGACCCTGGCCAGGGGGCGCTACGCCGGGATTCTGCGGATTTCGGCCCGGCACCGCGGCGATTCGCCCAGGAAACGGGACGGGAGGGGGCAACAAAGAATTCACGCGCAGCACGTTTCGCGTTCAGTCGGCGCGCTCAAGGCGGGCGGCCGGGGCCCCGGCCGCCCGCCCACCGCGCGCCCCCCTCCGCCGTGTCCCCGCCCTCAGCCGCCGGGCGACCGGGTCCCCAGGTCCTCAGGCCCTCAGGCCCAGGTCCTCAGGCCCAGGTCCCTGAGCCCAGGGTCCTCAGGCCCTCAGGCCCCCAGCCTCGGCGCCACCAGGTCCCAGACGACATCCGCCAGCGCCTCCTTCGGGCCGTACGGCACCGCCGTCTCGCCGCCGTCCGCCGCGAGCACGACCGCCTCGTTCTCCTCGGCCCCGAAGGTCTTCCGCTCCCCGACCTCGTTGACCACCAGCAGGTCGCACCCCTTGCGCCGCAGCTTCTTCCTTCCGTTGGCCAGGACGTCGTCCGTCTCCGCCGCGAAGCCCACGATCACCTGTCCCGGACGGGCCCGCTCGGCGGAGATCTCGGCGAGGATGTCCGGGTTGCGGACCAGCTCCACCGGCGCGGGCTCCTCACCGTCCTTCTTCTTGATCTTTCCCGCGGCGTAGACGGCGGGCCGGAAGTCCGCCACGGCCGCCGCCATGACCACGGCGTCGGCCTCCGCCGCAGCCTTCAGTACGGCCTCACGCAGCTGTACGGCGGTCCCGACATGGACCACGTCCGCACCCGCGGGATCCGTGAACCCGGTATTCGCCTCGATCAGGGTGACCCGCGCGCCGCGCGCCACCGCCGTACGGGCCAGGGCGTATCCCTGCTTCCCGGAGGAACGGTTCCCCAGGTAACGCACCGGATCGAGCGGCTCGCGCGTGCCGCCCGCGCTGATCACGACATGCCGGCCCGCCAGGTCGGGCACCGAGGCGGCTTCGGAGCCGGGCACGGAACCGGCCGCGGACACGCCGCGCGCCAGTACGCGCCGGCATACCTCGAAGATCTCTCCCGGTTCCGGCAGCCGCCCCTTACCCGTGTCGACGCCGGTGAGGCGCCCCACGGCGGGCTCGATGACGACGGCGCCACGGCGGCGGAGCGTCGCGACGTTCTCCTGGGTGGCGGGGTGCTCCCACATCTCCGTGTGCATGGCCGGCGCGAAGACGACCGGACAGCGGGCGGTGAGGAGCGTATTGGTCAGCAGATCGTCGGCGAGTCCGTGTGCCGCCTTGGCGAGGAGATCGGCGGTGGCCGGCGCGACGACGACGAGATCGGCGGACTGCCCGATCCGCACATGCGGCACCTCGTGGACATCGGTCCAGACCTCGGTGGAGACCGGGTGGCCCGAGAGGGCCGACCAGGTGGCCGCCCCCACGAAGTGCAGCGCCGAGTCGGTCGGTACGACCCGTACGTCATGGCCCGACTCGGTCAGCCGTCGCAGCAGCTCGCACGCCTTGTACGCGGCGATCCCGCCCGCGACCCCCAGAACGACCCTCGGCTTGTCCACCGTGTCTCCACCTCTCTCGTCCGTCGCCAGTCCGTCGCCAGCTCTCGCCCGCCGTCGCGGGCTCTCGCCCCTCGCAGGGTTTCGCCCCTCGCAGGGTTTCGCCCCTCGCAGGGCCTCGCCCGTCGCAGGGCCCCGTCGGTCCCGGGGGCCCCGTCGGTCCCGGGGGCCCCGTCGGTCCCCGGGGCCTCGTCCGGCCCCGGGCCTCGTCCGTCGTCCACGGCCCTATGCACATGACACACCACAGGCCCGGCGGTCGTACCGCCGGGCCTGTGCTGAAAAAGCCTGTACCGAAAAGTGTGTACGCCTACTGGGCGGGGCCGTCGATGGCCTCGGAGGTCAGCAGTCCCGCGTTGATCTCACGCAGGGCGATCGAGAGCGGCTTCTCGTGGACGTGGGTGTCCACCAGCGGGCCGACGTACTCAAGCAGGCCCTCACCGAGCTGCGAGTAGTACGCGTTGATCTGGCGCGCGCGCTTTGCCGCGTAGATCACGAGGCTGTACTTCGAGTCCGTGGCCTCAAGCAGCTCATCGATCGGCGGGTTGATGATGCCCTCGGGCGTGGTGATGGAAGAGGACACTCTCTAGCCTTCCGAAGAAAATTCAGGGAGAAACCGGTAATCGCGGGATTCACGATGGAAGGAAATCCCACAAAAGATCATGCAACTGCCATCAAGGCTAGCAGCTCACGCGCGACGTCCTCGACCGAGGTGTTGACCAGCGTCGTATCGAACTCCGACTCGGCGGCCAGCTCCACCGTGGCGGCCTCCAGTCGGCGCTCGATCACCTCGGGCGATTCCGTGCCACGGCCGGTGAGCCGGCGTACCAGCTCGTCCCAGCTCGGGGGCGCCAGAAAGACCAGCCGGGAATCGGGCATCGACTCCTTGACCTGTCGCGCGCCCTGGAGGTCGATCTCCAGCAGTACGGGCTCGCCCGAGCCCAGCCGGTCGAGGACCGCCTGGCGCGGCGTGCCGTAGCGGTTGCCCGCGAACTCCGCCCATTCCAGCAACTCACCATTGGCGACCAGCTTGTCGAATTCATCGTCGGTGACGAAGAAATACTGGACGCCGTGGCGCTCGCCGGGGCGCGGCTTTCTGGTGGTGGCCGACACCGAGAGCCATACCTCGGGGTGGACCTTGCGCATATGCGCGACGACCGTGCTCTTGCCGACCCCGGAGGGGCCGGAGAGCACGGTCAGCCGCGGTCGTACCTCTGCTGCCATGCAGCGATTATCCAGGTTCCCGGGAGTGCCCGGGAACGTCAGGCGGCCTTGCCGCCGAACTCGCGCTCCAGGGAGGCGATCTGGTTGGAGCCAAGACCACGCACTCGGCGGCTCTCGGAGATGCCGAGCCGCTCCATGATCTGCTTGGCGCGGACCTTGCCCACGCCGGGCAGGGACTCAAGCAGTGCGGAGACCTTCATCTTCCCGATGACGTCGTTCTCCTGACCCTGCTTGATGACGTCATGGAGGGAGGCGCCGGAGTGCTTGAGTCGATTCTTGACCTCGGCCCGCTCCCGGCGAGCCGCGGCGGCCTTTTCGAGCGCGGCTGCGCGCTGTTCAGGGGTAAGGGGCGGAAGAGCCACGCCTACGTCACCTCGGATGTCGAACTGTCGGATACGGACCGGTGAGGAACCTAATCGCCCCACACCAGGCGAGCAACGGGCAACGCACTGCACGTTGGCTCTCGACGGAGACTAGCGGCCATGGCCGCCGGAGTCAGCGAGAACAGACGAAAAGTCCTGGTCAACGTCGATCGGGCCGTACATTTCAGGCATATTGCCCAGCTTTTCGGCCAAGAATCTCTTCAACGGCGTCCCAGCGGCCTTCCGTCCGCGTCTCGTCCGCGTCTCGTCCGCGTCCCGTCCGCGTCCGAGCGGTGTTCTCCTGGTGTTCAGAGTCACTCCCGAAAGTCTTCCGGCACGCCCCCGGCGTACGCCCCGCACAGGTCCTCCCGCACGCGCTACGCGCCCCCGACCGCCGCCCTCACCTCATCGGCGAAACGCTCCGCCGCCTCCCGCAGCGCGCCGAGGTCCGGACCGTGCCGCAGTACGCCGCGGCTGACGCTCGGGACCACATTGCCGACCGCCGCGCCGAACACGCCCGGCAGATCGGCCGGGGTCGCCCCCTGCGCGCCGATACCGGGCGCGAGCAGCGGCCCGTTGATCGCGAGGTCGACCCCCGCGTCCCCCAGGGTGGCGCCGACGACCGCGCCGACCGAGCCGAGCGGGGTCGCGCCCGCGTTCTCCGCGGCCATGTGGTCCAGCATCAGCTGCGCGACCGGCCGGCCGTCGGCGGCGGTGGCGCGCTGCACCTCCGCGCCCTCGGGGTTGGAGGTCAGGGCGAGTACGAAGACGCCCGAGCCGGAGAGCGCGGCCGCGTCAAGCGCCGGACGCAGCGATCCGAAACCGAGGTACGGGGAGACCGTCACGGCGTCCGAGAAGAGCGGCGAGTCCTTGTCCAGGTAGGTCGCCGCGTACGCGCCCATGGTGGAGCCGATGTCACCGCGCTTGGCGTCCATCAGGACCAGCGCCCCGGCCGCCCGCGCCTCCTCGACGGTCTTCTCCAGGACGGCGGTCCCGCGCGACCCGAAGCGCTCGAAGAACGCCGACTGGGGCTTGAGCACGGCCACCCGGTCCGCCAGCGCCTCCACCGTCGTACGGGCGAAGCGCTCCAGGCCCGCGATGTCATCGGTCAGGCCCCAGTCCGTGAGCAGCGAACCGTGCGGGTCGATGCCGACGCAGAGCGGTCCGCGGGTGTCCATGGCGCGCCGCAGCCGGGCCCCGAAGGGCTCCTCGGGGGCCGCGGCGGGGGTGGCGGTGGGGGTGGCGGTGGGGGTCATGCGGTCACCTTCCGGGTGTCGGCGCCGACGGCCTCGGCGAGCGTGGCGTACGGGCTGACCGCCAGCCTGGCGGCGAGCCCCTTGTGGATCGCGCGGCTCCAGAACGGGCCCTCGTAGATGAACGCGCTGTAGCCCTGGACGAGCGTGGCGCCCGCGAGGATGCGCTGCCAGGCGTCCTCGGCGTTCTCGATGCCGCCGACCCCGACGAGCGTGATCCGGTCGCCCACGCGCGCGTACAGCCGGCGCAGCACCTCCAGTGAGCGCGCCTTCAGTGGCGCGCCGGACAGTCCGCCGGTCTCCGCGGCCAGGGCCGGGTCCGAGAGCAGCCCGAGCCCCTCGCGCGCGATGGTGGTGTTGGTGGCGATGATGCCGTCCAGGCCCAGTTCCACGGCGAGGTCGGCGACCGCGTCGATGTCCTCGTCGGCGAGATCGGGCGCGATCTTGACCAGGAGCGGTACGCGGCGGTGGGTGACGGTGCGGTCGGCGGCCTCGCGTACGGCGGTGAGCAGCGGCCGCAGCTGGTCGACGGCCTGGAGGCTGCGCAGTCCCGGGGTGTTGGGCGAGCTGACGTTGACCACGAGATAGTCGGCGTGCCCGGCCAGCCGCTCCGTGGAGAGCACGTAGTCGCCGACCGCCTCACTCTCGGGGACGACCTTGGTCTTGCCGATGTTGACGCCGACGGTGGTCCTGAAGACGGGCCTGCGCGCCGCCAGCCGGGCCGCCACGGCGGCCGAGCCCTCGTTGTTGAAGCCCATCCGGTTGATCAGCGCGCGGTCGGCGACGAGCCGGAAGAGCCGCGTCCGCGGATTGCCGGGCTGCGGCTCGCCGGTGACCGTACCGATCTCGATGTGATCGAAGCCGAGCATCGTCATGCCGTCGATGGCCACGGCGTTCTTGTCGAAGCCGGCGGCGAGCCCGAAGGGGCCGTGCATCCGCAGCCCGAACGCCTCGGTGCGCAGCTCCCGGTGGCGCGGGGCCAGGGCGGCGGCGACGAACGTACGCAGGACAGGGATACGGGCGGCGAGCCGGATCCAGCGGAACGCCAGGTGGTGGGCCCGCTCCGGGTCCATCCGGCGGAAGACCAGCCTGAAGAAGATCTTGTACATGGAGTGATGTGTCCTCGAACGGAGTGGCGTGGCGTGTCCACGAAGGGGCCTCATGACGAAAGAGACCTCATGGCCTCACGGCGTCACGGCCTCATGCAGCGTGGCCTCATGAAGCGTGACCTCATGAAGCGTGACCTCATGAGCCTCATGACCTCATAAAGAGGGGGACACCGCCTTCGGTGTCCCCCGTCTTCGGGCCGGCTAGCTGTCGCGTGCCGCGGTCAGGCGCCGGGCGTGTTCCTGGAGGGAACGGACGCCGACCTCGCCGTGTTTGAGGGCGTCGATGCCCTGGACCGCGGCGGCCAGCGCCTGGACCGTCGTCAGGCAGGGAACGCCGCGCGCCACGGCCGCCGTGCGGATGTCGTAGCCGTCGAGCCGGCCGCCGGTGCCGTACGGGGTGTTGACGATCAGGTCGACGTCTCCGTCGTGGATCAGCCGGACGATGGTCTTCTCGCCGTCCGGGCCCTCGCCCTCGCTCTGCTTGCGTACGACGGTGGCGTTGATGCCGTTGCGCTTGAGCACCTCCGCGGTGCCCGAGGTGGCCAGCAGCTCGAAGCCATGGGCGACCAGCTCACGGGCCGGGAAGATCATCGAGCGCTTGTCGCGGTTGGCGACGGAGATGAAGGCGCGGCCCTTGGTGGGCAGCGGGCCGTAGGCGCCGGCCTGCGACTTGGCGTACGCCGTGCCGAAGGCGGAGTCGATGCCCATCACCTCACCGGTCGACCGCATCTCCGGGCCGAGGACGGTGTCCACCCCGCGTCCGTGGATGTCGCGGAAGCGCGACCACGGCATCACGGCCTCCTTGACGGAGATCGGCGCGTCGAGCGGCAGCGTGCCGCCGTCGCCCTGGGCCGGCAGCAGTCCCTCGGCGCGCAGTCCCGCGACGGTGGCGCCGAGCGAGATACGGGCCGCCGCCTTGGCGAGCGGTACGGCCGTCGCCTTGGAGGTGAAGGGGACCGTACGGGAGGCGCGCGGGTTGGCCTCCAGCACGTACAGGATGTCGCCGGCCATCGCGAACTGGATGTTGATCAGTCCGCGGACCCCGACGCCCTTGGCGATGGCCTCGGTCGAGGCGCGCAGCCGCTTGATGTCGAAGCCGCCCAGCGTAATGGGGGGCAGCGCGCACGCCGAGTCGCCCGAGTGGATCCCGGCCTCCTCGATGTGCTCCATGACGCCGCCGAGGTACAGCTCGGTGCCGTCGTAGAGCGCGTCCACGTCGATCTCGATCGCGTCGTCGAGGAACCGGTCCACCAGGACGGGCCTGGTGGGACTGATCTCGGTGGACTCGGCGATGTACGAGGCGAGCCGGATCTCGTCGTACACGATCTCCATGCCGCGCCCGCCGAGCACGTACGAGGGACGGACCAGCACGGGGTAGCCGATCTCGTCGGCGATGGCCTTGGCCTCGGCGAAGGTGGTGGCGGTGCCGTGCTTGGGCGCGGGCAGCCCGGCCTCGGCGAGCACCCGGCCGAAGGCGCCGCGGTCCTCGGCGGCGTGGATCGCCTCGGGGGGCGTGCCGACGACCGGTACGCCGTTGTCCTTGAGCGCCTGGGCGAGGCCGAGCGGGGTCTGGCCGCCGAGCTGGACGATGACGCCCGCGATGGGCCCGGCCAGCGTCTCGGCGTGCACGATCTCCAGGACGTCCTCCAGGGTGAGCGGCTCGAAGTAGAGCCGGTCGGAGGTGTCGTAGTCGGTGGAGACGGTCTCCGGGTTGCAGTTGACCATCACGGTCTCGTAGCCCCCCACAGGAGTCGGCGCCGTGCTGAGCGCGAAGGAGGCGTGGACGCAGGAGTAGTCGAACTCGATGCCCTGGCCGATCCGGTTGGGGCCGGAGCCGAGGATGATCACGGCGGGCTTCTCGCGCGGCGCGACCTCGCTCTCCTCGTCGTACGAGGAGTAGAAGTAGGGGGTCTTCGCGGCGAACTCGGCGGCGCAGGTGTCGACCGTCTTGTAGACCGGGCGGATGCCGAGCGCGTGCCTGACCTCGCGGACCACGTCCTCGCGCAGCCCGCGGATACCGGCGATCTGGGCATCGGAGAAGCCGTGCCGCTTCGCCTCGGCGAGCAGCCCGGGGTCGAGCTCGGGCGCCGAGGCCAGCTCGTCCGCGTACTCCTTGATCAGGAACAGCTGGTCGACGAACCAGGGGTCGATCTTCGTCGCGTCGAAGACCTCCTCGGGGGTGGCACCGGCCCGGATGGCGTGCATGACGGTGTTGATCCGGCCGTCCGTGGGGACCTTGGCGGTCTCCAGCAGGGCGGCCTTCTCGGCGGGGCCGCCCGCCTCGCCGGTGAAGTCGAACTGGCTGCCCGCCTTCTCCAGCGAGCGCAGCGCCTTCTGGAGCGCCTCGGTGAAGTTACGGCCGATGGCCATGGCCTCGCCGACCGACTTCATGGTGGTGGTGAGGCTGGCGTCCGCCGCCGGGAACTTCTCGAAGGCGAAGCGCGGCACCTTCACGACGACGTAGTCGAGCGTGGGCTCGAAGGACGCCGGGGTCTTCTCGGTGATGTCGTTGGGGATCTCGTCCAGCGTGTAGCCGACGGCGAGCCGGGCGGCGATCTTCGCGATCGGGAAGCCGGTGGCCTTGGAGGCGAGCGCGGAGGAGCGGGAGACGCGCGGGTTCATCTCGATGACGATGACCCGGCCGTCCTCGGGGTTGATCGCGAACTGGATGTTGCAGCCGCCGGTGTCGACGCCGACCTCGCGGATCACGGCGATGCCGATGTCCCGCAGGATCTGGTACTCGCGGTCGGTGAGCGTCATCGCGGGCGCGACGGTGATCGAGTCGCCGGTGTGCACGCCCATCGGGTCGAAGTTCTCGATGGAGCAGACGACCACGACGTTGTCGTGCTTGTCGCGCATCAGCTCCAGCTCGTACTCCTTCCAGCCGAGGATGGACTCCTCCAGGAGCACCTCGGTGGTCGGGGAGAGCATCAGGCCCTGGCCGGCGATCCGGCGCAGGTCCTCCTCGGTGTGCGCGAAGCCGGAACCGGCGCCGCCCATGGTGAAGGAGGGGCGTACGACGACGGGGTAGCCGCCCAGTTCGTCGACGCCCTTGAGCACGTCGTCCATGGAGTGGCAGATGACCGAGCGCGCGGACTCGCCGTGGCCGATCTTGGCGCGGACGGCCTTGACGACCTCCTTGAAGAGGTCGCGGTCCTCGCCCTTGTTGATGGCCTCGACGTTGGCGCCGATCAGCTCGACGCCGTACTTGTCGAGGGTGCCCGCGTCATGCAGCGAGATCGCGGTGTTGAGCGCGGTCTGCCCGCCGAGGGTGGGCAGCAGCGCGTCGGGGCGCTCCTTGGCGATGATCTTCTCGACGAAGTCGGGGGTGATCGGCTCGACGTAGGTGGCGTCGGCGATCTCCGGGTCCGTCATGATCGTGGCGGGGTTCGAGTTGACCAGGATGACCCGCAGGCCCTCGGACTTGAGGACGCGGCACGCCTGGGTACCGGAGTAGTCGAACTCAGCGGCCTGGCCGATGACGATCGGTCCTGAACCGATGACCAGGACGGACTGGATATCGGTGCGCTTAGGCACGCTGGCCCTCCATGAGCTGTGTGAAGCGGTCGAACAGGTACGCGGCGTCGTGCGGGCCCGCCGCCGCCTCGGGGTGGTACTGGACGCTGAAGACCGGCCGGTCGAGCAGCCTGAGCCCCTCGACCACGTTGTCGTTGAGACAGACGTGGGAGACCTCGGCGCGGCCGTAGGGGGTCTCGGAGACCCGGTCGAGCGGTGCGTCGACGGCGAATCCGTGGTTGTGGGCGGTGACCTCGACCTTGCCGGTCGTACGGTCCTGCACGGGCTGGTTGATCCCCCGGTGGCCGTACTTCAGCTTGTACGTGCCGAACCCGAGCGCGCGGCCGAGCAGCTGGTTGCCGAAGCAGATGCCGAAGAGCGGGGTGCCGCGCTCCAGCACGCCCTTGACGACGGTGAGGTCGGCGGTGGCCGGGTCGCCGGGGCCGTTGGAGAGGAAGACCCCGTCCGGCCCGGTCGCGTACACCTCGTCGAGGGTGGCAGTGGCGGGCAGGACGTGCACCTCGATGCCGCGCTCGGCCATCCGGCGCGGGGTCATGCCCTTGATGCCCAGGTCCAGCGCGGCGACGGTGAGGCGCGCCGTGCCCAGGGGCAGCTCTTCGCCGTCGGGGCCGATCGCGGGGACCACGTACGCCCGCTCGGTGGCGACCTCGGCGGACAGGTCGGCGCCGGTCATCTCGGGGGCCCGCTGGACACGGGCGAGCAGTGTCGCCTCGTCGGCCAGGGAGGCGCCGGAGAAGATGCCGACGCGCATCGCGCCGCGCTCGCGCAGATGGCGGGTGAGCGCGCGGGTGTCGATGCCGCTGATGCCGACGACGCCCTGGGCGACCAGTTCGTCGTCGAGGGAGCGCCGGGAGCGCCAGTTGGAGGGGGTGCGCGCGGGGTCGCGTACGACATAGCCGGAGACCCAGATCCGCCGCGATTCGGCGTCCTCGTCGTTGACGCCGGTGTTGCCGATGTGCGGCGCGGTCATCACGACGACCTGGCGGTGGTACGACGGGTCGGTCAGGGTCTCCTGGTAGCCGGTCATACCGGTGGAGAACACCGCCTCGCCGAAGGTCTCCCCCACGGCGCCGTAGGCGCGGCCGCGGAAGCTGCGGCCGTCCTCCAGGACGAGTACGGCGGGAGTCGCCTTGTCGCGGGCGGTCCCCGGGGTGGAGGTGGTCATCGTGCGGGGCCTTCCGTCGTCGTGAACTGGTTCATGTTGATGGCCTCGACCCAGGCGGTGTGCTCGGCGGAGTGGTCGGAGCGGAAGCCGGAGTCGATCAGCTTGTCACCGTGCTGCCAGGTGACGATCAGCAGCCCGCCCTCGGCCAGCACCTTGCCCGCGATGCCCTTGTCGAGCCGGGCCTCGCGCAGCTGGGCGGCCGGGACGAAGAAGTCGTTCGCGCCGGGGCGTACGACATCGAGCCCCGCGTCCGTGAGCGTCAGCTCGACGCGGCTGCGGGCGCCCAGGCCATGGGCCACGATCCGGTCGAGCCACTGTCCCGCGGTCGTGGAGCCGTGGTAGCGGCCGCTCATGGTCAGTTTGGCCTCACCGGGCGCTTCGGGCGCGCCGGGCAGCTCCGGCAGATCGGACTGGAGGCTGCCGCGCCATTTCCAGCCCTGGCGCATCAGCCAGTACACGAAGGCGATGAAGAGCAGCAGGCCGAGGACCCAGCCGATCCGGGCGGCCCAGTCGGTCACCTCCGCCGATTTCTGTTCGGCGGCCAGTGGAAGCAGAAGGTTCGCAGTACTCACGCCAGATTCCCGTCGACGACCGTGGCACGGCCCCGCAGGAAGGTGTGGGTCACCCGCCCCGGCAGCTCACGCCCCTCGTAGGGGGTGTTACGGCTGCGGGAGGCGAACCCCGCGGGGTCCACGGCACCACGGTATGCCGGATCCACCAGCGTGAGGTTGGCGGGCTCACCCGGCGAGACGGGGCGGCCGTGGCCGTCGAGCCTGCCGATGCGGGCCGGGCGGAACGACATGCGGTCGGCGACCCCGGCCCAGTCGAGCAGTCCGGTCTCGACCATCGTCTCCTGGACCACCGACAGCGCCGTCTCCAGCCCCACCATGCCCATGGCGGCGGCGGCCCACTCGCAGTCCTTGTCCTCGTGCGGATGCGGCGCGTGGTCGGTGGCGACGCAGTCGATCGTGCCGTCCGCGAGCGCCTCGCGCAGGGCCGTCACATCGGCCTCGGTGCGCAGCGGCGGGTTCACCTTGTAGACGGGGTTGTACGACCGTACGAGTTCGTCGGTGAGCAGCAGATGGTGCGGGGTGACCTCGGCGGTGACGTTCCAGCCCTTGGACTTCGCCCAGCGGACCAGCTCCACCGAGCCGGCGGTGGAGAGATGGCAGATGTGCACCCGGGAGCCGACGTGGGCGGCGAGGAGGACATCGCGGGCGATGATCGACTCCTCGGCCACGGCGGGCCAGCCGCCGAGTCCGAGCTCGGCCGAGACGATGCCCTCGTTCATCTGGGCGCCCTCGGTCAGCCGCGGTTCCTGGGCGTGCTGGGCGATCACTCCGTCGAAGGCCTTCACGTACTCCAGCGCGCGGCGCATGATCACGGCGTCGTCCACGCACTTGCCGTCGTCGGAGAAGACCCGGACGGTCGCGGCGGAGTCGTGCATCGCGCCCAGCTCGGCCAGGTGCTTGCCCGCCAGGCCGACCGTGACGGCGCCGACGGGCTGGACGTCGCAGTAGCCCGACTCCCTGCCCAGCCGCCACACCTGCTCGACCACCCCGGCGGTGTCGGCCACGGGGAAGGTGTTCGCCATGGCGTGGACGGCGGTGAATCCGCCCACGGCCGCGGCCTTCGTACCGGTCAGGACGGTCTCGGAGTCCTCGCGGCCGGGCTCGCGCAGATGGGTGTGCAGATCGACCAGGCCCGGCAGCAGGATCCGGCCCGCGGCCTCGACGACGGTCGTCGTGCCGTCCGCCGGCAGCCCGGTGCCGACCTGGGCGATGGTCTCGCCGTCGATCAGTACGTCCTGTGCCTCGCCGCCGAGTACCCGCGCGCCCCGGATCAGAATCTTGCTCATGGTTACTTGTTCTCCTCGGCGTTCGGGGTGTGCGCGGGGCGCTCGGTATCAGGGGTGGCGGCGGGCGACGGGCGGGAGTGGGTGACGGCGGGCTCGTTGCCGCCCAGCAGCAGATAGAGCACGGCCATCCGGATCGAGACACCGTTGGCGACCTGCTCGACGGCGGTGCAGCGGTCGGAGTCGGCGACCTCGGCGGTGATCTCCATGCCGCGGTTCATCGGCCCCGGGTGCATCACGATCGACGTCTCGGGCATGCGGCCCATGCGCTCGCCGTTCAGCCCGTAGCGGCGGGAGTACTCCCGCTCGGTCGGGAAGAAGGCGGCGTTCATCCGCTCGCGCTGCACCCGCAGCATCATCACGGCGTCGGACTGGGGCAGCACCCGGTCCAGGTCGTACGAGACCTCGCACGGCCACCGCTCGACGCCGATCGGTACGAGCGTGGGCGGCGCGACCACGGTGACGTGGGCGCCGAGCGTGTGCAGCAGCAGGACATTGGAGCGCGCGACCCTGCTGTGCAGCACATCGCCGACGATGGTGACGCGCCGCCCGTCGAGATCCCGCCCGATGCCCGCGTCCGCGCCGACGAGCCGGCGGCGCAGGGTGAAGGCGTCGAGCAGCGCCTGTGTGGGGTGTTCGTGCGTGCCGTCGCCGGCGTTGACGACCACGCCGTCGATCCACCCGGAGGTGGCGAGCCGGTACGGGGCGCCGGAGGCGCCGTGCCGGATGACGACGGCGTCGGCGCCCATCGCCTCCAGGGTCAGCGCGGTGTCCTTGAGCGACTCGCCCTTGGAGACGGACGAGCCCTTGGCGGAGAAGTTGATGACGTCGGCCGACAGGCGCTTGGCGGCGGCCTCGAAGGAGATCCGGGTACGGGTCGAGTCCTCGAAGAAGAGGTTCACCACGGTGCGGCCGCGCAGGGTCGGCAGCTTCTTGATGGGCCGGTCGGCGACGCGCGCCATCTCCTCGGCGGTGTCGAGGATCAGGACGGCCTCGTCGCGGCTGAGGTCGGCGGCGGAGATGAGATGGCCGGGTGTGCGGGGGCCGGCCCCCGGGAGGCGCAGCATCTGGAGAGTGCTCCGTTGTGTGGGTGTGCGGGCGTGCGGGCGTGCGGGCGCGCGAAGGCATCCGTACGGGATGGGTGGCGTACGGAGGCGTTGCTAGCGGTCGCCGGACGCGGCGGGCTGCTTGAGGCCGAGCAGCACGGTGTCCCGGCCGTCTTCCTCCGCGAGCTGGACCTTGACCGTCTCGCGCAGCGAGGTGGGCAGGTTCTTGCCTACGTAGTCGGCGCGGATCGGCAGCTCGCGGTGGCCCCGGTCGACGAGTACGGCGAGCTGGACGGCGCGCGGGCGCCCGATGTCGCCGAGCGCGTCGAGGGCGGCGCGGATCGTACGGCCGGAGAAGAGCACGTCGTCGACGAGGACGACCAGCCGTCCGTCGACGCCGTCGCCGGGGATGTCGGTACGGGCCAGCGCGCGGGCGGGCCGCAGGCGCAGGTCGTCGCGGTACATGGTGATGTCGAGGGAGCCGACGGGGATCGAGCGGCCGGTGATCTCCGCGAGCTTTCCGGCCAGCCGGCGGGCCAGGAAGACTCCGCGGGTCGGAATGCCGAGCAGCACCACGTCGTCGGCGCCCTTGGCGCGTTCGACGATCTCGTGGGCGATACGGGTCAGGGCCCGTGCGATGTCGGGGGCTTCCAGGACGGGGCGTGCGGCCTCGCCCGCGCCTTCCGCCCGGCCGGCCCCGCCGCTGTGATCCGTCAGGCCGGTGTCACTGATGTCGCTGGTGTCGCTGGTGTCCATATGAAACGGACCTCCTTCTCCGCCTCACGGGACGGATCTTAAAGGACGTCGAAATTACGCCACCCAGGCTAGCAGGAGGCCATGGGAGTACTTGGTCGCACCCCTGTCCTGGCACGGCGGGAAGCCCACCGCGGACCTTGAGGGGACTCCTTCGGCTTGACGCATCCAAGTAACGCTGCGTAACCTCACAGTGAGTTACCAGACTTCGTCCGGGGAGCTATATGTCCAGCGAATACGCAAAGCAGCTCGGGGCCAAACTCCGCGCCATCCGCACCCAGCAGGGCCTCTCGCTCCATGGCGTGGAGGAGAAGTCCCAGGGCCGCTGGAAGGCAGTGGTGGTCGGTTCGTACGAGCGTGGCGACCGTGCCGTCACGGTGCAGCGCCTCGCCGAGCTGGCGGATTTCTACGGGGTCCCCGTGCAGGAGCTTCTTCCCGGCACGACCCCCGGCGGAGCCGCCGAGCCGCCGCCGAAGCTCGTCCTCGACCTGGAGCGGCTGGCCCATGTGCCGCAGGAGAAGGCGGGCCCCCTCCAGCGTTACGCGGCGACGATCCAGAGCCAGCGTGGCGACTACAACGGCAAGGTGCTGTCGATCCGCCAGGACGACCTGCGCACGCTCGCCGTGATCTACGACCAGTCGCCCTCGGTCCTCACCGAGCAGCTGATCAGCTGGGGCGTTCTGGACGCCGACGCGCGCCGTGCGGTCGCCCACGAGGAGGGCTGACCCAGCCCGCCGCCGACCAGCAGAAACGTCACCTCCGGAGGGTGGGTCCCGTATGCCGTACGGGCCCGCCCTCCAGTGCGTTCAGCGCCCCGCGAGCCGTGGCCGCGAACCCCGGGAAAGGTGCAAAGCGCCGGACGGGGCTGGGACAGCCCGCCCGGCGCTTTCGCGGTACGCCGCCGCTCGGTACGCGCCTGCTCTCGGTGCGCCGACTCGCGGTACGTCGGCCGGTGCCGTGATCCGGAGTGATCCGGTGGTTCCGGAGTGATCCGGTGGTTCCGGAAGCCGCGCTCAGACGCGGCGCAAGCTCGGCTTGAGGTCCTTGAACCGGCCGAGCAGGCCGTTCACGAAGGACGGGGAGTCGTCGGTGGAGAACTCCTTGGCGAGCTGCACCGCCTCGTCGATCACCACCGCGTCCGGAGTCTCGTCCACCCACACCAGCTCGTACGCGCCGAGCCGCACGATGTTCCGGTCGACGACCGGCATGCGGTCGAGCGTCCAGCCCACCGAGTAGGTGGAGATGAGCTCGTCGATGCGGTCCGCGTACTCCGCGTACCCCTCGACCAGTTCCATCGTGTACTCGCCCACCGGCGGCTGGCGGTCGTCGGTCCGGGCATGCCGTATCCAGTCCGCGAGGACCGTCTGCACGGACGCCCCGCGCTGGTCGGCCTCGAAGAGAATCTGGAAGGCGCGCTTACGGGCCTTGTTCCGGGCAGCCACGGTTAGCTGTTCACCCGGCCGAGGTACTCACCGGAGCGCGTGTCGACCTTGATCTTCTCACCGGTGGTGATGAAGAGCGGGACACCGATCTCGTAGCCGGTCTCCAGCGTGGCGGGCTTGGTGCCGCCGGTGGAGCGGTCGCCCTGGACGCCGGGGTCGGTGTGCTGGATCGTCAGCTCGACGGCGGCGGGCAGCTCGACGTACAGCACCTCGCCCTCGTGGGCGGCGACGGTTGCCGTGAAGCCCTCGATCAGATAGTTGGCGGCGTCGCCGACCGCCTTGCGGTCGACCATCAGCTGGTCATAGGTCTGCATGTCCATGAAGACGAAGTACTCGCCGTCCATGTACGAGAACTGCATGTCGCGGCGGTCAACGGTGGCCGTCTCGACCTTCACGCCGGCGTTGAAGGTCTTGTCGACGACCTTGCCGGAGAGCACGTTCTTCAGCTTGGTACGCACGAAGGCCGGGCCCTTGCCGGGCTTGACGTGCTGGAACTCGACGACGGACCAGAGCTGGCCCCCGTCGAGCTTGAGCACCAGGCCGTTCTTGAGGTCGTTCGTGGAAGCCACGGTTGCGGAATCTCCTGGACTGAAGCTGGTGGACGACCGAGGGTGCGCGCTAGAGCGCGAGCAGTTCCTTGGTCGTGATGGTGAGTAGCTCGGGTCCGCCGTCCGCCTCGGGGCGGACGACGAGCGTGTCATCGATCCGGACACCGCCCCGGCCCGGGAGGTGGACCCCCGGTCCGACGGTGACCGGCACACAAGCGTCCAGTTTACCCATGGCCGCGGGGGCGAGCTGCGGGTCCTCGTCGATTTCGAGTCCGACACCATGTCCCGTACGGGGTGCGAGCCCCTCGCCGTGCCCCGCCACCTCCAGCGGATGCCGGGTGGCGTGGTCCACCTCGCGGTAGCCGGCGCTCGGCACAAGGGCCTCCCGACCTGCCCGTTGTGCCGCGAAGACCAGCTCGTACAGCTCGATCTGCCAGTCGGCGGGGGAGGTCCCGATGACGAACGTGCGGCCGATCAGACAGCGGTAGCCGCGGTAGTCGGCACCGAGACTGACGGAGAGGAAATCGCCCTCCTCGACCCGGCGGTCCGACGGATGGTGCCCGCAGCGGCCGGAGTGGGGGCCGGTGGCGACGGCGGTCGGGAAGGCGGGGCCGTCGGCGCCGTGGTCGACGAGGCGCCTCTCCAGCTCCAGCGCGAGATGGCGTTCGGTACGGCCCACCAGGATCGACTCCAGCAGCTCGCCCAGCGCCTGGTCGGCGATCTCGGCCGCGATCCGCAGGCAGGCGATCTCCTCCTCGTCCTTGACGATCCGCTGCTGCTCGACGGCGCCGCCCAGATCGGTCAGCCGCAGCCGTGGCGCCACGGAACCGATCGCGCGGTGGCGGGCGACGGTCAGATGGTGCTCCTCCACGGCGAGGGTCCCGGCGACCGACGAGCCGAGGGTTCCGGCGGCGGCGATGGCGGGGTCGCCGGTGGCGTGGTGCAGGACGGTGAGCCGGAGGTGTTCGTCGATCCGCCGTCCCCCGGCGTCGTCGTCGGCGGGGGGACGCGGGCAGAACAGCATGTCTCCGCCGGGACCGGCACCGAGCAGCAGGACGGCGCCGGGGGGCGCCCCGCCCGCGAGATAGCGGACATTGGCGGGGCGGGAGACCAGGGCCGCCGCGTCGCCCGCCGCCGAGCACCGGTCACGCAGCCGCGCGCGGCGGGCCGCATACACGTCTGACATGACCCGAGCGTATGAGCGAGGGCGTCACCCGGCCGGTTCAGCGCGTCCGACCGGGGGGCGCGGCTCGCGCCGCGGGGCACGGCTCGCGTACCCGCCCACGCACCACTGTCAGCCGCCGGCCTCGGCCGTCAGCCGGCCATGGGCCCGTCGGCCGTCACCAGCTGGGCGGACTCGTGAGGGAGCGGGCGAGGACGTCGTCGAGAACCCGGGCCGTGGTCTCCACGTCGTACTTGGAGTTGTCGATGATCGGCAGCCCGGAGCCGTACCAGCCGGCCATGCGGCCGTGGATGCTGGCCACCTCCTCGTCGGAGAGCCTGCGGTTGCCGCTGCGTTCGGCGTTGCGCTCCAGCACGATCTCCAGCCCCGGCAGCAGCACCACCGGCAGCAGCCCGGGGCCGACATGGCGCTTCCAGCCCCCGAGGCCGACGACCGGCCGGTCGGGGAAGACCGCGTCGTCCAGGATGCAGGAGATGCTGTTGGCGAGGAAGTTGCGCGCGGCGAAGCCGCAGGTGCGGCGGGCCAGCCGGTACTGCGCCTCGGAGTGGTCGTTCCATCCGGACTGCGGATCCGCGAACCCGGAGCAGACCCATTCACGGACGTCGTCCAGGCTGATGTGCGCGGTGGGCACCCGGCGGCTCATGGCCCAGTGCCTGGCCACGGTCGTCTTGCCGGCGCCTGCCGGGCCGATCAGCAGGACGGCGAGGGTCGCCGCGCCGGTGCCGCCCTCGGGGGCCGGTGGCGATGCGGGGAGGGGCACCGGGCCGCCGGGCGGCAGCTTGATGTGCCCGGTGGAATCCCCGGAGGACGGCGCGGCGGGCGGCCCCTGCGGCGGTACGGGCGCGCCACGCGGGACGTGTGGAGCATGCGCCGGAGCAGGTCCAGGTCCGGGCGGCTGGTGGGGGCCGGGCGGGTGATGCGGCGCGGGCATGTGGTGCGGCCCCGGAGGCTGCTGGGGTGCGGGGGGCTGAGATGGCACAGGAGGTCGCTGTGACCCCGGTTGCGCCCCTTGGTGCGCCCACCCGCCGGATCCGTACCCCGGTCCCTGGGAAGGCGGCAACGGAGCCCCCGCTGACTGCTGCATCCGGTGCCACTCCGTCTCGTGCGACTGACGCTGGTCGGCGGCTCCCTGCCCTGTCGGCCGCGCGCTACCGAACGGTACCGCCCCCGGCCGCCACACTGGCAACGGCCGGGGTGCGTCAACAGTGCCCCGTCAGCCCCCGTCAGCCGGTCACTTCCTCCGCGAGCGCGCGCAGGGCGAGCCGGTACGAGCCGATGCCGAAGCCCGCGACCGTACCGCTGGCGACGGCCGCGACCACCGAGGTGTGGCGGAATTCCTCCCGTGCGTACGGATTCGAGATATGCACCTCGATGAGTGGCGCGGTGCGCTGAGCTGCCGCGTCCCGCATCCCGTACGAGTAGTGGGTGAACGCACCGGGGTTGAGAACGACCGGAATTGAGCCATCCGCGGCCTCGTGCAGCCAGCGGATCATCTCGCCCTCGTCGTTCGTCTCACGGACGTCGACCTCGAAGCCGAGCTCCTTGCCCAGCTCACGGCAGGCGTCCACCAGACCCGCGTACGAGGTCGCTCCGTAGACATCGGGCTCGCGCGAGCCGAGCCGGCCGAGGTTGGGGCCGTTGAGGACGAGGACCCGTCGGGTCACGCCGACACCTCCCCGTACGCGGCGAGCAGCACCGCCGGGTCGGGCCCCTCCAGGACGGTGGGTTTGGCGAGCCCGTCCAGCACGATGAACCGCAGCAGATCGCCGCGGGACTTCTTGTCGACCTTCATCGTCTCCAGCAGCTTGGGCCACTGGTCACCACGGTAGGTCAGCGGCAGCCCGACGGACTCCAGCACGGAGCGGTGCCGGTCCGCGGTCGCGTCGTCCAGCCGGCCGGCGAGCCGGCCCAGTTCTGCGGCGAAGACCATGCCGACGGAGACGGCCGCGCCGTGCCGCCACTTGTAGCGTTCGTTCTTCTCGATCGCGTGGGCCAGGGTGTGGCCGTAGTTCAGGATCTCGCGCAGCCCGGATTCCTTGAGGTCGTTGGAGACGACCTCGGCCTTGACCCGGATCGAGCGCTCGATCAGTTCGGCGGTGTGCGGGCCGGAGGGCGTGCGCGCGCCTTCGGGGTCGGACTCGACGAGATCGAGGATGGCCGGGTCCGCGATGAAGCCGGCCTTGATGATCTCGGCCATGCCGCTGACGTAGTCGTGGACGCCCAGCGAGTCCAGCGCGGCGAGGTCGCAGAGCACCCCGGCGGGCGGGTGGAAGGCACCGACGAGGTTCTTGCCCTCCGCGGTGTTGATACCGGTCTTGCCGCCGACCGCGGCGTCGACCATGGCGAGCACCGTGGTCGGTACGGCGATCCAGCGCACCCCGCGCAGCCAGGTCGCGGCGACGAACCCGGCCAGGTCGGTGGTGGCGCCACCGCCGACACCGATGATCACATCGGTCCGGGTGAAGCCGGTCTGTCCGAGCGCCTTCCAGCAGTACGCGGCGACCTCGGCGGTCTTGGCCTCCTCGGCGTTGGGCACCTGGATCGCGACGGCCTCGTACCCCTGGTCCGCCAGATCCTGGCGCAGCGCCTCGCCCGTACCCTCCAGCGCCTCGGGGTGCAGGACCGCGACCCGCTTGGCCTTCGGGCCGACGAGCGCGGGCAGCTCCCCCAGCAGTTGCCGGCCGACCAGCACCTCGTACGGGTCGTGCCCGGCCGTGCCGCCGACCTGGATACGAGTGACTGTCTGGTCCGTCATGCGGGGTTCTCCTTGCCGGGGGTCCGGAGTTCTTCTGCCGGGAGGTGCTTGAGCTCCAGCGCGTCGAGGACCGCCTCGGCGACCTCTTCGGGGGTGCGGTCGTCGGTCGGGACCACCACCCGGGCCACATCCGTGTAGTGATGGCGGCGGGCCTCCATCAGCGTCTTCCACTGCTGGCGGGGGTTGACGGCCAGCAGCGGGCGGGCGATGTTCAGTCCGACCCGCTTCACCGCCTCACCGACCTCCATCGAGAGATAGACGACGGGCAGCCCGGCGAGCAGCTCACGCGTGGCGGCGTCGAGGACCGCGCCGCCGCCGAGGGCCAGTACGCCCCGGTGCTCGGCGACCGCCAGCCGTACCGCCTCGCGCTCCAGCTCGCGGAAGCGCGGCTCGCCCTCGTCGACGAAGATGTCCGCGATCGACCGTCCCTGGGTGGCGACGATGTCGGCGTCGCTGTCGCGGAAGCCGGTGCCGAGGCGCTCGGCGAGCAGTTCACCCACGGTGGACTTGCCGACGCCCATCGGCCCGACCAGCACGATGACCGGTGCGCTCACCCGATCCGCCCCCTTCGCCTTCACCGGATCTGCCTTCTTCGCCTTCACCGGATCTGCCTTCTTCGCCTTCTCCGCCGGATCCGGCCCACTCATCGGATCCGCAGGTTGTCGAGGTACGAGCGCACGTTGCGCCGCGTCTCGGGCACGCTGTCGCCGCCGAACTTCTCGGCGACCGCGTCCGCGAGGGTCAGCGCGACCATGGCCTCGGCGACGATGCCCGCGGCCGGCACGGCGCACACGTCGGAGCGCTGGTGGTGCGCCTTCGTGGCCTCGCCGGTGACCACGTCGACGGTGGCCAGTGCGCGCGGCACGGTCGCGATGGGCTTCATCGCGGCCCGTACGCGCAGCAGCTCACCGGTCGTCAGCCCGCCCTCGGTGCCGCCGGAGCGGCCTGACGTGCGCCTGATGCCGTCGTCGGTCGCCACGATCTCGTCGTGCGCCTGCGAACCGGGCACCCGCGCCAGTCCGAAGCCGTCGCCGACCTCGACGCCCTTGATCGCCTGAATGCCCATCAGGGCGGCGGCGAGGCGCGCGTCGAGCCTGCGGTCCCAGTGCACGTGCGAGCCGAGCCCGACGGGCACTCCGTACGCGAGCACCTCGACCACGCCGCCGAGGGTGTCGCCGTCCTTGTGGGCCTGGTCGATCTCCGCGACCATCGCCTCGCTCGCGTCCGCGTCCAGGCAGCGCACCGGATCCGCGTCCAGCTTCGCCACATCGGACGGGACCGGGTACACCCCGTACGGAGCCTTGGCGGCGGCCAGCTCGACGACATGGGACACGATCTCGATCCCGGCCGTCTCCTTCAGATACGAGCGGGCCACCGCGCCGAGCGCGACCCGCGCGGCGGTCTCCCGCGCGCTGGCCCGTTCCAGGACCGGCCGTGCCTCGTCGAAGCCGTACTTCTGCATGCCGGCGAGGTCGGCGTGGCCGGGCCGCGGCCGGGTCAGCGGCTCGTTACGGGCGAGTCCCGCCAGCACGTCGGGGTCGACCGGATCGGCCGCCATGACCTGTTCCCACTTGGGCCACTCGGTGTTGCCCACCATGATCGCGACGGGCGATCCCATGGTCAGACCGTGCCGTACGCCGCCGAGGAAGGTGACCTCGTCGCGCTCGAACTTCATCCGGGCACCGCGTCCATAGCCGAGGCGCCGCCGGGCCAGGTGGTCCGCCACCATCTCCGTGGTGATGGGCACACCGGCGGGAAGTCCCTCCAGTGTCGCCACGAGTGCGGGGCCGTGGGACTCCCCCGCGGTCAGCCAGCGCAACCTGCTCAACGGTGCTCCTCATACTCGCGCCCAGAACTGCAGCGGCACGACCGGGTGCGCGGCCCTGGCCCGCCTTGTCCGATCCTCCCACGGCCGGGCCGCCGACCGGCGACACGGTCCGATACGCGGACAAAGACGTGCGGAGAGTGACGGACGGCGGGCGCCCGCCGTCAGGACGGGAACGAGGACGAGGAGGGGGACGAGGACGAGCCGAGCGCGGCGGTTCCCGCCGCCCGCATGACGGCGAGCGGCGCGGGCGAGCGGCCCGTCATCAGTTCCACCTGGAGCACCGCTTGGTGCACCAGCAGGTCGAGCCCGCCGATGACCGCCCCGTCGCGCGCGGACCAGGCCGCCGCGAGCGGTGTCGGCCAGGGCTCGTACAGCACGTCGAAGAGCGTCCCCGCCCCGGCCGGGACGGCCGCGGTCAGCTCGTCGGTGGCACCGGCCGGGGTGGTGGCGATCACGAGGGGGGCGTGCAGCGCCTGGTCGGCCTCCGCCCAGTCGGCGACCCGGACATCGACGCCGAGCCGCTCGGCCCAGCCCCGCATCTCGGCCGCGCGGGTCTCACTGCGTACGTACGCGGTGACCGGGCCCGTGCAGATCAGGGCGAGCGCCGCGACGGCGGACGAGGCGGTCGCGCCCGCCCCGAGGATCGCCGCGGACTCCACCTTCTCGACACCGCGCTCACGCAGCGCGGCGATCATGCCGGGGATATCGGTGTTGTCGCCCCTGTGCCGGCCGTCGTCGCCGAAGACGACGGTGTTGACCGCCTCCACGGACGCGGCGGTGTCGGTGATCTCGTCCAGCAGCGGGATGACGGCCCGCTTGAGCGGCATGGTCAGCGAGAGACCGGCCCAGGACGGATCGTCCCGCAGCGTCTCGAAGAAGCCGGGCAGCCCGACCTCTCCGACCTCGAACCGGTCGTACGACCAGCCGTCGAGGCCCAGCGCGTCGTACGCGGCGCGGTGCAGTACCGGGGACAGGGAGTGGGCGATGGGCGATCCGAGGACCGCCGCCCGCCGATGTCGGGTCACGGTTTCTTGCTTTCCTTCTCGTACTGCTGGCGGTTCTCCTCGTGCTCCTCATTGGTGACGGCGAAGAGCGTCTTGTCCGAGGTCACCGAGACGAAGTAGTACCAGGGACCGTCCGCGGGATCGATCGCCGAATTCAGGGCGTCGGCACCCGGGTTTCCGATCGGGCCCGGTGGCAGACCCTTGATGTCGTACGTGTTGTACGGGTCCTTGATCTTCCTGAGATTGTCGACCGCACCGATGTCCAGGCGGCTCTGGCTCTTGATGTAGTTGACCGTGGAGTCGAACTCAAGACGTCCGACGGTCTCCGTGTTGTTCGGCTGGAGGCGGTTGTAGACGACGCGCGCGACCTTCTCGAAGTCGTGCTTGTACTTGCCTTCCGCCTGGACGAGGCTCGCGACCGCGATCAGCTGGAGCGGTGAATCCAGTCCGAGCTTCTCGGCCTCGCCCTTGAGGTCCTGCTTGCCGTATTCGGCGTTGGCGCGGGTGACCATCTTCTTGAGGACGGCCTCGGGCTTCATTCCCTTGGCGACGGGATAGCTCGCGGGGAAGAGGAAACCCTCCAGCGGATCCTTGATGTCCTTGTTGTCATTCGCCCACTTCGGCAGACCGAGGTTCTTGGCCTCCGCCTTGGCGACAGCGGCGGTCTCGCCCGCCTTGAGTCCGAGCCGTTTGTCGATCTGCTCGTAGACCCAGACATTGCGCCTGCCCTCGGGAATGACCAGGGCGTTGCGGCTGCTCGGGCTGAGCATGGTCTTCACCGCGTTCGCCGCGGACATTTTCTTGCTGAGGCGGTATACGCCCGCCTGAATGGTATTTCCCTTGGGATTCGCCTGCTGCGCGGAGACAAAGGCGCGCTGGCTCTTCACCACGCCCTTCTTCACCAGGAGTGCGGCGATCTCATAACCGCCGGCCCCCTGCGGAATCTCCACCTCCACGGAGCCCGATCCGGTGCCGGCGAAGTCCGGCGGCGGGCCGAATTTCGTCTGCCAGTACTGGTAGCCGACATAACCGACGCCACCGACACCGCCGACCAGCACCGCGGCCACCACCACGCAGGCGACGCCGTTGCGGCCCTTCTTCTTCGTCTTGCCGCGCCGGTCCCGGCCGCCGCCCCGGCGGCCCTCGCCCGGTTCGGCGTCCTCGCCGTCGCCGTCGCCGTCACCGGTGAAGAAAGGATGGGTCTCCTTCTGCTGCCCGTCCTCCCAGCCCTCGTCCTGCTCGGGCGCCGGCTCCGGCTCGGCACGTCGCTGAGCGGGCGGCTGCGGCGGCGGATACGCGTCGGCGGTGGCGTAGTAATCCTGGTTGTCGCCGTAGCCGGCGGGCTGCTGTGCGTCGTAGGACGTACCGGGCTGTCCGCCGTACGGCATGGTGGCCTGCTGGCCGTTGTCCCAACTGCCGTTGTACTGCGGGTCGTTGTACTGCGGCTGCGGATGCTGCTGATGTGACTGGCGCGCCTGATGGGCGTGCTGCTGCGGCTGCTGGGAATGCTGCTGGTGGGGCTGCTGCTGACCGCCGTACTGCTGGGCGTGGTGGGGCTGCTGGGCCTGCTGCGCGTCGCCGTACTGGGGGGTGTGGTACTGCTGCCCGTCGTACTGCGGCTGCTGCTGCGCCTCGTAGTGCGGCTGCCCACCGTGCTGCGGGTGGTACTGCTGCTGGTACGGGTCCTGACCGGCCCCGTACTGCGCCTGCCCCTGCGGGTGCGGCTGCTGCGCGTACTGCTGCTGAGGCTGCCCGGCATAGGGAGCGCTGCCGTCGGTGGCCTGCTGTGCCGCCCACCCCTGGTCCCCGTACAAGGGGTCCTCGGGGTGCCACGGTTCGGAGCCGGGGCCCCGGCCATAGTCAGTCATCGATCCCCTAGAGCCGCGAGGCGCTGATCGCGGAGCGCCGTGGCACCACGTCCTTTTCGCCTCTTTGCTGTGCGGCAGCTGTTCGAACACTGCCGCATCGCGCGGAACGTTACCGTATCGCGATCAGATGACCACTTCGACGCCCTCACCGGGAGGATTACCTGATACCCGTTCGGCCTCAAGCGCGCTCTGGAGAATGACGACCGCCGCCACTTGGTCGATCACGGACCGGCCCTTCTTCGATTTCACGCCCGAGGCCCGCAATCCCTGACTGGCCGTCACTGTGCTCATCCGCTCATCGACCAGTCGTACGGGCAGCGGCGCGACGGACCGCGCCATCTCCTCGGCGAACGTCCGTACCTTCGCCGCGGCCGGTCCCTCGCCCCCGTTGAGGGAGCGCGGGAGTCCGATCAGCACCTCGATCGGTTCGTACTCCTCGACGATCTGGCGCAGCCGCCGGTGGGCGGCCGGGACATCGCGTCCCGGCACGGTCTCCACCGGCGTGGCGAGGATCCCGTCGGGGTCGCACGAGGCGACCCCGATCCGGGCGTCCCCGACATCGATCGCGAGCCGGCGTCCGCGTCGCATACGGCGTCAGGCCGTCTCGGCGACGAGGCGTTCCACGGCGGCGACGGCGTCCCCGATGGCGTCCGGGTTCTGACCGCCGCCCTGGGCGACGTCCGGCTTGCCGCCACCGCCGCCACCGAGGGTCTTGGCGGCGGTACGGACCAGGTCACCGGCCTTGAGACCGCGTCCGCGCGCGGCCTCGTTGGTGGCGATGACCGTCAGCGGGCGTCCGTTGGCCGTGGTGAACAGCGCCACGACAGCCGGCCGGTCGCCCTGGATACGGCCGCGGACGTCGAGGACCAGCTTGCGCAGATCGTCGGCCGAGGTGCCGTCGGGGACCTGTCCGGTGACCAGCGCGGTGCCCCGTACGTCCTTGGCGCTCTCGGCGAGTCCGGCGGCGGCGGCGAGCACCTTCTCCGCGCGGAACTTCTCGATCTCCTTCTCGGCGTCCTTCAGCTTGGCCAGCATGCCGGAGATCTTCTCGGGCAGTTCCTCGGAACGGCCCTTGACCAGCTCCTGGAGCTGGGCGACGACGGTGTGCTCCTTGGCGAGGAAGTTGTAGGCGTCCACGCCGACCAGAGCCTCGATGCGCCGCACCCCGGAGCCGATCGACGATTCGCCGAGCAGCTTCACCAGACCCAGCTGGGCGGTGTTGTGGACATGCGTACCGCCGCACAGCTCCTTGGAGAAGTCGCCGATGGTGACGACGCGCACCCGCTCGCCGTACTTCTCGCCGAACTCGGCGATGGCGCCCTGCTTCTTGGCCTCGTCGATCGACATGACCTCGGCCTGCACGTCCAGCTCGCGGGCGAGGACCTCATTGATCTTCTGCTCGACATCGAGGAGGACCGTGCCGGGTACGGCGGCGGGCGAGCCGAAGTCGAAGCGGAAGCGGCCCGGCGAGTTCTCCGAGCCGGCCTGGGCGGCCGTCGGGCCGAGGGCGTCGCGCAGCGCCTGGTGTGTGAGGTGCGTGGCGCTGTGGGCGCGGGCGATGGCGCGGCGGCGGTTGATGTCGATGGCGGCGTAGGCGGAGGAGCCCACCGTCACCTCGCCGACCTGCACGGATCCCTTGTGCACGGAGACACCGGGGACCGGCTGCTGGACGTCGCGGACCTGGATGACGGCGCCGGTGTCGAGCTTGATCCGGCCCTGGTCGGCGAGCTGGCCGCCGCCCTCGGCGTAGAAGGGCGTGCGGTCGAGGACGATCTCGACCTCGTCGCCCTCGGTGGCGGCGGGCGACGGCACACCGTCGACGAGGAGGCCGACGATGGTCGACTCGCCCGCGGTGGAGGTGTAGCCGGTGAACTCGGTGGAACCGCTGTTGTCGGCGACGGCGCGGTAGGCGGAGAGGTCGGCGTGGCCGGACTTCTTGGCCTTGGCGTCGGCCTTGGCCCGCTCCCGCTGCTCCTTCATCAGCCGCCGGAAGCCGTCCTCGTCCACGGAGAGGCCCTGTTCGGCGGCCATCTCCAGGGTGAGGTCGATCGGGAAACCCCAGGTGTCGTGGAGCAGGAACGCCTTGTCGCCGGAGAGGACCTGACCGCCGGCGGACTTGGTCTCGGTGACGGCGGTGTCGAGGATGTTCGTACCGCCCTTGAGGGCCTTGAGGAAGGCGGCCTCCTCGGCGACGGCCACGGTCTCGATGCGCTTGCGGTCGGTCTCCAGCTCCGGGTACTGCTCGCCCATGGTCTTGATGACCACGTCGATCAGATCGGCGACGACCGGTTCGGTGGCGCCGAGGAGCCGCATATTGCGGATGGCGCGGCGCATGATGCGGCGCAGTACGTAGCCGCGGCCCTCGTTGCCGGGGGTGACACCGTCGCCGATGAGCATCGTGGACGTACGGATGTGGTCGGCGACCACGCGCAGCGAGACGTCGGAGCCGCGCTCGGCGCCGTACCGTACGCCCGTCAGCTCGGTGGCCTTGTCCATGACGACGCGCAGGGTGTCGGTCTCGTACATGTTCTGTACGCCCTGGAGGATCATGGCGAGACGTTCGAGGCCGAGGCCGGTGTCGATGTTCTTGGACGGCAGGTCGCCGAGGATCTCGAAGTCCTCCTTGCCGGTGCCCTCACCGCGCTCGAACTCCATGAAGACCAGGTTCCAGATCTCCACATAGCGCTCGTCGTTGACGGCGGGGCCGCCCTCGACGCCGAACTCGGGGCCGCGGTCGTAGTTGATCTCCGAGCAGGGGCCGCAAGGACCCGGCACGCCCATCGACCAGTAGTTGTCCTTCTTGCCCAGCCGCTGGATGCGCTCGGCCGGCACGCCGATCTTCTCGCGCCAGATCCGCTCGGCCTCGTCGTCGTCGAGGTAGACGGTGATCCACAGGCGCTCCGGGTCGAGCCCGTAACCGCCGTCCGCCACGGAGCTGGTGAGCAGCTCCCAGGCGTAGGCGATCGCGCCTTCCTTGAAGTAGTCGCCGAAGGAGAAGTTGCCGCACATCTGGAAGAACGTGCCGTGCCGGGTGGTCTTGCCGACCTCTTCGATGTCCGGTGTGCGCACGCACTTCTGCACGCTGGTGGCGCGCTGGTACGGCGGCTTGACCTCACCGAGGAAGTACGGCTTGAAGGGCACCATGCCCGCCGGGACCAGCAGCAGAGTCGGGTCGTCCGCGATGAGCGACGCCGAAGGGACGACGGTGTGACCGCGCTCCTCGAAGAAGCTCAGCCAGCGGCGACGAATTTCAGCCGACTCCATCAGTGGTCCTCATTCCGGTTGTGCGGGTCGTAGTGACGCGGGTGGTTCTGCGGGTGGGCGGAGTACACGGTCCGGGACTGTTCCGGATACCCGATGGCGGCGCGGTGCCGGGGAGCGGGAAGCGCGTGGTCTGCGGACGCGTCGAGACCGAGCGCCTCGCCGAGCTCCGCCTCGCGCCGCGCCATCCCCGCTCTGACGTCAACGGCGAATTCCCTGACTTTGTGCCCGGCGTCGATCGCCTTGTTCGCGGCCTGGGCCGCGAGGCTCTCCGGGGTCAGCTGCTTGATCTTGCGGTGGACCTTGGTGGTGGCCCAGACACCGGCGGCCGCGCCCGCGGTGAACCAGAACGTACGGCGGAACATCGCTGCGTCAGCCCTTCTTCTTCCTGCGCCGGGCGGACGGCAGCGTACGGCCGGGGATGACCGTGCGCCGGACGGCCGGCTCGGGCGCCGTGCCGGCGTCCGCTGCCCCTCTGCGTCCGAGCGCCTGGCGTACGCCGTAGCCGAACGCGGCGACCTTGACCAGCGGGCCGCCGAAGGTCGAGGCGACCGTCGTGGAGAGCGCCGAGGCGTTGGAGGTGACTTCCTGGACGTCCGTCGCGATGGCGTCGACCCGGTCGAGCTGCGTCTGCGCGGAACGGACCGTCGCGGACGCGTCCGCCAGCAGCGGTACGGCCTGCTCGGTCACCTCCGCCACCAGTCTGGTGGTCGCCTTGAGGGTCTGCGCCAGCCTCACCAGCACCACGGCCAGGAAGGAGACCAGAATGGCCCAGAACACGGCCACCAGGATCCCGGCAACCTCTCCACCGGTCACGCCGCACCGCTCCCTGATCGTCGAAGGTCATCTGGAAAGCGACTGGAAAGTCGTCCTCCGACCCTATCGCGCCAGGGGTCGCGTCCCGTACCGGATTAGCGTGGGCCCGGGTGGCGTTCAGCGGGAAAGATTGTACGGAGTGCGGCGGGTTGAGTACTCTGCGTGTCCCATGCGACGCCCCTTTCGCTCCGGCCCTCCGTCGGCCGTGCCCGCCCCGGCTCCGGGCAATCTCCCCGCCGAGCTGAACCGCTTCGTGGGGCGCGACGACGAGCTGGCCGCCCTGACGCGGCACCTCGGGGAATCCCGGCTGGTCACGGTGGTGGGGGTGGGCGGAGTCGGCAAGACCCGGCTGGCCCTGAAGGCAGCGGATGCCCTGAAGAAACGCTACTGCGATGGCATCTGGCTCGCCGAACTCTCCGCGCTCCGCGACCCCGAGCTGCTCGAACACGCGTTGGTGGAGGCACTCGGACTGACGGACCACAGCAGCAGGCCCACGCGCCGGGTGCTCGCCGGCCATCTCGCCTCGCGTCAACTGCTGCTGGTCATCGACGGGTTCGAGCAGCTCGTCGACGCCTGCGCCACGCTCGTACGGGAACTGCTGCGCCGGTCACCCGAGTTGCGGGTGCTCGCCGTCGGCAGGCGTCCGCTCAGGGTGGACGGTGAGCTGACCTTCGCGCTCGCCCCGATGACGGAGACGGACGCGGTGCGGCTCTTCACCGAACGGGCCGCCGCCGTACCGCCCGGTACCGGTACCGGTCCGGATCCGGGGCGGGCCGGCGCCCGTTCCGCGGCCGTCCACGAACTGTGCCGGCGCCTCGACGGGATCCCGCTCGCGCTGGAGCTGGCGGCCGGGCGGCTCCATGTCCTCTCCGTCGAACAGATCCTCGACCGCGTCGGGGACCGCTTCCGGGTGCTCACCGAAGGCAGACGGGGCGCGCCGCCGCGCCATCAGACGCTCAGGACCGCGATCGGCTGGAGCCATGAGCTGTGCACTCCGCCCGAACGGCTGCTGTGGGCGCGGCTGTCGGTCTTCGCCGGACCGTTCGACCTGGAGGCCGCCGAGTATGTGTGCGGCGGACCCGAACTGCCGGAGGAAGAGGTCCTGGACGTCCTCGCCGAGCTGATCTCCCAGTCACTCGTCGTCCGCGAGGAGACCCCGGCGGGTACGCGCTACCGGCTGCTGGACACCGTCAGGGCGTACGGCGCCGAGTGGCTGGACGCCCTGGAGGACACCTACCGGATGCGCCGCCGGCACCGCGACTGGTACATGGGGCTCGCGACCTGGTACGAGCTGGACTGGTTCAGCCCGCGCCAGGCGGATGTCGCGGCCGGTACCGAGAGCGCGCTGCCCAATCTGCGCGCCGCGCTCGAACTGTGTCTGGAGAGTCCCGACGAGGCGCATCTGGGCCAGCATCTGGCGGGCACGCTCTGGTTCTACTGGGCGGGATGCGGCCGGCTGACCGAGGGGCGGCACTGGCTGGGCCGGGCCCTCGCGCTGGACACCCCGTACGACGAGTCGCGGCTGAAAGCCCTGTGGGTGCTCGGCTATGTCGCGGTTCTCCAGGGGGACAACACCGCCGCGTCCGGCGCCCTGCACGAGTGCCGGGAGGAGGCCGAGCGCACCGGCAACGCGCTGGCGCGCGCCTACGCCGTGCACCGGCTGGGCTGTCAGGCGCTGCTCACCGACGACATGCCGCGCGCCGAACGGCTGCTGCGCTCGGCCCTCGCTTCGTACCGGGAGCTCGGCGAGCTGAACAGCAATGTGCTGATGGGCCAGGTCGAGCTGGCCATGGCGCTGGTCTTCCAGGGCGATCTGGAGGCGGCGGCCGCGCTGTGCGAGGAGGTCCGCGAGATCTGCGAGGACAGCGGCGAGCGCTGGACCAGGGCGTACGCGCTGTACGTACTGGCCTACGCGGCCTGGACGCGCGAGGGCCACACCGAGGCGCGCGCGCTGATCGGTGAGTCGATCGCGATCCACCATGGATTCAACGATCTGGTGGGGCTGGTGCTGGCCGTCGAGCTGATGGCGCTGGTGACGGCGAGCGAGGGCGATCCGGCGGAGGCCGCGGTGCTCCAGGGGGCCGCGAGCCGGCTGTGGGAGTCGGTCGGCCCGCAGCTGTTCGGCTCCGGCTTCTTCGGTGCGCCGCGCGCGCTGTGCGAGCGGCGCGCGAGCGAGGCGCTGGGTACGGAGCGGTACGCGGCGTACGAGGGCGAAGGGCTCGGGCTGTCGCCGGGCGCGGCCGTGGAGCGGGCGCTCGCCGAGCGCCGCCGGCCGGCCGCCGCGCCGCCGCACCAGCAGCCGGACGCGCGCCGGCCGGCCCGGAAAACGCGGAAGCCCGCCGGCTCCCCCACCACGCGGGGCGGGGAAGCGGCGGGCTGAGACCTCGTGTCCGCGTCAGCGGGCGTAGTACTCGACGACCAGCTGCTCGTCACAGATGACCGGGATCTCCTTGCGCTGCGGGTCACGGTCCAGGCGGAACGCCAGGGCCTTCAGGTTGACCTGCAGGTAGCGCGGGGTCTCGCCGTCGGTGTCGTAGCCACCCTCGCGCGCGACCTGGAAGGGGACCTTCTCGCGGCTGCGCTCACGGACCATCACGACGTCGTCGGGGCGCACGCGGAACGACGGCTTGTCGACCTTGCCGCCGTTGACCTCGATGTGGCCGTGGACGACCATCTGGCGGGCCTGGTAGATGGTGCGGGCGATGCCCGACCGCAGAACCAGCGCGTCGAGGCGGCGCTCCAGCTCGACGACCAGGGCCTCGCCCGTCTTGCCCTCGGCCTTGCGGGCGCGGTCGTAGGCGCGGGCCATCTGGCGCTCGCTGATGTCGTACTGGGCACGCAGGCGCTGCTTCTCCAGCAGACGGACCTTGTAGTCACTGTTCTGCTTGCGTCCACGGCCGTGCTCGCCCGGCGGGTAGGGACGGGCCTCGAAGTACTTGACAGCCTTCGGCGTCAGCGCGATACCGAGCGCGCGTGACTTCTTGACCTTGGGACGCGACTGGTTAGGCACGTTCTCCAGACCTCCGTTGTAGGTTAGGTTAGGCTCACCTTACTTAAGGAGATCGCATGTCTCGCCCTGGGAACACCACGCGCATCACAGACAGCCTCGGCGCACAGAGCGACGATTCGACGGAGGTCCGATCAGCTCATGGTCAGCCGCGTCCCAGCGGGCTTGAAATCGATCGGATGCCGTCAGCAGCCGAGCGCACACGAACTCTCGTACAGAGTACATGCTCGGCAGTACTGATCATTCCGGGCCTGGACGGGGCCAAGCCGTACCAGCTGATGCCCGACGCGCGGAGCGTCGGACCGGACGGCGAGGTGTTCCTCGCGTTCTCCGCCGACTCCCCCGCCGTACGCGCCGCGACGCACGCGCAGGACGACGAGCTGAACGCGGTGCTGGAGGTCACGGACGTCGCGCCCGTGTCCGTACCCCACCGTATCCGGGGCCGGGCCTGGCTCTCCGGCTGGCTGACCCGGGCACCGGGCGGGGCCGAACCCGGTCGTACGACGCTGCGGCTGGAGGTCGGCGAGGCGTGTGTGGACGACCTCTGGGGCGCGGAGTCGGTGGAGCCCGAGGACTTCGCCACGGCCGCGGCCGATCCGCTGGTGGAACACGAGGCGGAACTGCTCCAGCATCTGCACTCCGCCCACAGCGCGGAGGTCCAGTCGCTGCGCGGGCTGCTCGGCGAGCGGGCCGCGGGGTCCTCGGAGTCCGGGGCCGCCGGGACCGTCGCCGTACCCGTCGCGCTCGACCGTTTCGGACTGCGGGTGCGCTTCGCCGGCGTGCGGTGCTTCGACGCCCGTTTCGACTTCCCCGAGCCGGTGCGGAACCTCAACGAGCTGCGGTACGCGATGCACACGCTCTTCGACGCGGCCGCGGGATAACCGGACAGCGCCTGCCGGCCCCTGTCCCCTAGCTCCTGTCCCCGCGCAGCCGCTCGCGCACCTTGTCGACCACATCCGCGTACCGCGCCTCCGCGCCGTACCGCGTGGGCTCGTAGTAGCGCCTGCCCCGCACCTCCTCCGGTGCGTACTGCTGGGCGGCGATCCCGCCCGGCACATCGTGCGGATAGATATAGCCCTGGGCATGGCCGAGCTTGGCCGCGCCCTTGTAGTGGCCGTCGCGCAGATGCGGGGGGACCGGCCCCGCCAGCCCCTTCTTGACGTCCTCCAGGGCGGCGGAGATGGCGGTCGTGGCCGCGTTCGACTTGGGGGCCAGCGCCAGCGCGATGGTGGCATGGCTCAGGGTGAGAGCGGCCTCCGGGAAACCGATCATGGCCACGGCCTGGGCGGCGGCGACCGCGGTCGGCAGGGCGGTGGGATCGGCGAGACCGATGTCCTCGCTCGCCGAGATCATCAGCCGTCTGGCGATGAACCGGGGGTCCTCCCCCGCCTCGATCATCCGCGCCAGATAGTGCAGCGCCGCGTCCACGTCGGAGCCGCGGATGGACTTGATCAGCGCGCTCGCCACGTCGTAGTGCTGATCGCCCTCACGGTCGTAGGCCACCGCCGCCCGGTCGACGGTCTCCTCCACGGTCCTGAGGCTGATCTCCTTCTCGCTCTTGTCGATCGCGGCGCCGGCCGCCGCCTCCAGCGCCGTCAGCGCGCGCCGCGCGTCGCCGCCCGCGATCCGCAGCAGATGCGCCTCGGCGTCGTCGGGGAGCGTGACCGCGCCGCCGAGACCGCGCTCCTCGGTGAGGGCCCGCCGCAGCAGACCGCGCAGATCGTCGTCGCTGAGCGGCTCCAGCGTGAGCAGCAGGGAGCGGGAGAGCAGCGGGGAGATCACCGAGAAGTACGGATTCTCGGTGGTGGCGGCGATGAGCGTGACCCAGCGGTTCTCGACCGCGGGCAGCAGGGAGTCCTGCTGGGCCTTGCTGAAGCGGTGGATCTCATCGAGGAAGAGGACGGTCTCCTTGCCGAAGCCCCCGGACGCGCGGCGGGCCCCGTCGATGACGGCCCTGACCTCCTTGACGCCCGCGGTGATCGCGGAGAGCTCCACGAAGCGCTTGTTGGTCGCCTTGGAGACGACATACGCGAGGGTCGTCTTGCCCGTGCCGGGCGGGCCCCAGAGAATCACGGACGAAGGACCGGCCGGGCCGCCGTTCCCCTCGCCCACCAACCTCCGCAGCGGGGATCCGGGCTTCAGCAGATGGCTCTGGCCGACGACTTCGTCAAGGACGCGCGGGCGCATCCGGACGGCCAGAGGGCTGCTGGACGGGTCCTTCTCCTGGCGGTCTTCCGCCGCTGCGGTAAAGAGGTCGGGCTCCACGCGTGAAGCCTATGCCAGACCACTGACAACGCCGTCGCCCTCGGCGGCCCCGGGCCGCCGGCGGTGTCCTCAGCCGGTCCAGAAGTCCCACCAGCGGGTCAGGACGAGCATCCCGATGATCCCGATGTGCAGCACCGGCAGCACCCACGTGAACTCGCCGAGGAAGCCTCGCAGCCAGGACGGCGCGGGCAGCACTCCCTGGCGGATGTTGTGGGACGTGATGTACCAGAACATCAGGATCGTGGCGACCCAGGCCAGGCAGCACCACAGGCAGAGCGAGCTGATCGTGTACAGCGACTGGTACTGGAGCCAGGTGCAGAATCCGACGCCGAAGAGGGTGCCCGCGTTCAGCCCGAGCCAGAACCAGCTCCGGTAGCGCGCCCCGGCGAGCAGTCCGATTCCGATGAAGATCACGACGGCGTAGGTGACGAGTCCGAGCATCGGGTTCGGGAAGCCGAAGGCCGACGCCTGGTCGCTCTTCATGATGTTGCCGCAGGAGACCACCGGGTTCAGGCTGCATCCCGGCGTGAAGCCCGGGTCCTCCAGCAGCTTGAACTTGTCGAGGGTGATCACCCAGGCCGCCAGCAGTCCCGCCGCGCCCGTGATGACCAGCAGGAGCGCGAACGCCCGGCTGCCGCCGACGGTGCCCGTGGCCGTCCCTTCCTCGCGGTCGGAGGTGACGTCGTCCACCACTGCTCGCGTCATATCACCGTTCCATCACTCGGGGAGTGCGTGCGCTCGGGGAGTTCACGCGGTCGCGCACTCGGAGACCTCCGGGGCAGGCTCATTGTGCCGCACGGGCCCCCGGGTCCACCGTTCGCCCGGCATAAGGAAAGCGGGGCCCGGACGGTCTCCGTCCAGGCCCCGCACCGTTTCCGCGCGGTCAGCCGAGCCGCTGTGTCAGCTCCGTCACAAGGCCGTCGAGCGCCACCGCCGACTGCTCGCCGCTCTCCATGTCCTTGAGCTGGGCGACACCCTCCGCGAGATCGCGCTCGCCCGCGACGATCGTGTACCGGGCTCCGGACCTGTTGGCGTTCTTCATGGCGCCCTTGAGGCCCTTCGCGCCGTACGAGAAGTCCGCCGGGATCCCGGCCCTGCGCAGCTCGGTGACGACGGCGAACAGCCGCCGCCGCGCCTCCTCGCCGAGCGGCACCGCGAAGACGCTGGTGGCGTTCGGAAGATCGAGGCTGATCCCCTCGGCCTCCAGCGCCAGCACCGTACGGTCCACGCCGAGCGCCCAGCCGACCGACGGGAGCGCCGGGCCGCCGATCATCTCGGAGAGCCCGTCGTACCGGCCGCCGCCGCCCACCGCGGACTGCGCGCCGAGCCCGTCGTGCACGAACTCGAAGGTGGTCCTGGTGTAGTAGTCGAGACCGCGTACGAGCTTCTCGTCGTCCTCGTACGCCACCCCTGCGGCCGTCAGCAGCTCGCGCACCTCCTCGTGGTACGCCTTGCACGCGTCGCACAGATAGTCGCGCAGCATCGGTGCCCCGACGAGCTGCTTCTGTACGTCGGCGCGCTTGTCGTCGAGCACCCGCAGCGGGTTGATCTCGATGCGCCGGCGGGTGTCCTCGTCCAGATCGAGCCCGCGCAGGAAGCCCTGGAGCACCTCGCGGTAGACGGGGCGGCACTCCTTGTCGCCCAGCGAGTTGAGCAGGATGCGGAAATCGCGCAGCCCCAGGGAGCGGTACGCCTGGTCGGCCAGGATGATCAGTTCGGCGTCGAGCGCGGGGTCCTCCGCGCCGATCGCCTCGGCGCCGACCTGCGAGAAGTGGCGGTAACGGCCCTTCTGGGGGCGCTCGTAGCGGTAGTACGAGCCGGAGTACCAGAGCTTGACCGGCAGATTCCCGGCCTTGTGCAGATTGGCCTCCAGCGCGGCGCGCAGCACGGAGGCGGTGCCTTCGGGGCGCAGCGCCAGCCTGTCGCCGCCCTTGGTCTCGAAGGCGTACATCTCCTTGGAGACGATGTCGGTGGACTCGCCGACGCCGCGGGCGAACAGCTCGACGTTCTCGAAACCGGGTGTCTCGATATAGCCGTAGCCGGAGTTCCTCAGCGGCGCGGAGATGGCGTCGCGCACCGCGAGATAGACCGCCGAGGCGGGCGGGATCAGGTCGTAGGTGCCCTTGGGGGCCCGAAAGGTGCTCATGGAGATCGGTGCTTCACATTCCTCGTCGCGGAGCGGCGGTCGGGCCGCTTCCGTGGCCGGCGGCCAGCTCCCTCAGATAAGGGTTGGCGGCGCGCTCGCGGCCGATGGTCGTCTGGGGGCCGTGTCCGGACAGCACCACGGTCGAGTCGTCGAGCGGCAGGCACACCCGTGCCAGGGACTCGATGATCTCGGCGTGGTCGCCACCGGGCAGATCGGTGCGTCCGATGGAGCCGGCGAAGAGCAGATCGCCCGAGAAGAGGACCGGCGGGATATCGGCACCGCCGGCCGCCTCGGGCGTTCCGAACGTCACCGACCCCTTGGTATGGCCCGGGGCGTGCGCGACGGTGAACTCCAGTCCCGCCAGCGCCAGTCCGGCGCCGTCGGTCAGCTCCTGGACCTCGGCCGGCTCCCCCACCGTCAGCTCGCCCATCAACGGCATCCCGATCGAGCGGCCGAGCGCCTTCTCGGGGTCGCTCATCATGTAGCGGTCCGCGGGGTGGATCCATGCCGGTACGTCATGTGCCCCGCAGACGGGGACGACCGAGGCGACGTGGTCGATGTGCCCATGGGTCAGGATGACGGCGACGGGCTTGAGCCGGTGCTTGCGTACCGCGTCCTCGACGCCCTGAGCGGCCTGGTGGCCCGGGTCGATGATCACGCACTCCTCGCCCGCGGCGGGGGCGACCAGATAGCAATTGGTCCCCCAGGCCCCGGCGGGGAACCCGGCAATGAGCACGATCGTCCTTATATGTCGTCCGTCGGGAGAATGCAGCAGTTCAGAGACTACCGGCGGTCCTCAATCCACAGCGAACCCATATACGGTAACGGGCTAGATCAGGCCGGACAGGATCACATACACATACGAGGAGTGGACCCGGTGGTCAACAACGATCAGCGGCGGCGGCAGCTCGCCCGGGAGAAGTTCGAGCGGCAGCAGCAGCGCCGGGCCGAGGCCCGGAACAAGGCGAAGCGCCGCAATGTCATCATCGCGTCCGTGCTGGCCGTGGTGGTGCTCGCGGGAGCCGCGGCGTACGCCTCGGTCGGCCTGACGGACGGCGACAGCAGCGACAAGGCCGCCACTCCGGAGTCGAGCCCCTCCACCTCGCCCTCGCCCTCGCCGAGCGAGAGCAGCAAGCCCGAGCCGAAGATGACGATCGACAAGAACGCCACGTACACGATGGCGCTCAAGACGAGCCAGGGCGACATCTCCATCGCGATGGACGCCAAGAAGACACCGCACACGGTGAACTCGTTCAAGGCGCTCGCGGACAAGAAGTACTTCGACAACACGAAGTGTCACCGGCTGACCACCGAGGGCATCTTCGTGCTCCAGTGCGGCGACCCGAAGGGCGACGGCACCGGCGGTCCGGGCTACACGATCGAGGACGAGAATCTGACGGCTCTCGGCAAGGCGGGCGCCGACGGCTCGGTCACGTACCCGGCGGGGACGGTCGCGATGGCCAATACCGGCCAGCCGCACACCGGCGGCAGCCAGTTCTTCCTGGTCTACAAGGACACCAAACTCCCGCCCAGCTACACGCCGTTCGGGACCATGGACGACGCCGGCCTGAAGGTCGTGGAAGCCGTGGCGAAGGCCGGAGTGGACGGCGGCACGGGCGACGGCGCGCCCAAGAAGACCGTCACCGTGGAGAAGGGCACGGTCGACACGGCGTGACCCTGTGAATTTCGGCCGCGCTGAGTGCGGACAGCCGGGCGGCCGGTCGCCTAGATTGGCGTTGTGCAGGGCGGGCGCAGCCCGTCCCAGGAAACTGTGGATGATGCCCGGGGGCCACACCCCTCACGGGCATCAGGTGGAGGAGGCGCTGTGAGCAGCGACCCGTGGGGCCGCGTCGACGAGACGGGCACCGTGTACGTGCGTACGGCCGAGGGCGAACAGGTCGTCGGATCGTGGCAGGCAGGCTCTCCGGAGGAGGCTCTGGCCTATTTCGAGCGCAAGTACGAGGGCCTGGTTGTCGAGATCGGCCTCCTCGAACGGCGGGTGAAGACCACCGATCTGTCCGCGAAGGATGCGACGACCGCCATCGAGCATCTGCGCGGCCAGGTCGACGAGCACCACGCCGTGGGCGATCTCGAAGCGCTGCGCAAGCGGCTCGACGCGCTGGTGGCGACGGTCGACTCGCGCCGTGAGGAGCGCAAGGCGCAGCGGGCGAAGCAGACCGACGAGGCGCGCCACGCCAAGGAGGCGCTGGTCACCGAGGCGGAGGAGCTCGCGCAGAGCGACCAGTGGCGGTCGGCCGGTGAGCGGCTGCGGGCACTGGTGGACACCTGGAAGGGCCTGCCGAGGCTGGACCGGAAGTCCGACGACGAGCTGTGGCACCGCTTCTCGCACGCGCGCTCGGCGTTCTCCAAGCGCCGCAAGGCCCACTTCGCGGCGCTCGACGCGCAGCGCGAGGAGGCCCGCAAGGCCAAGGAGAAGCTGGTCGCGGAGGCCGAATCGCTGTCCGGCTCCACCGACTGGGGCGGTACGGCGGCCCGTTACCGCGAGCTGATGACGGAGTGGAAGGCGGCGGGCCGCGCCCAGCGCGAGGCCGAGGACGATCTGTGGAACCGCTTCCGCGGCGCCCAGGACGTCTTCTTCGCGGCGCGTGGCGAGGTCTTCGCCGAGCGGGACGCCGAGCAGGGCGAGAACCTCAAGCTCAAGGAGGAACTCGCGGTCGAGGCGGAGCGGCTGCTGCCGGTCACGGACCTCAAGGCGGCCAGGGCGGCGTTCCGGGCGCTCAACGAGCGCTGGGAGGCCATCGGTCACGTACCGCGTGACGCACGTCCCAAGGTCGAGGGCCGGATGCACGCGGTGGAGCGGGCGCTTCAGGAGTCCGAGGAGAACGAGTGGCGCCGGACGAACCCGGAGGCGCGTGCGCGCGCCGCGGGTCTGACGGGCCAGCTCCAGGGCGCGGTGGACAAGCTGCGTACGCAGATCGACGCGGCGCGCGCGGCGGGCAACAACGCCAAGGCGGACAAGCTCGCCAAGGAACTGGAGGGCCGGCAGGCCCTGCTGGACCAGGCGCTGAAGGGTCTCCAGGAGTTCGGCGGCTGAGAGGCCGGGCCTGGCACCCTCCGGCCCGGCGTCGGCCGGCAACGGCGAAGGGGCTCCCCGCAGCGGATGCGGGGAGCCCCTTCGCCGTTGCCCCTCGCCGTTGCCCCTCGCCGTTGCCCTGCGTCGCTGCCCTGCGTCGCTGCCCTGCGTCGTGCCTCGTCGCCCGTTACGGCCTGCGCGCCGAGGTGACGCGGTAGACGTCGTAGACGCCCTCCACGCCCCGTACGGCCTTCAGGACGTGTCCCAGATGCTTCGGGTCGCCCATCTCGAAGGTGAACCGGGACGTGGCGACCCGGTCGCGGGAGGTCTGGACGGCCGCGGACAGGATGTTCACATGCTGGTCGGACAGGACGCGGGTGACGTCCGACAGCAGCCGGGAGCGGTCCAGCGCCTCGACCTGGATGGCGACCAGGAAGACCGACGACTGGGTCGGGGCCCACTCGACCTCAAGGATCCGTTCGGGCTGCTGCGAGAGCGAGTCCACATTGACGCAGTCGGCGCGGTGCACCGAGACACCGCTGCCGCGGGTGACGAAGCCGATGATCGGGTCGCCCGGGACCGGCGTACAGCAGCGGGCGAGCTTGACCCAGACGTCCTCGACGCCCTTGACGACCACGCCGGGGTCGGCGTTGGCGCGGCGCTTGCCGCGGCCGTGCGAAGGCGGGGCGCTCTCGGCGATGTCCTCGTTGGCGGCCTCCTCGCCGCCGAGGGCCTGCACCAGCTTCTGTACGACGCCCTGCGCGGCCACATGGCCCTCGCCGATCGCCGCGTACAGGGACGAGATGTCGGGGTAGCGCATCTCGTGCGCGAGCGTGACCAGCGAGTCGCCGGTGAGGATGCGCTGGATCGGCAGGTTCTGCTTGCGCATGGCCCGCGCGATGGCGTCCTTGCCCTGCTCGATCGCCTCGTCGCGGCGCTCCTTGGAGAACCACGCGCGGATCTTGTTCCTGGCCCGCGGCGACTTGACGAAGCCCAGCCAGTCGCGCGAGGGGCCCGCCCCGGACGCCTTGGAGGTGAAGACCTCCACCAGATCGCCGTTGTCCAGCGTCGATTCGAGCGGTACGAGCCGTCCGTTGACCCGGGCTCCTATGGTCCGGTGGCCGACCTCCGTGTGCACCGCGTACGCGAAGTCGACGGGGGTGGCACCGGCGGGCAGCGCTATCACATCGCCCTTGGGCGTGAAGACGAAGACCTCGTTGCGGGACAGGTCGAAGCGGAGCGACTCCAGGAACTCGCTGGGGTCCTCGGTCTCCTTCTGCCAGTCCAGCAGCTGGCGCAGCCACGCCATGTCGTTGACGGTGTCCTGGCCGGCGCCCTTGCCCGCGTTCCTGGGCACGTCCGTCCGCACCTTGGAGGCGCCCGCGACGGCCTCCTGCTTGTACTTCCAGTGCGCGGCGATGCCGTACTCGGCGCGGCGGTGCATGTCGAACGTACGGATCTGGAGCTCGACGGGCTTGCCGTTGGGCCCGATGACCGTCGTGTGCAGCGACTGGTACATGTTGAACTTGGGCATCGCGATGTAGTCCTTGAACCGGCCGGGGACCGGATTCCACCGCGCGTGGACGGTGCCGAGCGCCGCGTAACAGTCGCGGACGGTGTCGACGAGGACGCGGATGCCCACCAGGTCGTAGATCTCCGCGAAGTCCCGGCCGCGGACGATCATCTTCTGGTAGACGCTGTAGTAGTGCTTCGGGCGGCCGGTGACGGTGGCCTTGATCCGGGCGGCGCGCAGATCCGACTGGACCTCGTCGGTCACTATGGCCAGATACTCGTCCCGCTTGGGGGCGCGCTCCGCGACGAGCCGGACGATCTCGTCGTACATCTTCGGGTAGAGGATCGCGAAGGCGAGGTCCTCCAGCTCCCACTTGATGGTGTTCATGCCCAGCCGGTGGGCCAGGGGCGCGTAGATCTCCAGCGTCTCGCGGGCCTTCTTCTCCTGCTTCTCCCGCTTGAGATAGCGCATGGTGCGCATGTTGTGCAGCCGGTCGGCGAGCTTGATGACCAGGACCCGCGGGTCCTTGGCCATGGCGACGACCATCTTGCGTACGGTCTCGGCCTGCGCCGCCTCGCCGAACTTGACCTTGTCCAGCTTGGTGACGCCGTCGACGAGCAGCGCGACCTGGTCGCCGAAGTCGCGGCGCAGGGTGTCGAGGCCGTACTCGGTGTCCTCGACAGTGTCGTGGAGCAGACCCGCCATCAGAGTGGCCGGGTCCATGCCCAGCTCCGCGAGGATCGTCGTCACCGCGAGGGGATGCGTGATGTACGGGTCGCCGCTCTTGCGCTTCTGACCGCGGTGCCAGCGCTCGGCGACCTGGTAGGCGCTCTCGATCTGGCGGAGCGTGGCGGTCTCGATCTTCGGGTCGTTGCCCCGCACGGTCCGCAGGAGCGGTTCGAGCACCGGGTTGTACGGCGACGAGCGCTGCACCCCGAGCCGGGCGAGCCGGGCTCGTACGCGGTTGGAGGAGCCGCCGGAACGTGACGTGGCCGCGGGGCCGGGCTTGGGGGCGCTGACGGGCGTGGAGGGGCGCTCAGGGGGCACGGGGGGCACGGGCGCCGGGGACGCCTCCACGGGGCGCCCCTCCGAGGTCTCCGCGGACGCGCGGGCGGCCTTCTCCTCCGCCGCGACCGCGGCCTTGTGCCGCGACACGGACGATGCCGCCGCGACCTGCTCGGCAGAGTGATCGGGCGTTGCGGCGGCCAGTGGCTGGACCTCTTCTGGCAAGGGCGCTCCTCGTGCGGATCCAGGTCCCCCGGTCAGGCCCGGAGGTTCCATGGTATCGACCCCGGGCGTCCCTCTCGCCCCAGGACCTGAGAGCCCTGCAACGACGGACGGGCACCCGGTTGTTCCCGGGTGCCCGTCCGTATGCCTCGAAGGGCCGCTCAGAGCGTGATCAGGGCCTCCAGCGGGGCCCCGCCCAGAGCGGGCTCCAGACGGGCCCTGCCGCCCAGGAAACCCAGCTCCATCAGGACCGCGACGCCCACCACCTCGGCGCCGGCCCGCCGGACCAGCTCCAGCGAGGCCTCGGCCGTACCGCCGGTGGCCAGGACGTCGTCGATGACGAGGACCCGGTCGTCCTGGTCCAGGTCCTCCGCGTGGACCTCTATCTCCGCGGAGCCGTACTCCAGCTCGTACGTCTGGGACAGCGTCGCGCCGGGGAGCTTGCCCGCCTTGCGTACGGGGATGAAGCCCACGCCCGCCCTGACCGCCACGGGAGCCGCCAGGATGAAGCCGCGGGCCTCCAGGCCCACGATCTTCGTCGCGCCGTACCGCGCGCACAGCTCGGCGAGCGCGTCGGTCAGCGCCGTGAAGGCCTTCGGGTCGGCCAGCAGCGGAGTGATGTCCTTGAAGACGACGCCCGGCTTGGGGTAGTCCGCGACATCACGGATGCGGCTGAGCAGCAGCTCCCGCGTGCTGGTGTCCGTCACCGACGCCTCCCGGAACCCGACGGGCGGCCACGCCCGCCCCTGGCGCGCTGGCCGGCCACGGCGGCCGCCGGCGCTCCTGGGACCTCGTCCTCGGGACCGTCCTCCTCGATGATGTCGTCGCCGCCCGAGAGGCCGTCGGCGGGCTCCCCCTTGGCAGCGGCGGCGGCCCGCTTGGCGAGCACCCGCTTCTTCAGCGCCTTGATCCGCGGGTCGCGTTCCTTCAGGTCGGCGACGAGCGGCGTGGCGATGAAGATCGAGGAGTACGCACCGGCGGCGAGGCCGACGAAGAGCGAGAGCGAGATGTCGTTCAGCATGCCGGCGCCGAGGAAACCGCCGCCGATGAAGAGCAGACCGGCGACCGGCAGCAGCGCGACCACGGTGGTGTTGATGGAACGCACCAGCGTGCTGTTGATCGAGCGGTTGGCGACCTCGCTGTAGGTCCAGCGGGTCTGTTTGGTGATGTCCTTCGACCCCTCCTTGAGACTGTCGAAGACGACGACGGTGTCGTAGAGGGAGTAACCGAGGATGGTGAGCAGACCGATCACCGTACCCGGGGTGACCTCGAAACCGACCAGCGCGTACACACCGACGGTGATGGTGAGGTCATGGATCAGGGCGATCAGGGCCGCGACCGCCATACGCCATTCGAAGGCGATCGCCAGATAGATCACCACCAGGACCATGAAGATCCCCAGGCCCATCCAGGCCTTGTTGGCGATCGTCGCGCCCCAGCTCGGACCGACGAGTTCGGCGTTGATCTTCGCCTCGTCGACCTTCAGGTCCTTGGCCAGCTCCGTCCGCACGCCGTCGGCCTGCTTGGTGTCCAGTTCGGTGACCTGGATCCGCATGCCGCCGTTGCCGAGCTGCTGGACGATCGCGTCGTGCCCCGAGGCCTCTTCCGTGATCGTCCGGGCCTGCGTCACGGAGACGCTCGTGCTCGGGATGGTGAAGACGGCACCGCCCTTGAACTCGATGCCCATGTTGAGACCGCGTACCGCCACGCCCGCGATGGCCGTGATGGTGATCAGGATCGAGAGCGCGTACCAGAACTTGCGCTTCCCGATGAAGTCGTAGCCGACTTCACCGCGGTAGAGCCGGGCGCCGAGTGCGCCGAGTCGCGACATCTCACGCCTCCTTCGGGTCGGTGGGAGCGCTGACACGGCGGGAGCGGCGCAGCGGGGGCTTGGCGCCGAGCCGCTTCGGGTCCAGTCCGGACCAGGGGTGACCGCTGGCGAAGAACTTGGTGCGGGCGAGGAGCGTCATCACCGGCTTGGTGAAGAAGAACACCACGACCACGTCGAGGAGGGTGGTCAGACCGAGGGTGAACGCGAAGCCCTGGACCTTGCCGACCGTGACGAGGAACAGCACGGCGGCGGCGAGGAACGACACGAAGTCGGAGACCAGGATCGTGCGCCGGGCGCGCGGCCAGGCGCGTTCGACGGCGGGCCTGAGCGTGCGGCCCTCGCGGATCTCGTCGCGGATGCGCTCGAAGTACACGATGAACGAGTCCGCGGTGATACCGATGGCGACGATCGCGCCGCACACGGCGGGCAGGTTCAGCGCGAAGCCGATACCCGGGCCGAGCAGCGCCATGATCGTGTACGTCATGATGCCCGACGCGCCGAGGCTGAGGATCGCGATACCGGCGAGGCCGCGGTAGTAGGCCACCAGGTAGATGACCACCAGGGCGAGGCCGATCGCACCGGCGATCAGGCCCGCTTCGAGCTGCTCACCGCCGAGCGCGGCGGTGACGGTCGTGACGCTCTGCTCCTGGAAGGAGAGCGGCAGCGCGCCGTACGACAGGATGTTGGCCAGGTCCTGGGCGGACTGCTGGGTGAAGCTGCCGGAGATCTCGGCGCTGCCGCCGAGCGTCTGGCTCACCGAGGGCGCCGAGACGACGTTGCCGTCGAGGACGATGGCGAACTGGTTCATCGGCGGCTGCTGCTGGGAGAGCTTGCCGGTGATGGACTGGAACTTCTTCGTGCCACCGCTGCTGAAGTCCATCGTGACGATCCAGATGCCACGCTGCGGGTCGAGAACGCCCTTGGCGTCGTCGACGTCCGTGCCCTCCAGCTCGGCGGGGCCGAGGATGTACTTCTCCCACTGGTCGCCGGAGTTCTTGCCGCAGGCCACGATCGTGTCCTTGGGCGCGGCGCCCTGGTTGGCCTTGGTGCGCGCGGCCTGGTTGGTGCAGTCCAGGTCCGTGAACTTCTTCTCCAGCGCGGCCGTGGCCGGGTCGGTGGAGGGCGTGGCGGAGGGGGACGGCTTGTCCGAGGAGCCGGGCTTGTCCGAGGAGGACGCGCCCGGGGAAGGCGTCACGTCCTTCTTCAGGCCCTCGGTGACGGCACGGCCCTGGGTGCTGGAGCTCGACGAGGGGGACGGGTCGGAGTTGCCGGCCGACTCGTCGCTCGACGGGTTGCCCGCGGAGGAGGAAGGGGAGCCGCTCGGAGTACCGCTGCCGGAGGGCTGCGGGGCGGCCGGGCCGCCCGCGGCGACCGTCAGTACCGGCCGGAAGTACAGCTGGGCCGTGGTGCCGACCTGATCACGGGCCTGCTTCTCGTTCGTCCCCTTGGGGATGTTGACGATGATGTTGCTGCTGCCCTGCGTCTGGACCTCGGCCTCCGAGACGCCAAGACCGTTGACACGCCGCTCGATGATGCTGACGGCGGTGTCCATGTTGGTCTTGTTGATCGCGTTCGGCTTGCCCGGCGTGTTCTTCGCCTGGAGCGTGATGCTCGTGCCGCCCGCGAGGTCGATTCCCAGGCGTGGCGTGACATGACCGGACCAGAACATCCCGCCCGTGAGGGCGACCATGGCAATCAGGAACAGTGCCAGGGTGCGCCCTGGCCTGCCTGGGGACCCCGCTTGCCTGCGGCCCTTATTAGGTGCTGCCACCTTCTCGTTTCTCCCTGTCCAACCGCCCCACGCCGGGTGTGCGCCGGAGCGGCCACGAAGTGTTGTGGGGACCTGCCCCCGCAGAATTCCAGCGCGACCGTACGCCGCGACGGGCCGTGGAACGGCCCGTCTGCACGGTCGGGACTACTTCGCGCCGGCCTCGCCGTCGGTCTTGCCGTCCTTGGCCTCGGCGCCGTCGGCCTCGGGCTTCTTGCCCAGGTCGATCTTGGCGTCGTCCGGGGTGCTGTCCGTCCCGGTCAGCGAGGAGGCGTCGTCCGGGACGACCGGAGCGTCGAGGTCGCTCTTGAGGTCGTCCTCGCCGTGCACGATGCGGTTGTACTCGTCGTCGTCCAGGACGGCGCCGATGGCGTTCTTGGCGTACACGGCGTGGACGCCGGGAGCGACCTCCAGGAGGACCATGTCGTCGTGCACCTCCTTGACGGTGGCGTACATGCCGCCGATGGTGCGGACACCGGTGCCGGGCTGCATTTCGTCGCGCATCTGCGCGGCGGCCTGCTGCTTCTTCTTGGCAGACCGGGTCATCAGGAACATGGCCCCGATGAGCACGATGAAGGGGAGGAGGGTCACGATACTCACGGGAGGGAACTTCCTTCGCACGACCGCGCTGTCGAGCGGCCTGGTATACGGGGGTGGGCACGCCGACCCGGAAGGGCGGCATCGGCGGAGTCTAAGCGAGTCCGCTTCGTTGGAACAACGCCCAGCATCGCACCCGGGTTCCTGACCCGGCGAGTGTCGTCGCCCTCACGCCCCGAACAAACCCGGCTGGCCACCCGCGCCGGGCGCCTGCTGAGGAGGCGCGAGCCCCAGGTGGGCCCAGGCGGCGGGGGTCGCGACCCGGCCGCGCGGAGTGCGGGCGAGCAGTCCCTCCCGTACGAGAAAGGGCTCCGCGACCTCCTCCACCGTCTCACGCTCCTCCCCCACGGCCACCGCCAGGGTCGACAGCCCGACGGGGCCGCCGCCGAAGAGCTTGAGCAGGGCTTTCAGCACGGCGCGGTCGAGCCGGTCCAGGCCGCGGGCGTCGACCTCGTAGACCCCGAGGGCCACGGCGGCCACCTCGCGGTTGATGACGCCGTCCGCCTTGACCTGCGCGTAGTCGCGTACGCGCCGCAGCAGCCGGTTGGCGATACGGGGCGTGCCGCGGGAGCGTCCCGCGATCTCCGCCGCGCCCTCGGTGTCGATCTCCAGGTCGAGGAGGTGGGCGGAGCGGTGGATCACCCGCTCCAGCTCGGCGCTCTCGTAGAACTCCATATGGCCCGTGAAACCGAAGCGGTCGCGCAGCGGGGGCGGCAGCAGACCTGCCCGGGTGGTGGCACCCACCAGGGTGAACGGCGGCAGCTCCAGCGGGATGGCGGTGGCGCCGGGCCCCTTGCCGACGATGACGTCGACCCGGAAGTCCTCCATCGCCATGTAGAGCATCTCCTCGGCGGGCCGGGACATCCGGTGGATCTCGTCCAGGAAGAGGACCTCGCCCTCCTGGAGGGAGGAGAGGATCGCGGCGAGATCGCCGGCGTGCTGGATGGCGGGGCCCGAGGTGATCCGGATCGGAGCCTTCATCTCGGCCGCGATGATCATGGAGAGGGTGGTCTTGCCCAGCCCCGGAGCGCCCGAGAGCAGTACGTGATCGGCGGTCGCGCCACGCGCCAGGGCCGCCTTCAGCACCAGGTCGAGCTGCTCACGGACCCGCTCCTGTCCGACGAACTCACCCAGCGACTTGGGCCGCAGCGCCGCCTCGACGGCCTGGTCCTCGCCGTCGGCGGACGAGCCGACGAGCCGCTCGGCCGTGTCGTCCGGCGGCGTACCGCCACTGGTGTCGTCCCAGTTCACTCTGTTTCACCTCGGGGAAGGGGCGCGTCGCTCGACGGCGCCTCGAAGTACGGCACGGAAGGGCGGCCGGCGCCTGCTCAACGCGTTCTGTTCAGGCTCTGGAGCGCGGCCCGCAGCAGCTTCGGCACGGGGGGCTGTGTCCCCTCGGCGAGCGCCGCCTCGGCCTGCGGGGTGACCAGCGCCACCGCGTCGTCCGCCTCGCGGGTGGCATAGCCGAGACCGATCAGGGCTGCGTGCAGCTGGTCGCTCCAGGACGCGGAGACGGCGGAGCCGACCCCCGCCCGCCCGGCCGCGCCGACCGGTTCGCCGAGCCGGTCCTTCAGTTCGAGCAGGAGCTTCTGGGCGCCCTTCTTGCCGATGCCGGGGACCGCGGTCAGCGCCTTCTCGTCGCCCGTGGAGACGGCGCGACGCAGCGCGTCCGGGCTGTGCACGGCGAGCATGGCCTGCGCCAGCCTCGGGCCCACCCCGCTCGCGGTCTGCAGCAGTTCGAAGACCTGGCGTTCGTCGTCGTCCGCGAAGCCGTACAGGGTCAGGGAGTCCTCCCGCACGACCAGGGACGTGGCGAGCCTCGCCTCCTGGCCGACGCGCAGTCCGGCGAGCGTCCCGGGCGTGCACTGGACGGCCATGCCGACACCGCCGACCTCGATCACCGCCGTGGTCGGGGCGAGGGCGGCGACCTGGCCGCTGACGAAGGCGATCATCGCGTGACCTTCCGTACGGATGCGGTGGTGGGGACGCGGGAAGGCCGGGCCGCGGCCTGCGCCTGCCGCAGCCGGTTCAGCACAGGGGCACGCCAGATATGGCAGATGGCGAGCGCGAGGGCGTCGGCGGCGTCGGCCGGCTTCGGCGGGGCGTCGAGCCGCAGCAGCCGGGTCACCATCGCGCCGACCTGGGCCTTGTCCGCCCGGCCGCTGCCCGTGATGGCCGCCTTGACCTCGCTGGGGGTGTGCAGGGCCACGGGGATGCCACGGCGCGCGGCGCAGAGCATGGCGACCGCGCTGGCCTGCGCGGTACCCATGACCGTACGCACGTTGTGCTGGGCGAACACCCGCTCCACCGCGACGAGTTCGGGCCGGTGCTCGTCCAGCCAGCCGTCGATGCCCTGCTCGATGGCGACCAGCCGCAGGCTGGTCTCCGCGTCCGCGGACGTACGGACCACACCGACGCCGAGCATGGTCAGCGGACGGCCCGCGACGCCCTCGACGACGCCCACACCGCACCGGGTCAGCCCGGGATCAACTCCCAGCACCCGCATGGCGCCCCCTCCCTCGGTCAAATGTTCCCGCTGATCAGCACAGTATCGGTCGTCACCGACAACGCGACGGGCCGACGGGAAGGCGTGTCCCGTCGGCCCGTCAGATGAAGCCGTGTCAGCCGTGACCGTCAGGCGTCGACCTTCTCCATCACATCGTCCGAGACGTCGAAGTTGGCGAAGACGTTCTGCACGTCGTCGCTGTCCTCAAGGGCGTCGATCAGCTTGAAGATCTTGCGCGCGCCCTCCTCGTCCAGCTCGACCTGCATGGTCGGGACGAAGTTGGCGTCGGCGGAGTCGTAGTCGATCCCCGCCTCCTGGAGCGCGGTGCGGACCGCGACCAGGTCGGTCGCCTCGCTGAGCACCTCGAAGGACTCACCGAGGTCGTTGACCTCCTCGGCGCCCGCGTCGAGGACCGCGCCCAGGACGTCGTCCTCGCCCAGCTCGCCCTTGGGGACGATCACGACGCCCTTGCGGTTGAAGAGGTACGAGACGGAGCCCGGGTCGGCCATCGAGCCACCGTTACGGGTCATGGCGACGCGGACGTCCGAGGCGGCGCGGTTGCGGTTGTCGGTCAGGCACTCGATGAGCACCGCGACACCGTTCGGGCCGTACCCCTCGTACATGATCGTCTCGTAGTCGGCGCCACCGGCCTCCAGGCCCGCGCCGCGCTTGACGGCCGAGTCGATGTTCTTGTTCGGCACCGAACTCTTCTTCGCCTTCTGGATGGCGTCGAAGAGGGTCGGGTTGCCGTCGACATCGGCACCGCCGGTCCGGGCCGCGACCTCGATGTTCTTGATCAGCTTCGCGAAGAGCTTGCCGCGCTTGGCGTCGATCACGGCCTTCTTGTGCTTCGTCGTAGCCCATTTAGAGTGGCCGGACATCTGCCTGTCTCCTTCGCGTAACCAATCCTGCTCCGTTCGGCAGCGATCCTACCGGGATACGGTCACCGTGCGGAGCGCACCATGTCGGTGAAGAACCGGTGCAGCCTGTGGTCGCCCGTCAGCTCCGGATGGAACGAGGTGGCGAGGGCGTTGCCCTGCCGTACGGCGACCACATGGCCCCCGTACTCCGCGAGCACCCGCACCTCGGCGCCGACCGACTCGACCCAGGGTGCCCTGATGAAGACGCCCTCCACGGGGCCGCCGTCGACACCGCTGACCTCGACCGCCGCCTCGAAGGACTCGTTCTGCCGGCCGAAGGCGTTCCTGCGGACGATCATGTCGATCCCGCCGACCGTCTCCTGGCCGGAGCGCGGATCGAGGATCTTCTCGGCGAGCATGATCATCCCGGCGCAGGTGCCGTAGACCGGCATCCCTGTCGCTACCCGCTCCCGCAGCGGCTCCAGCATGCCGAAGAGCGCGGCCAGCTTGGACATCGTGGTGGACTCGCCGCCCGGGATCACCAGCCCCTCGACCCCGGCCAGCTCCGCCGGGCGCCTGACGGTCCTGGCCTCGGCTCCCGCCGCCGCCAGGGCCGCCAGATGTTCCCGGACGTCGCCCTGGAGCGCCAGGACGCCGATCACAGGAGTGCTCATCGCCGGTTACCAGCCACGGTTCGCGTAGCGCTCGGCCTCGGGCAGGGTGTCGCAGTTGATGCCGACCATGGCCTCGCCCAGATCGCGGGACGCCTCCGCGATGACCTTCGGGTCGTCGTAGAAGGTGGTGGCCTTCACGATCGCCGCGGCGCGCTTGGCCGGGTCACCGGACTTGAAGATGCCGGACCCGACGAAGACGCCCTCGGCACCGAGCTGGCGCATCAGCGCCGCGTCGGCGGGGGTGGCGACACCGCCCGCGGAGAACAGCACCACCGGCAGCTTGCCGAGCGCCGCGACCTCCTTGACGATCTCGTACGGCGCGCGAAGCTCCTTGGCGGCGGCGTACAGCTCGTTGCTGTCGAACCCGCGCAGCCTGGCGATCTCGTTCTTGATCTGCCGCAGATGCCGGACGGCCTCCACGACATTGCCGGTGCCCGCCTCGCCCTTGGAACGGATCATCGCGGCGCCCTCGCCGATCCGGCGCAGCGCCTCCCCCAGATTGGTGGCACCGCAGACGAAGGGTGTGGTGAACGCCCACTTGTCGGAGTGGTTGACCTCGTCGGCCGGGGTCAGCACCTCGGACTCGTCGATGTAGTCCACGCCGAGCGACTGCAGGACCTGGGCCTCCACGAAGTGACCGATCCGGGACTTGGCCATCACCGGGATCGAGACCGCGTCGATGATGCCCTCGATCATGTCCGGGTCGGACATCCGGGCGACGCCGCCGTCCTTACGGATATCGGCGGGCACCCGCTCCAGCGCCATCACGGCGACCGCGCCGGCGTCCTCGGCGATCTTCGCCTGCTCCGGCGTGACGACATCCATGATCACACCCCCCTTGAGCTGCTCGGCCATGCCGCGCTTCACGCGCGCGGTGCCGGTCTCGGGGGACTGGGGAACGGTGGGAAGCGTGGTGGACACGGAGCGACCTCACTGGCTGAAAACGATGGGGAACGGCATCCCCAGAGAACGCCCCGGAACCAGTCCACAGCAAGAGCCAATAAGGAGGCGGTGGCTCGTTTCGCGTGCTCAGGTACCCGGCGTGCTCAGGTACCGGGCCGGTCGGCCAGCGCGACCGGCGGTTCGTCGTCCATCTCGAACGCGAGCGGGAACGGCGCGTGGCCGGCGAGCCGGAACCAGCGGACCTTGCGGTGCCGGCGCAGCGCGCGGGCCGCGCGTACGGAGTCGTTGTGGAACCGCCGCGCCATGGGTACGCGCCGCACCGCGGCGGCGAGCTCCCCGGCGGCTTCCTCGCCGCCGGGCGCGGCCCGTACCGCCTCCACCTGCGCGGTCTCCCCGAAGACGGCCCGCAGCGCCTGGCTCAACTCGCTCTCCGCGACCTCCCGCTGCTCCTCCTCGGCCTGCCGGGCGGCGTGCGCGGCCTGGTACAGGACGATCGACGCGGCGGGATCGAGCACACCGGAAGAGGCCAGCTCCTGAGTGACCGAGGCGCGCCGCAGCAACTGGGCGTCGAGGGCGGCGCGGGCGGCGTCGATGCGGGCGTGCAGTCGGTCGAGGCGGCCGGCGGTCCAGCTGAGGTAGAGGCCGATCGCGACGACGGCGACGACGATCCAGATAAGGGTCTCGATCACAACGGGCAACGCTATCGCCTTCCGGCGGGGGGTCGTGATGGGGTGTGGTGCGCCTCCGGCGGGGTGCGGGTGCCCGGGTCAGGGCGCCGGGGCCCGGCCGCCCCCGCGCACGGCCGGGTCGCCTGGTACGGGCGGTCGCCCGGAGCGCATCCCCTGCGGCACCCGCGCACGACCACCGGGCCCCGCGGGGACGAACTTCCCTACCCGCCCGAGAAGAGCGCCTCGCCGTCGCCCTCGCCCCGCCGCCACAGGCGGCCGCGCAGTCCCGTCCGTTCGTCCGTCGCCACCGACGCCGCCCCGTCCGTCACCGTCTCGTACACCGCGAGGATGTCCGCCCCCACGGTCGACCAGTCGAAGCGCCGCACATGCGCGCTCCCCCGCTCCCGCAGTTCCGCGCGCCTCTCCGCGTCGCCCAGCAGCCGTACGGCCGCCCCCGCCAGCGCGTCCGCGTCCTCGTTCGTGAACAGCTCGCCCGCCGCACCCTGGTCCAGGACCTGCGCGAACGCGTCCAGGTCGCTCGCCAGCACGGCCGCGCCCGCCGACAGCGCCTCGACGAGGATGATGCCGAAGCTCTCGCCGCCCGTGTTGGGCGCGACGTACAGGTCGACGCTGCGCAGCAGCCGCGCCTTGTCCTCGTCGCTGACCATGCCGAGGAACTCGACGCGCTCCCGCATCTCCCTGGGAAGCGACTCCACCGCTTCCTTCTCGTCCCCGCGCCCCGCCACCAGCAGCCGGGTCTCCGGGTAGACGGCGAGGATCTTCGGAAGGGCGTTCATCAGCACCGGCAGGCCCTTGCGCGGCTCGTCGATCCGGCCGATGAAGCCGATGGTGCGCCCCTGCCAGTCGGGGTTGACGTCGGCCTTGGCGAAGAAGTCGACGTCGACGCCGTTCGGGATGACCACGGCGTCGCCGCCGAGGTGCTCCACCAGCGTCCGCCGCGCGTACTCGCTCACCGCGATCCGCGCGCTGATCTTCTCCAGCGCGGGCTGGAGGATCGGGTACGCGGCGATCATGGCCCGCGACCGCGGGTTGGAGGTGTGGAACGTGGCGACGATGGGGCCCTGCGCGGCCCAGCAGGTGAGCAGACCCAGTGACGGCGCGGTCGGCTCGTGGATGTGGATCACGTCGAAGGCGCCGTCGTGCAGCCAGCGCCGTACCCGCGCGGCCGACAGGAAGCCGAAGTTCAGCCGGGCGACCGAGCCGTTGTACGGGACGGGCACGGCGCGGCCGGCCGAGACGACGTACGGCGGGAGCGGGGTCTCGTCGTCCGCGGGGGCCAGTACGGACACTTCGTGGCCGAGCCGGATCAGATGGTCCGCCAGATCCCTGATGTGGAACTGGACTCCGCCCGGTACGTCCCAGGAGTACGGGCAGACGATGCCGATCCTCACTCGGGCCCCCGCTCCAGGTCCTTGAGCCACAGCCGTTGCAGCATGTGCCAGTCCTCCGGGTGCTCGGCGATTCCGTCGGCGAAGGCATCGGCCATCGCCTGTGTCATCACAGACGTCTTCTCGGCGCGGGTACCTGACTCGGGCACCTCGATCGCCGGGTACACACGTCCCCGCATGACCGTCGAGTCGTCGAACCAGAGCGCCGCCGGCATCAGCAGCGCCCCGGTCTGCTGGGCGAGCAGCGCGGGTCCCGCCGGCATCCGGGCCGCGTCCCCGAAGAAGTCGACCTCGACGCCGGACGACGACAGGTCGCGGTCGGCCACCAGGCAGACCAGACCGCCGCCGCGCAGCCGCCGCGCGAGCCGGCCGAACGCGGAGCCGCCGGTGTGCGGCAGGACCTCCATGCCCAGGCTCTCGCGGTAGGCGACGAACCGGTCGTACAGCGTCTCGGGCTTGAGCCGCTCGGCGACCGTCGTGAACGGCACCCCCTGTCCCCGGGTCAGCCAGGCGCCGGCGAGGTCCCAGTTGGCCATGTGCGGCAGGGCCAGCACGACGCCGCGTCCGGACGCGAGTCCGTCCATCAGCAGGTCGATGTCCTTGATCTCGGCGCCCGCGCGCACACGCTCCGTGCTCCAGGCCGGCAGCCGGAAGGACTCCATCCAGTAGCGCATGTACGAGCGCATCCCGGCTTTGGAGAGCGCGGCGAGCCGCTCGGGCCCGGCGTCGGGCACCACACGCGCGAGATTGGATTCGAGGCGCAGCACGGTCGGCCCGCGCCGCTTCCACACGGTGTCCGCGATGGTCCGGCCGAGGGCCGTGGCCACGGGCTCCGGGAGCTTCTTGACCGCGCCCCAGCCGAGCCCGTACAGCGCGTCGGTCACGCGGTCGCGCGCCCCGCTCATGAGGTGGCCCCGCTGCCCCGGGAGCCGGCCGCGGCGGCGTCGGCCTCGGCGGACTCACGGCGTACCGTGACGACGCGCTGGCCGAGTGTGACCACGCTGCCCGCGGCGACGATCCACAGGGCGATCGGCAGCAGGATGTCGATGCCCGGGACGCCGAAGCCGTGCAGCCCGGCGAGACCGGCCGCGACCAGTGAGATGACCAGCCGCTCGGCGCGCTCGACCAGCCCGTTGACGGCCACGGGCAGCCCGATGGACTCCCCCCTGGCCTTGGTGTACGAGACGACCTGGCCGCTGGCCAGGCAGAAGATCGCGACGGCGCAGAGCGCGTTGCTGTCGCCCGTGCCCGCGTACCAGAGCGCGAATCCGGCGAAGATCGCGCCGTCCGCGACCCGGTCGAGGGTCGAGTCCAGGAAGGCGCCCCAGCGGCTGGAGATCCCCGCCTGCCTGGCCATATTGCCGTCGATGAGATCGGAGAAGACGAAGACGGTGATGACGATGGTGCCCCAGAAGAACTCCCCGCGAGGGAAGAAGACCAGCGCACCCGCCATCACTCCGGCCGTACCGATGAGCGTGACCGCATCCGGGCTGACTCCGCGGCGGAGCAGAAATGCGGCGAACGGTGTGAGGACACGCGTGAAGAATGCACGCGCGTACTTGTTCAGCATGGCCTTCCCGAGGTTCGGTGGGCCGCGTGGCCCCGACGGCCACCGGCTGGGCCCTGTCCGGTGGGTCTCCGTGGGCCTTCGGACAGGACCCGGCCCATCGTAGCCAGGACCCCGGCGCCGTACTCCGGGGCACCCGCACCATGCGCCCGCGTACGACGTATGGACGCACCGTGGCCGGGGTGCGAAGCTCGAAGGACCACCGCGGGCCTCGCCGGAGCTGCCGCGCGGCTCACCCGGCCCGCTCCTCTCTCCATCCCCTCAGGTGGACGATCGGGAGGCAGGAATCATGGGCGACAAGGCGCGTACACACCCCGGGGCCGCCGGAAGGGCGCCGACGGCCGACCGGCCCGCGTCCGTACGGAACGTGGTGCTGGTGGGCCACAGCGGTTCGGGAAAGACCACCCTGGTCGAGGCTCTCGCGCTCACCGCGGGAGCGGTGAACCGGGCGGGGCGGGTCGAGGACGGCGCGACGGTCTCGGACTACGACGAGATCGAGCACCGTCAGCAGCGTTCCGTACAGCTTTCCCTCGTGCCCCTGGAATGGGGCGGGTGCAAGATCAATCTGCTGGACACCCCCGGCTACGCGGATTTCGTCGGGGAGCTGAGGGCCGGTCTGCGGGCCGCGGACGCGGCCCTCTTCGTTGTGTCGGCCGCCCAGGAGGCGGAGGCCGTGGCGGGTGCGACCCGTACGGTCTGGGATGAGTGCGCGGCGGTCGGGATGCCGCGCGCGATCGTCGTCACGCATCTGGACACGGCGCGCACCGGCTTCGACGAGATGACCCGGATCTGCGCGCGGATCTTCGGCGGGGACGATCCGGACGCCGTGCTGCCGCTCTGTCTCCCGGTGCGGGGAGCGGAGGGCCCCGACGGACACGCTCCGGCCACCGGGCTCGTGGGGCTGCTGTCGCGGAAGATCTTCGACTACGCCTCCGGGGAGCGCCGGGAGAATCCGCCGGGTCCCGACGAGCTGCCGCGGATCGAGGAGGCCCGCGACCGGCTGATCGAGGGGATCATCGCGGAGAGCGAGGACGAGACCCTCATGGACCGCTACCTCGGCGGCGCGGAGATCGATCTCAGGACGCTGACCGGGGATCTGGAGAAGGCCGTGGCGCGCGGTGTCTTCCATCCGGTGCTCGCGGCGGCTCCCGCGCCGCCCGGCGCCCGGCAGGGCCTGGGTACGGTCGAGACGCTGGACCTGATCGTCGGCGGCTTCCCGACCCCGCTGGAGCGGCCGGCGCCCGCCGTGACGACCCCGCGGGGCGCCCCGCGCCCGGAGATCCACTGCGACCCGCGGGGACCGCTGGTGGCGGAGGTGGTCAAGACCGCCTCGGATCCATACGTCGGCAGGATCTCGCTCGTACGGGTCTTCTCCGGCACCCTGCGGCCGGACGAGACGGTCCATGTCTCGGGCCATGGGCTGACCGACCGGGGGCACGAGGATCACGACGTCGACGAGCGGATAGGCGCCCTGTCCTCCCCCTTCGGCAAGCAGCAGCGCCTGCTGGCCCACTGTGTCGCCGGTGACCTGGCCTGTGTCGGGAAGCTGTCCAGCGCCGAGACGGGCGACACGCTGTCCGCCAAGGACGATCCGCTTCTGGTGGAGCCCTGGGTCATGCCCGATCCGCTGCTGCCGCTGGCCGTCGAGGCGCACAGCAAGGCCGATGAGGACAAGCTGTCCCAGGGGCTCGCGCGGTTGGTCGCGGAGGACCCGACGATGCGGCTCGAACAGAACCAGGACACCCATCAGGTGGTCCTCTGGTGCCTGGGCGAGGCGCATCAGGAGGTCGCGCTCGACCGGCTGCGCGGCCGGTACGGGGTGCAGGTGGACGCCGTACCGTACCGGGTCGCGCTGCGGGAGACCTTCGGCGAGAGCTCCGCGGGGCGCGGCCGGCATGTGAAGCAGTCCGGCGGCCACGGCCAGTTCGCGATCTGTGAGATCGAGGTGGATCCGCTGCCTCCCGGGTCCGGGATCGAGTTCGTCGACAAGGTCGTGGGCGGCGCGGTGCCGCGGCAGTTCATCCCGTCCGTCGAGAAGGGCATACGCCTCCAGGCGGCGCGGGGTGTCGCGGCGGGTCATCCGCTCGTCGACATCCGGGTCACGCTGCTGGACGGCAAGGCCCACTCGGTGGACTCCTCCGACGCCGCGTTCCAGACGGCGGGCGCCCTGGCGCTGCGCGAGGCGGCGGGCGACGCGTCCATCCATCTGCTGGAGCCGGTCGCGGAGTTGGCGGTCCTGGTGCCCGACGAGTACGTGGGTCAGGTGATGAGCGATCTGTCCGGCCGGCGCGGCCGGGTGGTCGGCACCGAACAGGCCGGGCCGGGCCGGACGTTGGTGAAGGCCGAGGTCCCGGAGCTGGAGATCGGGCGGTACGCGGTGGACCTTCGGTCGGTCTCGCACGGCACCGGCCGCTTCAGCCGGTCGTACGCGCGCCATGAGCCCATGCCGCCCGCGGTCGCGGACCGGCTGCGCGAGCGGGAGGGGGCTCCGGTCTAAGTCCGTTCCCGGGCCGGACAGTTGCCCCGTTCCAGGCTTTCGGGTGCCGCGTGTGGCGAAAGAGCGCCAGGTCTCCTGACGCGGAGGGCACGGCACGGTTACGCTGTGGTGCCCAGCTCCAGCAGGTGTGCGGGGCACGCGCGCCGGGCAGTCTGGCCGCGGCAGCGGATCCTTGTGGCGAAGGGGCGTCAGTGGCGGACGACGTATTCGACTTCGGCCCGGGGGCACAGGTCCCGATCATGGGTTCGGACGGACAGACCGCGGCGACGCATGCCCTCGCCTCGGCCGCGTACCGGGACAGTCCGGTCGAGGAGATCCTCAAGGCCGACAACGAATGGCACAAGTCCTCGGTCTCGAAGGGCAAGTTCTCGCTCTTCGAGCCGAATCTGGGCGAGGCGTTCGCCCGTGCCGTACAGCTCCGGATGCTCGGCGGCGGCCGTGGCGCTCTCATCCAGTCCTTCGGCATGGAGCCGCAGACGGTGGTGGAACACGCCCTGGCGGCGTCCCGTATCCGCAAGGAGCGCGACTCCAAACTCACCGCCGTGACCGTGGTGTTCGGGGTGCTGTTCCTGCCCGGACTGCTGCTCTGGCTGGGCGTGTTCCAGCTGCGCCGCACGCTGGCGGGGGCCAAGGACAAGCGGGCCGGCATGGTGGGCGGCGCCCTGCTGTTCGCGGTGGCGGTGCTGGCTGTGATCGTGCTGGTCGCGCTGCCGTTCAACGGCGTGCTCGGCTGGTATCTGCGCGGCATGATCGTCGCGCCCGCCATCGGCTGGCTGGTCGCCAGGCGCATCTGCGAGTCCACCGCGAAGGACCTGCGCACCCGCTGGGACAATCTCCTCTCGGGCGGCGGTGTGGGGGCCAAGATCCCCGAGGCCGTGCCGGGGAATCCGGGCGACGCCACCCGTGAGGCGCTCCGCCAGGGCCTGGAGAAGCTCACCGCCGAGCAGCGGTCCAACATGGTCTTCTACGCGGGCCCCAAGGGCATATTGGGCATGGGCACCCGCTGGGGCAGCTGGCAGCTGGCCGAGGAGCTCGTCCCCAAGGACGCGGGCAAGGAGATCCACCAGTTCCGCGCCTATGACGTGATACGGGCGATCCATGACCAGATGAAGCTGCTGGAGCGCGGGCCCCTCAACTCCGGTGGTTTTCCGACGCCTTCCGTGAAGCACTGGATCGTGTCGCCGGTCGGCGAGGGCGCGGGCTCGGTGTCCCGGCGTGAGGGCCAGGACGTGGAGGCGTTCCAGGTCAAGCCCCACGAGATACAGCGGATCTGCAACCACCAGCAGTTCGGCAGCGGCGACCGGCACTATCTGGGCGTGCAGTTCGTCCTCTGGGACGGCCAGCTGGTGATCACCATGATGATCACGGTCACGGTGCTCCACGAGACCCTGCGCATCGAGGTCACCGGCCATGCCCTGGGTCCGGTGCACTCCCTGTTCACCACGAAGTCCTCGCCCAAGACGGTCACGGTCGCCAAGACGGTCCGGTTCTGGGAGACCACCTCCCGGACGCTGCCCCTGATCGATCCGCCCGAGGTGGTGCGGCTCGCGGTCCGCGCGCCCTTCACCTGGTACCCGCCGATCCTGGACTTCCTCGGCGGCAAGCTGTCGCTGCCCGAGCCCTTCGGCCTGCGGCACGCCTGGGCCGATCAGCCCTGGCGCCACCGCTTCATGGCCGACGACGCGATGCGCGCCGCCACCCCCGTACTGCGCGTGGCGCACAACGCCGCCCTGCGGGTGCTGGAGGACCACGGCGTGGACACCGAGCGTTTCAAGGGCCGCGCCTCCTCGCTGAGCGGCGCGGTGCAGGATCTGTCGCCGAAGAAGGCCGACGCCTACGACGCGTAGCGGCGGCGGCCGGACAGGAGCTACGGGCGGTGCGGCCAGGCGTCGGCCAGCATCGCCCGGGTGTCGGCGAGCAGCTGCGGAAGCACCTTCGTATGTCCGACGACCGGCATGAAGTTGGTGTCGCCGCCCCAGCGCGGCACCACATGCTGGTGCAGATGGGCGGCGATCCCGGCCCCTGCCACCGCGCCCTGGTTCATCCCGATGTTGAAGCCGTGCGCCCCGGACGCCGTACGGAGCGCGGTCATCGCCAGCTTGGTGAACAGGCCCAGCTCGGCGGTCTCCGCCTCGTCCAGCTCCGTGTAGTCGGCGACATGACGGAACGGCACCACCATCAGATGCCCGCCGTTGTACGGGTAGAGGTTCAGCACCGCGTACACCCGCTCGCCGCGCGCGATCACCAGTCCGTCCTCGTCGGACTTGGACGGGATGGAGCAGAAGGGACAGCCGTCCTCGGCGCCCGGTCCGGTGGGCTTGTTCTCGCCCTGGATGTAGGCCATCCGATGGGGCGTCCACAGGCGCTGGAACGCGTCCTGGGTCCCCACGCCGATCTGCTGCTCCGGCTCACTCGTCATGCTGTGCAGCATATGACTTCGGCCCCGCGGAGCGTGTCGCCGGGCCCGCGCCCGACGGGCCCCCGCGATGCTGGGGCGATGCATGTCCGAAATGGGCCCGACCGGCAGCTCGGCTGGGAGCGGCGTACGGAGCTGCCGTTGCTCGTGGCCTCGATGCTGTTCCTCGCCTGCTACGCGGTACGGGTCCTGAACCATGGCCCCGACCCGTTCTGGCGCGACCTCGCGACGAGCCTGGCCCTGCTGGTCTGGCTGCTCTTCGCGGTGGACTACGGGGTGCGGCTGGTGCTCAGCGGCCAGGGCCTCCGGTTCGTCCGTACGCACTGGCTGGACACCGTCGTCCTGGTGCTGCCGCTGCTGCGTCCGCTGCGGATCGTGAACACCTATGTGACGCTCCAGCGGCGCCGGGCCCGTCCCCGGCTCAGTCTGTACGGGCGGGTGATGGCGTACGCCGGGATCACGTCCGTCCTGCTGAGCCTCGCCGCCGCTCTCGCCGTCTACCAGCAGGAGCACGACGCGCCGGGGGCCACGATCACCACGTTCGGCGACGCGGTCTGGTGGGCCTGCTCGGCGATCACCACCGTCGGCTACGGCGATGTGACGCCCGTGACGCCGCTGGGCCGGGTGATCGCGGTGTTCCTGATGGGGTGCGGGCTGGCGCTGCTCGGCGCGGTGACCGGTTCGTTCTCGTCCTGGCTGATCCAGGTCTTCGACAAGGAGGGCAAGGAGAAGCCCCCGGGGAGCGAGGGCTCCCCAGGGGCCTTGTCCTGACCGGCCGACGGGCCGGGTCCCGGAGCTGGCCTGCGGCCTCGGTCCAGAACCCTGACCGCTGCCTCGGACCCCTCGTCCTCGGACCCCTCGTCCTCAGACCTGGGCGCGCTCGTCGACGATCTTGGCGATCTTCGCGATGGCCTCGTCGACGGGGATCCCGTTCTCCTGCGAACCGTCGCGGTACCGGAAGGAGACGGCACCGTTCGCCATGTCCTCGTCACCCGCGATGATCATGAACGGAACCTTCTGCTTCTGCGCGTTCCTGATCTTCTTCTGCATACGGTCCGACGACGAGTCCACCTCGACCCGCAGCCCCCGCGCCCGTGCCGCCTTGGCGAACTCCTGGAGGTACGGGATATGCGCGTCGCCGATCGGGATACCCGTCGCCTGCACCGGCGCCAGCCACGCCGGGAACGCGCCCGCGTAGTGTTCGAGGAGCACCGCGAAGAAGCGCTCGATGGACCCGAACAGCGCGCGGTGGATCATGACGGGGCGCTGCTTGGACCCGTCCGGCGAGGTGTACTCCAGGTTGAAGCGCTCCGGCAGATTGAAGTCCAGCTGCACGGTCGACATCTGCCACGTACGGCCGATGGCGTCCCGTGCCTGCACCGAGATCTTCGGACCGTAGAACGCGGCGCCGCCCGGGTCGGGGGTCAGCGGCAGTCCCTGCTTCTCGGCCACCGCGCGCAGGACCTCGGTGGCCTCTTCCCACGCCTCGTCCGTGCCGACGAACTTCTCCGGGTCCTTGGTGGACAGCTCCAGATAGAAGTCGGTCAGACCGTAGTCGCGCAGCAGGTTCAGCACGAAGGTGAGCGTCGAGTCCAGCTCGTCCGCCATCTGCTCCTTGGTGCAGTAGATGTGCGCGTCGTCCTGGGTGAAGCCGCGGGCCCGGGTCAGCCCGTGCACGACACCCGACTTCTCGTACCGGTAGACCGTCCCGAACTCGAACAGCCGCAGCGGCAGCTCACGGTAGGAACGGCCCCGCGCGTCGAAGACCAGATTGTGCATCGGGCAGTTCATGGGCTTCAGGTAGTAGTCCACGCCCTCGTCGAGCTGCATGGGCGGGTACATGCCGTCGGCGTACCAGTCCAGGTGCCCGGACTTCTCGAAGAGCTTCCCCTTGGTGGCGTGCGGCGTGTAGACGAACTCGTAGCCCTCCTCCTCATGCCGGCGGCGCGAGTAGTCCTCCATCGCCCGGCGGATGACGCCGCCCTTGGGGTGGAAGACCGCGAGGCCCGAACCGATCTCGTCGGGGAAGGAGAAGAGATCCAGCTCGCTGCCGAGCTTGCGGTGATCGCGCTTCTCGGCCTCGGCGAGGAACTCCAGATGCGCCTTCAGCTCTTCCTTCGACGGCCACGCGGTGCCGTAGATGCGCTGGAGCATCGGGTTCTTCTCGCTGCCACGCCAGTACGCGGCGGCGTTCCGCATCAGCTTGAACGCCGGGATGTTGCGGGTGGTGGGCAGATGGGGACCGCGGCAGAGGTCCTTCCAGCACAGCTCACCCGTCTTGGCGTCCAGGTTGTCGTAGATGGTCAGCTCGCCGCCGCCCACCTCGACATCCGCGCCGTCGTCGGTGGAGGCCGCGCCCTTGATGCCGATGAGCTCCAGCTTGTACGGCTCGGCCGCCAGCTCCTCGCGGGCCGCCTCGTCGGTGACGACGCGGCGCGAGAAGCGCTGGCCGCGCTTCTGGATCTCCTGCATCTTCTTCTCGATGGCCTTGAGGTCATCGGGGGTGAAGGGGGTCGCGACGTCGAAGTCGTAGTAGAAGCCGTCCTTGACCGGCGGGCCGATGCCCAGCTTGGCCTCGGGGTGCAGCTCCTGTACGGCCTGTGCCATGACGTGCGCGGTGGAGTGGCGCAGGATGGCGAGGCCGTCCTCGGAGGAGATCTCGACGGGCTCGACGACCTCGCCCTCGTTGATCTCGTACGCGAGGTCCTTCAGCTCGCCGCCCACGCGCGCGGCGATCACGGTGCGCTCACCGGGGAAGAGCTCGGCCGCCGTAGTGCCCGTCGTCACCACGCGCTCTTCCCGCTCGGAATCGCGTTGGATGATCACACGGACGTCTGACACCGGTCTCTCCTGCTGTACTCGCGAGGCGCGACAGCGGTCGCTGCGCGTTCTGAATCGTACCGAGCCCGGGGGGCCGTGCGCGAAACGGTTTGGCCGGGACGCGGGCGGAGCGGCGCGGGGCCGGCCCCCGGTCGTCCCGTCGCCATCCGGTCGCCGTCCCGTCCGGTCACCGTAAGGCGCCCACCGGACACGGCGCGTACCGAACGACCTGTCCGGGTATCCCCTTTTCGGGCAGAGCCGGAACATCTGCCGCTCATGCGCGAGGAGTTCGGGAATGACGTGTTGGTACGAAGGGCCACTGGCCGCATTCGACACCGAGACGACGGGGGTGGACGTCGAGGAGGACCGGATCGTATCGGCCGCCCTGGTCGTCCAGGACATGGCGGGCACCCAGCCGCGGGTGACGCGCTGGCTGATCGATCCCGGGGTGCCCGTGCCCCCGGCCGCCACCGAGGTGCACGGGCTCACGGACGACTTCCTGCACCGCAACGGCCGCTGGCCGGCACCGGCGATGGAGGAGATGGCGCGGGCGCTGGCCGGGCAGTGCGCGGCGGGCCGGCCGCTCGTGGTGATGGACGCGCCGTTCGATCTGACGGTCCTCGACCGCGAGCTGCGCCGCCACCGCGCCTCGTCCCTCGCGGAGTGCTTGCAGAACGTGCCGCTGTGCGTGCTGGATCCGTTGGTCCTCGACAACCATCTGGACCGGTACCGCAAGGGCGGCCGTGCGCTCGCCGATCTCTGCGCCCATTACGAGATCGAGCTGGACGGCGTGCGGGACGCCACCGGCGGCGAACTGGCCGCGCAGGCGGCGCTCGACGTCGTGCGCGCGGTCGGACGGCGCTTCTCCGCGCGGATGGAGCGGCTGAGCGCCACGGAGTTGCATACGCTCCAGGCCGTCTGGCACGCGGCGCAGACCCGGGGGCAGCAGACCTGGTTCTCGCGGGGCGGCGAGGTTTCGACGGATCCGGCCTGGCCTCTGCGGCCCGAACTGCCCGCGGAGGCAGCCTGATCCGGAGGGCCGTGCTTTCGGGGGCGGAACGCGCGAAGGCCGGTCCGTCTTCGACGGACCGGCCTTTCCCGGTGGGCGATACTGGGTTCGAACCAGTGACCTCTTCGGTGTGAACGAAGCGCTCTCCCACTGAGCTAATCGCCCGGGAACGGACTGAACCATACAGGCCCTCGCGGGCTTCCTTCAAACCTCAAACCGAATCCGGCATATCCACCCGCGCATTCGAGTCACGCGCGCCGATCACGGACCGGGGAGACGGAACGACCGAGGCTCCGAAGACCTTGCCGGTCTTCGGAGCCTCGGTTCCGGGTGGGCGATACTGGTTTCGAACCAGTGACCTCTTCGGTGTGAACGAAGCGCTCTCCCACTGAGCTAATCGCCCGGACGCACCGCAAACATTACCCCATGTCAGCGGCGTCCCCGGACACGTTCCGGATCACTGGTCGATCTTCCAGGGCATGACGATCCCGAACTTCCAGAGGTAGATCCCGAGCAGTACGGCGATGATCACCAGGCCGATGGTGGTGAGGATGATGTTGCGCCGCCTGACCTTCGGGTCCAGGGCCTTCTGGGCCGCCTCGGTGACCTTGCGCCGGGTCCAGCGCAGCACCAGCTGCGCCCAGACGAACTCGGTCGCCCAGATCGCCATACCGCCGAAGATCACCAGCCAGCCGGGCCCCGGCAGCACGAGCATGAAGACGCCCGCGACCACCACCGCGAGGCCGACGACGAATACACCGACCTGCCAGCTCAGATGGAGCGTCCGCGACGCCTTGATGAATCGGGGCGCGCGGGACCCGAGCTCACGCTCCGGATCCGCCGTCACACCCTCCGCCACGTCCCCCGGGACAGGCCGTTCGGCCGTCGGCACCACGACCTGCCCTCGCTCGTCACTCTCCGCACGCATGAGTCCCAACGTACCGGAATCACCCGCGTCACCGGAATGGCCGTATAACCCGAAGTCACACACCGCCGTACGAGCTACCCGAAGAATCACAAAACAGACAGAGGGGTTTACAACGGCACCGTAGGTGGCATGTCGACTTCGCCGACGTGCGAATCCCCGAGCGCACACTGAGCGAAAGGCCCTGGCGCTTATGAACACCACGGTCAGCTGCGAGCTGCACCTGCGCCTCGTTGTATCGAGCGAGTCCTCACTGCCTGTACCCGCGGGCCTCCGGTATGACACGGCCGATCCCTATGCCGTGCACGCCACCTTCCACACCGGAGCCGAAGAGACGGTCGAGTGGGTCTTCGCCCGCGACCTTCTCGCCGAGGGGCTGCACCGGCCCACCGGCACCGGCGACGTCCGAGTCTGGCCGTCCCGCAGTCACGGTCAGGGCGTCGTCTGCATCGCTCTGAGCTCCCCTGAGGGCGAAGCCTTGCTGGAGGCCCCGGCGCGGGCCCTGGAGTCGTTCCTCAAGCGGACCGACGCCGCGGTGCCACCCGGCACCGAGCATCGTCACTTCGATCTCGACACGGAACTCTCACACATCCTGGCCGAGAGCTGAGCCAGGCAGAGGGCTGCACGGCGCCGTCCGACTCGGGGAGACGGCGCCGCGCGGACAACCGCATACGGAGGACACCGGCGCCGTCGCCGCGGAATCCACCGCGACGACGGCGCCGGTGCGTTTCCGGCCCGGCCCCGTCCGGCGCGGCCAGCGACTAAAGTCGGCGGGATCAGGCGGGCACCGGCCCGCGGCAGGCAGGGAGCGGATCGTGCTGATTCCACACGACACCCGGATCGCGCTCGACACGGTCGTCGATCTGGTGAACACCGCACCGGAGGAGGATTCGGACGGCGTCGGCAGTACGGACGGGCTCGGGGACGTCGAGGCGCTGTACGGCTTCGTACGGAGCCATGACATCAGCGGAGTGGGTGAGCTGGGCAACCGCGATCTGCGGGCCGTGCTGAACGTGCGGGCCCGGTTCGGAGAGGTCTTCGCGGCGCGGGACCCGCGCTCCGTGGCCGATCTGATCAATCAGCTCGTCGCGGCCGCGGGGACGACGCCGCAGCTGACCGATCACGACGGCTACGACTGGCATGTGCACTACTTCGCGCCGGGCGCCTCCGTCGCCGATCATCTCGCCGCCGACTGCGGCATGGCGCTGGCGTTCATGGTCGTGGCCGGAGAACAGGAAAGGCTGCGCCGCTGCGAGGCCCCGGACTGCGGGCACGCGTTCGTCGACCTGTCGCGCAACCGCTCGCGCCGTTACTGCGACAGCCGCACCTGCGGCAACCGGCTGCATGTGGCCGCGTACCGGGCACGCCGCAAGGAAGCGGCGGCCGGCTGAGGGCACTCACAGCAGGAAGAGATCGTGCACGGCCGCCATCAGGAGCAGCGAGCCGATCACCGTCAGGAAGATCATCAACGGCGGCTGGGAGAGCGCGAAAAGACAACCGCGCTGCTCATCGGTGGGTGCGGGGGGTTCACCCCGTGAGGTATCGAGCATCTCGGGGCGATCATGACGCACCCCGAACGGGCCTGTTGACCAACACGCGTCCTCGGGGCGGGAGTTCATCATATTCCGTGGAAAACATCCACGAAATCCCGCCGAATCCCGTCTCACCTGCGATGCTGCCCCGCACTCCGGGAAACGGGGAGTGCGCTCCGGTCGGTCGCGATGGGCCGTGGCCGGTCGTGGGAGGGCTCAGATGCCATGCTTCTTGAGAATGGCCTCGATGTCGCTGAAGTCGTCACCCGGCTTCGCCGCGGACTCCTTGGCCTTCGACTGAGCGGCCGGCCGGGTGCCGGGGCCCAGCGACGGCGCGGACGCGGCCGGCTCGACCGCTCCCTGGCGCGCGGCCTTCGCCGCGGCTCTGCGCTCCTTGCGCGTGCCGCCCCGCCGGCGCTCCACCGCCCGGGTGGTCATGAACAGCAGCCATGCCACCGCCAGGACTCCGAAGCCCGCCCACGCCATCGGGCTGAACGCCGTGCTCGCGGCCCACTTCACGATGCCCGTCATCGCCAGCGCCACCGGCACCAGCGCATAGGCGGCGATGCGGGTCGCGGCGAGGAAGCGCTTCCGGTACGCCGTGATCGCGGCGATGCCCAGGCCCGCTGCTGACACCGCGGAGCAAATGGTCTCGGCAATCATCAGGTCCTCCAGGCAGCGCGCCTCATCGGCCGGATACGTCTCGCACTCCATCCTGCACCTCGCGGCCGGGTCGGGGCCACGGTGCGGGGCGAGGCCGGACGGATCTGGGGGAGATCTCGGGGGCGGTGTCCTCCCCAGGTCCCGGTCGGCCGGGGTCCCGCGGGCTGGAAGACTGGCCCCATGAACGACTCCACCGCCATCCGTCCCGTCGTCCTCGACATCTGGTGCGACCTGGAATGCCCCGACTGCCACCGGGCCCTGGACGATGTGCGCGCGCTGCGCGCCCGCTACGGGGACCGGCTGGAGCCGCGGCTGCGGCACTTCCCCCTGGAGAAGCACAAGCACGCCTACGCCGCCGCGCAGGCCGCCGAGGAGGCCGCGGAGCAGGGGCGCGGCTGGCCGTACGTCGAAGCCGTACTGGCCAGGACGGCGGAGCTGGCGGCCAGGGGGGAGGCCGTCCTGCTGGAAGTGGCGGGTGAGCTGGGGCTGGACGCCGAGGAGTTCGACACCGCGCTGATCGACGGCCGGCACCTGCTGACCGTCGACGCCGATCAGGCCGAGGGCAAGGCGATCGGCGTCACCGGCACCCCCACGTATGTCATCGGGGACGAGCGGCTGGACGGCGGCAAGAGCCAGGAAGGGCTGCGCGGGCGCGTCGAGGAGATCGCGGACCGGCTGCTGGCGGACGGAGCCTGAGCCCCGCGTCACGGGGTCCCGGGGGCGGTGTTCAGAGCAGCTGCTTGAAGAAGTTGCGGCGTGTGGTGACGTACTGGAGCGATTCGTACAGCCGGACCGCCGGGGTGTTGTTCGCGAACACGTGCAGCCCCAGCAGACTGTCGCCGGTCTCCAGCGCGGCCCGTTCCGCGAGCAGCATCAGCGCGCGGCCGTAGCCCTTGCCGCGCTGGTCCTCGGCCACCGCCACGTCGTACACCCACGAGCCCCACTCGCCGGGACGCACCTCGCGCGGCGCCACCCAGACATGGCCGACGGTGGTTCCGGCGTGGACGAGGACGCTGAGCGAGACGCCCGGGGTGGCCAGGCCCTCGGGGAGGTTCTCGCGATGGCTGGCCTCCGCTTTGCCGCGGGCCTGCTCGGGCGGCACGCCACGGGCCGTCCAGTTGCGGGCGTACTCGTCGAGGGCCCGCGCCTCCCAGGCCTCGTACTCCGCGTCGTTCATCGGACGGCCCTCGACCTCCGCCGGGAGCCGCGGGGGCCGGGCCGGTACCGCCTTGTCCATGTTGCGGCTGCGCTCGGTGTAGCCGAGGGACTCCAGCAGGCGGAGCGCGGGCACCGCGTCGGGCGGTACGGAGGCCAGCACCTGGCCGCAGCCCCAGCCGCGCAGCACCTCCTCGGCGGCGAGGACGGCGACGGTGCCCCGGCCGCGCCTGCGGTCCGGTTCATCGACACGGAGGGCCTGGATGATCCCGGCCCTGTGCCCGAAGCCGGGGTCCGTGGCGAGTTCGATCGCGCCGACGGGGCGGCTGTTCACGCAGACCTCGTAGGAGCGTGATTTCCCGCCGTCGTCGGCCTGCTGAAGCGGCCCGGTCGGCCGCAGAGTGGTGGTCATCAGGGGAGTTGTACCCAACGCGTGGCGCGGAGTCATCCGCTTTACGGACCGGCCGCGCCGCTCGCCGGGTCTCAGGGATCCAGGTCGGCGCCGGCCCGCTCCTCGAAGACGCGCATCGCCTTCGTGGTCACCGGCCCCGGGGCGGCGGGCAGTTGACGGTCGTCGAGACGGTGGACGGCCTGTACGTCGCGCAGCGTGGAGGTCAGGAAGATCTCGTCCGCGCGCTCCAGGACGTCCAGCGGCAGATCCGTCTCGTGGGCACCGCACCACTCGGCCGTCAGGGCCCGGGTGATGCCGGCGAGACAGCCGGACGCGAGCGGCGGGGTGTGCAACTCGCCGTCGAGGACGACGAAGACGTTGGAACCCGTGCCCTCGCAGAGCGCGCCGACCGTATTGGCGAAGAGCGCCTCGCTCGCGCCCCGCTCGCGCGCCCGCGCGAGGGCGACGACGTTCTCCGCGTACGAGGTGGTCTTGAGGCCGGTCACCGCGCCGCGCTCGTTGCGTGTCCACGGGACGGTGATGGCGGCGGTGGTGTCGGGGCGGCGCTTCGTCCCGCCGACGGCGACCACCAGGGTCGGGCCCGCCTCGCCCCGGTCGGAGCCGAGCGGGGAGAGCCCGCCGGTGTAGGTGATCCGCAGCCGCCCCAACTCCACCGGGTTGGCGTCGAGAACGGCCGCGCAGGCGCGGCGTACCTCGTCGAGATCCGGCTCCGGCAGCCCGAGCCCTCGGGCGGAGCGGCTCAGCCGGCCCAGATGGCGGGTGAGGGCGAAGGGCCGGCCCTGGACGGTCTTGACCGTCTCGAAGATGCCGTCCCCCACGGTCAGTCCATGATCCAGCACGGACACGAGGGCACCCTCGGCCGTGTGGAGTGCGCCGTTGACCCAGATCTTCATCTACCCGGTCCTTCCACTCGCTTCGTACGCGCCCGACGCTATCGCGAGCAGCCGGGCGGCCTTCAGCTCGGTCTCCGCCCACTCCCCCTCGGGGTCGGATCCCCAGGTGATGCCCGCGCCGGCGCCGAAGCGCAGGACGGGTCCCGGGGCCGCGTCGCGGTCGATCCAGAAGGTACGGATCCCGACGGCCAGCGCGGCGGTGCCACGGTCGGCGTCGACCCAGCCGATACCGCCGCAGTAGGGGCCGCGCGGGGCGGTCTCCAGCTCGTCGATGATCCGCAGGGCGCTGGACTTGGGGGCGCCGGTGACCGAGCCGGGCGGGAACGTGGCGGGCAGCAGCTCCGGCCAGCCCGCGCTCTCGGCGAGCCGGCCCCGTACGGTCGAGACGAGATGGACCAGTCCGGGATGCGGCTCGACCGCGCAGAGCGCGGGGACCGTCACGGATCCCGTGGCGCAGACGCGGCCCAGGTCGTTGCGGACGAGGTCCACGATCATCACGTTCTCGGCGTGGTCCTTCTCCAGCATCTCTTCCGCGGTACGGGCGGTGCCCTTGATAGGACCGGACTCGACGACGCGGCCTGCCGTACTCAGATACAGCTCGGGCGAGGCGGTCGCGATCTCCACGCCGTACGCGGGCAGCCGGATCGTTCCGGCGTACGGGGCGGGGTTGTCGCGTGCGAGCAGGGCCGTCAGCGCGTCGACATCGGCCGTCTCCGGAGCGGGCAGCGGCGCGGAGAGCACCCGGCACAGATTGACCTGGTACACATCGCCCGCCGCGATGTACTCACGGATCCGGCGGACGCCCTTGGTGTACGCGTCGCGGTCGAGCGACGACGTCCAGTCACCGGTGGCGGGCCCGCGCCACTGTCCCGGCACCGGCGCGGGCACGGCGTCGGGCCGTACGTCGTCGAAGCGTGCGCAGGTGAGACGGCCTTCGAAGTCCGCGGCGACGGCCCAGAACCCGGCCGAGTCGAGCGCTTCCGGATCATGGGTGACATCCCGCAGACCGGAGGCGACGAGGCCGCCGAAGCGGGCCAAAGGAGCGAGGTCGTGCACGCTTGCGAGTCTAGAACAGCCTCCGTTGGGCCGCTCCGGGCTGAACGTACGGCGAACGCACCCCAGCACGCTGCGGAAACGCGTTTTTGTGCTGGCCCCGGAATCCGCTAGAGTTCAACACGTCGCCGGGCCGTACGGTTGGACCGGAAACGATACGCGGACGTAGCTCAGTTGGTAGAGCGCAACCTTGCCAAGGTTGAGGTCGCCAGTTCGAACCTGGTCGTCCGCTCGAATATGGGGGATCCTTCCCGAACCCCCGTACTCCTGGTGGAGTGGCCGAGAGGCGAGGCAACGGCCTGCAAAGCCGTCTACACGGGTTCAAATCCCGTCTCCACCTCCAAGGACGATTAGCTCAGCGGGAGAGCGCTTCCCTGACACGGAAGAGGTCACTGGTTCAATCCCAGTATCGTCCACTGGATCCATTGGATCCGCGCGCGATTAGCTCAGCGGGAGAGCGCTTCCCTGACACGGAAGAGGTCACTGGTTCAATCCCAGTATCGCGCACGCAGCACGCAGTACACGAGGTCCCACCCGCGCGATTAGCTCAGCGGGAGAGCGCTTCCCTGACACGGAAGAGGTCACTGGTTCAATCCCAGTATCGCGCACAGTCCGAAGCCCCCGGCCGTCTCCATGGCCGGGGGCTTCGTCGTATGCCTGGTGACGGCTGGTCCCAGAAGGCTCCCAGTGGATCCCCGGCGGGGCTCAGGAGGAGAAGAGCATCCGCCCGAAGCTCTTCTGGCGGTGGTGCCCGCCGTGGTGACCTCCGTAGTGGCCACCGCCGTGCTGCGGCGCGCCCCAGGCGGGGGCGGGGGCGGCGGGGTACGCCTGCGGCGGCGGGGGCGGCGCCTGCTGTACGGGCGGCGCCTGCTGCGACCACTGCGACTCCAGGCGGGTCAGGGACTCCAGCTCGCCGTAGTCGAGGAAGATCCCCCGGCAGCCGCTGCACTGCTCTATCTGGACACCGTTGCGGTTGTACGTGTGCATCGCCGCGTGGCACTTGGGACACTGCATGGTCGGCTCGCTCCTCGCCATTCGTCCGGCACCGCCGTAACACGCTCCCGGCGGCCGTGGGTTCATCCGTGGCCCCACCCTACGACGACGCCTCCGGCGACAACTCGGTTGCGACGTCCGCGATCCGGGCGCAGGCGTCGATCATCAGCAGCTCGACGTCGTCCGGATCCCGGCCCTCGGCGGCCGACTTGGCGATGGCCAGTGCGGCGGTCTGCACGGTGAGGGCGCGGGCCGCGACATCCAGCCGGGGCCAGGGATCCGCGTCGGGGGCGGCGGGCACGGCGGGGCCGTGCGCGGACCGGTAGGCGCCGAGGAAGCGCAGCCAGGCCTCGGGAGGCAGCAGTCCGGCGGCGTACCAGGCGGCGGGACGGGCCAAGTCCCAGGCCGGGTCGCCGAGTCCGAGGTCGTCGATGTCGATGAGCAGCCAGGGGCCGTCGGGGGCCGGGTGGCGTACGAGCTGGCCCAGGTGCAGATCGCCGTGGCACAGGGCGTAAGGCCCCGGCGCGCGCGCCTCGCCGCGGGCCCAGACCGGCAGGTGCCGCCAGGCGCGCTGTACCGGAACGGCGGCGGGGTGAGGTCCGGCGGCACGCATCCGCGCGACGGCGCGGGCCGCCTTGGCGGGTCCCCGCATGTCCGGCAGCCCGGGGCGGCCGTCCGCTCCGGCTCCGGCTCGCGCGAGGGCTCCGGGTCCCGCTGCGGCTCCGGCTCCGGTTCCGGCCACGGCATCGGTCTCGGTCTCGGCATCGGTCTCGGCCACGGCTTCGGACAGCTCCGCGAGCGGCAGGGTGTGCAGCCGGGCGAGGAGTGTGCCGGCCTGCTCCCAGGGGGCGGCGTCGGGGTCGGTCGGGTCGACCGGGATGCCGTACGGCCAGGCGGTCACGGGCCGGCCGGCCACCTCCGCCGTGGCGGCCGGCAGCGGCGGCAGCAGTACCCCGGCGAGCAGGGGATGCGCGGCGACGGCGAGCCTGACGCGGTGCCCGGCCCGGTCCGTACCGTCGGCATGGGCCTTGGCGACGACCTCTCCGTGCCGTACGACGATCCCGTCCGGCCGGTCGGCGAGGACGGTGCTCCCCCGGCCGCAGGCCCGGCAGCCCGCCGGGTCCGCCGCGCGCACCGCCGGATGGGCGGTGTCACGGGCGACGCGGCCCAGGGCGCGTACGACGGAAGCGGTCACGGAAGCCCCTCTGGTACGTGGTGTTCCGTGGCGAGCGTACGGCGACGGGGCCCTGGGCGTGCCGGGTGGATGGGTCCGGACAGCGCGATGGCCGGTCAGCTCCCCAGCTGACCGGCCAAACGCTGCCGTCCGCCGCACCCCCGTCCCCACGGGGTTGTTGGCCGGATGTCCCCGATCCGGGCCGCTCTCCCGGATCCGGAGCGCCACTCAGCGCCCCAGCATCACGCCCACGGACGACGCTTGTGTCACCACTGCATCCCAGCCGCCGAAGACGACCACCAGCAGGGCAGCCAGAGGAAGGACCATGGCGGTCGCCACCAGGGGGTGGCGGGTGCCGGACCGGCGCCCGCCGAACGCGGCGAACGCCTTGCGTCCCTGCGTACGGATCATCGCCCGCGATGCCGTGTCCGCCATGGTCCCTCTCCTGTCCTGTTCCAAGAGCGGCGAGTCTCCGACCTCGGGAGACGAGTACCGCACCCGCCGCTTGACCTCAACATTAGGGAGCGGGCGGGCCCCGGTCGTCATGCCCGCGTACCCCTTGCCGGGCCTCCCGGAGGATGAGCCGGACGCCGGTACGTACTCCCCTGGGTGGAGAGGGGCCCTAGTACCCCGGGGCATCCCTGACGGGGCGCTCCTCGGAGCACTCCGAGGACTCCACCCGGGGCACCGGCTGCTCGACCAACGCGAGGACCCGCGTGGCCATGAAGCGCGCCGTTCTGATCACCCCTCCGCTGCGGGTGACTTCGCTCACTTCCACCACTCCCCGGCGCACCGCGGTCTCCACCCTGCGGCCCGCCCGGCTCGCCACCACTTCGTAGGTCCGTGTCGTGTCCCCCGCGTCCACGACTATCTCCACCCGGTCACCCTTCACGATCCAATCCCCCTTCTGCGTCAGACCTTTGAGATCACGCACGGGCCGGAGGACCTGGGCTCCGCCACTCCCCTGACCACCACTCAAGTTTCCCACCCGGCACTGACAATCGGTCCGTGCGCGAGGGCGCGGCCTATGAGCGCGCCGGGGCGCGGGTACGTAAGCTGTGCCACGTCACACGGACGACCGGGCAGCGGGGATGGACATGGCGATGATGCGGCTCCGGCGCGAGGACCCGCGTGTCGTCGGTTCGTTCAGGATTCACCGGCGGCTGGGCGCCGGCGGTATGGGGGTCGTATACCTGGGCTCCGACCGGCGCGGTCAGCGGGTCGCGCTGAAGGTGATCCGGCCGGATCTGGCCGAGGATCAGGAATTCCGGTCGCGGTTCGCCCGCGAGGTCTCCGCCGCGCGGCGGATCCGGGGCGGCTGTACGGCACGGCTGGTGGCCGCGGATCTCGACGCGGACCGCCCATGGTTCGCCACCCAGTACGTGCCGGGCCCCTCGCTGCACGACAAGGTCAACGAGGAGGGCGCGCTCTCCGCGGCCGAGGTCGCCTCGGTGGGCGCGGCGCTCTCCGAGGGGCTGGTGGCCGTGCACGAGGCGGGCGTCGTCCACCGCGATCTCAAACCGTCGAACATCCTGCTCTCCCCCAAGGGTCCGCGGATCATCGACTTCGGCATCGCCTGGGCGACGGGCGCGAGCACGCTGACCCATGTCGGCACGGCCGTCGGGTCGCCGGGCTTCCTCGCCCCTGAGCAGGTGCGCGGGGCGGCGGTCACCCCGGCCACGGACGTGTTCTCGCTGGGCGCCACGCTGGCGTACGCGGCGACCGCCGACTCCCCGTTCGGGCACGGCAGTTCCGAGGTCATGCTCTACCGGGTGGTCCATGAGGAGGCGCATCTCGACGGGATGCCGGACGCGCTCGCTCCGCTGGTGCGGGCCTGTCTCGCCAAGGATCCGGAGGAACGTCCCAGCACGCTCCAGCTCTCGATGCGGCTCAAGGAGATCGCGGCGCGGGAGGCCCAGGGGCTCTCGGCCGGCCGGCCCCCCGTACAGCGGACGCGGAACGGGCAGGAACTGCCGACCGGCCGGCTGACCGAGCGTTATACGGAGCGGAGCGCCGAACTCGGCGCGCCGGGCCGTGCGCCGGGACCCTCCGGTGGCCAGGCGTCGCGTCCCGGGCCTTCCCGGGGTACGGGCCCCTCCCCCCGTACGGGCGGTTCCTCCCCCCGCAACGGCTCGCAGCGCCCGCCGCGGTCCCGGGGCGCCGTGCGTACGGGCAGCGGCCGTCCGAAGCCCGGCCCCCGGACGGGTTCGGGCAAGCTGCGGCCCGCCAACCCGCGCCTGCTGCGGCAGCGGCTGATCGTCTTCGTCGTCGTGACCCTGATCGTCGCGCTGGGCATCGCCGCGGCCCAGCAGCTCTGAGCCGTACGGCCGCCGCCGTCAGCTTTCCGGGCGGCCCGTCGTGACCGCGTAGAAGGCGACCGCCGCCGCCGCGCCGACGTTCAGCGAGTCCACGCCGTGCGCCATGGGGATACGGACCCAGGTGTCGGCGGCGCCGAGCGCACGCCCGGACAGCCCGGCGCCCTCCGCGCCCAGCATCAGCGCGACACGCTCCAGCCGGTGCGGAGCGACCTCGTCCATCGGGACCGCCCGCTCGTCGGGGGTGAGCGCGAGCAGCCGGAAGCCGGCCTCCCGTACGGTGTCCAGCGCCCGTGGCCGGCCGTCGAGCCGGGCGTACGGGACGGAGAACACCGCGCCCATCGAGACCTTCACCGAGCGGCGGTAGAGCGGATCGGCGCAGTCCGGGGAGAGCAGTACGGCGTCCATCCCGAGCGCTGCGGCGCTGCGGAAGATCGCGCCGATGTTGGTGTGGTCGTTGACCGCTTCCATGACGGCGACGCGGCGGGCCGTGCGGAGCACCTCGTCCACCGTGGGCAGTGGCTTACGGGCCATGGAGGCGAGGGCGCCGCGGTGCACGTGGTAGCCGGTCACGCGTTCGGCCAGCTCGGGGCTGACCGCGTACACCGGGGCCGTGGCCTCGTCGATGATGTCCCGCATGGTGTCGACCCACTTGGCCGACAGCAGCATCGACCGCATCGGGTAGCCGGCCTGCCCCGCCCGGCGGATGACCTTCTCGCCCTCCGCGATGAACAGCCCTTCGGCGGGCTCGCGCCTGCGGCGCAGCTCGACATCGGTCAGACCGGTGTAGTCGCGCAGACGGGGGTCGTCGGGGTCGTCGACGGTGATGAGTTCAGCCACGGGGTGCTACTGCCTTGTCGGTGAGTGGGGTGCGGGGCGGACGGGCCTCAGGTGCCGTCCCCCAGGGCGACGACCTCGCCGATGACGATGACGGCCGGGGGCCGGATCTCCTCGGTCCGCACGACCTCCGCGACCGTCGCGAGTGTGGCGTCCACCCTGCGCTGGGCGGCCGTGGTGCCTTCCTGCACCAGCGCGACCGGGGTCCCGGGAGCCCTGCCGTGCTCGACGAGCGCCTGGGCGATCGCGCCGATCTTGTCCACGGCCATCAGCAGGACGAGCGTGCCGCGGAGCCGGGCGAGCGCCGCCCAGTCGACGAGCGAACGGTCGTCGTCGGGGGCGACATGGCCGCTGACGACGGTGAACTCGTGGGCGACGCCCCGGTGTGTGACGGGGATTCCGACCGCGCCCGGCACGCTGATGGAGCTGGAGATACCCGGCACGACGGTGCAGGGGATACCGGCGGCGGCCAGCGCGTGCGCCTCTTCCATGCCCCGTCCGAAGACGAACGGATCGCCCCCCTTGAGCCGGACCACGGCCTTGCCCGCCTTGGCGTGCTCGATCAGCGCGTCGTTGATCGCCTCCTGGGCCATGGCACGGCCGTACGGGATCTTCGCGGCGTCGATCACCTCGACGTGCGGCGGCAGTTCGTCCAGCAGGTCGCGCGGGCCGAGCCGGTCGGCGATCACGACGTCCGCCTCGGCGAGAAGCCTGCGGCCGCGCACGGTGATCAGGTCCGGGTCGCCGGGGCCGCCGCCGACCAGGGCGACGCCGGGGGTACGGCTGCGGCGGTGCGGGGCGGCGAGTGTGCCGTCGCGCAGCCCCTCGACGATGGCGTCCCGCACGGCGGCGGAACGACGCGGGTCGCGCCCGGTCAGCACGGCCACGGTGAGGCCCTCGCTGCGGCCGGTCGCGGGCGTCCAGGCGGTGGCGGCGTCCGCGTCGTCGCTGCGTACGCACCAGACGCGACGGCGCTCGGCCTCGGCGGACGCGGCGCGGTTGGCGTCCTCGTCGCTGGACGCGACGAGGACGTACCAGGCGTCGGCGAGGTCACCCTCTTCGTAGCGGCGGCGCTCCCAGCGGATCTCGCCGGCCGCGGCCATGGCCTCGACGGAGGCCTTCGCGGACGGCGACACCAGCACGATGTCCGCACCGGCCGCGATGAGCGCGGGCAGCCGGCGCTGCGCGACCTGCCCGCCACCGACGACGACAACGCGCCGCCCGGCCAGGCGGAGTCCGACGGGGTAGGCGGGATGCGCGTGCGCGGCGTGCTCGGGCATGTGGGTGGTGACTCCTCGGGCGGACGGGGTGTGAAGTGGCTGGTGGGGCGCGTCTAGCTTACGGCGGGGGGTCGTGGTGCGGGTGCGCCGTTGTGGTGCCGGGCTCCGAGCCCCTCCCGCCCGTGGCACGCTCGCCCCGCGCACGGCCGGGTCAGTCCGTGACGGGCGGTGAAGGGAGCGGGCAGGGGGCGTGTCCGGGACACCGAAGCGCGAGGTGCGGCGCGCGACGCCCGAGCCCTCGACTGGGCGGAGTCGCGCCGTACCTCGTGCCGTCCCGGGCGCGAGGCCCGGCGCGCAGCCCGGCAACAACCCGGCGACGACCCGCACCGGACCACCGGCCCCGGCCAGAACGCACCGGGACCCACGACCCCCTGCCGGGAGGCTACTTCTCGGTGACGCCCGCCGAGTCGAACGTCGCCACCTCATGCATCGCCCGTGCCGCGCTCTGTACCACCGGAAGCGCCAGCAGCGCGCCCGTGCCCTCGCCCAGGCGGAGGTCCAGGTCCACCAGCGGGCGCAGGCCCAGTTTGTTGAGGGCCGCGACATGGCCCGGCTCCGCGCTGCGGTGGCCCGCGATGCAGGCCGCCAGTGCCTCCGGGGCGATCGCCCGTGCGACCAGCGCGGCCGCGCCGGCGCTCACGCCGTCCAGGATGACCGGCGTACGCAGCGACGCGCCGCCCAGCAGGAATCCGACCAGCGCCGCGTGTTCCAGGCCGCCGATCGCCGCGAGGACGCCGACCGGGTCGGACGGGTCGGGCTGGTGGAGGTCGAGACCCCGGCGGACGACGTCGACCTTGCGGGCGTGCATCTCGTCGTTGATGCCGGTCCCCCGGCCGGTGACCTCCGCGGGGTCCTGGCCGGTGTAGACACAGATCAGCGCGGCCGACACGGTCGTGTTGGCGATGCCCATCTCGCCGGTGAGCAGGGCCTTGTTGCCCGCGGCCACCAGATCGCGCGCCGTCTCGATGCCGACCTCGATCGCGGCGAGGACTTCCTCGCGGCTCAGCGCGGGACCCGTCGTGAAGTCGGCGGTACCGGCGCGGACCTTGCGGGGCAGCAGGCCGGGTGTGGCCGTGAGTTCGCCCGCGACGCCCACGTCGATGACGCAGACCTCCGCGCCCACCTGGTTCGCGAACGCGTTGCACACCGCGCCGCCGCCGAGGAAGTTGGCGACCATCTGGCCGGTCACCTCCTGCGGCCACGGGGTCACGCCCTGCGCGTGCACACCGTGGTCGCCCGCGAAGATCGCGACGGCCGCCGGTTCCGGGATGGGCGGCGGGCAGAGCCGGGACAATCCGCTGAGCTGGGCGGAGATGATCTCCAGCATGCCGAGCGCGCCGGCGGGCTTGGTCATCCGCTTCTGCCGCTCCCACGCCTCGCCCAGCGCCTTGGCGTCCAGCGGGCGGATACCGGCGATGGTCTCCTGGAGCAGGTCGTGCGGCTCCTCGCCCGGCAGGGCGCGACGGCCGTAGGTCTCCTCGTGGACGACCCAGGAGAGCGGCCGGCGCTTGGACCAGCCGGCCTGCATCAGCTCGGGCTCGACCGGGAACTCGTCCACGTATCCGACGCAGAGATACGCCACGACGTCGAGGTGCTCCGGCAGCCCCAGCGCGCGTACCATCTCGCTCTCGTCGAAGAAGCTGACCCAGCCGACGCCGAGGCCCTCGGCGCGGGCGGCGAGCCACAGGTTCTCCACGGCGAGCGCCGAGGAGTACGGGGCCATCTGCGGCTGGGTGTGCCGGCCGAGGGTGTGCCGGCCGCCGCGCGTGGGGTCGGCGGTGACGACGATGTTCACCGGTGTTTCGAGGATGGCCTCGATCTTCAGTTCCTTGAACTGCTTGGCCCGGCCCTTGGGCAGCGCCTTGGCGTACGCGTCACGCTGACGCTGCGCCAGCTCGTGCATGGACCGCCGGGTCTCGGCGGAGCGGATGACGACGAAGTCCCAGGGCTGGGAGTGGCCGACGCTGGGCGCGGTGTGCGCGGCTTCCAGGACGCGCAGCAGGACCTCGTGCGGGACGGGGTCGGAGCGGAAGCCGTTGCGGATGTCACGGCGCTCGCGCATCACGCGGAGCACGGCGTCGCGTTCGGCGTCGTTGTAGCCGGACGGGGCCGCGGTGCCTTCCTGCACGACGGGCGCGGGCTCGGGCTCGGGCGCCGTCTCGGCTTCGGCTTCGGCTTCGGCTTCGGCTTCGGGCTGAGGCTCGGGCTCCGGTACGGCGGCGGGCTCAGGCGCCGGCTCGGGGGCGGACTCCGCGAGGGCCTGCGGTTCCGGCTCCGGTTCCGCCTCGGGGGCGGACTCGGGCTCGGGGGCGGGCTCAGGCGCCGGTTCGGGCGCGGACTCCTGGACCGGCGCGGGCTCGGGCTCCGGCGCGGGCTCCTCCTGAACCGGCGCGGGCGCGGGCTCCGGCGTGGCCTCCGGGGCGGAGTCCTGGACCGGCTCGGGCTCCGGCGCGGCTTCCGCTTCCGGCGCCGGTACACGTACGGGCTCTTCCACCGGCTGCCCGGTCCGCTCGACGGCGGGAGCCGGTTCCTCCCGCGCTTCGGCCGGCTCAGCCGCACCGGCGGCCGGGGCCTCGGGCGCGGGCTCGGGTTGCGGCTCCTGAGCGGGCTCGTGCTGTTGCTCCGCCGCGGGCGGTTCCGGGGCGACCGCGACCGGCTCGGGCAGCGGTTCCGGCTCGACGGCCGCCGCCACCTCTGGCGCCGGCTCGTCCGGGACGGCAACGGGCTCGGGGGCGGGGTCGGGGGTGGTCTCGGCCACGGGCTCGGCTTGAGCCGCCGGCTCCGGGACGACCGTTTCTGCTGCCGCCTCCGGCGCCACGGCCACGGCCACAGCCGCGGGCTCGGCGGCCGGCGGCTCGGCCGACCACGGGGCCCCGGCCTGCGGCGGGATCTCGCTCAGCTGCGGCCCCGCGAGAACGGCGGACTCCTCACGCGGGACGTCCAGATACTCCGGGCCCGGGGTGGCCGGTCCCTGTGCCTGGGCGCGTACCCGGACGGCCTGCGTCGGCGTGCCCGCGGGCCCCCGGTCGGCGAGCGAACGGACCACACCGCCCGTCGGGTCGGGCACCGGCGGGCCCATGTGCAGCGGACGGCGCATCGGCGCCTGGGCGGGAGCGGGGGCGGGCGCGGATGCCGGTACGGGCGGTGGCATACGTACGCCGGTGAGATCCACCGAACCGGAGTCCCGGCCCCCGGCCTCATGGGCTCCCGGCTGGTGCGGTGCCGGCCCGGGCTGCGCGGTGTCCGCCACCCCTTCGGTCACGACCGGCGCCGCGGGCTCCACGGGGGCGGCGGGGGCGGCGGGGGCGGCGGGCGGTGCGAACGCGGTCTCCGCGGCCGGTACCTGCTCCGGCCGCGCGGGCTCGGCGGCGAACTCCTGCTGCGGCTGGTACCCGTCCGGCGCCTCGGCCCGGACCTGTGCCACCGGCTCCTGGATCGGCGCCGGCTGTTCTATGGGCGGCATCTGCTGCTGGATCAGGGCCTGCTCGGGAACGGCGTACCCCTCGGGCGCCGCCGGGGCGTAGCTCTCCGGCGCGGCGGCGTACCCGTCGGGCGTCACGTACCCCTCGGGCGTCACGTACCCCTCGGGCGCGGCGTAGGCGACGGGCACCTCGCCCGGCACCACCTGGGGGTCGTTCCAGCCGCCCTGGGCGCTCGGCATGAGGAGGAGGTCTTCGTCCTCGGCGACGGGTGCGGAGGGGTCGAGGTAGGTGTACGCGCCGGGAGCGGGGATGCCCGGCTGCTCCACCATGCCTGCGTTCTCCGGCAGTCCCTCGACCGGGACCTGGCCGGTGTCAGTCATGTGCGTACCCCTCGCCCATTGGTTCTGCTCCTTCAGCCCTTCCACCGGGGCGCCCGATCCGCGGCGCTTCCGGCGCCCGTCATGCACAACGAGCGTGGGCGCCGGGCGGCACGAAAGCCCGCTTCGGCCCCGGTGTCGGGCTCCCGCGGTCTTTCAGGGCCCTGGTGGTGGTATCCGCCACGGCCCGCTGTGGACTGCGCCACGTGGCGCGTCCCCCGGTTGTCGCCGTACCACATCAGGGCTCAAAACGGGCCCCTTTTCCGGACATTGACGAACGAAGTGACGAACGCCCGGCTGCTGTACAACGATCGGCCAGCCTACCTCGCGCGGCGCGGAAGCAGGGTCAGGGGCCGCTTTCCGGACGCCTGCCGGAGACGAGGAAGACGACGGAGCGCTCGCGTTCGGACCAGTCGCCGGTGTCGAGGCCGACTGACTGGAGCAGTGCGCACTCCACCTCATATCCCCCTGCCGCCAAGGCCGTTCCGACCGCCTCGGCCTCGTCCCGGGTGGCCGCGTGGGTGACGATGCGCTCGGGCCTGCGGTCGGCGCAGGCGATGACCACATCGACGCCGCCGCCGCCGATCCGTACGACATCGGGCTCGGGCAGCCGCTCCAGTGCGTGCGGCGCCCGTCCCTGGACGACCTGGAGCTGTACGCCGGCGCGGCGGGCGGCCGCGGCCGTGCTGGCGCAGGCTCCCGGCTCGTCGTCGACGGCGATGACGGCCGCGCCGAAGCGGGCCGCCTCGGCGGCGAGGGCTCCGCTGCCGCAGCCGATGTCCCAGACGAGATCGCCTGTACGGGCGCCCAGCCTGGCCAGCTGGGCGGCGCGCAGCCAGGTCGACTCGCCCTCGTCCAGCTCGATGCCGTACTCCTCGGTGGGCAGCGCCCAGCCGCGCGCGGCCGGCGGGTATCCGGGGTCGCGGCCGGCGATCCAGCCGCTGCCCGGGGAGACCGCGGTGCCGACTCCGCCGATGACGATCACCACGTTCGGGTCGCGCCAGACGTGGTCGGCGGCCTTGTCCGAGGTGAGGACGGTGACCTGTTCCCGTTCGGTGCCGAGCTCCTCGCAGATGACGAAGGTGCGGTGGACCCCGTCGAGGAGCAGCGCGAGTTCGGCGGGGCCGGCGCCCGGGGAGGTGAGGACGGCGACCTTGGTGTGCGCCCGGCAGACGTTGACGGCGCGGCGGAGCGTACGGCGTTGGGCGACGACGACTTGGGCGTCGTCCCAGGCCATCCCGGCCCGTGCGAAGGCGCCGGCCACGGCGGAGACCGCGGGGACGACTTCGACCTCCAGGCCGTGCTCCGGGGCGCGCAGGGTGCGTACGACCCCGAAGAAGCCGGGGTCGCCGTCGGCGAGGACCACGGCGCTGCCGCGGTGCCCGGCGATCCTGCGGGCGGCGAGGTCTATCGACCCGAGGCGGATGCGCTCGGCGCCTGGCGGCACCTCGGGGAGTGCCAGATGGTGGGCGGCTCCGGCCACCAGAGTGGCGGCGGAGAGCGCGGACTTGGCCGCGGCGGTGAGGGGCGAGCCGTCCCAGCCGATCACCGTGACGCGGTCGGCCATCGTCGTCAGTCTCCGTAAAGTCGTCTCAAGCGGGCGGAAGCGGGGCAGAGGTGGGGGATCGCTGCCGGTGGTCGCGGATCGCGGGCGCCGCACGGAGCACTGTCCGTATGGCCGCGAGCGCACGGTGAGAGTACCTGGCCGGGTCGGGAGGCGGCCGGGCGGTGCGGGTGGCGGCCGGGTGAGGGCCGGGCGGTGCGGGTGGCGGCCGTCAGTTCCAGTCGGTGAAGGACGCGTAGCCCGTCGCGTCCGCCATCTGTTCGGCGACGCCTTCGAGGTCCTCCGGCAGCAGGCTCCAGACGATCAGGTCGGTGCGGATGTCGGTCCAGCCGCCGTCCTCGGTCTGGGTGCGCGCTATCCAGGCGTTGCGCAGGACGCCCTCGCTGATGCAGCCGATCTTCTGCGCGACCTGCTGGGAGGCGGTGTTGCCGGCGGGGGTGCGCACCTCGATGCGTTCGAACTTCTGGTCGCGGAAAAGCCACTGGGCGACCGCGAGCGCCGATTCGGTGGCGTATCCCTCACCGCGTGCCCAGGGCGCGGTCACATAGGCGGCCTCGGTGGCGAGTGCGTGCCAGTTGGTGTTCCGCAGCCGTACGACCCCGACGAGCCGCTGGGTGAGGAACTCGGTGACGGCGAACGCGATCCCGCGCCCTTCCAGGCGTTCGGCGGGGGCGATTCCGCCGATCCACTCCTCGGCGTCTCTTCTCGTATACGGATGGGGGACGGAGGTCCAGGCGGTGACCAGCTCGTCATTCATCATCTCGATGTGCGCCGGGATGTCCGCCGGCTCGAAGGGGCGCAGCACCAACCGCTCCGTGCTGATGGAAACGTCCGGAAAGGTGGTAGTCATGCACAGCTCCATGCCTCAGTCCGTCGTAAATGCACAGCATGCAGCATCGGGTGGGGGATGCGCATGGCCGGGTCCGTACGGATGCGGAAGCCCCGTACACGACGGGCGTGTACGGGGCTCTCACCGACAAGAACGTTACTGCGGTGTCTACTTGACCGCACCGAAAGCGGGCACGATCGAGCCCTCGTAGGTGTCCTCGATGTACTTCTTCACCTCGGGCGAGTTCAGGAGCTTCGCGAGCTTCTCCACCCGCGGGTCCTTCTCGTTGCCGCGCTTGACGGCGAGGAAGTTGGCGTACGGGTTGCCGTCGGGCTTCTCCAGGGCCAGGGCGTCCTCGGCGGGCTTGAGGTCGGCCTCGATGGCGTAGTTGCCGTTGATGACGGCGGCGTCGACGTCGTTCAGGGCGCGGGGCAGCGTGGCGGCCTCCAGCTCCTTGAACTTCAGGCCCTTGGCGTCCTTGATGTCGGCGAGGTTGGCGTCGGTGCCCGCGCCGTCCTTCAGCGTGATCAGGCCGTTGTCCGCGAGCAGCTTGAGCGCGCGGCCCTCGTTGGTGGTGTCGTTGGGGAGGGCGACGCTCTGGCCGGACTTCAGCTCCTTGAGGTCCTTGACCTTCTTGGAGTAGAGGCCGAGGGGCTCCAGCTCGACGTTGACGACGGGCACGATGTCGGTGCCCTTCTTCTTGTTGAAGTCGTCCAGGTAGGGCTTGTGCTGGAAGAAGTTGGCGTCGACCTCGCCGCTCTGGGTGGCGGTGTTCGGCAGGACGTAGTCCGTGAACTCCTTGACCTCCAGCTTGAGGCCCTCCTTGTCCGCCAGGTTCTTCTTGACGAAGTTCAGGATGTCGGCGTGCGGCGTCGGGGACGCGGCGACGACGAGCGGCTCGGAGGTGTCGGCCGAGGCTCCGGCGGCGGACGAGGCGCCCGGGTCGGAGGAGGTGCCGCAGGCGCTGAGGCCGAGGGCGAGAGCGGCGGTGGCGGCGGCTGCCGCGCTGAACTTGATGGTGGTGCGCACGAAGAGTGCCTCTTTCCGGTGATACGGGTGACGTGGCCCGGACAAGGAGTGCGGGCCGGAGGGTGGAATCGGGAGCGGGTCAGGTGGCGGTACGGCCGCGGCGGGCCAGCAGCCGTACGACCCCGTCCCCGAGGAGCTGGACGACGGTGACGATCGCGATCAGGAGGACGACCGTGGCGATCATGAAGCCGTTCTCGAAGCGCTGGAATCCATAGGTGACGGCCTTGGATCCGAGCCCCTCACCGCCGACCGCCCCGGCCATGGCGGAGTAGCCGATGAGCACGATGACGGTGGTGGTGACGGCGGACACGAGCGACGGCAGGGCCTGCGGCAGCAGCACCTTGCGGACGATGGTGGGGATCGAGCCGCCCATCGCCTGCACGGCCTCGACCAGTCCGTGGTCGACCTCGCGGATCGCCGTCTCGACGAGTCGCGCGAAGAACGGGATGGCACCGATCGCCAGCGGCACGATCATCGCGGTGGGGCCGATGAAGGTGCCGACGATCAGGGTGGTGAACGGGATCAGCGCGATCAGCAGGATCATGAACGGCAGCGAGCGGCCGATGTTCACGATCACTCCGACGGCCTTGTTGACCACGGCGTTCTGGAGCAGTCCGCCCTTGTCGGTGAGGACCAGCAGGATGCCGAGGGGCAGCCCGCCGGCGAGAGTGACGAGCGCGGACCAGAGCACCATGTAGAGGGTGTCGATGGTCCCCTGGGACAGCAGCGGCTGCATTTCCGACCAGGTCACTTGGCATCTTCCTTCACCGGTGCGGGGCTCTGCGCGGGGACGGTGGCCGCGGCGGCCTCTTCGTCGGAGCGGGCGTCGGCGGCGGCGCTTGTGTCCGCCTCCGTCGCCGCGTCCGCGTCGTCCACGATCTCGGCCTGGAGTCCCTGCTCGCGCAGGAAGCCGATCGGTACGACGTTGTCCTCGTAGGCGCCGGGCAGTTCGATGCGCATCCGGCCGATCTGCCGGCCCCCGACGGTGTCCATCGCGGCGCCCAGGATCGATATGTCGATGTTGTAGGTCCTGGCGAGCTGGGAGATCACCGGCTGGGTGGCGGCGGCGCCGTGGAAGGTGACGTCGAGGACCGTACGGCCCGGGCCCGTGGCCGTGCCGCCCACCGGGAACAGCTCCTGCGCCAGCTGCGATCCAGGGGTGGCGAGCAGTTCGCCGACCGTGCCCGACTCGACGATCCGGCCCTTGCGCATCAGCGCCGCCGAGTCACAGATCGTCTTCACGACCTCCATCTCGTGCGTGATGAGCAGGACCGTCAGTCCGAGCTGCCGGTTGAGGTCGCGCAGCAGCTGGAGGATCGAGCGGGTGGTCTCCGGGTCCAGGGCGCTCGTCGCCTCGTCCGAGAGCAGCACCTTGGGGTTGCCCGCGAGCGCGCGGGCGATACCGACCCGCTGCTTCTGACCGCCGGAGAGCTGGGCCGGATACGCCGTGGCCTTGTCGGCGAGACCGACCAGTTCCAGCAGTTCCAGGGCGCGGCGCGTACGTTCCCGGCCCGCCACGCCGAGGATCTCCAGCGGCAGTTCGACGTTGTCCCTGACCGTGCGGGAGGACAGCAGATTGAAGTGCTGGAAGACCATGCCGATCGAACCGCGCGCTTGGCGCAGTTCCCTGCCCGCCCGCCGTCCGCGGCCGGCGAGTGCGGTGAGGTCCTGGCCGTCGACGGTGACCGTGCCGGCGGTGGGGCGTTCGAGGAGATTGACGCAGCGGATGAGCGAGGACTTCCCGGCGCCGCTCTGTCCCACGACCCCGAAGACCTCGCCCTCGCGGACATGCAGGTCGACGCCGTCGAGTGCGGTGACGTCGCGGCCGTGCGACTGGGCGGACCGGTAGATCTTCGTCAGGCCCGTAGTAGTGATCACAGGGGTTTCCATCACTGTCGAGTGCGCGGCGAGGAGTCCGCCGGGCACGGGGCATTCGTCATTCCGGCATGGCGCGCTGACGCGGTGGGTGACCGGGAGGCGGCGCACGCGGGGGCGGGCACGATGCGCCGGGCGCGTTCGGGCCATGGCTCTCATGGCCTTCACGGGTCCGGACGCGGCTCGGCCGTCGGGGTCTCGCTTCGGGGCGCGAGGCTCAGGCGGGGGCCCTCAGTTGGCGCACATTCGACACAGACAACGAGCACCGGGCGTGTGGTTCGCCTCGGTCGCGGGGACGCGGTAGCTCGTTGTGGTCATGCCGTAAGTAAAACAGACGTACGTTCCGACCCCCGGGGGCTGTCCGTATAGCGGACGCCGCGGTCGCGGCATACGGACACCGCGCCGAGGTCCGCGAGGCCGCGCGGCGGCGGTCACCGGGCGGCGCGTATGCCCGTGCCACCCGCTGTGACCTGCACGGATATCGCGAGGTGGGGAACGGAGGCTCCGGCCGGGGCCCGGCCGGAGCAGTCGCCCTCTGTGGCCAAGGCCACGGTTCCCGGGGCGTGGCCACCGCCCGTACGGGCACGAAGGCGCCGCCCGTACGGGCGCGGGCGCGGGGAAGGGCCCGGCGGCCGCACGGGGGCGGAGGCGGCGGGTCTTTCGCCCCGTAATACGCTCGCCCCATGCTTGTCGCCCTGACGGTCGCGGTCTGCGTGGCCGCGCTCGCCCTCGCCGCCTGGTGCGGCTTCGCCGCCTACCGCGACCAGCCCACCAAGGACTGGCACTTCATCGGCATGGCCGTGGTGTCGGTGCTCGCGCTGGCGCAGCTGGTCGTCGGGATCGTTCAGCTGGCGCGCGGCGAACAGGCCGACGAGGGCTCGGTGATCTTCGTCTCGTATCTGCTGGGCGCGCTGTTCGCGGTCCCCGCGGCCGGGTTCCTGTCGCTGAGCGAGCGGACCCGCTGGGGCTCGGTGACGGTCGCCGCCGGAGCGGTCGTCCTGGCCGTGCTGGAAGTACGGCTGTACGACATCTGGGAAGGCTGACGACATGACCACCGAAGGCGCCGACGGGGCTCAGGTCAGGCTGGTCCGAGGACCCGGACTGCTGCTGGTCTGGCTGTACGGCGTGATGTCGGTCGGCGCGGTCTCCCGGTCCGCCTACCAGATCGCCACGGAATTCGACCGCGCGCCGCTGGCCTACGCGCTCTCCGGTGTCGCCGCCGTGGTCTACGCGTTCATCACCTACACGCTGGTACGCGGCGGGGAGACGGCCCGGAAGGCCGCTCTGGTCTGCTGCGCCGCGGAGCTGGTGGGCGTCCTGACCGTGGGGACGTGGACACTGGCCGATCCGTCGGCCTTCCCGGACGCCACCGTCTGGTCCGACTACGGGATGGGCTATCTCTTCATTCCGGTGCTGCTGCCCGTCACCGGCGTTCTGTGGCTGCGCAGGTCCCGCCGGTAGGCGGCCGCAGCGCCCCCGCGCCGGGTGACCGGGAAGCGGACCGCGTTCCCGGGTGATCGAGAAGCGGAATCCCCTTCGTACCCCTGAGGCCGTGCCACTGGAGTCGTGCCGCCGGGGATTCCGCCCTCACGTCAGGCGCTGGCGACGTACGCGCCCACGGCTGTGGCGTCTTTCGCGGCGTCCTTCTCCAGGGTGACGAGTCTCAGTCGCGGACCCGCCTGTTCCGTCGACACCGGGGCGTAGCCACGGCTGCGGTAGAGCCGGAGGTTGCCCTCGCTGCGGTGGCCGGTGAAGAGCTGGAAGCGCTCGGCGGCCGGCTGCGCCGCGAAGTGCGTCTCGATGGCGTCGAGCAGCCGTCCGCCGAGGCCGTGGCGCCGCATCCGGGGATGGACGATGAGCTTGGCTATCCGGGCGGTGCCCGTCGCGTCGATACTGCCGCGCACCGACGCCACCACTTCGTCGCCGAGCCTGGCCACCAGGCCGTGGCCCTCGGCGAGTTCGGCCCTCAGGTCGTCGAGCGTCTGGGTCAGGGGCTCGATGGTGTAGTCGCCGTACAGCTCGGCCTCGTTCTGGTAGCACAGGTACTGCAGCTTCAGGATCTGTTCAGCGTCCTGCGCTCTCGCCGCTGAGATGGTCACGCTCATGCCCATGTGTGCATGCCTCCCGCTCACTTGGTCCGCCGGTGGTCTACCGCTCCTTTCCCCCGAGTTCAGGAGCCGCAACCTCGGCGGCCAGCATTCTGCGCAGGCATCCCAGGCATCTGGAACGTAACGGTCCCAAACTGCCCTGTGACATACCCAACTCCCCCGCGATCTCGCGGTAGGTGAGATCCTCCGGCGACAGCATCGCGGTCAGGACCAGCGGACAGCGGCCGGGAGTACGGCCGACCGCCGCGCGGAGCGCCTGCCTCCGGTCGGTGCGCAGCGCGGCGCCCTCGGGGTCGGACTCGGGCCCGGCGGCCGGTTCGTGGCCGTACGGGAGTTCGCGGGCGGCGGTGCGCCGGGCTCGGCGGGCCTCCGCCCGTACGACGTCCCGTACCCAGCGCGCGGTGTCGCCGGGCCAGGGCTCGGCGGCCGGCCGCTCCAGCAGCCGTACCCAGGCGGCCTGTTCGAGATCTCCCGGCTCGGCCCCGGCCCCCGGCGCCTCCGCCGCCGCCTCCGCGCGCACCAGCGGAAGCAGCGCGTGGACGAGAGCCGACGACCGCGCGGAGTCCGACGACCGCGCGGGCTCCGGCGGGTGCGCGCCCGCCGGCGGGCGGTACGCCACGGGCTGGGGCGGTCGGGGAGCGGGGAGGGGCCGGGCGGCCCGGACTGGCGTCATGCCCGCCGTGACGTCCGGGCGGCGACGGGCGGTTGCTCCCCGGCCGGGCGGTCACCCGACCGGGGCACGCGCGGTCAGCGGCTGACGAAGTCCGCCCGCGCCAGCAGACCGGTGTCCGGGTTGTCGGTGAAGATGCCGTCGATGCCCTGCTCGAAGTAGGCCCGGAACGCGCCGAAGGCGTCGCCGTACGCGTTCGGGTCCGTACCGCGCCGGAAGTCGGCGGGCAGGAAGGCGTTCTCGTCGCGCAGCGTGTACGGGTGGAGGATCAGCCCCTTCGCGTGCGCGTCCCGTACCAGCGTGGTGGGCGTGCCCAGCTTGCCCGCGGCGTCCTTCGGGATGATCAGGTCGAGCGTCGGGCCTATGCCCTGCGCGTAGGACGCGATCCACTTCAGGCCCTCGGGCTTGACCAGATCGGCGACGGTGCGCGGGTCGTTCGCGACCTTGAAGTCCCACGGGCGGGTGCCGGCGGCGTCGAGCAGGACGACGCGCGGCGAGGAGACCAGCTTCGCCATCCGCTGCATGCTGCTCGGCTCGAAGGACTGGAGGAAGATGGCGGAGTCCTTGCGGTCACGCCCGTAGCGGCGCAGCAGCTTCGCGAGGGGCTCCTCCAGGCCGAGGCCGAGACCGCGGAAGTAGGTGGGGTGCTTGGTCTCGGTGTACAGCCAGATCTTGCGGCCGAGGCGGCGGCCCTGCTCGTCCGCCCAGCGCAGCACCTCTTCGAAGGTGGGGATCTCCCAGCGGCCGTCGTAGAGGGTGTTGCGCTGCCGGACGCCGGGGATGCGCTCCTTGGCGCGCAGCGTCTTCAGCTCGGCGAGCGTGAAGTCCTCGGTGAACCAGCCGGTGAGGCTGACGCCGTCGACGCTCTTGGTGGTCTTGCGGCCCGCGAACTCCGGGTGGTCCGCGACATCGGTCGTGGCCGTGATGTCGTTCTCGTGACGGCACACCAGATGGCCGTCCTTGGTGGGCACCAGGTCCTGCTCGATCACATGCGCGCCGAGGTCGAGGGCGAGCTGGTACGAGCCGAGGGTGTGCTCAGGACGGTAGCCGCTGGCGCCGCGGTGGCCGATGATCGTGGGTACGGGCAGGGCCGGCTCAGCAGGTCCGTGGCCGCCTCGTCCCCGTTCGGCGGCCTGCTCGGCCGCCTGCGCCGAGGCGGGCAGCGCCACGGCCGCCGAGCCGAGCACCGCCGCTCCCAGTACGGTCCGCCGTCCGGGCGTATTCCGCGCACCCTGTGTCATGAACGCTCCTCGATGTGATGTCCCGCACCTGTCAACGACTGCCAAACGAGGGCCGAGCGTAGGCGGCCGCGCCTTCCGTACGGGAGACCCCGGGCGAACGTGGCGGAAACTCACGTCAACAGCGCGTATCAGGTCGGTGAACCCGATGTGCGCTCGTGTGGAGTTGCGAGTACCGTCCTCACCTGCAGAGATTTAGAGGCGGCCGCAAGCCGGCCGTCCCACAACATCGCACGACACCGGAGGACCCGTTGTCCCGCTTCGCGCTCATCAAGGCAGCGCTCGGACCGATCATGCGCCTGATGTTCCGCACCCGTGTGGAAGGCGCCGAGAACATTCCGGGGAGCGGGCCGGTGATCCTCGCAGGCAACCATCTCACCTTCATCGACTCGATGATCCTGCCGCTGGTCTGCGACCGTCAGGTCTTCTTCATCGGCAAGGACGAGTACGTCACGGGCAAGGGCCTCAAGGGCCGGCTGATGGCCTGGTTCTTCACCGGTGTGGGCATGATCCCGGTGGACCGCGACGGCGGCCGGGGCGGGGTCGCGGCGCTGATGACGGGCCGTCGGATCCTGGAGGGCGGCAACATCTTCGGTATCTACCCGGAGGGCACCCGCTCCCCCGACGGCCGGCTGTACCGGGGCCGTACGGGCATCGCGCGGCTGACGCTGATGACGGGCGCCCCGGTGGTGCCCTTCGCGATGATCGGTACGGACAAGCTCCAGCCGAACGGCTCGGGCATGCCCAGGACCGGCAAGGTGACCGTGCGCTTCGGCAAGCCGATGGAGTTCTCGCGGTACGAGGGCATGGACCGCGACCGCTATGTGCTGCGGGCGGTGACGGACTCGGTGATGACCGAGGTCATGGGGCTGTCGGGGCAGGAGTACGTGGACATGTACGCCACGAAGGCGAAGGCGGCCTAACCCGCCGGGCGCGGCGGGAGACCCCTCCCGCCGCGCCCGGCACCCCGCGTCTTCGCAACACGCCCTAGTGCTCCGCGCCTTCCTCCAGCTTCTGGCCGCGCAGCAGGAACCAGGCCGCCACCGACGTGACCAGCAGCACCACCGCGCCCACGCCCGCCGCGAAGCGCAGACCGTCCACGAACGCCTCCTGTGCCGCCGCCACCAGCGCCGCGCCGGTGTGCCCGGGGAGTCCGGCGGCCGCCTCGACGGCGCCGCCCAGGGACTCGTGCGCGGCCGAGGCCGCGTCGGCCGGGGTTCCGGACGGGGTGGGGAAGCCCCGGTAGACGCCGGTGACGATCGAGCCGAGCAGCGCGATGCCGAGCGCCGCGCCCAGTTCGTACGCCGTCTCCGACACGGCGGAGGCGGAACCGGCGTGCTCCTTGGGGACGCTGGAGAGAATCACGTCGGCGGTGACGGTGAAGGAGAAGCCCGCGCCGACGCCGACGACCAGCAGGACGGCGCCGAGGAGCGGATAGCCGGTGGACTGGCTGATCGTGACCAGCGCCGCGAGTGACAGCCCGATCGCCGCGAGCCCGCCGGCCACCACGGACCGTACGGAGTAACGGCGGGCGATGTTCCCCGCGAGGAGTCCCGCCACCACCGCGCCGACGGCGGCGGGCAGTTCGGCCAGCCCCGCCTCCAGCGGCCTGCGGCCCTGTACGAGCTGCAGATACTGCGACAGGAAGAAGACCAGCCCGGAGAGGCCGAGGATGGTCAGCAGGTCGGCCAGTACGGCGCCGGAGAAGCCCCGGTGGTGGAAGAGCCGTATGTCGAGCAGCGGGGCGGGCAGCGTGAGCTGGCGCCGTACGAACCAGTAGAGCGCGCCCGCGCCCAGCAGGCCCACGACGACGACGTCCCAGCCGGGCCCGTGCGCCGCCCCTTCCTTGATCGCGTAGACGACGCCGACGATGCCGACGAGGGAGAGCAGCACGCTGGTCAGGTCCCAGGGACCCGGCGCGGGGTTCTTCGACTCGGGCAGCGTCTTGATGCCGACGATCACCAGGACGGCCATCACGGGCAGGTTGATCAGGAAGACCGAGCCCCACCAGAAGTGCTCCAGCAGGAAGCCGCCGACGACCGGACCGACCGCCGCGCCCGCCGAGGCCATCGCGCCCCAGATACCGATGGCGAGGCTGCGTTCCTTGGGGTCGTGGAAGATATTGCGGATCAGGGCGAGGGTGGCGGGCATGAGCGTCGCGCCCGCGACACCCAGCAGGGCCCTGGCCACGATCATCATTTCCGGGGTGGTCGCGTAGGCGTTGAGCACGGAGACCCCGCCGAACGCGACCGCGCCCGTCAGCAGCAGCTTCTTGCGGCCGATCCGGTCACCGAGGCTGCCCATGGAGACCAGCAGGCCGGCGATGACGAAGGAGTAGATGTCGCCGATCCACAGGAGCTGGGTACCGGTCGGCTTGAGGTCCTCGCTGAGGAACGGGGTGGCGAGGCCCAGTACGGTGGCGTCGACGGCCACCAGGAGCACGGCCAGGACGAGCACGGAGAGCGCGATCCAGCGGCCGGGACGGGGCGCCTGATCGCTCTCCGTCACGGTGAGATGGCTGCTGGTCATGCGTTCACACTCCGTCGCGCTCCGCCGAGCAGCAACTCGGCGATCATGTACTGGAAATCCTTGGGTGCCGCGCGGCCGTCCTGGACGGTCCAGGCGCCGGCGCTGATCAGTCCGTAGAAGGCGTCCGCCAGCCAGGCGTGGCTGAGGTCGATCCGGAACGCGCCCTGCTCCTGCCCGCGCCGGAACAGCGCGGAGATCCGGGCATCGGCGCGGTTCCACCCGTCGTAGACCTCGCCCTCGAAGAGCTGGTTCTCGGTGAGGAGGAAGGCGAGCAGCCCGGCGGAGGGCTCGACGCAGGCGATGAGCCGGCGCAGCGCCTCGTCCGCCGGGCCCTCGTCGAGCCGGGCGCCGTCGAGGGCCGCGTCCAGCTCCCTGAGGCCCAGCTCCTCCAGCGCCTTGATCAGCGCGTCCCGCCCGGCGAAGTGCCGGTGCAGGGTCGCCCGGCCTATCCCCGCGGAGCGGGCGACCTCGTCCATGGTGGCGGTCGCCCTGCGGGTGAGGAGGGCGGCAGCGGTGCGCAGCACCTGTTCACGATCGACCGTCATGAGACGACCATAACCCACCTGAGACATAGATGTCTCATTCGATACAACGTTGAACCACCACCCGGAGCGCACCCCGGGCACTACCCAGAGGGGAAGAACCCGCGTATGAAGTCGCGTATGAAGTCGCGTATGAACTCGCGTGAGAGCACGCGTACGAAGCCGCTGCTGCTGATCGATGTCGACGGTCCGCTGAACCCGTATCTCGCGCTGACGGCCGAGCGGGCGCCGGAGGGATACGCCCGGCACTGGACGCGGCCCTCGGGCTGGCCCGAGGATCAGCCGCTGCCCGTGCTGCTCAACCCGGAGCACGGGGTGGAGCTGCTGGCGCTCGCCGACCGGTACGAGCTGGTCTGGGCCACCACCTGGGAGGACGACGCCAACGCGTGGATCGGGCCGGTCCTCGGGCTGCCGGAGCTGCCGTACGTCGAGTGGTCCGGCCCGGAGCCGAGGGGCGTCCCTCTCGGGACCTTCTGGAAGACGCCGTACGTACTGGAGTACGCGGCCGGCCGGCCCTTCGCCTGGGTCGACGACGAGATCACCTCGTACGACCGCGCGTGGACGGACCAACGCCACCTCGCCGCCGCCCTGTTGCTGCGTATCGATCCCGGGACCGGGCTGACCTGGCCGGACTTCGACACGCTCGCGGAGTGGGCGGCGGCGCTGTGAAGGGCGGCGCTGTGCATGACGGGCCGCACATGGCCGGTGGCTTCCCGGTGGCTCCGGAAGAGCCGGCTGCTTCGTGGCGTCCGCCTGCTTCTTGGCGTCGGCCTACTTCTTGGCGTCGGCCTACTTCTTGGCGTCGGCCCAGGCGTGCTGTATCACCAGATCGGCCTTGACCTCGGAGAGCTGGACGGCGACCGCCGACGGGGCCGTGCCGCCCCGGCCGTCGCGGGAGGCCAGCGAACCCGCCACATCGAGCACCGTCCGCACGTCGGGAGTGAGGTGCTCGGAGATCTTCGTGAACTGCTCGTCCGTCAGCTCGGCCAGCTCGATACCGAGCGTCTCGCACTCCTTGACGCACTCCCCCGCGACCTCGTGCGCCACCCGGAACGGCACACCCTGCCTGACCAGCCACTCGGCGATGTCCGTGGCGAGCGAGAAGCCGGCCGGGGCCAGCTCCGCCATCCGCTCGCGGTTGACGGTGAGCGTCGCCATCATGCCGGTGAAGGCGGGCAGCAGGACCTCCAGCTGGTCGCAGGAGTCGAAGACCGGCTCCTTGTCCTCCTGGAGATCGCGGTTGTACGCGAGCGGCAGCGCCTTCAGTGTGGCCATCAGCCCGGTCAGATTGCCGATCAGCCGGCCGGACTTGCCGCGCGCCAGCTCGGCGATGTCCGGGTTCTTCTTCTGCGGCATGATCGAGGAGCCGGTGGAGAAGGCGTCGTGGAGGGTGACGAAGGAGAACTCCTTCGTGTTCCAGAGAATGATCTCCTCGGCGATCCGCGACACGTTGACACCGATCATCGCGGTGACGAAGGCGAACTCCGCGACGAAGTCACGGGAGGCCGTGCCGTCGATGGAGTTCCCCACCGAGCCGCGCTCGAAGCCGAGGTCGGCGGCGACCGCCTCGGGATCGAGCCTGAGCGAGGACCCCGCCAGCGCGCCGGAGCCGTACGGGGAGACCGCCGTGCGCTTGTCCCACTGCCGCAGCCGCTCCGCGTCGCGGGACAGCGACTGCGCGTGCGCCAGCACATGATGGGCGAAGAGGACGGGCTGGGCGTGCTGGAGGTGCGTACGGCCGGGCATCGCCACGTCCGGGTGCGCCTCGGCGAGACCGACCAGCGCGTCCTGGAGGTCCGCGATCAGTCCGCCGATGATCCGGGCGTGGTCGCGGAGGTACATCCGGAAGAGCGTGGCGATCTGGTCGTTGCGGGACCGCCCGGCGCGCAGCTTGCCGCCGAGGTCGGCGCCGAGCCGCTCCAGCAGCCCGCGCTCCAGCGCGGTGTGGACGTCCTCGTCGGCGACGGTGCCGGTGAACGAGCCGTCGGCGACATCCGCCTCCAGCTGGTCCAGACCGGCCAGCATGCGGGTCAGCTCGTCGGCGGTGAGCAGCCCGGCCTTGTGCAGCACGCGGGCGTGGGCGCGGGAGCCGGCGATGTCGTAGGGCGCGAGCCGCCAGTCGAAGTGGACGGACGCGGACAGGGCCGCCAGCGCTTCCGACGGCCCGTCGGCGAACCGGCCGCCCCAGAGCCGGACATCACCGTTGCTGCTGCTCACTGCTGCTCCTCAGAAGGGATCGGGAAGTGCGACCGCCTCCCCGCCGCGGAGGAACGGGGAGGCGGACTGTCAAACGGTTCGGATCAGGCGAGGTCACGCCGGGCGGCGATCTTCGACGAGAGGCCGAAGATCTCGATGAAGCCCTGCGCCTTGGACTGGTCGAAGGTGTCGCCCGAGTCGTAGGTGGCGAGGTTGAAGTCGTACAGCGACTCGTCCGACTTCCGGCCGGTGACGACGGCCCGGCCGCCGTGCAGGGTCATCCGGATGTCACCGGTGACGTGCTGGTTGGCCTCGTTGATGAAGCCGTCCAGGGCGCGCTTGAGCGGGGAGAACCACAGGCCGTCGTAGACGATCTCGCCCCAGCGCTGCTCGACCTGCCGCTTGTAGCGGGCCAGCTCGCGCTCGACGGTGACGTTCTCCAGCTCCTGGTGGGCGGTGATCAGCGCGATGGCGCCGGGAGCCTCGTAGATCTCGCGGGACTTGATGCCGACGAGCCGGTCCTCGACCATGTCGATCCGGCCGATGCCCTGGGCGCCCGCCCGCTCGTTGAGCTGCTGGATCGCCTGGAGGACGGTGACGGGCTTGCCGTCGATGGCGACGGGCACGCCCTCCTTGAAGGAGATGATGACCTCGTCGGCCTCACGGGGCGTGGCCGGGTTGGAGGTGTACTCGTACACGTCCTCGATCGGACCGTTCCAGATGTCCTCCAGGAAGCCCGTCTCGACGGCGCGTCCGAAGACGTTCTGGTCGATGGAGTACGGGGACTTCTTGGTGGTCGCGATCGGGAGGTTCTTCTCCTCGCAGAAGGCGATCGCCTTGTCACGGGTCATCGCGTAGTCGCGGACCGGGGCGATGCACTTCAGATCCGGCCCGAGCGCGGTGATACCGGCCTCGAACCGCACCTGGTCGTTGCCCTTGCCCGTGCAGCCGTGGGCGACGATGCCGGCGTCGTGCTTCTTCGCGGCGGCGACGAGGTGCTTGACGATCGTCGGCCGGGAGAGTGCGGAGACCAGCGGGTAGCGGTCCATGTAGAGGGCGTTGGCCTTGATCGCCGGGAGGCAGTACTCCTCGGCGAACTCGTCCTTCGCGTCCGCGACCTCGGCTTCGACGGCACCGCAGGCGAGCGCGCGCTTGCGGATGACGTCCAGGTCCTCGCCGCCCTGGCCGACGTCCACGGCAACGGCGATGACCTCGGCGCCCGTCTCCTCGGCGATCCAGCCGATGGCGACGGAGGTGTCCAGGCCGCCCGAGTAGGCGAGTACGACGCGCTCGGTCACGGGTTTCTCCTTACGGTGCATTCACTGACAGGTATAACTATGCGATGCACCGTATTGTTTTGTCAACGTGCTCCCCCGCGGGCCTCCGCAGGGGGGAGCAGGAGGGCCCGGTGCGGCGGGCGGGGCCGTCCCACCCGTTGGAAACGGTCTTCCTTCCGGGCCCTCGGCGCCGATAATCCAGCACATGGGTAAGCGCTACGAACGGATCGACGGCAGGATAAGGACCTTCATCGAGGAACAGCCCGTCTTCTTCACCGCCACCGCGCCGCTCGCGGCCGACGGGCATGTCAATCTCTCGCCCAAGGGGCGGGCCGGGACCCTCGTCGTGATCGACGAGCTGACCCTCGCCTATCTGGACTTCGGCGGCAGCGGCGCCGAGACCATCGCGCATCTGCGGGAGAACGGCCGCATCACGCTGATGTGGTGCGCGTTCACCGGACCGCCCAAGGTGCTGCGGGTGCACGGACGCGGGGAGCCGGTCTTCCGGGACGACCCGCGCTGGCGCGAGTACATCCGCCTCTTCGCGGACGCCGACGGGCCCGGCGCCCGCGCGATCATCGTGATCCGCGCCGAGCGGGTCAGTGACGCCTGCGGTTTCGCCGTCCCCTTCATGGAGTACCGCGAGGAGCGCACCCAGCACGCCGAGCACTTCGGCCGGAAGACGGACGAGGAGTTCGCCGCGTACTGCGCGAAGAAGGACCACGTCGGAGTGAGTGTGGACGGGCTGCCGGCGCTGCCGCTGCCGCTCCCGGCGCGCGCGGACTGACGGCCGGTGACCGGGCGGCCGGGCAGACGGGCAGACGGGCAGACGGGCAGACGGGCAGACGGAACGTCCGTACGGTGGTGGTGGCGGCGGTGGTCGTGCGCCGTTCGGAGCAGCGGAGAGGCCGGATCCCGGCCCGGCGGCATACGGTCCTGGCATGCGCATCGCTCTCGTACTCGGTTCCGTCCTGCTCACCGTCGGCTCGCTCACGGCCGCGTCCCCCGGGGCGCCCTCCGCCGATGTGCCGCTTCCCGAGCGCATGGCGGACACCGGTGGCGGCAGCCAGCTGATCACCGCCGAGGCCCCGGAGCGCGGGGCGACCACCGGCCGGGTGACCTGGTGGGACCGGCGCGGCACGCGGTGGGTGGCGGCCGGTTCCGTCAAGGCGCGCTTCGGGGCGGGCGGGCTGACCGAGGGCCGGTCGCGTACGCAGGGCACCTCGACCACCCCGACCGGGCTGTACGACCTGCCGTACGCGTTCGGCCTCGCGCCCGCGCCGCGCGGGCCCCGCGTCGGCTACCGCCCGGTCACGAAGGAGTCCTGGTGGTGCCAGGACAACGAGTCGCGCGCGTACAACCGCTGGGTGGAGGGACTGCCCTCGGACTGCCGGGCGGCGGAGTCCGAGCGTCTGGCCGACTACCCCTCCCAGTACCGCCTCGCTCTCGTGATCGGCTTCAACTACGACCAGCCGGTGCGCGGCCGGGGCGCCGGGATCTTCCTGCACGTCAACGGCGAGGGCGCGACCGCCGGCTGTGTCTCCGTACCGTCCGACGCGATGAGCGCCGTCCTGGCCTGGGCCGATCCCGGCCGCCGTCCGCATATCGCGATCGGCACGGCCGCGGGACCGACGGCGATCACCTCCGTGAGGGCCGCCGAGAGCGCCTCCTGACCGGCCCCCGGCAGGTGGCCCCGGCGGTTCTCCCCGCCTTCCGTTGAACCCTCCGCCGCTCACATCCGTATCGCCGGGCACGGAGGCAACGGAGGAGCAGTCCTGTGGCGATGTTGCACAACGGCCGGGCCGCCAGAAGGCAGACCCTGCGCGCGATCCGCCCGCGGCGGTCGGGCGCGCTGCCCGTGCTGGCGGCCTGCTGGGCGGGGGCGGCGGCCGTCCTGGCGCTGTGGTGGCAGAACACCCCGGTCGTCCATCTCGACGCGGCGGAGTGGCTGACCGGCGCGGGCCGGCTGACCGGGCTCCTCGGCGGATACGCCATCGCGGTCGTGGTGCTGCTGATGGCCCGGATCCCAACGCTGGAGCGGCGGGTGGGCTCCGACCGGGTGACGCGCTGGCACGCGAGGGCCGGACGGTACGCGGTCGGGCTGGTGCTCGCCCATGTCCTGCTGACCGTCTGGGGGTACGCGGTCCGGGCCCGCACCGGATTCGTCGAGCAGGGCACCGAGGTCGTCCTCACCTATCCGAGGATGGCCGAGGCGGCGATCGGAACCGTGGTCTTCCTGGTGATCGGCGGTGTCTCGGCGGGGGCGGTGCGCCGCCGGGTGCGCTACGAGACCTGGTACTACCTCCATCTGCTCACCTACGCCGCCGTCTATCTGACGTTCTGGCATCAGCTCGCCACCGGGGCCGAGTTCGTCGGGAACGCGACGGCCCGCACCGTCTGGTACGTGCTGTACGGCACGGCGGGCGCGCTGCTGGTCCGGTACCGCGTACTGGCCCCGGTCCAGCTCAACCGGCGGCACCGGATGCGGGTCGAGAGGACCGTCTACGAGTCGCCCGGCGTGGTCTCCGTACTGATCACCGGCCGGCGGCTGCACCGGCTCGGCGCGCAGCCGGGCCAGTTCTTCCGCTGGCGGTTCCTCACGGACGGGCTGCGCTGGAGCTCCAATCCGTACTCCCTGTCGGCGGCGCCCCGGCCCGATCTGCTGCGCATCACCGTCAGGGCGAACGGCGGGCACAGCGCGGCCCTGGCCCGGCTGGAGCCGGGCACCCGGGTCTGGGCGGAGGGCCCGTACGGCGCCCTGACGGCGGCCCGGCGCAGCAGGGAGAAGGTGCTGATGATCGCGGGCGGCGCCGGTATCACCCCGATGCGGGCGCTGTTCGAGACGCTGCCCGGCGGACCCGGTGATCTGACGCTGCTCTACCGGGCGGGCAAGACCGAGGACCTGGCGCTCTGGGCGGAGCTGCGGGAGATCGCGTCGGCGCGCGGCGCGCGGCTGCTGTACGCGGTCAACGGGCCGGACGGTGTCCGGCCGGAGATCACCCCGCGGCGGCTGCGGGAGCTGCTGCCGGACATCGGGGACCACGATGTCTATCTCTGCGGGCCGGCCGGGCTCGCCCATCAGTCGTACGAGGCACTGCGCGAGGCGGGCGTGCCCACCCGCCGTATCCATCACGAGTCCTTCGAAATGTGAGGCAGCCGATGAAACCGATGGCCACGCGGCATCCGCTCCGGCGGACCTTGATCGGTGTCGCCGCGACCGTGTCGGGCGTTGTCCTGCTGCTGGCGCTGAAGCAGCCCGGCGGGTCGCCGGTGGCGGCGGGTACGGGTGCGGGTGCCGGAGTGGGCGCGGCGGGGGCCGGTAGCGGGGTGTCCGCCTCGGCGGGCGCCGCCGGCCCCGGGGGCGGAGAGTCCGCCGCCGGCGGCTCGCGGGCCGTGGCCGGGGACGCCGTGGACACCCGGTACGGGCCCGTCCAGGTCAGGATCACCCTGGACGGCTCCACGATCACCGGCGCCGAGGCGGTCCAGGCTCCCGGCGCCGACGCGCGCAGCCGGTCGGTCACCGCCGACGCCGTCCCCCGGCTCAACCAGGCGGCCGTCGCCGCCCAGAACGCCGGGATCGACGCCGTCTCCGGAGCCAGCTACACCAGCCAGGGCTACCGGGACTCCCTGCAGAGCGCGCTCGACAAGGCGGGGGTCTGATGTCGCACGGCACCGCCCGGCTGCGCCATGTCGAGGAGTCGATGGGCACGGTCTTCTCGTTCGACATCCGCGGGGTACGGGACGAGCCCCGGGTCCGCGCCGGACTGCACGCGGCCGTGGCCTCGCTGCACCGCGCCGACGAACTGTTCTCGGCCTTCCGGCCCGACAGCCAGATCCTGCGCCTGGGCCGGGGAGAGCTGGCCCTGTCCGCGTGCGCGCGGGAGGTCGCCGAGGTCCTGGAGCTGTGCGCGGCGGCGGAGCGGGAGAGCGGGGGGTGGTTCACCTCCCGCTACGCGGGCGGTCTCGATCCGACGGGGCTGGTGAAGGGGTGGGCGGTGGAACGCGCGGTACGGATGATCGCCTCGTCCGGGGCAGGTTCTGTGTGTCTCAACGGCGGCGGGGACATCCAACTGCTCGGCGGACCCTGGCGGGTGGGGATCTCCGACCCGCTGCGCCCCGGCGGGCTGGCCACGGTGATCGAGACCGGGGAGGGGCTGGGGGTGGCCACCTCGGGGCCCGCCGAGCGCGGCTGCCATGTCATCGATCCGTACACGGGCCGGCCGCCGGTCGGCGGGCTCGCGTCGGTCACCGTGGTCTGCCCGGAGGGGCTGACCGCGGCCGACACCCGTGCGACGGCCGCGTACGCGATGGGCGCGCGGGCGCGCGGCTGGCTGGAGGGGCTGCCGGGCACCGAGGGCTTCGCCGTGCTGCCCGACGGCCGTACGTGGACGACGAGCGGCTTCCACCGTTATGTCGCCAAGGTCAGCGCCTGAAGCACCCGGGGCACCGGACGTGCCTGAGGCTCCCGCACGGCCCCGGGCCCGGTGCGCGGGGGTTCCGGGCCAAGAACCCCCGCGCTCTCAGCGGTCGTTCTGGGCCAGCTTCAGCAGATGGTCGGCGAGCGCCTGGCCGCCCGCCGGGTCGCGGCTGATCAGCATCAGGGTGTCGTCCCCCGCGATGGTGCCCAGGATATCGCTCAACTCCGCCTGGTCGATGGCCGAGGCGAGGAACTGGGCCGCGCCCGGCGGCGTGCGCAGCACGACGAGATTGGCCGACGCCTCGGCGGAGATGAGCAGTTCACCGGCGAGCCGGCGCATCCGCTCCTCCTTCGCCGACTCCCCGAGCGGGGCGTGCGGGGTACGGAAGCCGCCCTCGCTCGGGACCGCGTAGATCAGCTCACCGCCGGTGTTGCGGATCTTGACCGCGCCCAGTTCGTCCAGGTCCCGGGAGAGCGTCGCCTGGGTGACGCTCAGCCCGTCGTCCGCGAGCACCTTCGCCAGCTGGCTCTGGGAGCGCACCGGCTGCCGGTTGAGGATGTCGACGATCCTGCGGTGGCGGGCGGTTCTGGTCTGCGGTACGGACTGCCCGCCGTGCTCGGTGTCCTGGGCCTCGGTCATCGTCGTCTCGTTTCTCAGGATCGTCCGTCCCCGCCGGCTGTGCCGAGAACGCCGGGCAGCGCGCTCAGGAACGCGTCCACCTCGGTGTCGCCGATGATCAGCGGGGGCATCAGCCGTACGACGTCCGGAGCGGGCACGTTCACGAGGAACCCGGCACTCTGAGCCGCCTGTTGCACCTGGGGCGCGAGTGGCTCGGTGAGCACGATACCCAGGAGCAGGCCCGAGCCGCGGACATGGGAGACCAGCGGATGGCCGAGACCCTCGATGCCGTTCCGCAGTTTCTCGCCGAGCCGCTTCACCTGGTCCAGGAGTCCGCCGGCGGCGAGTGTGTCGAGTACGGCGAGTCCGGCGGCGCAGGCGACCGGGTTGCCGCCGAACGTCGTGCCGTGCTGACCGGGCCTGAGCAGCTCGGCCGCCTCCCCGAAGGCGACGGCCGCGCCGAGCGGCAGACCGCCGCCGAGCCCCTTGGCGAGGGTGACGACATCGGGCTCGACGCCCTGGTGCGCCTGGTACTCGAACCAGTGGCCCGTCCTGCCGACGCCGGTCTGGACCTCGTCCAGGACCAGCAGGGTGCCGGTGGCGCGGGTGATCTCCCTGGCCGCCTCCAGATAGCCCTTGGGCGGGACGACCACGCCGTTCTCGCCCTGGATCGGCTCGATGATCACGAGGGCCGTCTCTTCGGTGACCGCGGCGCGCAGCGCCTCGGCGTCCCCGTACGGGACATGGGTGACGTCACCGGGCAGCGGCCGGAAGGGCTCCTGCTTCGCGGGCTGGCCGGTGAGGGCCAGCGCGCCCATCGTGCGGCCGTGGAAGCCGCCGTCGGTGGCGACCATGTGCGGACGGCCCGTCAGCCGGCCGATCTTGAAGGCCGCTTCGTTGGCCTCCGCGCCGGAGTTGCAGAAGAAGACCCGGCCGGGGCGGCCGAAGAGCTGGATCAGGCGCTCGGCGAGCGTGACCGGCGGCTCGGCGATGTAGAGGTTGGAGACATGGCCGAGGGAGGCGATCTGACGGGAGACGGCCTCGACGACGGCGGGGTGCGCGTGGCCGAGGGCGTTGACCGCGATGCCGCCGACGAAGTCGGTGTACGCGACGCCGTCCGCGTCCCGGACCGTGGCTCCCTCTCCGTGGACGAGAGACAGCTTCGGCGTGCCGTAGTTGTCCGCCATGACGCTCCGCCAGCGCTGCGCGAGGTCCTCGTTGCCGGTCACTTCGTAGCCCCTTCCTGTCCGTCGGGCACGACCATCGTGCCGATGCCCTCGTCGGTGAAGATCTCCAGCAGGATCGAGTGCGGCACCCGGCCGTCCAGGACGCGCGCGGTCGTGACGCCGTTGCGTACGGCGTACAGACAGCCCTCCATCTTCGGCACCATGCCGCTGGACAGCTCGGGCAGCAGCTTCTCCAGTTCGGTGGCCGTGAGCCGGCTGATCACGTCGTCGCTGTTCGGCCAGTCCTCGTACAACCCCTCGACGTCGGTGAGGACCATCAGCGTCTCGGCACCCAGCGCCGCGGCGAGCGCGGCGGCGGCGGTGTCGGCGTTGACGTTGTAGACATGGCCGTCGTCGGCGCTGCGCGCGATGGAGGAGATGACCGGGATCCGGCCGTCCGCCAGCAGCGCTTCGATGGCGCCCGGGTTGATCGCGGTGATCTCGCCGACCCGGCCGATGTCGACCAGCTCGCCGTCGATCCGCGGCCGGTGCCGGGTCGCGGAGATGGTGTGCGCGTCCTCGCCGGTCATCCCGACGGCGAGCGGGCCGTGCTGGTTGAGCAGGCCGACCAGCTCGCGCTGGACCTGCCCGGCCAGGACCATCCGTACGACGTCCATCGCCTCGGGCGTGGTGACCCGGAGGCCGGCCTTGAACTCGCTGACCAGACCGTGCCGGTCGAGCTGGGCGCTGATCTGCGGACCGCCGCCGTGCACGACGACCGGCTTGAGGCCGGCCTGCCGCAGGAAGACGACGTCCTGCGCGAAGGCGGCCTTCAGGTCCTCGTCGATCATGGCGTTGCCGCCGAACTTGATGACGACGGTCTTCTCGTTGTGCCGGGTGAGCCAGGGCAGCGCCTCGATGAGGATCTGCGCCTTGGGCAGCGCGGTGTGCTTACGCGCGGTCATGAGCTGTACGCGCTGTTCTCGTGGACGTACTCGGCGGTGAGGTCGTTGGCCCAGATGACCGCGGAGTCCGTGCCCGCGGCCAGGTCGGCGGTGATCCGCACCTCGCGGTACCGCATGTCGACGAGGTCGCGGTCCTCTCCGACGGAGCCGTTCTCGCAGACCCAGACGTCGTTGATGGCGACATTGAGCCGGTCGGGCTCGAAGACGGCGCCGGTGGTGCCGATGGCGGAGAGCACCCGGCCCCAGTTGGGGTCCTCGCCGTGGATGGCGCACTTGAGGAGGTTGTTGCGGGCGATGGAGCGGCCCACCTCGACGGCGTCGTCCTCGGTCGCGGCGTTGATCACCTCGATGCGGATGTCCTTGGAGGCGCCCTCGGCGTCGCCGATCAGCTGGCGCGCCAGATCGGCGCAGACCGTACGGACGGCCTCGGCGAACTCCTCCTGGCCGGGCGTCACGCCGGACGCGCCGGAGGCGAGCAGCAGCACGGTGTCGTTGGTGGACATGCAGCCGTCGGAGTCGACGCGGTCGAAGGTGGTACGGGTGGCGGCGCGCAGCGCGGTGTCCAGGCCGGGCGTCTCGACGTCGGCGTCGGTGGTGAGGACGACGAGCATGGTGGCGAGGCCGGGGGCGAGCATGCCCGCGCCCTTGGCCATGCCGCCGACCGTCCAGCCGTCCGCCTGGACCACCGCGGTCTTGTGGACCGTGTCGGTGGTCTTGATGGCGATGGCGGCCTTCTCGCCGCCGTGCGCGGAGAGTTCGGTGGCGGCCTTCTCGACGCCGGGGAGCAGCTTGTCCATGGGGAGCGGCAGGCCGATCAGCCCGGTGGAGGCGACGGCGATCTCACCGGCGCTGTGGCCGTCCGTGCCCCGCCCCCGCGCGCCGCCGCCGTCCGCGCCGTACCCGCTGAGGACCTCGGCGGCCTTCTCGGCGGTGGCATGGGTGTCCTGGAAGCCCTTCGGCCCCGTACAGGCGTTGGCGCCGCCGGAGTTGAGCACCACGGCGGTCACCGCGCCGCCCTTGAGGACCTGCTCGGACCAGAGGACGGGAGCGGCCTTGACACGGTTGGAGGTGAAGACGCCCGCGGCGGCGCGGCGCGGACCGTTGTTGACCACGAGGGCCAGGTCCGGGCCGCCGTTCTCCTTGATTCCGGCGGCGATGCCCGCTGCCGTGAACCCCTTCGCTGCGGTGACGCTCAAGGTGCCACTCCGATCGTGGAAAGTCCGGTGTCCTCGGGGAGTCCGAGGGCGATGTTCATGCTCTGCACGGCGCCGCCGGCGGTGCCCTTGGTGAGGTTGTCGATGGCGCTGATCGCGATGATGCGGCCCGCGGACTCGTCGTACGCGACCTGGATCTGTACGGCGTTGGAACCGTAGACGGACGCCGTGGCGGGCCACTGCCCCTCCGGGAGCAGCCGGACGAAGGGCTCGTCCGCGAGGGCCTTCTCGTACGCGGCCCTGACCTCCTGCGCCGTGGTGCCGGGCCTCGCCCTGGCGGAGCAGGTGGCGAGGATGCCGCGGGGCATGGGGGCGAGGGTGGGTGTGAAGGAGACGGTGACGCGCTCCCCCGCGGCCTCGCTCAGGTTCTGGATCATCTCGGGGGTGTGCCGGTGGCCGCCGCCGACGCCGTACGGGCTCATGGAGCCCATGACCTCGGAGCCGAGCAGATGCGGCTTGGCCGCCTTGCCCGCGCCCGAGGTCCCGGACGCGGCGGTGATCACGGCCTCGGGCTCGGCCAGCCCCGCCGCGTACGCCGGGAAGAGCGCGAGCGAGACGGCGGTGGGATAGCAGCCGGGCACCGCGACGCGCTTGGACCCCTCCAGCGCGGCGCGGGCGCCCGGCAGCTCGGGAAGGCCGTACGGCCAGGTCCCGGCATGTGCGGACCCGTAGAACCGCTCCCAGTCGGCCGCGTCCTTCAGCCGGAAGTCGGCGCCCATGTCGATGACGAGCACCTCGTCGCCGAGCCGCTCGGCGACGGCCGCGGACTGGCCGTGCGGCAGCGCGAGGAAGACGACCTCATGGCCGGCGAGCACCTCGGTCGTGGTCTCCGCGAGCACCCGGTCGGCCAGCGGCAGCAGATGCGGCTGGAGCGCGCCCAGTCGCGTGCCCGCGTTGGAGTTGCCGGTGAGGGCTCCGATCTCGATCCCGGGGTGGCCGAGAAGCAGACGGAGCAGTTCCCCGCCCGCGTACCCACTGGCTCCCGCCACCGCGGCGCGCACCGAACGTACAGCCATCGAAAAACCCTCCTCAGCGATGGCATGACTATACGTTTCTCCGCAGCTTTATGCAATGACTGATCATGAGGGCGCCGACGCCGTCCGTCGTGACTTCCGGCTCGGGCCCCGTCGGGTCTCAGGGTTCGATGATCTCGCCGTCGCTCAGCTCCACCACCCGGTCGGCCAGGCCGAGCAGCTGGGGGTCGTGCGTGGCGACGAGCGCGGCGACGCCCTCGCTGTGCACCACGGTGCGCAGCAGTTCCATCACCGCGAGGCCGGTCCGGGCGTCCAGCTGTCCCGTCGGTTCGTCCGCGATCAGCAGCGCGGGCCGGTTGGCGAGGGCGCGGGCGATGGCGACGCGCTGCTGCTGGCCGCCGGAGAGTTCGCCGGGACGCTGCGCCGCGTGATCGGTGAGGCCCACGAGCGAGAGCAGCAGCGCCACTCGCTCCTCGCGTTCCCGCGGATCGGCCTTGCGCAGCCGCAGCGGTACGCCCACGTTCTCCGCCGCGCTGAGGATGGGGATCAGGCCGAAGGACTGGAAGATGAAGCCGACGCGGTCGCGGCGCAGTTCCAGCAGCCCGGTCTCGCCCAGCGTGGCGAGGTCGGTGCCGTCGATGACGACCCGTCCGCGGTCCGGGGAGTCCAGACCGCCGACCAGGTTGAGCAGCGTGGTCTTGCCGGCGCCGGAACGGCCCTTGAGGGCGACCAGTTCACCGCGCGCGACGTCGAGGGAGGCACCGCGCAGGGCATGGACGGCCGCGGGACCTGTGCCGTATGAACGGTGCACGTCCTCGGCCCTGACCATGGGCCCGCCGGACCGTTCGGCCAGGACGGCGGCGGCGCCGGCCCGGGTGCTGCTGTGCTGCGTCATTGATGCGCCCCCCGTGCGTGATCGGTCCGGTCACAGTATGTGCGGACATCAGCCGAGCGGGCAACGACGACGAACTTCTTTTCGATTGAGTGCTGTTTCCTGATACAAAGCCATATCGACTGGCGTTGACCGGGGAGCGGGCGGGGGAACGGGTGGCGGGCTTCATATTTCTGCGCGCGGCGGGGCACCGGCTGCTCCTGGTGGCCGCGCTGCTCGCGGTGGTGCTGACCACCTGCGTGCTCGCCGCCCTGACATCGTTTTCCGGTTCGCTCGCGGACACGGCGCTGCGGGAGACACTGCGCGGCCGGGGCGCCGCCTCCGCCGTGCTCGCCATCAGAGCGGACGTGCCGCCGGAACGGGGCGACGCCGCCCAGGAGGCGGCGGTCCGGGGCGCGCGGCGGGCCTTCGACGGACTGCCCGTGACACTGCGGAAGCTGGAGCGCTCGGGAACGTACGCGCTCCCCGCGTCGCTCCGGGCGTCCGGCGCCCCGGAGGACAAGCCCGACCTGACCCACTTCGCCGCGCTGGACCGTTCCCGGCTCACCCTGGTGTCGGGCGCGTGGCCGGACGCCGGAGGGGAAGGCGCCCACGGCGACCTGCCCGTCGCCCTGCCCGAAGTCGCCGCCACGCAGCTGAAGTTGCGCGCGGGAGAGCGCGTCGCGCTCACCGACCGGCTGGCCGGCACGCGGCTGACCGTGCGCGTGACCGGCGTCTACAAGGCGACCGACCCCCTCGATCCGTACTGGCAGCTGGACACGCTCGGCGGCCGCGGCGTCCGTGACGTCGACTTCACCACCTACGGTCCGCTGCTCACGGACCCGGCCGTCCTCGCCTCCGGTCCCGTCTCCCCAGGAGACAGCGCCTGGCTGGCCACCGCCGACTTCCGGAGCCTCACCACCGACCGGATCGGCGCGCTGCGGACCACGTCCGCGCGCGCCCCCGCGCTCCTGCGCGCGGAGCCGGCGCTCGGGGACAACGCGACCGTGACCACCGCGCTGCCGTCCCTGCTGGACCGGACCGAGCGGGCGCTGCTGGTGTCCCGCTCCACGCTGCTGATCGTCGCTCTGCAACTGCTCCTGCTGGCCGGGTACGCGCTGCTGCTGGTCGCCCGGGTCCTCGGCGCCGAACGGGCGGGCGAGACCGCTCTGCTGCGGGCGCGCGGTGCCTCGCGCGGCCGGCTCGCCGCTCTCGCCGTGGTGGAGGCACTCCTCCTCGCGGCTCCGGCGGCCCTCTGCGCCCCGCTGCTGTCGGGCCCGCTGACCGGCCTGCTGATACGGCGCTCCGCGCTGGACGACGGCGCCGGCCGGCCGTTCGGCGACCTCGCGGCCGGGCCGGTGTGGCTCGTCTCGGCGGCGGTCGCCGTCTGCTGTGCGGCGGCGGTCGTGTCGCCCGCGCTGGCGGCGACATCCGGCGGGTCGCGGCGTGGCCGCGCCGCCGCGCTGCCCGGTTCCGTACGCGCCGGGGCGGACATCGGGCTGCTGCTGATCGCGGCGGTGGCCTACTGGCAGCTGGACCAGCAGACCCGGACGTCCGGCAGCGGAGCGCTCAGCGGCGACCGCGAGGGCGTGCTGGGCGTCGACCCGCTGATGGTCATGGCGCCCGCGCTGGCGCTGCTCGCCGGCACCGTGCTCACCCTGCGGCTGCTGCCTCCCGCGGCGCGGCTCGCGGAGCGGCGGGCCGCGAGCGGCCGTGGTCTGCCGGCCGCGCTGGCGGGCTGGCATTTCAGCCGCGGCGCGCTGCGCGGCGCCGGGCCCGTGCTGCTGCTGGTGCTGGCGGTGGCGATGGGCATGCTCGCGATCGGCCAGAGCGCGTCGTGGGACAGGTCCCAGCGCGACCAGGCCGACTTCGGCACGGGTGCTTCGGTACGGGTGCTCGACAACAGGCCCGCCGGTCCCGGTCAGGCCGGTCTGTACGCGTCGCTGCCGGGGGTACGGCAGGCCGCGCCCGCGCACCGTGCCGTCACGGATCTGTCAGGCGGCCGTACGGCTACGGTGCTCGCGCTGGACACGGCGCACGCCGACGAGCGGTTGCTGATGCGCGGCGATCTCGCCGATGAGCCGCCACAGGACCTGCTGCGGGCGGCCGCGCCGGCGAAGTCCCCGCCGCGGGCCGTGGTGCCGCTGCCCGACGGCACTCGCCGGCTCGCGCTCGATGTGCGTATCGCGCGTGCGGAGGCGGCGCCGGGCCGGGCCTCCGGGTTCACGCCCGTGCTCCAGGTCCTGGTCGAGGACCGTTACGGCATTCCCTACCGGCTCGGCGCCGGGACGGTGCCCGTCGACGGCCGCGCCCACCGGGTCGTCGTCGATCTCGGCGTGACCGCGTCGGGCACGGGCGGCGCCCCCGCGGGACCGCTCGGCGTGACCGGGTTCCAGCTCGGCGGGGAGGCCCCGGCCAAGGGATCCGAGCGGCACCGGCTGACCGTCGAACGGCTGCTGGCCACGGGCCCCGGAGACGCCGAACGCCCCGTGTCCGTAACGGACGAGGTGCGCTGGCGGGGCAGCGCGAGCCTGACGGAGAACGGCGAGGAGGGCGCGCCCGTCGCCCTCAGCCCGGCCGCGTCACCGACCGCGCCGCTGACCGTCTCGTACGGCACCGGGAGTGTGGGCGAGAGCGGCGGCCATCTCTCCGTACGGCTCGACCTCGCACGCCCCTCCGCCCAGAAGCGGATCCCGGCCGTCGCCACGGACGGCTTCCTGCGCGCGTCGGGGGCCGGGCTCGGCGAGAGCGTCGACCTGACGCTGGCCGGGGAGCAGCTCCGGGTGACGATCGTGAAGGCCGTACGGGAACTGCCGACGACCGGACGAGCGGCGGCCCCGGGGCCCGGGAGCGACACCGGATCCGCGACCGCCGAGGAGGAGAGCGGGGCGGCGGACGGCGGTGCGCTGCTCCTCGATCTGCGGGCCGTCAACGCGGTGCTGGCGGACCGCGCGAGCGGCGCTCTCGCCCCCAACGAGTGGTGGCTGAGCACCGCCCCCGGCGCGTCCGCTGACGTGGCGTCGGCGCTGCGGGCCCGCCCGGACAGCACGCCGGGCCAGGTGCTCGTACGCGACGAGGTCGCGGCCGGCCTGTCGGACGACCCGCTCGGCAGCGGGCCCCGCTCGGCGCTGATGGCCGTCGCGGTGGCAGCCGCCGCGCTCGCCGCGGTGGGTTTCGCGGTGAGCGCCGTCGGTTCGCTGCGGGAGCAGTCCGCCGAACTCTCCGTCCTGCGTGCCCTCGGGGCGTCGCGGCGGAGTCTCGCCCGGCTGGTCGCGACGAAGCAGGGGCTGCTGATCGGTATCGGGCTGTTCGCGGGCGCGCTGCTCGGGACGCTGCTGACGCGGGCCGTGGTGCCGCTGGTCGTCCTGACCTCGGAGGCCGCCCAGCCGGTCCCCCGGGTGCTCGTGGAGCTGCCGGTCTCGCAGGTGGCCCTGTTCCTCGCGGGCGTCGCCGCCGTTCCGCTGCTGATCACCGCGGCCATCGCCGCCCGGCGCGCCGATCCCGCCGGCTCGCTTCGCCACCAGGGGGACAACTGATGACACGCGGGCCGGTCGACGCACCCACGCAGCACGCGGAACCGACGAGACACGCGGAACGCGCCGGGCGCGTGGTCGCGCCCTGGGTGCGCACGCGGTTGCGGACAGCGCCCGGGGCGGCCGTGGCCTTCGGCCTGCTCGTGCTGATCACGGCGTTCCTCGCCGCCGCGCTCCCCCGGGCCGTCGACGCCTATGAGACGGAGGGGCTGCGGCGGGAGATCGCCGGCGCGCCCCCGGGCGCGACGGTGCTGGAGCTGACCGCGCCCCAGCCGGGACTGGAGATTCCGCGGCCCGCCCGCGAGGAGGAGATGCGGCCCGCCGCGCTCTCGGCCGTCCAGCGCGCGGCGCGGGCGGGTCTGCCCGCGCCGCTGCGGGCGGACGCGGCGGAGTCGGCGTACGGGGTACGGACCGCGGCGGGTCTGGCCGGGCAGGACACCTGGCTGCCGCGTCCCGATGGGGTCGCGCCCAATTTCACCCTGGCCGCGCAGTCGGGACTGGCCGCGCACGCGACCGTGCGCGAAGGGCGGCTGCCCGCCACCGACGGGCGGGTGACGGCGGGGACGAAGGAGCTGGAGGCCGCGGCGACGGCGGAGACCGCCCGCACCATGCGTCTGCGGGTCGGCTCGGTGATCCGCCTGAGCGACGACACCGGCTCCACGGGGCTGACCGTACGGATCTCCGGGATCGTCGAACCCCGCGATCCGGGAGGCGGTTACTGGTCCGTCGAGCCGGTCCTGCGCACCCCCGGGCTGACCGCCCTGCCGAGCAACCCGCCGCAGTACCGCTGGGAGGCGGGCCTCCTGCTGGCGCCCGACGCCGGGCCCGCCCTCCTCGGCACGCAGTCGGCGCCGGAGAAGTACTGGCGCCTCGCGCCCGCCACCGCGGGGCTGACGGCGCAGGACACGCCGGCGCTCCTCCAGCGGATCGCCTCCCTCGAAGGCGGGCCCGGACTGCTGGAGATGCGTGAGATCGCCGGCGGCAACGCCGTCCTCAGCACCGGTCTTGAGACGGTGATCGGCTCGCATGTCGCGACACGTGAGGTGATCACCCGCATCGTCGTCGTCGCGGCCTTCGGCATCGGCTCCGTCGCCGCCGTCGTCCTCGCGATGGCCGGTGGCCTGATCGCCGCGCGCCGCACCGACGAGCTGGCCCTGCTGCGCTCCCGGGGCGGCTCCCTGCGCGGCATCGGCGGCCGGCTCCTCGCCGAGACCGCCGTGATCGCGCTGCCCGCGTCAGGGGCCGGTCTGCTGCTGGCCCTGGTCGCGGTGGACGGGGCGCGTCCACTGCCCGCCGTGTACGGGGCGAGCGCGGTGGCGCTGCTCGCCTGCCTCACCCTGCCGGCGCGGGCCGTCGTCCAGCACCGGCGGCCGCGGGCCCACGGCGGCCGCGACGACCTCGCCCACGCCAGGCCGGGCAGACGGCGGACCGTCGCCGAACTCACCCTGCTGGTCATCGCCGTCGCCTCGGTGGTGACCCTGCGCCGGCGCGGCATCTCGGGGGCCGGTGACCTCCTGGTGAGCGCGGCCCCGGTGCTCGTCGCGCTGATCGCCGCGCTGGTGCTGATACGGCTGTATCCGCTGCCCCTGCGCTGGGCGGCCCGTCCTGCCGCGCGGCTGCGCGGCGCGATCGGTTTCCTGTCGCTGGCCCGCGCGGGGCGCTCGTCGGTGACGGGCACGCTGCCGCTGCTGGCCCTGCTCATCGCGCTGACGACAGCCGCGTTCGGTGGCTCCGTACTGTCCGGCGTCACGGAGGCACGGGACCGGGCCGCGCTGCTGGCGGTCGGCGCCGACGCCCGGGTGGCGACCTCCGGCGACGTCATGCCCCTGCCGCCGGAGGCGGAACGGGCGGCGCGGAACGTACCAGGCGTACGGGACACGACGGCCGTACGCGTCGAGTGGTCGGCGGAGTCGGCGCCCGGCGAGGGCGGCGGCACCGCGCGGCGCAAGCCGCTCACCCTCATCGGGGTCGAGCCGGAGTCGTACACGCGGCTGGCCCGGCAGCTGGGCTTCGAGGCGTTCCCCGCCGACGCGCTGAAGAGCACGGACGGGGTGTTCGACGCCGTCGCCTCACCGGGTCTCGCCGCGCGGCTCGGTACCGCACCGCGCCGGATCACCTCGCCGGCCGGAGAGGTCACCGTACGGATCGCCGCCGTACGGCCCCATACGCCCGCCGCCCCCCGCTCCGAGTTCCTGCTGGTCGACCGTGCGGCCCTGAAGCACGCCGAACCGACGACGCTGCTGGCCACGGGCGAGGGGATGGACGCGTCGGCGCTGCGGGCCGCGTTCAGGACAGGCCCCGGACAGGAGATCGAGGTGTCGCTACGGAGCGAGGAACGCGCGGCACTCACCGGTTCACCGCTCCAGTCGGGCGCCGAGCGGATCTACGCCATCGCGGTCGCCGCGGGCGCGGCCTACGCCCTCTTCGCCCTGCTGCTCTCGCTGCTGCGATCGGCGCCGGAACGGGCCGCGCTGCTCGCCAGGCTGCGCACCATGGGCCTGACGCCCCGTCAGAGCCGTCAGCTGCTCGGCCTTGAGGCCCTGCCCCAGGCGCTGCTCGCCGCCGGGGGCGGGATCCTCGTCGCCTGGGCCACCATCCAGTTGCTCGCTCCCGGCGTCGACCTGGCCCGACTCGCGCTGAGCGCCGCTTCCGGCCTCACGCCCGCGGGCGGCGTGTCGCTGCGTACCGACGTGTGGACGCTCGCGCTGCCCGCGGCCGGCGTGGTCGCGCTGACGGGGGCCGTGGCCCTCGGCCAGGCCTGGTGGGCGGGGCGGCGCGGATCGATCACCGAACTCAGAGCAGGAGACTCGCGATGACCGACACGACGACCGATCCGGCGGCCGGAACCCCGGGCGCCCGGCCGACCCTCGCGGAGCTGGAGCGGCGCGCCGCCGCGCGCGGTGACCGTCCCTCGTACGGTCATGACGCGCTGATCGCCTGCGACCGGGTGGTGCGTATCTTCACCACGGACGGGGTGGAGGTGCAGGCGCTCCAGGGGCTCGACCTCACCGTCCAGGAGGGCGAGCTGATGGCCCTGGTCGGCGCTTCCGGCAGCGGCAAGTCGACGCTGATGAACATCCTCGCGGGCCTGGACGTCCCCACGGCGGGCGCGGCCAGGGTCGCGGGCCGTGATCTGCTCACGATGGACGCCGGGGCCCGGCTGGACTACCGCCGTCATGTGGTCGGTTTCGTCTGGCAGCAGACGGCCCGCAATCTCCTCCCCTACCTGACGGCGGCCCAGAATGTCGCGCTGCCGATGCAACTGCGGGGACGCGGCGGCCGGGGAGGTACGAAACGGAAGGCCGAGCGGGCGACGGAGCTGCTGGCGATGCTGGGGGTGGCCGAGTGCGGCGACCGCCGGCCGCACCAGCTGTCGGGTGGACAGCAGCAGCGCGTCGCGATCGCCGTCGCCCTCGCCAACGCCCCCGCCGTCCTGCTCGCCGACGAACCGACCGGCGAGCTGGACTCGGCGACGGGCGAACAGGTCTTCGCGGCGTTCCGCCGGGCCAACGAGGAGCTGGGCACGACGATCGTGATCGTCACCCACGACCAGGCCGTCGCCGACGAGGTGCGTCGTACGGTCGCGATCCGTGACGGCCGCACGTCGTCGGAGGTCCTGCGCCGTACGGAGATCGACGCGGAGGGCCGGGAGTCGGTGGTGGCCCGGGAGTACGCGATGCTGGACCGGGCCGGACGGCTCCAGCTGCCCGCGGAGTACGCCACGGCACTCGGCATGGAGCACCGCGTGATGCTGGAGCTGGAACAGGACCACATCGGGGTCTGGCCCGACGACGCGGCCGGGAAGGACACGGGCGGGAAAGACACGGCGGGGAAGGACGGGGCCGGGAAAGACGGGGCCGGGAAGGACGCGGGCCGGAAATAGGCCCCCGGGAGCGGCGGGGCACACGCACGGGTGAGGTTGTTCCGAACCCCTGCGTCCGCCGTACGGCCGCCGCTACGGTGACCGGCATGGACGCCAAGGACGCACCCCGCCCTGAGGAGGAGTGGCCGCTGCCCCCTTCCTGGATGTGGAGCTGCCACGAGTGCAACAGGCTGTACAAGTCGATGAAGCGCGCGCCCGAGGTGGTGGAGGCGGCGCGGGCGGCCGGTGAGCCGGGGGTGGATTACGACCCCTTCGACTCGGTGGTGACGACACAGATCCGGCTCGCCCAGCACATCGCCGCCGCGCACACGTCGGAGGTGCCCGCGGTCGATCCGGCGTGCGAACGGTGCGTCTCGGACATGTCGGGCAGGCGGATGCGCGACGAGATGGTCCTGGAGCACCGTGCCCGCCATCTGTTCGCACCGCCACGCATCGTCGGCTTCATGTGACGGGGCGCCACCACCGACGGCCCGGGGCGGCCGGTACGGAAAAAATCCTGAAGGATTCCCGGAGCGGCTGTCGATCCGCCCGTGCCCCGTTCGACGCAAGGTTGCGAGAGGCGGGGAAAGTCCCCGCCCTCCCGACCGAGGAGTCACCATGCCGCGTTTTCTGACGATGGTCCGCGTCGACGAGCGGAACGTCCCCACCGAAGGCCCCGACCCCGACTTCGACGCGCGCATGGGCGCGCTGTTCGAGGAGATCACCAAGGCCGGGGTCATGCTGGAGACGGCCGGACTCACCCCGACGTCCGAGGGCACCCGGATCACCTGGTCCGACGGCAAGATCGGCTACACCGACGGGCCCTTCACCGAGACCAAGGAAGTCGTCGGCGGCTACTCCCTCACCCGCTGCGAGAACAAGGCGGAGGCCCTGGAATGGGCGAGGCGGTTCCTTGAGGTCCACCCGAAGAACTGGACCGTCACCGTCGAGGTCCGCGAGATCGCCGAGGGCTGACGGGGCCCGGCCGGGCCGCGCTTGCCCCGTTCCGGCACGGCTGCTCTGATGGGTGGTCGTGACATCAGCGAGCGCGACCGAAACGGTCGAGGCGGTATTCAGGATCGAGTCCGCGCGGATCATCGCGGGTGTCGCCCGCGTCGTGCGGGACGTGGGCATCGCCGAGGAACTCGCGCAGGACGCCCTGGTCGCCGCGTTGGAGCAGTGGCCGGAGTCGGGCGTCCCGGAGAAGCCGGGCGCCTGGCTCATGGCCACCGCCAGGCACCGCGCCATCGATCTCGTACGCCGCAAGGAGACGTACGCGCGCAAGCTGGCGGAGGTCGGCAGGGCGCTGGAGGACGTGGCACCGCCACCCGAGCCCACGGGCGAGGACGACATCGACGACGATCTGCTGCGGCTGATCTTCACCGCCTGCCATCCCGTGCTGTCCACGGAGGCCCGGGTCGCGCTCACGCTGCGGCTGCTGGGCGGGCTGACGACGGAGGAGATCGCCCGCGCGTTCCTGGCCCCTGAGCCGACGGTGGCCCAGCGCATCGTCCGCGCGAAACGGACACTCGCCAAGGCCGGGGTGCCCTTCGAGGTCCCGGGCGCCGCCGACCGGGCCGCCCGCGTCTCGTCGGTGCTCGAAGTCATCTACCTCGTCTTCAACGAGGGCTACTCCGCGACGGCCGGGGACGATCTGGTGCGCCCGGCCCTCTGTGCGGAGGCGGTGCGGCTGGCGCGCGTCCTGGCGGGCCTGATGCCCGAGGAGCCCGAGGTCCACGGCCTGGCCGCGCTCCTGGACCTCCAGAGCTCCCGGTTCGCCGCCCGCACGGGCCCCGACGGCGAACCGGTGCTGCTCGCCGACCAGGACCGCCGTGAGTGGGACCGGGCGCTCATCCTCCGCGGCGTCGAGTCCCTGCGGCGCGCGGGCCACGGCCCCTACTCCGTGCAGGCCGCGATCGCCGCGTGCCACGCGCGGGCGGTGCGCTACGAGGACACGGACTGGAAGGCGATCGCGGCGCTGTACGGCCGGCTGGCGGCGCTGACGCCGTCCCCGGTGGTGGAGCTGAACCGGGCGGTCGCCGTCTCGATGGCGGAGGGCCCCGCGGCCGGGCTGAGACTGGTGGACGCCCTGGCGGAAGGACCGGCCCTCAAGGACTATCACCTGCTGCCGAGCGTCCGGGGAGATCTGCTGGAGCGCCTGGGGCGCGGGCACGAGGCGCGCGCGGAGTTCGAGCGGGCGGCGTCCCTGACCCGTAACGCACGGGAACGGGGGCTCCTCCTGGAACGGGCCGCGCGCTCCGCTCCCGCCGTGGAGCCCCGCGCCGTGGAGCCCCGCGCCCCGGAGTCTCCCGCCCCGGAGTGACGAAACCTCTCACCGGGCGGAATCCCCCGAATGGCCCCGGCAGGGCAACAGGGAGGAGACTGGATACCGGCAGGAGGAGGTACGTCATGCGCAAGATAGCCGACTGCCGGGATTTCCCGAGCGAGACCAACTGCACTCTCGCCATCTCGGGCGAGGAGGAGGAAGTGGTCCGCGCCGCCAGCGAGCACGCTGTGTCCATGCACGGCCACAAGAGCAGCCCGGAACTGCGTGAGCAGATCCGCTCCGCGCTCAAGGACGAGATGCCGCAGCACGCCTGAGGCCGCACCATGCCCGAGGGCCGGGCACGCTGAGGTCCCCGTACGCCTGAGGTCCCCGTACGCCTGAGGTCCGGGGCCGACCGGCACCGGCCGGCCCCGGACAGGGCTGTACGGCGTTCGCCCTGCTCCGAGGACGAGGGTCTACGGCGCGCCCACCAGCCGGGCACCCACCTCGAAGACATTGCCGAAGGGGTCGGTGATCTTCGCCATCCGCGCGTAGATCGTGTCCGAGGGAACGCTCGCGGAACCGCCCGCGGCCACGGCCCGCTCCGCCGCCGCGTCCGCGTCGGCGACTTCGAACAGGGTCTCCCACGCGGCGGACGGCTTGTCCGGAACCCCCATGATGCCGCCGATCTCATGGCCGTCGGGGCGGCGCAGGAAGCTGAAGTCGACGCCGGGGAGGTCGTCGTTGCCGTCCAGCGTGAAGTCGAAGACCGCCGGATAGAACTCCCGCGCCGGACCCGGGTCCGGGCTGGTCAGGTCGTTGCGCAGGAGACTGCCCGGCTCGTTCACCGTCTCGCAGCCGACGAGCGCACGCCCCTCCCAGAGACCGAACCGGACGCCGGACGAGTCCGCGGCGAGCGTCAGCCGGCCCTGGTCCCCGATCTCCAGCGGGCCCCGTGTCAGCGCGCCGCCGGCGTCGACGATCCGCTTCACGGTGGCGTCGGAGTCGTCGGTCGCGAAATACACACACCACTGGCCGGGAAGGGCGGCGGCGGGGGAATCCGGGGCGGGGACCTTCCGGAATCCGGCCACCGCCCGGCCGCGCAGCCGGCACACGGTATAGGCGGGCTCACCCGGCTCGTACTCCCAGCCGAACAGCGCGCCGTAGAACTCCTTCGCGCGCTCGACATCGGATACGTCGAGATCGATCCAGGTGGGGGTACCGGCCGGCTGATTGCGGGTGACGTGGCTCATCGTTGGCTCCTGCTCGCTCCGTGCCCGGGGGTTTCCTCCGGGCCGGTCTCCGACGCTAGAGGCGATGCAGGTCAGAACATGTCCTACACCGGAGATCACGATCGGCCGGATCGATGTCGGCGGACCCTCGTAGAATCGGCGGATGAGCTCCCCGGAAACCGGCACCCCTCCCGAAACGCGCCCTGAAGCAGTTCCTGAGACCGCTCCTGAGACGGGTCATGAGACGGGTCGGGACAGAGGTCCTGGGACGGGTCCTGAGGCGGCTCCCACGACAGGCCCGGCCGAGACCGAGTCGCTTGAGGTACTGCGCCGCGTCTTCGGCTACGACTCCTTCCGGGGGAGCCAGCAGGAGATCATCGAGCATGTGGTCGCCGGCGGCGACGCGCTCGTGCTCATGCCCACCGGTGGCGGCAAGTCGCTCTGCTACCAGATCCCCTCCCTGGTGCGTAAGGGCGTCGGGGTCGTCGTCTCACCGCTCATCGCGCTCATGCAGGACCAGGTCGACGCCCTGCGGGCGCTCGGCGTACGGGCCGGATTCCTCAACTCCACCCAGGACCTCGACGAACGGCGCCTCGTCGAGGCCGAGTTCCTCGCCGGGGAGCTGGATCTGCTCTATCTGGCGCCGGAACGGCTGCGCGTCGAGTCGACCGTACGGCTGCTGGAGCGCGGCACGATCTCGCTGTTCGCCATCGACGAGGCGCACTGCGTCGCCCAGTGGGGACACGACTTCCGCCCCGACTACCTCGCCCTCTCCTCGCTGCACGAGCGCTGGCCCGACGTGCCGCGTATCGCGCTGACCGCGACCGCCACCGAGGCCACGCACGCGGAGATCGCGTCCCGGCTCGGCCTCCAGGACGCGCGGCACTTCGTGGCCAGCTTCGACCGGCCCAACATCCAGTACCGCATCGCGCCGAAGAACGACCCGAAGCGGCAGCTTCTCCAGCTGCTGCGCGCCGAGCACCCCGGCGACGCGGGCATCGTCTACTGCCTGTCCCGGGCGTCGGTGGAGAAGACCGCGGAGTTCCTGGTGAAGAACGGCGTCGACGCGCTGCCGTACCACGCGGGGCTCGACGCCCGTACGCGCGCCGGGAACCAGGCGCGCTTCCTGCGCGAGGACGGGATGGTGATGGTCGCGACGATCGCGTTCGGCATGGGCATCGACAAGCCCGACGTACGGTTCGTGGCCCATCTCGATCTGCCGAAGTCCGTCGAGGGCTACTACCAGGAGACCGGGCGCGCGGGCCGTGACGGGCTGCCGTCGACGGCCTGGCTGGCGTACGGACTCCAGGACGTCGTCCAGCAGCGCAAGATGATCGACACGTCCGAGGGCGACGACGCGCACCGCCGGCGGCTGGGTGCCCATGTCGACGCCATGCTCGCGCTGTGCGAGACCGTCGAGTGCCGGCGTGTCCAGCTGCTCGCGTACTTCGGGCAGCGGAGCACCGCGTGCGGCAACTGCGATACGTGTCTGACGCCCGCGGAGTCCTGGGACGGCACGGTCCCCGCGCAGAAGCTGCTGTCGACCGTGGTCAGGCTGAAGCGCGAGCGCAACCAGAAGTTCGGCGCGGGCCAGATCACCGACATCCTGCTGGGCAGGAAGACGGCCAAGGTCATCCAGTTCGACCATGACGCGCTGAGCGTCTTCGGTATCGGTACGGAGCTGCGCGAGGCCGAGTGGCGGAGCGTGGCGCGGCAGCTGCTGGCGCAGGGGCTGATCGCCGTCGAGGGCGACTACGGGACGCTGGTCCTCACGGACGAGAGCGGTGAGGTCCTCGGCGGGCGGCGCCCGGTCGTGCTGCGACGCGAGCCCGAGAAGGCGGCCGGGCCGGCGCGCGCGGAGAAGTCGTCCAAGCGGCGTTCCGCGCCCGTGGATCTGCCGGAAGAGGCCGTGCCGGTGTTCGAGACGCTGCGTGCGTGGCGGGCGGCGTCGGCGAAGGAGCAGGGCGTCCCGGCGTATGTCATCTTCCATGACGCGACGCTGCGCGAGATCGCGACGCTGGCGCCGTCGACGCTGGCGGAGCTGGGCACGGTCACCGGGGTCGGCGAGAACAAGCTGGCGAAGTACGGGCAGCAGATCCTGGAGACGCTCGCTACGGCGGCCGGTGCGGCGGAATGAGCCGGTCCCGGCCGTCCGACGCGCCACAACAGCCGCCGCTGCCGCACGTGCTCTGGATCGGCGGGCCGCCGGGGGCCGGCAAGACGACCGTGGCCCGGCTGATCGCCCGGCGGTACGGACTGCGCTGGTACAACGCCGACGCCCACACCTGGGAGCACCGCGACCGCGCGATCGCCGCCGGGCACCCGGCGGCGATCCGGTTCGAGGCGCTGCCGCGCGCCGCGCGCTGGTCCGCGCCCGAGGCGGAGCTGATCGCGATGTCCCTGCACCATGAGCGCGGGCGGATGATCGTCGACGATCTCCGCGCGCTGCCGGCCGCGCCGCTGGTCATCGCCGAGGGCACCCCGATCACCCCGGCGGTGGTCGCGACGGTCCCCGGCGGCCCGGCCGCGTCCGTCTGGCTCCAGCCGTCGGCCGAGGTCCAGCGGACCCGGCTGGCCGAGCGCGGGCTCTCCGACGGGCCGCTCACGCTCTACCGGTCGCTGGTCGGCGAGATCGAGGCCGAGGTGGCGGAGTACGGGGCCAGGAGCCTGGTGATCGACGGGGCCAGCGGGGTCGAGGAGACCGCGGCGGCGGTCGAGAAGATCTTCGCCGGGGCCCTGGGCGAGGGACCGGTGGCGGAGACGGCCGGGGAGCGGGCGCGGCTGCTGCGGTACGCCAACCGGGCCACGGTCGCCCAGTACGAGGCGTTCTTCGCGCGCCCGTGGTCCCCGGGCGACGCGCGGACGGCCGTACACGCCTTCGCCTGCGAGTGCGGACGGGCGGACTGCCGGGACGACATCGGCCTCGCCATCGCCGATTTCCCGGCGCCGCCCGACGACGCCGCGTCCCCACCGGTCCTGGCCCCGGGCCACCACCGGGCCCAGGGCGTGCCGGACGGGCCGCTCAGCCGCCGCCGTCCAGCCGCAGACTCCACCGGCCGGGGGCGCCCGTCAGAGTGATGGTCGACAGCGGCTGGACGTCCACGTACCAGTACGTGCGCGGCGGCGCCTTGAGCACGTACACCAGTGCCGCCCGTACGACGGCCGGTTCCGCGACCGCCACGATCGCGGTGATGTCCTCGGCGGGCCGGGTGTCCAGCCAGCCCCCTATCCGGGAGATGAAGGCCAGCAGTGTCTCGCCGCCGTGCGGGGCGGAGCGCGGGTCGGCGACCCAGGCGTCGACCGCGGCCGGTTCGCGGGCCACCACCTCGGCGAGGGTGAAGCCGCGCCAGCGGCCCATGTCGCAGTCGCGCAGGGCGGGTTGCGCGAGCGGCGCGTAGCCGAGCGCGTCGCCGGTGGTGCGGCTGCGCGGTGTCGGCGAGCAGTAGCGGAGGTCGGCGGCGGACAGCGGGACGAGGGCGTGGGCGACGCGCTGCATCTCGTACCAGCCGGCCCGGTCGAGGGGGCGGTCGTCGTCGAAGCGCTCGTCGTACAGGTCCGAGCTGCGCGCGGCGGCGACCAAAGTGACCCGAACACTCATGGCCGTGATCGTGCGGCCGAAAACCGGACCGGTCAAGAGGCGGCCGACGGCGGTGCCGCAACCTCCCTTCCGGACAGGTGACCGGCATGTTCCCGCGTGCCGGATCGGCCGCCCCGGTGCCGGTTCAGCCGAGTGTCTCGTCCCAGGCCGTACGGAGCCGTCGTACGCCCTCGGTGATCTCCGCGGGCCCCGCCACCGCGGCGAAGCTCAGCCGCAGATGGGGCGCGGGCGGTTCGGCGCTGAAGTACGGGCGGCCCGGGGCGACCGCGACGCCCGCGCGCAGAGCGGCCGAGACGACGGCCTGTTCGTCCGTGCCGTCCGGCAGGCGCAGCCAGAGGTGGTAGCCGCCGGACGGGATGTGCGGGAGGGCCGGCTCGGGCAGTTCCGTGCGCAGCGCGGTGGTGAGGGTGTCCCTGCGGGTCCTCAACGCGGCGGAGACGGAGCGCAGATGGCGGTTCCAGGCGGCGGAGCCGACCAGTTCCAGCGCGGCTTCCTGGAACGGGCGGGGTACGAAGAAGGTGTCGACGACATGGATGGCGCGCAGCCGTTCCAGGACCGGGCCCCGGGCGGCCAGGACGCCGACCCGCAGGCTCGGGGAGGTCGCCTTGGTGAGGGAGCAGACGTGGACGACGATGCCGTCGGGGTCGTCGGCGGCGAGTGGTCCCGGCAGCGGGCCCGCGTCCTCGTGCACCAGGCGCCGTACGAAGTCGTCCTCCACGACGAACGCCCCGGCCTCCCGCGCGATGCGCAGGACGTCGGGTCTGCGGGCCGCGGAGAGCACGGCTCCGGTGGGGTTCTGGAAGAGCGGCTGGCAGACGAAGACCCGGGCGCCGCTGGCCCGGAAGGCGGCGGCGAGGAGGTCGGGCCGTACGCCGTCGGGGTCCACCGGCACCGGTACGGGGCGCAGCCCGGCGGCGCGGGCGATCGCCAGCATCCCCGGGTAGGTGGGCGATTCGACCAGGACCGGCGCGCCGGGCGGGGCGAGCGCGCGCAGCGCGGTGGTCAGCGCGCTCTGTCCGCCGGCCGTGACCAGGACCTCGGCGGCCGTCCAGGTGTCCCCGATCCCCCGCGCGAACCAGTCGCGCAGTTCGGGCAGCCCGTCGGTGGGCGGTCTGCCCCAGGCGCCCGGCCGTCTGCCCGCCCGTGCCAGCGCGGCGGCCATCGCCCGCTCCGGCTGGAGCGAGGGGTGCAGATAGCCGCCGTTGAACTCGATGACGCCGGGCGGTGGCGCGGCGAGCGTGACCAGCACACCGGTGGCGTCGACCGAGCGCGGTACGAGTTCGGTGGCGGCGTCGGCGCTGAGGGCCACCTCCTGCCAGGAGGTGTCGCCCGGTCGCGCGGCGGTGTTCCTGGCGGGCGCGCGGAAGGCCCCGGCGCCGGGGCGGGTGACGACCAGCCCTTCGGCGGCGAGTCTGGCGAGGGCGCGGGAGACGGTCACCGGCGAGACGCGGTAACGGTCGACCAGTGCCCGGCTGGACGGCAGCTTTCCACCGGGTGAGTAGCGGTTCAACTCCTGCTTCAGTGTATGAGCCAACTCCGCCACGCTGCTACGCTCGTGCATGACAGCAAAGGATAGCGCTACTCCCCCGGACTCGATAGCGGTCGGCGGCCTCGGAGATGACCGCACCGGCAGCGGCACCAGTAGCGGTAGCGGCGCCGGAAGCATGTCCGGCACGTCCGCCGCCCCCGCCCCCGCGTCCGGCGCATCCGGCACCCGCGGCGGCACGTTCCTCGCCGTGCTGGGCGTCGTCGCCTTCTCGCTCACCTTCCCGTCCACCGCCTGGGGTCTGGAGAGTTTCGGCCCCTGGTCCCTCGTCGCCGTACGCAGCACGCTCGCCGCGCTCATCGCGGGCGGTTTTCTGCTGGCTCTCCGCGTCCCGGTCCCCGCTCGCCGGCACTGGTCCGGGCTCGCGGTCGTCGGCGGCGGGGTCGTGGTGGGCTTCCCGCTGCTGACGACGCTCGCGCTGGAGACCTCCACCACCTCGCACGCGGCCGTCGTGGTCGGGCTGCTGCCGCTCACCACGGCCGCGTTCGCCGCTGTCCGTACGGGCAGGCGCCCCTCCAGGGCGTTCTGGCTGGCCGCGCTCGTCGGCGCGGCCGTGGTGATCGCGTTCGCGGTGCGGCAGAGCGGCGGAACCCTCTCCTCCGGGGATCTTTATCTCTTCGGCGCGCTGCTGGTGTGCGCGGCCGGCTATACGGAGGGCGGCAGGCTGGCGGGGGTGATGCCCGGCTGGCAGGTGGTGGGCTGGGCACTGATCGGCTGTCTGCCGCTCGCGGTGACGGGCGCCGCGGTGGCGCTGTCCTTCGAACCGGTGCGGCTGACGGCCCACGGCGTGATCGGACTCGGCTGGGTCGCCGCGGGCTCGACGTTCTTCGGTCTCTACGTCTGGTACCGGGGCATGGCGTCGATCGGTATCGCGAGGGCCAGCCAGCTCCAGCTCGCGCAGCCGGTCCTCACGCTGGTCTGGTCCGTGCTGCTGCTCGGCGAACACCTCACACCCGCGGCGCCGGTCGCGGCCGTCGCGGTGCTCGTCTGTATCGCCGTCACCCAGCGCACGGGGACCTGACCGCGCCCGGACGACCACGCCCCGCCGGCCCCGCCGGGCGAACCCCGGAGCCCGGCCGCGGCGGACCGCGCCGGCACGCGCTACGCCCGTCCTGGCGCGCCCTCGGCTCGTTCCCGGCACGCCCTGGGCTCGTCCCGGCACGCGCGGTCCTTCCGGCACGCGCTCGGCTCATTTCGTCGCGCGCTTCCCGTAGTGGTCGGCCACCACCCTCGTCATCGCCCCGATCGGATCCGCGCCGACCTCCTTCGCCGAGAAGAAGCAGTGCCCGCGCGCTCCCGCGTACTCCTTGGCGAGGGTCAGATGACGGGACAGCTCGGCCGGGTCCTGCCAGGCGGCGGGCTGGGCCGGATCGCCCGCCTTGTAGAGGGCCTCGCCGAGGTACAGATCGACGCCCGTCCCCCGTACGACGCCGTCCCACCAGGCCAGCAGCTTCGCGTAGTCGGCGGCGGCGAAGCCGATGTTCCAGTACAGCTGCGGGACGATGTAGTCGATCCAGCCCTTCTTGATCCAGCCGCGGGTGTCGGCGTACAGGTCGTCGTACGTCTGCACCCCGGCCCGGGTGTCGGAGCCGAGCGGGTCCGTGGCGGCGTTGCGCCACACCCCGAACGGGCTGATCCCGAACCGCACATGCTTCTTGATCTCCTTGATCCGCTCGGCGGTCTCCCGCACCAGCCGGTCGGTGTTGTCCCGCCGCCAGGCCGCCTTGTCGGGGAAGCCCGCGCCGTACCGTTCGTACTCCGCGTCGTCGTCGAAGACCTGTCCGGCGACGGGATACGGATAGAAGTAGTCGTCCCAGTGCACGGCATCGATGTCGTAACGCCGTACCGCGTCGAGCATCGCGTCCTGGACGAACGTCCTGACCTCGGGCAGACCCGGGTTGTAGTAGAGCTTCCCGCCGTACGGCAGCACCCAGTCCGGGTGGACCCGGGCCGGATGCGTCGCGATGAGCCGCGAGGGGTCGGTGTGGTTGGCGACCCGGTACGGGTTGAACCAGGCGTGCAGTTCCAGTCCGCGCGCGCGTGCCTCCCGTACCGCCGTGCCCAGCGGGTCCCAGCCTGGATGCTTGCCCTGGGTGCCGGTGAGGTACTGCGACCACGGCTCGTACGGCGAGGACCACAGCGCGTCCGCCGTGGGCCGTACCTGAAAGACCACGGCGTTCAGCCCGCGGGCGACCGCCGTGTCCAGATGCCGGAGCAGCTCGGCCTGCTGGCGGTCGGCGGTGAGCCCCGGCGCGGAGGGCCAGTCGCGGTTGACGACGGTCGCGATCCACATCCCGCGCAGTTCCCGGCGCGGAGCGTGCCGCCGCGGTACGGACGCGGCCGCGGCCGCCACGTCCCCGGCGGCGACCAGCGAGGTCACCACCCCCGTCGCCGCCGCCACGAACTCTCTTCTGCCGATCTGCCCCATGCGCCGTCCCCTGCGTCAGGTCCGCGCGGCCGGGTCCACCGGGACCCGGCCCGCCGTACGGGCTCAGCATGCCCGCCCCGGCACCCCGTCCACACACTCTGGCGGAGTAACGTCCTGTCCCGAGGCGGGCGCCGGAATCGCACGGGGGACCTGCCGGGACACGGACCAGCGAAAGGCACGATGTGACCGACACCCTGACCGATATCGCCCGCGTCGGAGTGGTGGGCTGCGGCCAGATGGGCGCAGGCATCGCGGAGGTCGCCGCACGCAGCGGCCTGGAGGTCAAGGTCGCCGAGACCACCGGCGAGGCCCTGGAGATCGGCCGTACCCGGCTGCAGAACTCCCTCTCGAAGGCCGCGGAACGCGGCAAGATCACCGAGGCGGAGCGGGACGAGGCGCTCGGCAGGCTCAGCTTCACCACGGATCTCGGGGAGTTCGCCGACCGCGATCTCGTCATCGAGGCCGTCGTCGAGAACGAGCAGGTCAAGACGGAGATCTTCCAGGTGCTCGATCAGGTCGTGACGCGTCCGGACGCGATCCTGGCCTCCAACACCTCCTCCATTCCGCTGGTCAAGCTGGCCGTCGCGACCTCACGTCCCGACCAGGTCATCGGCATCCACTTCTTCAACCCGGCCCCCGTGCAGAAGCTGGTGGAGCTGATCCCGGCGCTCACGACCTCCGACGAGACGATCAAGCGGGCCGAGAGCGTCGTCCAGGGGGTGCTGGGCAAGCACGCGATCCGCGCCCAGGACCGTTCGGGGTTCGTGGTGAACGCGCTGCTGATTCCGTATCTGCTCGCCGCGATCCGGATGTTCGAGTCGGGGATCGCGAGCCGCGAGGACATCGACAACGGGATGGAGCTGGGCTGCGCCCATCCGATGGGCCCGCTCAAGCTCTCCGATCTGATCGGTCTCGACACCGTGGCCTCGGTCGCCGATTCGATGTACGCCGAGTTCAAGGAGCCGCTGTACGCGGCGTCTCCGCTGCTCCAGCGGATGGTGGACGCGGGCAGGCTGGGCCGCAAGACGGGCGCGGGCTTCTACACATACGAGTGACGGTCACCGAGGGTGAGGAAATTCGCACGGCGTGTGCGAAGGGTGCTCGCATATGCCATTCACACACCCTGATGCCGCGCGCGCAAGGGGAGTTGACTCGGTTCCGCTTGGTCCCGGCACCACCGGGGCCGGGCGAAGAACCGTTGGACGACTTTCCCGAACAGGAGCGGATTCGTGACCACCCCCTCTGACCACTCCGTGGTCGGCGAAGAGTGCGCCGAGTTACGGCGCAGCCTCGACGTCGGTCTCGCCAGGACCGACGGCAGGCTGGCGTTACTGGCCCAGCGCAACGACCAGACCGACAAGGATGTGACCGATCTGGCCGCGCGCGTCGCGGCTCTGGAGCACGCCAGGTGGCCGCTGCCCGCCGTGGCGGCGCTCTGCTCGCTCGGAGCGCTGGCGGTGGCGGTCTGGCAGTCCCTGGGCCGCTAGCGGCCCAGGCGTCAGCCCAGGGGCCGCCGGCGGGCCCAGGCCTCAGCCCAGCCGCAGGTGATGGAGCATCAGGAGCCCGGCCGTCATATTGGCGGCCGGGATCTCACCCCGGGCGATCATGTCGGGCACCAGCTTGAGCGGGACCCACTCCCGGCGCGAGGACTCGAAGTCGTCCTCGGGATGCCCGATGTACGTGGCGTCCTCGGCCCAGTAGAGATGGTGCCTGGCATCGGTCAGGCCGTTGGACGGCTCGACCGTGAGCAGATGCCGGAGAGGTCCCGGGCGCCACCCGGTCTCCTCCTCCATCTCCCTGGCGGCCGCGGTCTCGATGTCCTCGCCGTCCTCGACGACCCCCGCGGCCAGCTCCCAGCCCCAGCTGTCGGTGATGAAGCGGTGCCGCCAGAGCATCAGCACCTCGTTGGCGGAGTTGACCGCGGTCGCCACGGCGACCGGGCGGAGCCGGATGAGGAAGTGGTCCAGATGCCGGCCGTCAGGGAGTTTGACGTCCGCGAGATTGACCCGGAACCAGCGGTTCTCGTACACGGTCTGTTCGCTAAGTTTCGTCCACTGCACGTTTCTGCCACCTTCCGACAAGTTGATGGCAATATCGCAGCAGCAGTCTCGGCGAACGGAAACGTGCCGGGGGCTCATCAAGGGGCTCACAGAGGAACGCGCAGCGCGCCTTCGATCAGCTCCGCCGTCTCCTCCGCGTCCGTGGATCCGCTGGCCACCAACTGTTCCCGTACGGCGCGCAACCGGTCTCGCAGGCGCTGGGACTCCATCCCCCGTGCGCGCTCGGCCATTTCGGCCGCTGTCCTGGCGGCGCGGTCGGCCTCGCCCTGCCGCAACTCGATATGGCTGAGCATCGCGAGCCGGTGGACCCGGCCGCGATCGTGCGCCGGGGTGTCCACGGCCGCCGCCGCGTGCGCCCGCGCGGCCGCCAGATCACCGAGGCTGAGCAGCGCCTCCGCCACCTGTACGTTCACCAGGCCCGGCTGTACGTAGCCCGTCTCGTCCGGCTCATGGCCCGGCCGGATGCGCTCCGCCTCCGTCTCGGCACGCCGGATACAGCCGAGCGCCCCGCTGCCATCACCGAGATGCGCATACGACTTGGCCTGCATCGCGTACAGATCCGCCGCGAGCGCCGGGGTGATCTGGCGCCCGGCCGTCCGCAGCGCCGCCTCGGCGAACGCGACGGCCTGGCGGTACTCCCCCATGTGCAGCGACTGGTTGACCAGCAGCGCGATCACATACGCGCCGAGGCCCCGGTCCCCGCTCGCCTTGGCCAGCCGCAGCGCCTGGTGGAAGTAGCGCTGGGCGAGCCCGTGCGCGTCCGAGTCATAGGCGCAGATACCGGCCACCGCCACCAGACCGCCCGTGGCGCGGTGCAGTTGGCGGCCCAGCGCGTCGCTGTACCCGCCACGCAGCAGCGGAGCGGTCTCGGCGTTGAGGAAGCGGACGATCCTGGCGCGGGTGGCTACTCCGCCCGCCCGCCGGTACATCAGCTCGTAGTGCGCCCTGGCCGACCGCAGCAGCTTGATGTCGGCCGGGCCGACCTTGTTGCGGCCGCTGCGGGAGACATCGGCGTCCTCGGGAGGGTTCTCCCACTCCCAGACGGGCATCACGGCGGGCGTCCCGGTGACGGTGGGGGCGCCCACTATGTGCGGACGTTGCTGTTCGTCGCAGCGCCACAGCGCGGTGGCACGCTCCACGAAACCGGAGAGCGGGGTGCCGTGCGGTACGAGCGACTCCCCCGTCACCCCGAGCCCGATGTCGTCCAGCGTGAGCGAGCGGTGCAGCCGCTCGCTCAGCACCGCGCAGATCAGGTCGGGCACTTGGCCGCGCGGCCGCTGTCCCTTCAGCCACCGTGAGACGGCGGTGTGTTCGTAGCGCAGGGCGAGACCTCTGGCCCGGCCCGCTTGGTTGACCCGCGCGGCGAGACCGGCATGGGAGATACCCGCCTCGTCGAGCAGGGAATCGAGCAGAGAATTGGGGTGCATGAGTGCCCCTCCGGTGGCTCGGCCGAACCAGCGTAGTGGAACGGGAAACGCACGGGGTGTGAACGTAATGCCCGGAAACGCGCCCCGTGCACCCTCCCGCCGGGATCGCGGGGCCTGTTGACTGAATCGCCTCGCAAAAGAGGCGCCGGGCCGCCGGCTCCCCCTCGTACAGTGCGGTGGCCCGCAACCGCGCCGTCCGCCCTGCCGACCTGCCCGACACTCCGCGGCAGAGCGGACGGCGCGCGTACGCGACCGTGTGTACGAGACCGTGAGACCGGGGGTACGAGACGTCGTGCACGAGGCCGGGAGACCGCGAGGCCGGGCATCCGGCAGGGCCTTCCGGCAGGGGTTCCCGACGTGGCTCGTGCAACGGGGGCGTGCGAGGGAGCGATCGGCCGGTCATCCCGGCCCGGGCGCGTGGGTGGTGGCCTCCCGCGCGGGGACCCACGTACGGCACAGGCCAGGTCCGCCGGGCTGCGCCGGCACGCGCGAGGAATCGCCCACCGGTGGGCGGTCGTTGCGCAGCACGAGCAGCGCCATGTCGTCGGTGATCCGGCCGCCGGTGTGCCGCAGCAGCGCCGCGTGGACCGTGCGCACCACGGCGGCGGGCGCCAGGGGCGGGCCCGCCGCGGCCTCCGCGAGCGCTTCCTCCAGAGCGAAGAACCGCCCCGCGGAGTCCCGGGCGTCCTCGGCCCCGTCGGTGTGCAGGAACAGCGCCTCACCGGGCAGCAGCGGACCGCACTGATACGGCAGCAGATCGGCGGGCAGCGGAAAGGCGCCCAGCGGCGGCAGGGGCTCCCCAGACGCCAGCCGCGCGGCGCCGCGGCCGAGCCGATAGGGCCAGGGATGGCCGCAGTTGAGGGCCCGTACCTCCGCGTCGGCCCCGATCTCCAGCAGCAGTACGGTGACGAACTCCTCCGCCGACAGGGAGTCCGGCTCCTGGCCCGGGGCGGCCGGTGGCTCCTGGCGCGCCAGCTCCCGCAGATGGCGCTGGTGGGCCCGGTCGAGCCGGCGCAGGACGCCGTCGAGCCCGGCCTCGTCATGGGCCGCTTCCCGGAAGCTGCCGAGGACCGCGGCCACCGCCCCGATGGCGGGCAGTCCATGGCCACGCACATCCCCGATGACGACCCGCACCCCGTAGGCCGTGGCCACCGCCTCGTACAGATCGCCGCCGACATCGGCGCCGCGCGAGGCCGAGAGCTGGCGAGCGGAGAGCGCGAGACCGTCCAGCCGGGGCGGCAGGGTCCTGATCAGCACCTCCTGGGCGGCCCGCGCCACGGCCTTGACCTCCCGCAACTCCCGTGCCGCCCGCCGCCGTACGCGGATCAGCAGATACGCCACCACCAGCAGGAAGACGACACAGGTCACGAAGCGCGAGAGCAGGTCGTCACGGTCCGCCGCCGGGCGGGTCAGCTCCCAGGTGATCACCGCTGTGAGCAGACCGCCCGGGATCGCGCATTCGACAAGGCCCCAGGAGGCCGGCGCTTCCGCCTGCTCGTCCTCTGTTGCCTTGGTCCGATTCATCCGTCGGCCTCCCTCGGCCGCCCGGCCGCTAAGCCGTGGGGCGTACGTCGACCGTCTCGGCCGGATCGATTGTGTCGATCACGGAAGCCCCATGACGTGACACGCCAGGACTTCTCACCCGAATGAGTGAGGGGCGCATCCGATGATCCGGATGCGCCCCTCATGGGCCGAGTGCCAGTACAACGACGGCGCGCGGCGGGGTGGTCACGCGCCGCGCAGGACCGCCCCGGTCCGTTCGGCGGCGAGCGCGACGGCCGCGTCCCGGGCCGCCGTGGCCTCGTCGACCGTCAGTGTGCGGTCCGCCGCGCGGAAACGCAGGGCGTAGGCAAGCGACTTGTGCCCCTCACCGATCTGTTCGCCGGCGAACACGTCGAACAGCCGCAGGGACTCAAGGAGTTCCCCGGCGCCCTCGCGCAGCGCCCGCTCCACCTCGGCGGCCGGCACCTCGCCCGGTACGACAAGCGCGACATCCTGCGTGGCCACCGGATAGGTGGAAATCCGCGGCGCCTTGATCACGCCGGTGCCCGCACGCTCCAGCAGGTCGAGATCGATCTCCATCGCGCAGCTGCGCTCCGGCAGCCCGAGCGCCTTCACGACGCGCGGATGCAGCTCTCCGGCGTGGCCGAGAAGCGTCTCCTCACCGTCCACGGCGGCGTACAGCGCCGCGCAGCGGCCGGGGTGCCACGGCGCGTACTGCGCGGCCCGTACGGTCAGTTCGGCTCTGGCCTCGCGGGCGACGGTACGGGCCGCCTCGACGGCGTCCGACCACTCCGCGGGGCGTCCCTTGCCCCACCAGCCGGCCTGCTCGCGCGCCCCGGCCAGCACGACGGCGGCGTGCCGCGGCTGGCGCGGCAGCGCGGCGTCGAGCGCCGCCACTTCCTCGTCGGTCGGCCGCCGGTCGACGGGCAGCCGTACCGGCACGGTCTCGTGGCCGGTGGGCAGGAAGACCAGTCCGGTCTCGAAGAGCGCCAGATCGTGCGAGCCCCGGCCGTCGTTGCGCCGCAGCGCCGCGAGCAGGCCCGGCAGCAGCGTGGTGCGCAGCGCGGGCTCCTCGTCGGAGAGCGGGTTGACGAGCGTGACCGTACGGCGCCGGTCGTCGTCGGCCGGCAGCCCGAGCGCGTCGAGCGCCGCGTCGCCGAGGAACGGGTAGTTCAGCGCCTCGACATAACCGGCACCCGCCAGAGCGCGGCCGACGCGGCGGTGCAGCCGCTGGCGCTCGGTGAGCCCGCGGCCGGACGGCGGGGTGGGCAGCGTCGAGGGGAGGTTCTCGTACCCCTCCAGCCGGATGACCTCCTCGGCGAGGTCATTGGGCTCGCCGAGGTCGGGACGCCAGGACGGGACGGTGACGACCAGTTCGTCCTGGCCGTAGACGTCGCAGCCGATCTGCTGGAGCCGCCGTACGACGGTCTCCCTGCCGTAGGTGACACCGGCGACCCGGTCGGGGTGGTCGGCGGGCATGGTGATGGTGTGCGGCGCCGAGGGCGCGATGACCTCCGTGACGCCGGCCCCGGCGGAGCCGCCCGCGAGCAGCACGAGCAGGTCGACGGTCCGCTGCGCGGCGGCGGCCGCGGCCTGCGGGTCGACCCCGCGCTCGAAGCGCTTGGACGCCTCGGAGGCCAGCTTGTGGCGGCGCGCGGTACGGGCGATGGAGATCGCGTCGAAGTGCGCGGCCTCGATCACCACGTCGGTGGTGCCCTGGACCTCGCCCGTTTCCGAGTGGGTCGCGGTGTCGGCGATCTCGGTGTTCGCGCCGCCCATCACGCCCGCGAGGCCGATCGGCCCGCGGTCGTCGGTGATGACCAGGTCCTGGGCGTCCAGCACCCGGTGGACGCCGTCGAGCGTGGTGATCTTCTCGCCGGACTGGGCACGGCGGACGCCGATGGCGCCCTCCAGCCGGGAGCGGTCGTACGCGTGCAGCGGCTGGCCGAGCTCCAGCATCACGTAGTTGGTGATGTCGACAGCGAGCGAGATCGGCCGCATCCCGGCCTTCTGGAGCCGGCGGCGCAGCCAGATGGGGCTCTGCGCCTCCGGGTCGAGGCCGGTGACCGTACGGGCCGTGAAGCGGTCGCAGCCCCTCGGGTCGGCGACCTTCACCGGGTGGCCGTACGAGTTGGGCGCGGGCACGTCGAGCAGCGCCGGGTCCCGCAGGGTCAGTCCGTACGCGATGGCGGTCTCGCGGGCGACTCCGCGCAGCGAGAGGCAGTAGCCGCGGTCGGGCGTGACGGCGATGTCGAGGACCTCGTCCACCAGCTCCAGGAGCGCGATCGCGTCGGTGCCGGCCTCGTGCTCGGGCGGGAGCACGATGATGCCGTCCTCGCCCCAGCCGGAATTGCCGCCCATGCCCAGCTCGTCGCCGGAGCAGATCATGCCGTGGGAGGTCTTGCCGTACGTCTTGCGCGCGGCGATCGCGAAGTCGCCCGGCAGGACGGCGCCGGGGAGGACCACGACGACCTTGTCGCCGACGGAGAAGTTCCGCGCGCCGCAGACGATCTCCTGCGGCTCGCCGGTGCCGTTGGCCGTGCCGACATCCACCGTGCAGAAGCGGATGGGCTTCTTGAAGCCCTCCAGCTCCTCGATGGTGAGCACCTTGCCGACGACGAGGGGGCCCTTGAGGCCCGCGCCGAGCTGCTCGACGGTCTCGACCTCCAGACCGGCGGAGACGAGCTTGGCCTGGACGTCACGGCCGGTCTCCGTCGCCGGCAGGTCGACGTACTCCCGCAGCCAGGAAAGCGGGACGCGCATCAGATCTCCATCCCGAACGGCCGGGTGAACCGGACGTCACCCTCGACCATGTCTCGCATGTCTTCGACGTTGTGGCGGAACATCAGCATCCGTTCGATGCCGAACCCGAAGGCGAATCCGCTGTACTTCTCGGGGTCGACGCCGCAGGCGATGAGCACCTTGGGGTTGACCATGCCGCAGCCGCCCAGCTCGATCCAGCCCTCGCTGCCGCAGGTGCGGCAGGGCCGGTCGGGGTTGCCGACCGAGGCGCCGCGGCACACGTAACAGACCATGTCCATCTCGGCGGACGGCTCGGTGAAGGGGAAGAAGTTCGGGCGGAGCCGGGTCTTCATGCCGGCGCCGAAGAGCGCCTGGACCATGTGGTCCAGGGTGCCCTTGAGGTCGGCCATGGTCAGGCCCTCGTCGACGGCGAGCAGCTCGATCTGGTGGAAGACCGGAGTGTGCGTGGCGTCCAGCTCATCGGTGCGGTAGACGCGCCCCGGGCAGACGATGTACACGGGCGGCTCGCGGTCGAGCAGCGCGCGCGCCTGGACCGGGGAGGTGTGGGTACGGAGCACCACACCCGACTCGTCGCCCGAGCCGCTGTCGGACGCGGCCTCGGGGCCCCGGACGAAGAAGGTGTCCTGCATCTGGCGCGCCGGGTGGTCGGGCACGAAGTTGAGCGCGTCGAAGTTGAACCACTCCGCCTCGGCCTCGGGACCCTCGGCGACCTCGTAGCCCATGGCCACGAAGACATCCGCGACCCGCTCCATGAAGCCGGTCAGCGGGTGGCGGGCGCCGGGCGGGGTCCGGTCGTACGGCAGCGTGACGTCCACCGCCTCCTCGACCAGCACCCGGGCGTCCCGCTCCGCCTCCAGCTCGCTCTGGCGCGCGGCGAGGGCCTTGTTGACGGCGCCGCGGGCCTGGCCCACGCGCTTGCCCGCCTCGGCCTTGGCCTGTGGGGGCAGGGCGCCGATCTCCCGGTTGGCGAGGGCGAGCGGCGAGGTACCTCCGGTGTGCGCGGTCTTCTCGTGCGCGAGCGCGTCGAGATCACCGGCCGCGGCGAAGGCGGCGAGCGCCTCGTCCCGCATCCGCACGATCTCTTCCGGTTTCAGTGCCTCGACCTCGACTGGGTCGTACGACTTGTTGGGTGCCGACATCTCTTCCGTACTTCCGTTTGGCTGGCGAAACGACCCTGCTCGATCACTGGGGGCGCGAAGGCGCGAAGGTGCCAAAAGTCGAGTCTAAAGGTCGTACGAAGGTGAAGAAGCCCGCAGGCCGCTCAGGACAGGTAGGCCGGAGCGCCGACGGGCAGGATAAATCGGAACTCGGCACCGCCGCCGGGTCCGCGGCCGACGGTGATCGTCCCGCCGTGCGCCTCGACGATGCCCTTGACGATATACAGGCCGAGGCCGGTCCCGCCGCGCTTGCTCCCCCGCCAGAAGCGGGTGAAGACACGGCCCATCGACTCCTCGGGGATGCCGGGACCCTCGTCGCACACGGTGACGGCCGTTCCCTTCTCTGTCTCCGTCTCGGTTTCCGGCCGCGTCGCGTGGCTGAGCGTCGCGGCGGCCACCTCGATGGTGACGGTTCCCTCCCCGTGGCGCACCGCGTTTTCCAGCAGGTTGCCGAGCACCTGATCGATCTTGTCGGGATCCGCCCACAGGTCGGGCAGCGGCTGCTGTATCCGTACGAGGAACCGGTCGGGCGACTGGCCCGCGGCGGTGTGCGACTGGACATGGCGGCCCACGGCCACGCCGATGTCCACCGGCTGCCGGCGCACCTCCAGCCGGCCCGAGTCGATCCTGGAGATGTCCAGCAGCTCCGCGATCAGCCGCGTGACCCGGTTGGCGTCGGCGTCGACCGTCTCCAGCATCAGCCGCTTCTGGTCGTCGGTGAAGCGCTCCCACTTGGCGAGCAGCGTCGCCGTGAACCCTTTCACGGAGGTGAGCGGGGAGCGCAGCTCATGGGCGACGGTCGCGATGAGTTCGGCGTGGCTCAGTTCGGTGCGGCGCCGCGCCTCCGTGCCCCGGATGGAGATGACCAGCCGACGTACGGGGCCGGTCGGATACGCGCGCACGTAGCGGGCCGAGACCAGGACCTCCCGGCCGCCCGGCAGCAGCAGATTGCGCTCGGGCTGGCCCACCCGGGTGGCGAGCCCGCCGTACGGGTCGGTCAGCGCCCACCAGCGGCGGCCCTTCAGGTCCTCCAGCGGCAGTGCCCGTTCCAGCGGGCGGCCGAGGGCGTCGGCGCACGGGACGGCGGTGATCCGGGCGGCGGCGGCGTTGAAGCAGACCACCGTGCCGGTCTCGTCGGCGACGACCAGCCCGTCGGGCAGTTCGTCGGGGTGGATCCCCCAGTCGCCCGTGCCGATCCGCTCGTCCATACCGGTCCGCTCGTCCGCGCCGGGCGGCTCACCCGCGCCGGTCCCGTGCGGGGGCGGTAAGGCTCCCTGGACCGCGGCGGGTCCGCTCGCCCCGACACTCATCCCCGCATCCCACCTCTTCCGCGTAGCTCAGTGGGCCCCAGAAAGCGCAACAGTACTAGCTGAACGTGACGGAGCGGGACCCCCTCAGCACGTACCGCGCACGCGCTGGGCGCGCGCCGAGGCATAGAGACATACGGCCGCGGCCGTCGCGAGGTTCAGGCTCTCGGCCTTTCCGTGGATCGGCACCCGTACCACCGCGTCCGCGAGGGCGCGGGTCCCGGCCGGCAGCCCCCAGGCCTCGTTGCCGAAGATCCAGGCGGTGGGCCCGCCCATGGTGCCCGCGTCCAGTTCGTCGTCCAGGTCGTTCTCGCCCGCGCCGTCGGCGGCGAGGATCCGTACGCCCGCGTTCCGCAGCCCCCGGACGGCCTGCTCGACGGGGACGCCGACGGCGACCGGCAGATGGAAGAGCGAGCCGACGGACGCCCGGACCGATTTGGGGTTGTAGAGATCGACGGAGGCGTCGGTGAGGACGACGGCGTCGGCGCCCGCCGCGTCGGCGCAGCGCAGCACCGTACCGGCGTTCCCGGGGTCGCGGACATGCGCCAGCACGGCGACGAGCCGGGGCCTGGCGCGCAGGATCTCCTCGAAGGGCGAGTCCAGGAACCGGCACACCCCGAGCAGCCCCTGCGGGGTGACGGTCTGGGACACCTCGGCGAGCACGGCGTCGGGCGCGAGATGCACCCGGGCCCCGGTGGCGCGCGCGGCGTCGACGATGCCGGCGTACCGCTCGGCGGCCTCGACGGTGGCGAACAGCTCGACGAGCGTGGGCTCCCCGCCGTCACCGCGGTGCAGCACCGCTTCCCGTACGGCCTGCGGTCCCTCGGCGATGAACCGGCGTTCCTTGCCGCGGAAGGCGCGCTTGGCGAGTCTCCTGGCGGCCGTGACGCGCGGGGAACGCGGGGAGATCAGCTCGGGGGTGCCCATGGACGGCGGTTCTCACTTCTCGTCTGAGGACGTACGAGTCTCGTATGAGGACGTACGGGTACGGGGGACGTGCCGGGCGCCGGGGTCCGGACGCGCGCGGAGGCGGGCGCGGAACGCGCCGGACCCGCAGGCGCGATGCCTGCGGGTCCGGCGGGAAGTACGGCGGCCTGACGGGATCAGGCGGCGGCCTTCGGGGCGTTGACATCGCTCGGGAGGGCCTTCTGGGCGACCTCGACGAGCGCGGCGAACGCGCTGGAGTCATTGACGGCCAGCTCGGCGAGGATCTTGCGGTCCACCTCGACGTTGGCGGCCTTCAGACCCTGGATGAAGCGGTTGTAGGTGATGCCGTTGGCGCGGGCGGCGGCGTTGATCCGCTGGATCCACAGCTGACGGAAGTCGCCCTTGCGCTTCTTGCGGTCGTTGTAGTTGTAAACGAGGGAGTGGGTGACCTGCTCCTTCGCCTTCCGGTACAGACGCGAGCGCTGGCCGCGGTAACCGCTGGCCGCCTCGAGGATTGCCCGGCGCTTCTTGTGGGCGTTGACTGCCCGCTTGACGCGTGCCACGTGTTAACTCCTTGTAGCTGGATCACGGGTGGTGGCGTGATCCAAGAACGGCATGGTTCCTGTAGGTGTCCTGGCCCGCGCTGCGGCGGGACGCGCGGACTACAGGCCGAGAAGCTTCTTCGCCTTGGCGGCGTCGCCCGGCGCGAGCTCGACGGTGCCGGCGAGGCGGCGCGTCAGCGTCGAGGGCTTGTGCTCCAGGTAGTGGCGACGGCCGGCGCGCTGCCGGAGCACCTTGCCCGAGCCGGTCACGCGGAAGCGCTTCTTTGCACCGCTGTGCGTCTTGTTCTTCGGCATGGCGCCGCTCTCTCCTCGTCAGTGGCGCTCCCAGCCGGCCGGTGGCCGGCGCCCGGGAGCGTCATATCTCTGGTGTGTGGTTCCGGACCGGATCCGAGGCGCCGCCTGTCGGCGCCCCTCGGATCACGCTTCGGAAGATGCCTCGGCCGGAGCCTCGGCCGCGGTGTCCGCGGATTCCTCGGTCGGGTACCCCTGACGCTCCGCCTTGCGGGCGGCCTGCGCCTCACGGGCCTCGGCCATGGCCTCGGTCTTCTTCTTGTGCGGGCCAAGAACCATGATCATGTTCCGGCCGTCCTGCTTCGGGTTCGACTCGATGAAGCCGAGCTCCTCGACATCCGAAGCGAGACGCTGGAGCAGTCGGAAGCCCAGCTCGGGGCGGGACTGCTCACGACCACGGAACATGATCGTGATCTTGACCTTGTCCCCCTGCTTGAGGAACCGGACGACATGACCCTTCTTGGTGTCATAGTCGTGCGGGTCGATCTTCGGCCGGAGCTTCATCTCCTTGATGACCGTGTGCGCCTGGTTCTTGCGCGCCTCACGGGCCTTCATGGCCGACTCGTACTTGAACTTCCCGTAGTCCATGAGCTTGCACACGGGCGGACGGGCGTTCGCCGCGACCTCGACCAGGTCCAGGTCGTACTCCTGCGCAAGCTCTAGGGCCTTGGCGAGCGGGACGATGCCCACCTGCTCGCCACTGGGACCGACAAGTCGCACTTCGGGAACGCGAATCCGGTCGTTGATGCGGGGCTCGGCGCTGATGGATCCTCCTCGGTAGCACCACACGACTGCCTGGCAGACAGCCGCGTAACGTCTGTGTATGCAGACCAACCGCGGCGGAACATCAAAAATGCCCCGGACGGCACACAGGCAGGAGCTCCTCGAATACCGGAGCACCGCCGCGCGTATGCCACGGGGCGCATCGGGCGGTTCCATCGTCCGTACGGAACGATGGGCACCACCTGACCGGTGACCCGCCGCCCCTGAGGAGCAGCCAGGTGGGAGATCGGAGCCTCCACTTGTGGGCCGGGCACACACGTGTCCGACCGGTCGTTACACAAGGTTAGCAGCTCCTCGGGGGTGGTGCGAACCCCCGCGTACCAGTCCGCTCCCGCGGCCGGGGCCGCTCGGGCGTACGCCTATCGTGTGGGCATGAGCGACGCGACCTCTCCCCAGGAAACCCCCGGCTACGACGCCATGGCCCGCGACATCGCGGAAGTCCCCGCCGTCGAGGTGATCGTCACGGTGGCCGTGAATCTGATGAGCGCGGCGGCCGTCAAGCTCGGGCTGACCGAGGAGGGCGACGAGCACAAGGACCTGGACGAGGCGCGCAAGCTGGTCCACGCGCTGGCCGGGCTGATGGACGCGAGCGCGACGGAGATCAGCTCCTTCCACGCTGCTCCGCTGCGTGACGGGCTGAAGTCGCTCCAGCTGGCGTTCCGCGAGGCGTCGCTCGTGCCGGACGAGCCGGGGCAGGGTCCCGGCGAGAAGTACACGGGGCCGGTCTACGGCTGATCCGGCTCCGTCACGTCCCGACGTCACGACGTCACGACGTCACACGCTTACGCGAGCACGTCACTCGTACGCGAGCACGTCACGCGCGTACGGAAACGGAACACGTCACGCGCGGCCGGACGTCACGCGCGGACGAAAAGGGGCTCGCCGGGTGGTGTGGCCCCGGCCGGCAGCAGGGCCAGGTCGAGTCCGCGTACCAGGCGGGCCCTCAGTACGTCGTCGGCCGCGAGGGCCTCGGCGATCCGGCGGGCGGTCTCGGCGGGACGCGCGGCCGGATCGAGCACGAGCGCGAGCGTCCCGTCCGCGCTGCCCGGTCCGAGATGCGCCCGGAGCACGGCGGGCTCGGCGGCGACGGCGGACCGTACCGCCGCGCCGACGGCGGGATCCGCGAGCGGGTCGGTGCTGGTACGGCCCTCGGCGAGAGCCAGCAGCGCGGGTCCGGTGAGCTGGTACGTGACGGGGCCCGCGAGGTCGATGACCACCGTGTCCGCCCGTTCGTGCGCGGCGGCCCGGAGCGCCTGGTGCAGCGGTACGGCGACGGGCCGGGCCTCCGGGTCCCAGCGGGCGAGCGCCGCGACGGAGGTGAAGGCGGGCAGCGCGCGGCGGTCGCCCGCCCGGAGGGTCGGAACGGCCATGTCACTGGTCTTCTCGCGGCGCAGGCCGCTGGCCTCGTCCTCCTCCGTCTCTCCGAGCACGGCGACCACGGGGACCAGCAGCCGGGCGTCCTTGAGCGCCGCCAGGACCCGCGGTTCGGCCGACCGGTCCCCGGCCCAGGCCGCGAGCGCGGCCGTCAGTTCGGGCGCGGCGGTGCCGTCGTCGTCGGAGAAACCGGAGTCGGGGATGTTCTTGAGGGCCACGGGACGAGCCTAAGGGGCCCGGTGGGACGTACGGTCGTCGGGTGGATCTCTCGGTCGCGGTGTACGACCTCGCAGGCGGGGGCGAGTGGACGTCCGGCGAGGACCGGACGTATGTCACCGCGAGCATCGTCAAGGTCGCGGTCCTGGCGGCGCTGCTGCTGCGGGCGCGGGACTCGGGGCGGTGGCTGACGGCCGGTGAGGAGCGCCTCGCGGAGGCCATGATCGAGCGCAGCGACAACGAGGCGGCGACGGCGCTGCGGGCGGCGGCCGGGGGCGTGGCGGGACTGGACGCGGCGCATGCCCGGCTCGGGATGACCCGGACGTCGGCGGCGCCCGCCTGGGGGCTCACCCGTACCACCGCGCGTGACCAGCTGACGCTGCTGAAGGCGGTGTTCGCGGGCGCGGATCCGGCGAGGTCCGCCGTCGCGGGGTCAGCGGAGCCCGGCGTCGCGGATTCGGCGGAGCCCGGCGTCCTCGACGCGAAGTCGGGTGTTCTCGACTCGGGCGTTCTCGACGTGGGGTCGGGCGTTCTCGACGCGAGGTCGCGTCGCTATCTGGCGGGACTGATGCGGCGGGTGGTGCCCGGACAGGACTGGGGCGTCTCCGCGGCGGCGGCGGACGGCGACTGGGCACTGAAGAACGGCTGGCTGCCGCGGAGCGACAGCGGTCTGTGGGTCGTCCACTCGGTCGGGCGGGTACGGAACTGTCTGGTCGCCGTACTGTCCGACGGGCACACGGCGAAGGAGGCGGGGATCGCGCGGGTCGAGGAGGCCGCCGTCAGCGCCGTACGCCGGTTCGCCTGAGGCCGCCGCGCCACAGCAGGACCGCGCAGGCCAGCAGCAGGGCACCGGCCCCGCCCACGGCGGGCGCGAGCCAGGCGGCGGGTTCCGAGTCCGCGCGCGGGGCGTCGGGGCCGCTGCCGAAGTACTGCCTGTCGTAGCCGCCGGCGCCCGCGGCCTCACTCTTCAGATCCGTACGGGACAGTTGCGCCCCGGCCTTGATCGCGGCGGCGGGGTCGACGAGACCGTGCCCGCGGGCGTCGTCATGGCCGTCCTTCGGCGCGTCGCGGGCGGTGTCCGCGAGGAGCTTCTTGATCTGCGCGGGGGTGAGATCGGGGTGGGCGGAGCGTACGAGCGCGACGGCGCCGGAGACGAACGCGGCGGCGGCGCTGGTGCCCCAGCCCTCGTAGTAGCGGCGGTCGGGATCGGCGATGACCACATTGACGCCCGGCGCGCTGACGGTGGCGTACCAGCGGCGGGTGGAGAACGCGGCGCGTGTGCCGTACTCGTCCACGGCCGTCACCGCGATCACCCCGGGATAGGCCGCGGGGTACGAGACATGGTCGCCCTTCTCGCCGCCGTTGCCCGCCGAGGCGACCACGACGGCTCCCTTGGCCAGCGCGTACTGGACGGCCGCGTCCTCCCCCGGTTCCGGATGGGCGGACTCGCTGTCGTCGCCGAGGGAGAGGTTGATGACGTCGGCGCCCTGGTCGGCGGCCCAGCGGATGCCTTCGGCGAGGGCCCCGCCCTTGGAGGAACGGGCCTTGGCGCGGGCGGGATCGGTGCCTTCGAGGATGACGCGGACCGGAAGGATCTTCGCCTCGGGCGCGATGCCGAGGACTCCGTCCGCGCGATTGGCGCCATGGCCGTGTCCGGCGATGATGCCGGCCATGGCGGTGCCGTGCCGGGCCCAGGCACGGTCGCCGCTGCGCGCCCCGAAACCGATCAGGTCCCGGCCGGGGAGCACTTGGCCCTCCAGGTCGGGATGGGTGGCGTCGACACCGGTGTCCAGGACGGCGACGGTGATGCCCCTGCCCTGCGCGGTGCGCCACGCCTCCTCGGTGTGCAGCGCGTCCAGGGCCCACTGCTGCGCCCGGATCGCGTCGGCGTGCGCCGGAGGGGCGGGGACGAGCAGCAGGACGGACGTGGCGGCGAGGGTGGCGGCGAGACGGTGGCGGAGCGCCGGACGGCCGGAGGGCGCCGGGGGGCCGAGAGGCGCCGGGCGGCCGGAAGGCGCCGGGGGGCGAAGAGGCACCGGGCGGCGGGGAGGTTTCGAGGTCATTGAGGAGCCGCCGTCCGGGCGCCGACGGTCTTGCGCAGCCCTCGTTCTATCCGGTCCGCGATGCCTTTGGCCTCGTGACCGAGGCCGGACTGCGCGGGCGCGGTGGTGGCGCCCTTGGCCATGGCCTTGCCGACGGGCTGGGGAGTGGTGACCGGCCGGCCGTCGGCGAAGCCGGAGACGGCGAAGACGACGACAGGCGCGTCGGTGAGCACGTTCACCGTCCAGCTCGCGCGCTGGGCGTCACCGAAACCGCCCGCGACGGTGCCTTTGACGGGGAATGTACGGGGCATCAGATCGGCGCGTTCGGCGAGGCGCTCGTCTCGGAACCGGGTGCGCAGGGTGTCCATCGCGAGGGCGTCGGCCTGGGTGAAGACCAGACCGACGGTGGTGACGCTGCTCGATGTGGCGTCGACGTAGGTGGCGCGCAGCACGCGCGCGCAGCCGACCGGGCGCAGCGTTCCGAGCAGCAGCGGGTCGAGGGTGCCGGCACAGCCGCTGTCGGGTGCGACGCCGATCCTGGTCCACTCACGGTCCGCCCCGCCGGGTCCGGCGCCGTCGCCCGTGAGGGTGCGGGGGAAGAGGGTGTCGACAGGCACGTTGTGCCAGAGGCCGCGCGCGGTGGCGAAGGTGTCCCGGGCGGCGGGCTCGGCGGCCGAATCCCCGGTCAGCCAGCTCCCGGTGGCGGCGCCGCCGATCAGTCCGAGTCCGAGCACGACGCAGGCCAGGGCGGCGACGACCCTGACGGGGTGCTGCCGGGAGGGAACGGGGCGCAGCCTGGTGGTGGTCTCCTGCGGCGTCTCGGGACGCTGCCCGCCCCAGGGGTACGGCGGCGGCGCGGTCGGGAAGCCGGGTGGGCGCGGCGGCGGCCCGGGGGGTACGGGCGGCGTCGGCGGCGCCGCGGAAGGCGGGGGCGGCACGCGCGGCATCGCTCCGGCGGGGGCCGGGGGCACAGGCCGGAGGCGGGTGGTGGTCTCCACGGGCGGGACCGGTGCGGCGGCGGGCGGGCCCGGAGCCGGGGCTGCTGGCGGCGGCGCCGGGGGGCGGGCCGGGACCACGCCGGGGACCGGGCGCACTGCCGGGGAGGAACGGACTGCCGGCGCCGGATGCACGGCCGGCGCCGGATGAACAGCGGGGGACGGGCGTACCACGGGAGCCGGCTGCACGGCCGGGGCCGGGGACTTGGCCGTGGGCGGAGCGGGAGGCCCGGACGGCGGTGGTGGTATCCGCACCGGCTCGGGCGGGGGCAGCAGCGCGTCGGAGATCCGTGATCTCGGCGGACGCGGGGCGTCGGGCGACGCGTCGTCCCCGGTCCTGGCCGTCCCGGACTCCGGCGCGGGCGGCGGAGTGGGCGGGCGGGGTGGTACGGGAGCGCGTCGCGCTTCGGTACTCATCCGTCCCCCTGTGCCACCTGTGCAGACCGGTCCCACCGCGTCGATCGCCGTACGGAACAGGCCCGTTCGACGTGGCGTGTGCGTCACTCTACGGGGTGGAGCGGGCCCGGCGGGAACGACCGCGAAGGCCCGTGGTGATCTGCCCAGATCATCCCCCTACCGTGCGGTAATCCCGTCTGGCAAGCTCGGTCCATGACTCCGCGCGCCACTGATCGGGCACGGTACGACCGCGCCACCGCTCACCTCGACGCCCCGCTCGCCCTCGTCGATCTCGAAGCGTTCGACGCCAACGCGGACGATCTCGTCCGGCGGGCGGCGGGCAAGCCGATCCGGGTGGCGAGCAAGTCGGTGCGCTGCAGGGCGCTGCTGGAACGTGTGCTGGGGCGCGACGGCTTCGCGGGGATCATGTCGTTCACGCTGGCCGAGTCGCTGTGGCTGGCGCGGGCCGGGTTCGAGGACGTACTCCTCGCCTATCCGTCGGCGGACCGCGCCGCCTACGCGGAGCTGGCCGCCGATCCCAAGCTCGCCGCCTCCGTCACCGTGATGATCGACGACCCGGCGCAGCTGGACCTCATCGACGCGGCGCGGGACGGCGGACGTGAGGAATTCCGGATCTGTCTTGAACTGGACACGGCCTTGCGGCTGTTCGGCGGGCGGGTCAGGATTGGTGCACTGCGCTCCCCGCTGCGCGAGCCGGCCCAACTGGCCGAGCTCGCCAGATCGATAGCCCGACGCCCCGGATTCCGGCTGGTCGGGCTCATGGCATACGAAGGACATGTGGCCGGGGTAGGGGACGCCCTGGCAGGACGGCCGCTGCGGTCGCGTGCGATCCGGCTGATGCAGTCCGCGGCCCGCAAAGAGCTGGCAGAGCGACGCGCGGCGGTGGTGCGCGCGGTGCGGGCCGTCGCGCCGGAGCTGGAGTTCGTCAATGGCGGCGGCACGGGCAGCGTCCAGCACACGGCGGCCGAGGAGGCGGTGACGGAGATCGCCGCGGGCTCGGGGCTCTACGTACCACGGCTCTTTGACAACTACACATCGTTCACGGGCCGTCCGGCGGCGCTCTTCGCCCAGCCCGTGGTGCGCAGGCCGGGGGTGGGAGTGGTGACCGTGCTCGGCGGCGGCTATCCGGCGTCGGGGGCGCCGGGCGCCGACCGGCTGCCCGTGCCGTATCTGCCCGAGGGGCTGCGCTACGACGGGCAGGAGGGGGCCGGCGAGGTGCAGACCCCGCTGCTCGGACCGGCCGCCGACGATCTGCTGCTGGGCGACAAGGTGTGGTTCCGGCATGCCAAGGCGGGTGAACTGTGCGAGCGCTTCGACACATTGCAACTGGTGGAGGGCGACCGGGTGGTGGCGGCCGTGCCGACCTACCGGGGTGAGGGCCGCACGTTCCTCTGAGGATCGCTCCTCACGAAGGTGCCCCCGGCGCGTGCTCGCTCCCCTCGGGAGCACCCGTCAAGGGCCGATGGAGCTGCCGACGCCGCCCGAGACATCTGCGGTCGGGCGGATCCCCTCGGTGATCGTGTCCATCAGGGCGAGCGGCGGCCCCTCCGCGCCCCTGTCGAAGGCGAAACGCACGACGATCAGGGACTCGGTCCCGATGGTCGACGGGAAGACCAGCGACTGGACATAGCCGCCGGAGCCCGCACCGGTGGTGACCTGCCACCGCACCAGATACCCGGTGCGTCCCGCGACCACGGCGGACTCGGACGCGAGCACCTTGTGGGACGTGATACCGCCGTAGCGGCGGTCGCCGAGAGCTGTCTCCTCATAGGTGGCGTCGGCAGCCCTGGAGATGTCCTTCTTGGCCAGAGCCTCGGCGGAGAGTCCGTCGCCCTCGGTGGTGGTGCGGGACGTGACCGTACCCCAGTGGCAGAACGACCCCGAGTCGTGCGGGCAGTCGTAGGTGTCCACGGTCGTCATGGTGACGGCGTTGTCGACCGTGGACTCGGGCCGCTCCCAGCCTCCCGGGATCGGCAGGGTGATGCCGTTCAGCTGGTCGGCAAGGACCCCGGGGTCCGCGCTGGGTGCCGGGCCGGGGCTGCCGCTGCTCTTCGTCCGCGTCGTGGAGGGCGCGGGCGTACTCACTCCCGTGGCCTGTGGCCGGGCCGCCGGCTCGTCGTCGCCGAGCAGGACGACTCCGACGGTGACGGCCACCACGACGACGATCCCCGCGACGATGACGGCCGCCGTCCCGCCGCGCCCGCCCCCGCCACGCGGGGCGCGGCTCCCGACCCCGGCGCCTGCCGCCCCGCCGAAGCCGGCTCCGGCACTTCCGACGCCTCCGTCGGCCGGGCCGCGCGCGTCGAGCGGCCGGGTGTACCCGGTCCAGGAAGTCCCGTCCCACCAGCGTTCGGTGGTGGGGACACCTGGATCGGGATACCAGCCCGGCGGGGTTGTCATGCTCATCCGTCCACCATAGAGGCGGCCGGATGACCCGGACACGGCCTGCTGCCGCGACCGGCGCTAGACGGGCGTGACGTACGCCCCCGAGATACCTCCGTCGACGAGGAAGTCCGTGGCGTTCACGAACGAGGAGTCGTCACTGGCCAGGAAGGCGACCGCCGCCGCGATCTCGTCGGCCTCGGCGAACCGGCCGACCGGGATGTGCACGAGCCGGCGTGCCGCGCGCTCCGGGTCCTTGGCGAACAGTTCCCGCAACAGCGGGGTGTTGACGGGCCCTGGGCACAGCGCGTTCACCCGGATCCCCTCGCGGGCGAACTGCACGCCCAGCTCGCGTGACATCGCGAGCACCCCGCCCTTGGACGCGGTGTAGGAGATCTGGGAGGTCGCCGCGCCCATGCGCGCCACGAACGAGGCGGTATTGATGATCGAGCCCCGGCCCTGCCGCCGCATATAGGGGATGGCCGCCTTGCAGCACAGATATACGGAGGTGAGGTTGACCTCCTGGACCTTGCGCCAGGCGTCCAGGCCGGTGGTGAGGATCGAGTCGTCCTCGGGGGGCGAGATGCCCGCGTTGTTGAAGGCGATGTCGACGCTGCCGTAGGTCTCGTGGGCGATCCTGAACAGGGCGTCGACCTCGTCGGCGTTGGTCACGTCGACGCGTACGAAGGTGCCGTCGACCTGTTCGGCCACGGCCTTGCCCGCGGTCTCGTCGATGTCGCCGCAGACGATGTGCGCGCCCTCGGCGGCGAGTCGGCGGGCGGTGGCCAGGCCGATGCCGCTGCCGGCGCCGGTGATCACGGCGGTGCGGCCGACAAGCCGGCGGCAGATGACGTCGTTGGTAGGGGCGGTCATGATGGCTCAGGCCTCCGTGCTGATGAAGACGTTCTTGGTTTCGGTAAAGGCGGCCAGGGCGTCGGGGCCCAGTTCGCGGCCGAGTCCGGACTGTTTGTAGCCGCCGAACGGTGTCCCGTACCGGACGGCGCTGTGCGAATTGACGGAGAGGTTGCCGGCGGCGACGGCGCGCGAGACCCGCAGGGCGCGGCCCACGTCGCGGGTCCAGATCGACCCCGCGAGCCCGTAGTCGGTGTCGTTCGCGAGCCGGACGGCGTCCTCCTCGTCGTCGAAGGGCAGGACGACCGCGACCGGCCCGAAGACCTCCTCCGTGGCGACCGGGGAGTCGGCGGCGGCATCGGTGAGGACGGTCGGCGGGAACCAGAACCCGGGCCCCTCGGGCGCGGTGCCGCGGATGCCCTTCGCGCCGTCGGGGACGTACGACCGGACGCGCTCCAGCTGGACCGCCGAGATCAGCGGGCCCATCTGGGTCTTCTCGTCGGACGGGTCGCCGACGACGACCGACTCGATGGCCGGGGCGAGCAGTTGCAGGAACCGGTCGTGGACCTCGCGCTGGACGAGGATGCGGGTGCGGGCGCAGCAGTCCTGTCCTGAGTTGTCCAGGAAGGCCATCGGGGCGGTCGCGGCGGCCAGGTCGAGATCGGAGTCGGCGAAGACGATATTGGGGCTCTTGCCGCCGAGTTCGAGGGTCACACGCTTCAGCAGCGCGCTGCCCTTCGCCATGATCCGCTTGCCGACGCGGGTGGATCCGGTGAAGACGATCTTCGCGACACCCGGATGTTCGACCAGCGCGTTGCCCGCGATGTCGCCCGCTCCGGGCAGGACCTGGAAGAGGTGCTCGGGAAGACCTGCTTCCAGGGCGAGTTCGGCCAGCCGCAGCGCGGTGAGCGGGGTGGTCTCGGCGGGCTTGAGGAGCACCGCGTTGCCCGCCGCGAGCGCGGGAGCGGTGCCCCAGGCGGCGATCGGCATGGGGAAGTTCCACGGGGCGATCACGCCGACGACGCCGAGTGGTTCCAGGAGGGTGATGTCGAGTCCGCCGGCGACCGGGATCTGCCGGCCGGTCAGCCGCTCCACTCCCCCGGCGCTGTAGTCCAGGAGATCGCGGACGTTCCCCGCCTCCCAGCGGGCGTTGCCGAGGGTGTGGCCCGCCTCGCGGACCTCCAGCCGGGCCAGTTCCTCGTTGTGTTCGTCGACGACGACGGCGAAGCGGCGCAGCAGCCGCGCGCGGTCGGCGGGGGCGGTCGCCGCCCAGCCGCGTTGGGCCGCCGCGGCCCGGCGTACCGCCGTGTCGACCTCCGCGGCGGTCGTCGCGGCGACCGTGGCGATGGTCTCGCCGGTGGCGGGGTTGAGGATCTGATGTCCGTCGGCGTGGTGTTCGTGCACGTCGTTCCTCACAGACGTTCGAAGGAGCGGCGAAGCTCCCAGTCGGTCACCGCGGCGTCGAAGGCCTCGATCTCGACGCGCGCCATATTGCGGTAGTGCGCCACGACCTCGTCGCCGAAGGCCGCGCGGGCGATGGGGCTGTTCTCCCAGAGCTCGGCGGCTTCGCGCAGGGTGGTCGGGACCTGTTCGTAGCCGGACGCGTAGGCGTTGCCCGCGCAGGGTTCGGGGAGTTCCAGCTCGTTCTCGATGCCGTACAGACCGGCGGCGACCAGGCCCGCGACGGCGAGATGGGGATTGACATCGCCGCCGGGGAGGCGGTTCTCGAAGCGCAGGGACCGGCCGTGGCCGACCACCCGCAGCGAACAGGTGCGGTTGTCATAGCCCCAGGCGACGGCGGTGGGGGCGAAGGATCCCGGCTGGAAGCGCTTGTACGCGTTGATGGTGGGGGCGTACAGCAGGGAGAAGTCCCGGAGCGCGGCGAGCTGGCCCGCCAGGAAGTGGCGCATCACGGGCGACATCCCGCCGGGTCCGTCCCCGGCCATGACATTGGTGCCGTGCTCGTCCTGGAGCGAGAGATGGATATGGCAGGAGTTGCCCTCGCGCTCGTTGTACTTGGCCATGAAGGTGAGCGAGACGCCCTCCTGGGAGGCGATCTCCTTGGCGCCGTTCTTGTAGATGGCGTGCTGGTCGCAGGTGACGAGGGCCTCGTCGTACTTGAAGGTGATCTCGTGCTGGCCGGGGTTGCACTCGCCCTTGGCGGACTCGACGGTCAGTCCGGCCGTGGCCATCTCCTTGCGGATCCGGCGCAGCAGCGGTTCGACACGTCCGGTGCCGAGGACGGAGTAGTCGACGTTGTACTGGTTGACGGGGGTCAGCCCGCGGTAGTGGCTGTCCCAGGCATGCTCGTAGGTGTCCTTGAAGACGAGGAACTCCAGCTCCGTGCCGGCGTACGCGGTGAAGCCGTGTCCGGCGAGGCGCTCCAGCTGGCGGCGGAGGATCTGGCGGGGCGCTGCGACGACGGGTGTGCCGTCGTTCCAGACGAGGTCGGCGATGACCATGGCCGTGCCCTCGTTCCAGGGGACGCGGCGCAGGGTGGCGAGGTCGGGGCGCATCGCGAAGTCGCCGTAGCCGCGGTCCCAGGAGGACATCGCGTATCCGTCGACGGTGTTCATCTCGGTATCGACGGCGAGGAGATAGTTGCAGCCCTCGGTGCCGTGCTCCAGGACGTCGTCAAGGAAGAACTGTGCGGCGAACCGCTTTCCCTGGAGTCGGCCCTGCATATCGGGGAAGGCCAGGACGACCGTGTCGATCTCGCCGCTCTCCACGAGGACGCGCAGCTCCTCGACGCGGAGCGGGGGTGTGCGGTCTGCCACGGGATTACTCCTCCTTCGGTCAGCCGGAAGCCATAAGGTATTCCTGAAGACCTTTGGTTGGGAAGGGGAAACGGCCACGTGGCGAAGACGAACGAGCCGATGGACCCGCCGCCGGACGCGGACCCGCTGACGCCGGTACTGCGGCCCGTGCGGGCGGGAAACGGTTTCGAGGAGGCGCTGGAGCAGATTCTCCAGGTGGTACGGCTCGGGCTGGTGGCGGGCGGTGAACGGCTGCCCGCCGAGCGGGAGCTGGCGGAGCGGCTGCGGATCAGCCGGGTCACGCTGCGCGATGTGCTCAAGGTCCTCCAGGACCAGGGGCTGCTGGAGAGCCGGCGCGGCAGATACGGCGGCACATTCGTGCGACAGCGGCCCGACGCGCGGGCCGGGGGGGCCGAGGAGGAGTTGCGGCGCCGGGTGGCGGGCGTGGACATCGAGGACGTACTGCGCTTCCGTGAGGTCCTTGAGGTCGGCGCGGCGGGGCTGTGCGCGGCCCACGGGCTCAGCGGCGAGCAGCCGCGGCGGCTGCGCTCCGCGCTGGCCGCGACGCGGGACGCGCCGCTGGCGGAGTACCGCAGGCTGGACACGATGCTGCATCTCACGCTCGCCGAGCTGTCCGGCTCCGCGACCCTGACCGCGCAGTACGCGGCCGTACGGGCGACGGTGAACGATCTGCTGGACTGCATCCCGCTGCTGGTGCGGAATCTGGAGCACTCGCAGCGGCAGCACACGGCGCTGGTCGAGGCGGTGCTCGACGGCGACGCGGACGGCGCGCGCGAGATCGCCCGCGAGCACTGCGGCGGCACGGCGGCGCTGCTGCGCGGCTTCCTGGCCTGAAGCGGCGCCCCGCGGCCCGGCGGCAGGCGCCCGGAGCCCGGCGGCAGGCAGCCGGGCCCAGCGGTCGGCGCGCCGACGGCTTTCCCGATCCGTAACAGCCGTTTTACGCATGGGGCTTGCGCCGGGCCGCTCATGGAGCAATGGTATGGCCCCACACCATTACTCCGAGGCAGGAGCGGATCATGTCCGAAGGCACGGACTCGCGCGTCCCACCGGCCGCCACGGCCGACGGCGCCGCCGAGCGGGACACGCCCCAGGGGGACGCCGAGTATCTGCGACGGCGCACGCTGCGCCGGGGCAGCGCGGGCTGGCTGCTGCTCACCGGCCTCGGGGTCGCCTATGTCGTCTCCGGGGACTTCTCGGGGTGGAACATCGGACTCTCCGAGGGCGGCTTCGGCGGTCTCGCGATCGCCACGCTGCTGATGGGGGTGATGTACGCCTGTCTGGTCTTCTCGCTCGCCGAACTGTCCGCCATCCTGCCCACCGCGGGCGGCGGTTATGGCTTCGCCCGGCGCGCGCTCGGCACCTGGGGCGGCTTCCTGACCGGTACGGCCATCCTCATCGAGTACATCCTCGCGCCGGCCGCCATCTCCATCTTCATCGGCGAATATGTCGAGTCCCTCAATCTCTTCGGCCTGACGGCCGGCTGGCCGGTCTATCTCGCCTGCTTCGTGATCTTCATCGGAATCCATCTCTGGGGCGTGGGCGAAGCGCTGCGCTTCAGCCTGGTGGTGACGGCGATCGCGGTGGCCGCACTGCTGATCTTCGCGGTCGGGGCCTTCACCGAGTTCGACGCCAGTGGTCTCAACGACATCCCCGTCGACCAGGACGCGTTCGGCTCCGGCTCCTGGCTGCCGTACGGAGTCCTGGGTATCTGGGCGGCCTTCCCCTTCGGCATGTGGTTCTTCCTGGGAGTGGAGGGCGTGCCGCTGGCCGCCGAGGAGGCCAAGGACCCGGTCCGGTCGATGCCCAAGGCGCTCTCGATCGCCATGGGCGTGCTCGTACTGCTCGCTCTGATCACCTTCTTCGCGGCGACGGGTGCCCGCGGTTCGGCCGCCGTGCAGGACGCGGGCAATCCGCTGGTGGTGGCGCTCCAGGGGGACGGGGATCCGACCGCGCTGAGCCGGTTCGTCAACTACGCGGGTCTCGCCGGTCTCGTCGCCTCCTTCTTCTCCCTCATCTACGCCGGGTCCCGGCAGCTGTTCGCGCTCTCGCGCGCGGGTTATCTGCCCCGGTTCCTGTCCCTCACGAGCGGCCGCAAAGCCCCCTATCTGGGTCTCCTGATCCCGGGCGCGATCGGTTTCGCCCTCGCGGCGGGCACCGGCGACGGCGGCCGGATGCTCAATGTCGCGGTCTTCGGGGCGACGATCTCGTACGCGCTGATGGCGCTGTCCCATCTCGTGCTGCGCCGCCGCGAGCCGGAGCTGCCCCGCCCGTATCGCACGCCGGGCGGCATGGTCACCTCCGGTGTCGCCTTCGTCCTCGCGCTGTCGGCGCTGGTCGCGACGTTCCTGGTGGACAAGGACGCGGCGTTCATCGCGCTGGGCGTCTATGTCGTCGCCCTCGCCTACTTCACCTTCTACAGTCGGCACCGGCTGGTCGCGGCGGCCCCGGAAGAGGAGTTCGCGGCGCTGGCCGCGGCCGAGGCCGAGCTCGAACGGGACTGACGCGGGCGCGTACTCGCACGCGTGCGAATGAGAACGAACCACGAATGACGAACGACGAATGGCGAACGACGGAGGCCGGATCCATGAAGCCGCTCATCGGCGTCAGCACCTATCTGGAGGAGTCCGCCGCGTGGGGCGTCTGGAACCTGCCCGCCGCGCTGCTGCCGGCCGGGTATCCCCGGCTCGTCCAGCGTGCGGGCGGGCTGGCCGCGATGCTGCCGCCTGACGACCCGTCGGCCGCGGCCCGGATGGTGGCGCGGCTCGACGGGGTAGTAATCGCGGGCGGTCCTGATGTGGAGCCCGTACGGTACGGAGCCGAGCCCGATCCCCGTACCGGACCGCCCGCCCGGGAGCGGGACGCCTGGGAACTGGCCCTGATCGAGGCCGCGCTGGCCTCCGGCACCCCGCTGCTGGGGATCTGCCGGGGGATGCAACTGCTCAATGTGGCGCTCGGCGGGACGCTCCGTCAGCATGTGGACGGCCATACCTCATCGGTGGCCGGCGCCTTCGGCGAGCATCCGGTGACGCCGGTGGCGGGCACCCGCTACGGGGCCCTGGTGCCGGAGGAGTTCGTCGTACCGGCCCACCATCACCAGACGGTGGACCGGCTCGGGGAGGGGCTGACCGTCTCGGCGGTCGCGGCGGACGGCACGGTCGAGGCGGTCGAACTGCCGGGACCGCGCTGGGTCCTGGGCGTGCAGTGGCATCCCGAGATGGCCGAGGACACCCGCGTCATGACCGCGCTGGTCGAAGCGGCGGGCGCCCCGGGCGGGGGCTCCAGGCCCTGAGGGCGGCGGTAGGACCTCACCGGCCGGTCAGCCACCGGCCGGTCAGCCACCGGCCGGCCGGTCCAGGGTTCCGCGTGTCAGGGACAGCAGTTCGCGGGCCGGGCCCGCGGGGCGGTTGCCGACCGGCCATACCGCGCGCAGATCGCGGCGGAGCCGGATGCCCTCGACCGGCACCCTGACGAGGCGGCGGGCCGCCAGTTCCTCACCGACCGCGAGTTCGCTCAGCACGCAGGGACCGGCCCCGCTCACCGCCGCGGCCTTCAGCGCGGTCGTGGAGGCCAGTTCGAGCAGCGGCTCGGCGAGACCGCCGTACGCGCTGAGTCCCGCGTCGAGCACCTGACGGGTGCCGGAGCCGGGTTCGCGCAGGATCAGCGGGGTCGCGGCCAGCTCCGCCGGGTCGAGCGGGGTACGGCGGCGGGCCCAGGGATGGCCGGGGGCCGCCACCACCAGCAGCCGGTCATGGCCGATGACGGTGGAGTCGAGCCCCTCCGGCGCGGCCACGCCCTCGACGAAACCGAGGTCCGCCTCATGGCTGAGCAGCCGCTCGGCGACCGCCACGGAGTTGCCCGCGTGCAGCGAGACGGCGGTGCCGGGCCGGGCCCGGCGGAGCGCTATGAGCCAGCCGGGCAGCAGATACTCGGCGATCGTCATGGAGGCGGCGACACGCAGCCGTGAGTCCCGGCGGTCGCGCAGCGCCTGCGCCCCCGCGTCGAACGCCTCGGCGGCATCCACCACACGCCTCGCCCAGTCGGTGACGAGAGTCCCGGCGTCGGTGAGCCGGGAACCGCGCGGTGAACGGTCCACCAGCGCCACCCCGAGCAGCCGCTCCATGGCCCGGATCCGGCTGCTGGCGGCGGGCTGGGAGATCCCTAGCTCGCGGGCGGCCCGTCCCAGGCTGCCGAGCCTGGCCACGGCGAGCAGCAGTTCCAGCGCTCCGAGGTCGGGCACCCGGTGCGCGAGCTGGGCGGCGGGCGGAACCGCGGAGGACGCTCCGGCGGGGGACGGTCCTCCGGCGGAAGGGGCGGCGAGCGGGACATCGGCCATAAACCCAGGTTATGACCTCATAGAGACAACGGGGCTGGTGGGGGCCGTACCCGACCCCGAGGCTGGGAGTCATGACCACCCTCGCGCACCCCGCCGCCCCCGCCGCCCCCGGCTCGCGCGCCCCCGCGCGCGTACGGCTGCCGGCGCTCCGGCAGTTCGGGCCCAACTGGTACGCGACGGTGATGGGCACGGCGATCGTGGCGAGCGCGGGTGCCGGGCTGCCGCTGGAGATACCGGGGCTGCGGGCCGCCAGTGTCCTGGTGTGGGCGTTGTCGGCGGTGCTGCTCGCCGTCGTCCTCGCCGGCCGCGCCGGGCACTGGCTGCGCCACCGCGACCGGGCGCGCGCCGATCTCCTCGATCCGGCCGTGGCGCCCTTCTACGGCTGCGCGGCCATGGCGCTGCTGGCCGTCGGCGGCGCCACGCTGCTGGTGGGCCGCGATGTACTGGGCGAACGGGCCGCTGTCGCCGTGGACGCGGTGCTGTTCGGGGCGGGGACCCTGCTCGGTCTCGTCGTCGCCGTGGCGATCCCGTATCTGATGGTCGTACGCCATCGTGTCGGACTCGCGGACGCCTCTCCCGTCTGGCTGCTGCCGGTGGTGCCGCCCATGGTCTCGGCGGCGGTCGGCCCGCTGCTGGTGCCGCATCTGGCGGCGGGCCAGGGGCGCGAGGCGCTGCTGCTCGGCTGCTACGCCCTGTTCGGGATGAGTCTGCTCGCGACACTGATGATCCTGCCGCTGGTCTTCGGCCGGCTGGTGGCGCACGGCCCGCTCCCGCTCGGGCTGACCCCGCTGCTCTTTCTGGTGCTCGGCCCGCTGGGGCAGTCGGCCACCGCCGTCGGCAATCTGGCCGAGGTGGCGCCCGGGGCGATCGGCGCTCCGTACGCGGGGGCCCTGGGCGCCTTCGCCGTGGTGTACGGGGTGCCGGTGATGGGGTTCGCCCTGCTGTGGCTGGCGCTGTCGGCGGCGCTGGTGGTGCGGGCGGTACGGCGCGGGATGCGGTTCACGATGACGTGGTGGGCGTTCACCTTCCCGCTCGGTACGTGTGTGACGGGCGCGGCGGGGCTGGGCCGGCACACCGGTCTGCCGGCCCTGGAGTGGCTGGCCGTGGGTCTGTTCGCGCTGCTGGTGGCGGCCTGGTCCGCGGCCGGGTGGTACACGCTGCGCGGAGTGTTCAGCGGAGCGCTGCCCGCAGCGCCCCCGGCGCCCCGGCCAGTGACGGCCCGTACCAGGTGAGGTACCGTCCGTCGACGAGCGCGGCGGGCAGTCCCGGGAAGGCTTCGGGCCCGTCGTCGGAGGTGAAGCGGTACGGCTCGTCGGGCAGCACGACCAGGTCGGCTCCGGCGGCCCGCAGTTCGGCGAGCGGGATACGCGGATAGCGCTCGGGGTGGCTTCCGTACACATTCATCACGCCCAGCCGGGCCAGCAGGTCCCCGGCGAAGGTGTCGCGTCCGAGCACCATCCAGGGGCGGCGCCAGATCGGTACGACGGCCCGGCGCTGCCCGTACGCCCCGGGCGGGGGCGCTTCCCAGGCGGCCCTGGCGTCGGCCAGCCAGCGCGGCGTCCGCACTCCGCACCCCGTCACGAGCACCCGTGCCAGCTCGGTGAGGGCCTGGTCCAGCGTCCTGACCTCGGTGACCAGCACGTCGAGCCCGGCGCCCCGCAGCGCGGCGAGATCCGGGGCGCGGTTCTCCTCCTCGTTGGCGACGACCAGATCGGGCCGGAGCGCGATGACCGCCGCGACATCGGGGTTCTTCGTGCCGCCGACGCGGACCACATCGAGACCGGCCGGACGGACACACCAGTCGGTGGCGCCCACCAGCAGACCGGGCGCGCTGACGGCGATCGCTTCGGTGAGCGAGGGGACGAGCGAGACGACGCGCGGACCGCGCACGCGTCCGGCGGACACCGACGTACCCCTCAGCGCGGCGGGTCGATCGTCGCGTCGATGTGCTCGGCGACGGCGACGACCAGGATGCGGGTGCCGGGTTCGGTGGCGCGCCAGCGATGCCGTACGCCACCGGAGAGATACAGCGTGTCACCGCGCTCCAGCCGGTACGCCCGGCCTTCGGCCTCGACCTCCGCGGCGCCGTCGGCGATGTACATCACCTCGTCGTTGCGGTGCTGGTACTCCCTGCCGGTGTCCTGCTCGCCGGTGAACTCCTTGGCGTTCAGCTGGTGGCCGCCGCGCACCACGCGGCGGACCCCGGGGCCAAGGGCGGCTCGTACGACATCGACGGTCCTGGCCGAGTCCGCGGCGGCGTGCAGCTGGGCGGGGGTCGTCTCCAGGGCATCCGCCACACGCTCAAGTGAGCGGGTGCTCGGCCTGGCGCGCTCGTTCTCGATCTGGCTGAGGAACGGCACGGACAGTCCGCTCCGGCCGGCGACCGCCGCCAGCGTCAGGCCCAGGGACCTGCGCCTCCTGCGGACGGCCGCGCCCACCCTGAGCGCTTCCTTGTCGTCCATGACTGGCTCCCTCCCGCCCGGATCGTCATCCTCTCAGAGTTGACGCCCGGACAAGAGCTGTCCTGCCTCACCCGGTGCCGGACCCGGCGAATCCGCCGTCCGTGCGTACACGCGAGCGAAAAGGGGACGTGTTGCCCCTGGATCAATGATGCGCGCGAGCGGGCCGAACCGGAACGTGCGGGAGGGGCGGGCTTCGCGCCGGGCGATACCCACCCCTCCCACGAACGCGCAACCGCGCGACCGCTCCCGCTCCCGCGGGGCCCTCGTGTCTACAGCGGGGCCATGGTGTCCGCGATACCCGGATTATCCGCCATCCAGGCCTTCACCGCCTCTTCCTCGTGTCCCGTACCGCGCTTCTGGATCTCGTTCTCCAGCCCGCCGAGCTGCTCCTCGCTCAGCTTGAAGTCCTTGAACCACTCGGTCAGCCGCGGGTAGTTCTCGGGGAAGTCCTTGTTGGCGACGGTGGTGAGCTGGTCGCCCTCGCCGAAGGCCTTCTTCGCGTCCTTCAGTTTGGTCAGGTCGTACTCGTCGTAAGCCCAGTGCGGGGTCCAGAGCATGACCGCGATCGGCTCCTTCTTCGCGTACGCCCGCTTCAGTTCGGCGAGCATGCTGGGCGTGGAGCTGTCGACGACCTCGTAGGCCTTGTCGAGCCCGTACTCCGGCAGGACCTTGTCCTTGAGGATGTTCATGGTCTCCGTGCCGGCCTCGATCCCGACGATACGGCCCTTGAACTCGTCCTCGCGGCCCTTGAGGTCATCGAGGGACTCGACGCCCTTGACATACGAGGGCACGGCGATCTCCAGCGAGGTCGGGCCGTACCAGGACCCGAGGTTGTGCAGACTCTCGTGGTACTTGTCCCAGTATCTCTTCTGCGTGTTGGGCAGCCAGCCGTCGAACTGGACATCGATCTGGCCGCGGGACATCGCCGCGTACATCGGACCGACCTCGAACTGCTTGAGGTTCATCGTGTACCCGCGCTCCTCCAGGACCGCCTTCCACAGATAGGTGGCGGCGATGTCCTCCTCCCACGGGAACCACGCGACCTGCAACGGACGCTCGCGTTCGTCCTTGCCGTTCGCGGCCTTGGCGGCGTTCCCGGACTGGGCGACCGGGGTCCATTTGTCGGCGACGCCGGGGTTCTCCTTGAGCCAGGCGCGGACGGCGTCCTGCTCCTTGCCCTTGCCGGTGACCTGGATCTTGGCCTCAAGACTGGTGAGCTGCTTCTCGGTCATCGAGAAGTCCTTGAGCCACTTGGCCACCCGCGGGTTGTCGTCCGTGAAGCCCTTGCGGGCCAGGGTGTGGACGCCGTCGCTCTCGGCGCCGAAGGCCTTCTTCGGGTCCGCCAGCTTGGTCAGCTCGTAGTCGTTGTAGGCCCAGTGCGGGGACCAGAGCACGACCGCGATCGGCTCCTTCTTCGCGTACGCCCGCTTCAGTTCGGCGAGCATGCCGGACGTGGAGCCGTCGATGAGTTCGTACTCGGTGTCCAGGCCGTACGCCTTGAGGACCTTGTCCTTGAGCAGGCCCATCTCGCCCGCGCTGGGCTCGATGCCGACGATCCGGCCCTTGAAGGTGGCGGACTTGCCCTTCAGATCGGCCAGGGAGTTGACGCCCTTGACGTACGAGGGCACGGAGATCTCCAGGGAGGTCTTGTCGTACCAGGCCCCCATGTCCTCCAGCTTGTCCTTGTACTTGGCCCAGTAGGTGGCGTGCGTGACCGGCAGCCAGGAGTCGGTCTGGATGTCGATCTGACCGGCCGCCTGGCCTGTGTAGAGCGAGCCGGCCTCGTACTGCCGCGCGTCGACCTCGTAGCCGCGCTGCTCCAGCAGTTCCTTCCAGAGGAAGGTGGAGGCGATGCCCTCGTCCCACGGGATGTAGCCCATGCTGATCTTCTTGCCCTGGCCGACGTTCTTCCCGTCGGCGGTGGTGCCGCCGGACGAGGAGCCGCCGAACAGGCCGATGCCGCCCGCGACGAGCGCGAGGACGACCACACCGGCGATCGCGACCACGGGCTGGGGGCGGTGGTTCCAGATCCTCGGTCCGCCGGCCAGCTCCTTCGCCTTGGCCAGCGCGCGGCGGCCGACCGGGGAGACCTGGAGGCTGAGCGAGCCGGTGATCCGGTCCAGGTACACGGCCAGGATGACGACGGAGAGACCCGCCTCGAAGCCGAGACCGATGTCGATGTTGCCCAGCGCGCGGTAGACGGCGCCACCGAGGCCGCCGCCGCCGACCATGCCGGCGATGACCACCATGGACAGGCCCAGCATGATGACCTGGTTGATACCCGCCATGATCGTCTGGAGGGCCAGTGGCAGCTGGACCCGCAGCAGGGTGTTGCGCGGGGTGGTGCCGAACGCCTCCGCGGCCTCGACCAGTTCACCGTCGACCTGCCGGATACCGAGTTCGGTCATCCGGACGCCGGGCGGCAGGGCGAAGATGATCGTGGCGATGATGCCGGGCACCACGCCGATCCCGAAGAAGACGACGCCCGGGATCAGATAGACCATCGCGGGCATGGTCTGCATCAGGTCGAGCACCGGACGGACGATGGAGCTGACCGTCTTGGAGCGCGACGCCCAGATGCCCAGCGGTATCGAGATGACCAGCACGATGATCGTCGCCACGAGCACCAGCGAGAGAGTCTCCATCGACTCGTCCCACAGCTCGATCGAGTCGATCAGCGCGAAGCCGGCGAAGGTGAGGACACCCGCGGACAGGCTGCGCAGCCACCAGGCGAGCACGGCCAGAATGCCCGCGAGGAGCAGCGGCTCAGGGGCGGAGAGCACCGCGTTGATGCCGTCGTACATGCCCGAGACGACCGAACCGATCGCGTCGAACAGCCAGGAAAGGTGGTTCTGGAGAAAGTCGACCGCGTTGTCGACCCAGTCGCCGAGAGGGAGCCTAGGCACTGGCTACCGCCTTGTCGGCCCTGGTCTTCGAGACGGCGGTCCCGGCGGGCGCGTCCACGGGAACCGAGGGCGTCATCGGCTCACCGAGCACGGCCAGCAGCCTGGCGCGCGGGACGACTCCGACGAGCTCGCCCGTGTCGCCGGTGACGGCCACGGGAACCGCGCTGGTGGAGCAGGGCGTGAAGAGCTCGATGATCGGGGTGGACTCGGCCACCCTGGCGGGCGCCGCGTCGAGCACCTCCTGCGCGGTACGCAGCTCCGCGCCGCCGTCCGCACGAGCGCCGAAGGCCGTCTCGGGGTCGGCCATGATCGCGCCGGCGGTGAGCACCCGGGAGCGGTCGACGTCCTGGGTGAAGGAGGCGACGTAGTCGTTGGCCGGGGTGACGAGGATGTCCTCGGCAGTGCCCTGCTGGACGATCGCGCCGTCGCGCATGACCGCGATCCGGTCGCCGAGGCGCATGGCCTCGTTGAGGTCGTGGGTGATGAACACGATGGTCTTCTTGAGCCGCTTCTGGAGCTGGAGCAGCTGATCCTGCATGTCGCGGCGGATCAGCGGGTCGAGGGCGCTGAAGGACTCGTCCATCAGCAGCAGGTCGGCGTCGGTGGCGAGCGCGCGGGCGAGGCCGACGCGCTGCTGCATACCGCCGGACAGCTCATCGGGCCAGGACGCCTCCCAGCCGCCCAGGCCGGTGAGTTCCAGCGCCTCGGCGGCGCGCTTCTCGCGCTCGGCCCGGGGCACGCCCTGCACTTCGAGGCCGTACCCGGCGTTCTCCAGAACGCTGCGGTGCGGGAAGAGCGCGAAGTGCTGGAAGACCATGCTGATCTTGGCGGAGCGGACGCGGCGCAGCTCCTGCGCGCTCAGGGCGGTCAGGTCCTGGCCGTCGAAGAGCACCCGTCCCGACGTGGGCTCCAGCAGCCCGTTGAGCATGCGCAGCAGCGTGGACTTGCCGGATCCGGAGAGACCCATCACCACGAATATCTGCCCGGGCTCGACCGAGAACGAGGCGTCGATCACCGCTGCGGTCGTACCGTCGGCGCGAAGCTCGTCACGGTCCGTACCGTTTTCGAGCTTCGTCACGGCTTCGTCTGGTCGTCTGCCAAATACCTTGTACAGGTGTTCGGCTTGCAGCCTGGACACATACACCTCACGCGTTGAACGGAAAACGGCCCGTCACCCCCGCGGGCGGGCCGTGGAGCGAGCGGATTCTGTCCGCTTACAGGACGCTGTGTGTGACCTCGCGACCTGGTTCGCTCCAGTCGCGCGCCTGCCCGCGGTTACACCGACCAAACAAAAAGGTGTCCCAGGTCACTCTCCCGAGCGAACACTTCGACCTGAAAGGCCCTTTCCGAGACGGACCGATCACCGTCGGTCACCGTGCCCGCCGGTCCGCCGCGACGCGGTCCGCGCGCCTGTCCGCCCCGACGCGGTCCCGGGGGTGCGGTACGGGGGCGTTGTCAGTGGGCTGGGGCATCATCGGGGTGTGACGCGACGCCTGATGCTCCTCGACACCGCCTCCCTCTACTACCGGGCCTACTTCGGGGTCCCCGACTCCGTACGGGCCCCCGACGGCACCCCGGTCAACGCGGTGCGCGGCCTGCTGGACTTCATCGGCCGCCTGGTCCAGGACCACCGCCCGGACGAGCTGGTGGCCTGCATGGACGCGGACTGGCGGCCCGCCTGGCGGGTGGAGCTGATCCCCTCCTACAAGGCCCACCGCGTGGCACAGCCCCATGAGCAGGGGCCCGACGAGGAGGACACCCCGGACACGCTGGCGCCACAGGTCCCGATCATCGAGGCGGTGCTCGACGCGCTCGGCATCGCCAGGGTGGGTGTCGCGGGCTACGAGGCGGACGATGTGATCGGCACGCTCGCCGGACGGGCGGCGGGCCCGGTGGACATCGTCACCGGCGACCGCGATCTCTATCAGCTGATCGACGACAAGCGCGGTGTGCGGGTGCTCTACCCCCTCAAGGGCGTGGGGTCGCTGCATCTCACGGACGAGGCGGCGCTGCGGGAGAAGTACGGCGTCGACGGCCACGGCTATGTCGATCTGGCCCTGCTGCGCGGGGACCCGAGCGACGGACTGCCCGGGGTGCCGGGGATCGGTGAGAAGACCGCGGCCAAGCTGCTCGACGCCTTCGGCGATCTGGCCGGGATCATGGCGGCGGTCGACGATCCCCGGTCGAAGCTCACCCCGTCCCAGCGCAAGCGGCTGGACGAAGCCCGGGACTACGTGGCGGTCGCGCCCACGGTGGTCCGGGTGGCCGCCGACGTACCGCTGCCGGACTTCGACCCGACGCTGCCGTCGGGGCCGCGTGATCCGGCCATGGTCGAGGCGCTCGCCACCCGGTGGGGGCTGGGTGGTGCGCTGCGGCGCCTGCTCGCCACCCTCCGGCCCTGAGTGTTAGCTTAGGTAAACCTAAGCAGAGCAACCGTCAGGGAGACCGCCGTGGCAGAAAAGCCGGCCCGCACGTCGCCGAAGGTCCACGAGGGGCAGGTCGTACGTACCGAGTGGATCACCCCGCACATGGTGCGCGTGGTCCTGGGCGGTGAGGGGCTGGCCGCGCTGGAGTGCGGCGAATTCAGCGATCACTACGTCAAGGTGCTGTTCGCCCCCGCAGGAGTGAGCTACCCCGAGCCGTTCGACATCGACCGCATCCGCGCGGAGTTCCCGCGCGACCAGTGGCCCGCCAACCGCACGTACACGGTGCGCGGTTGGGACCCGGCGGCGCGCGAGCTGGCCATCGACTTCGTGGTGCACGGTGACGAGGGGCTGGCCGGACCGTGGGCGGCGCGTGCGCGGCCGGGCGAGACGGTACGTTTCCTCGGCCCCGGCGGTCTCTACGTACCGGACCCGGCGGCGGACTGGCATCTGCTGGTGGGGGACGAGAGCGCCCTGCCCGCGATCGCCGCGTCGCTTGAGCGGGTGCCGGCCGGCGCTCTCGTGCATGCCTTCGTCGAGGTCTCGGGCGCCGAGGAGGAGCAGAAGATCACGACCCCCGACGGGACCGGGATCACCTGGCTGCACCGCGGGGAGCGTCCGGTGGGCGAGGCGCTGATCGCCGCCGTCCGCGGCCTGGACTTCCCCGCGGGGGACGTCCACGCGTTCGTACACGGCGAGGCGGGCTTCGTGAAGGAGCTGCGCCGCCATCTGCGGCTGGAGCGGAACGTCCCGCGCGAGCGGCTGTCGGTCTCGGGGTACTGGCGGCTCGGCCAGACCGACGAGGCCTGGCGGGCCGTCAAGCGCGAGTGGAACGAGCGGGTGGAGCGCGAGCAGGAGACCCCGGCCACCTGAGCCCGGCCCCTCGCCCTTCGGCCCCTGCCCTTCCCTCGGACCCTGCCGCGCCCTCGGCCCCTGTCACGCGTACGAGCGAGGGCCGAAGGGCGAGGGCCGAAGGGCGAGGGCCCCGGACCGGCCCGGTCCGGGGTTCTAAACAGACTTCTGGTACGAGCGGAACGTACGGGTCGACAGCCAGACCGCCACCACCGCCAGGGCCAGCAGCGCGCCGCCCCTGGTCAGCACGTCGCCCCAGTCGGGCTCGGACGCCAGCGCGGAACGGCCCGCGACCATCGCCCAGTTGACCGGGTTGAAGTCCGCGATCGTCGCCATCCAGGACGGCATCTGGGCGGGCGCCATGAAGGCGGAGGAGAGAAACGTCAGCGGCAGCAGCAGGAACGTGTTGATACCGATGATCGACTCACGCTCGCGCACCAGCATGCCCAGCGCGTTGGAGAGCGCCCCGAAGACCGTACCGAGCAGGATCGAGGCGGCGACCAGCACGATCAGCCCGCCCGCCCCGCCCGGATAGCCGGCCCCGCCGAGCAGACCGAGCAGCACGATGATCACCGACTGGCATGCCGTGCTGATGCCGTTCTGCACGACATTGGCGTGCATGAGGGCGCTGCGGCTGACCGGGGTGGTCAGGAAGCGGTTGAGCGTGCCGCGTTCGATCTCCTCCAGCGTCCCCATCCCGGCCCACATGCTGGAGCCGAGCGCGCTCATCACCACGATGCCCGGAACCAGATAGTCCAGATAGGTCGTGGTGCCGAAGCCGCCCAGCTCGACGACTCTCCTGAAGAGATTGCCGAAGAGGAACAGCCAGATCACCGGCTGGATCAGCGAGATCAGCAGAAAGACGGGCTGGCGCACGATCGCCATCAGCTGACGCTGCGTCATGTACCAGGTGTGGGCGAGGGTTTCGGTACTCATCGGACGCCTTCCTCTGCGGCCTGGCCGGAGGCGCCGGTTCCGGCGCTGTCCGCCTGGGCCTCGGCCTCGGAGAACCGGCGTCCCGCGTACCGCAGATAGACGTCGTCCAAGGACGGGCGGGCCACGGTGGCGGCGGCCACGGCCGCTCCCGAGCGCTCCAGCGCGGCGAGCAGAACGGGTACGGCGGCGGCGCCGTCGTCGGCGCGGACGCTGACCCGGCGGCCGTCGACCGCCAGGTCGTGCAGACCGGCCAGCCCGGCGAGTACGGCGGTGAGAGCCGCCCTGTCGCCGTCGGCGCGCAGTTCCAGATGGACGGCATCGCCGCGCAGTTCACCCTTGAGCGCGTCGGGGGTGCCCTCGACCACGATCCGGCCGCGGTCGACGATGGCGATGCGCTCGGCGAGCCGGTCGGCCTCCTCCAGATAGTGCGTGGTGAGCAGGATGGTCAGGCCCTCGTCACCGGCGAGGCGGGTGATCTCGTCCCACATGGCGGTACGGGCCTCCGGGTCGAGCCCGGTCGTCGGCTCGTCCAGGAAGAGCACCTCGGGCCTGTGGACCAGACCGAGCGCCACATCGAGCCGTCGCCGCATACCGCCGGAGTACCCCTTGACCAGCCGCCGCGCGGCGTCGGTGAGAGCGAACCGGTCCAGCAGTCCATCGACGCGCCGGTTCAGTTCCACCCCCCCCTCAGGCCGTACAGCCTGCCCTGGAGGACGAGGTTCTCCCGGCCGGTGGCGGCGGGATCGGCGCCGGACTTCTGGGCGACGACACCGATGGCGCGGCGTACCCGGCCGGGGTGGCGCAGCACATCGTGGCCGGCGACCGTGGCCGTGCCGCTGTCGGGGCGGGCGAGGGTGGTGAGGATCTTGACGGTGGTGGACTTGCCGGCGCCATTGGGGCCGAGCAGTCCGAGGACGGTGCCGGCCTCGACGGACAGGCCCAGGCCGTTCAGGGCGGTGACGCCGCCGGGATAGGTCTTGACCAGACCGTCCGCCCGCACGACGGGCGTTCCAGTACTGGCCGGTCCGTTGCTCGCAGGTCCGGTACTAGCCGGTCCGTTGCCGGTCGGTCCGTTGCCGGTCGGTCCGGTACGCGTGGATCCGGTACTCATGGTTCCCATACTCGTGCTCTTGCTCACGACTGAGCGCTCCTGTGGTTGAGCGGGTTGCTCGGGGCCGGCGGGCCCGAGCGGGTCGCTCGGGCCCGTCCGGGCCGGTCCACGCGAAGAGCGCCGGGCTATCCTGGGCGTGCCGCGCCTCGATGCCACGGCGCCTTCACGGTGGTCCGGTCCGGGGTGAGAGACCCCGGCGGGAGCTGCTGCAACAGCGACCGCCGGGGTCGTTTCCGTCGAGGGCCGGAGTCGGCCGGTCAGGGTTTCCGGGAGCGGTCCCCCTCCCCCGCGATGTCCAACGGCTGCTCGTGCTCCAGCTCCTGCCACTCCGCCGGCGGCCTGCCGGTTTCATGCAGCGTCCGCCAGCCGTCGAGACCGGAGAGCGATCCCTCGCCGATCTCCTTGAGGAACCCCTGGATCCAGGCCTCCTCGGCCTCGATCATGTGCAGCTGGAACTCGGTCTCCACGACGAAGAGCCGCGGCAGCGTCTCGTAGAGCTGCTCCAGCACGCCCCGCATACCGGCGGCCCGGACGCGCAGCGCCGAGAGCCGGTCCTCCAGCAGCGAGGTCACCTCGTCGGGCGGCAGGACACCCATCAGCGAGAGGGCCGTCTCGAACAGCGGGAACTCAGGGGCGGGGACGGCCAGCAGATCCGCCATCCACTCCAGCATCTCCTCGTGCCCGGCGGAGGTGAGGCCGTACAGCGTGCGCTCGGGCCGGTTGCCCTGCCGCTGCACCTCCGCGACCTCGACGAAGCCGTGCCTCTCCAGGTTCTGGACGACGGTGTAGAGCGACCCGAAGTTGATCTTGACGCTGTTCTCCTTGCCGCGCTGCCGCAGCGTCTGCGCGATCTGGTACGGGTGCATCGGCCGCTCCGAGAGCAGCGCCATCACCGCGAGCGCCAGCGGATTGCTCAGCTTTCGCCGTTTCGCCCCCATCGCGACCATTCCGCCTTCCGGTACTCCATCCCAAATACTCGGCTGCGAACATATCGCGAAGCCTCCATGGACGTCAATCGCGATACATCGTAAATCTTCGGCGCCGTTCGATTCGAGATCAATCCACAAGACGGACCAGTCCATCGGTGTCTCCGCTCCGAATACACGGTGAGGTCTGGTCGGATGGCCGGACGGGATGACGTCGGACGAGAGGTCGGCTCCGTCCGCACCGTGGAGGAAGCCGCGTGAAAGAAGCTGTACACATCGGCGGGGCCGCTGCGGCGGGGCCCGATCTGCAGGAACTGCTCGGCCAGGTGGCCAGGGGCGACCAGGAGGCGTTCTCCCACGTGTACGACCAGGTCTGCGGCCCCGTCCTGGGGCTGGTGCGCTCCGTACTGCGCGACCCGGCCCAGTCCGAGGAGGTGGCACAGGAAGTACTGCTGGAGGTCTGGCGCACCGCCACGCGCTTCCGGCCCGGCCGTGGCAGCGCCATGACCTGGGTGCTGACGCTCGCCCACCGCCGGGCGGTGGACCGGGTGCGCTCGGCGCAGGCGGCGGGCGACCGTGAGCACCGCGCCGCGCTGCTCGACCGGGCCCCCGCCTTCGACCACGTCACCGAACAGGTCGAGGCCACCCTCGAACGGGAACAGGTGCGCCGCTGTCTGCGCACGCTCACCGAGCTCCAGAACCAGTCCGTGACCCTGGCGTACTACCGGGGCCTGTCCTATCGCGAGGTGGCGGAACTCCTCTCGGTTCCGCTGGGCACGGTCAAGACGCGACTCCGCGACGGCCTCATCCGGCTGCGCGACTGCCTGGGGGTGCACGCGTGACCACCGCGGATCTGCACACGCTGACCGGCGCGTACGCGCTGCACGCCCTGGAACCCGGGGAGCGCGCCGAGTTCGAAAGGCACATGGAGGTCTGCCCCGCCTGCGCCCAGGAAGTACGCGAACTGGCCGCCACGGCGGCCCGGTTGGGGCGAGCGGTGACCGTCACCCCGCCGGCCGCGCTCAAGGAACGGGTACTGCGCGGGATCGCCACCGAACGGCAGGAACCGCCGAAGGTGGCCCCGCGGCCCCGCTCCGGAGGCGGAACCGCCCATGGGCGCGCGCTCTCCCGGTTCGCCCTGGCGGCGTGCCTGGCCGCCGCGGTGGCGTTCGGCGGGATCGCGGTATGGAAGCACCAGGAGGCAGGGGACGCGCAACAGCGGGCGCGCGCCTCCGCACAGCGGTTCGCGGAACTGACCGCGGTGCTCACCGCCCCGGACGCCAAGGTCGCCGGCAGCACGCTGCCGGACGGCGCGACCGGCACCGTGGTCGTCTCCCGTAGCCGCGACAGGGCCGCGTTCATCGCCTCGGGGATGCCGAAACCGCCGAAGGGCAAGGTCTACCAGCTCTGGTACGACGACGACGGGACGATGCGCCCCGCCGGTCTGATGGACCCCACGGACGGCGTGGACACCGTCCTGATGGCGGGCCGGGTGGGCGCCGCGTCGGGGATGGGCATCACGGTGGAACCGTCGGGCGGCTCCGAGCGGCCGACATCGCCGCCGCTGGCCCAGATGAACTTCCCGGCCGCGTAGGGCAACGTCGGAGACGTGCGCCCGGACAGGACGAGCACGGCAGGACGTTCGCAGGCAGGACGTTCGCCGACGGACAGGACGGTCACGGGCAGGACGTTCGCCGACGGGCAGTGGGCGACAGGCAGCGAGGGACAGGGACATGAGCGTCGCGGTGGTTCTCTTCACTTCCGATCTGCGGGTGCACGACCAGCCGGTCCTGCGCGCCGCCGTGGACGGCGCCGAGGAGGTGGTACCGCTCTTCGTCCGCGACCCGGGGATAGCGGCGGCGGGCTTCGACGCCCCCAACCGCCGTGCCTTCCTCGCCGACTGCCTGGCCTCGCTGGACACCGGCCTGCGCGAGCGCGGCGGCCGGCTGGTCATCCGTTCGGGCGATCCCGTCGAGCAGGTCTGCCGGGTGGTGCGCGAGAGCGGCGCCCGGCAGGTCCATGTGGCGGGCGGGGTGAGCCGGTACGCGGCACGCAGGGAGAAGCGGCTGCGTACGGAGCTGCCGGCCGCCGGAGCCGCCCTGACCGTGCACGACGCGGTGGTCACGGCGGTGCCGCCGGGGCAGATCGCCCCGGCGGGCAGGGACCACTTCGCGGTCTTCACTCCGTACTTCCGCCGCTGGGACGAGACGGGCCGGCGCGCGGTGACGGCCGCGCCCAGGAGCGTACGGGTGCCACGGGTCGGCGGCGAGCCGCTGCCCGCGCGCGGCGCGGTCGAGGGGGTATCGCCCGGTCTCGCCGAGGGCGGCGAGGAGGTGGCGCGCGAGCGGCTGACGGCCTGGCTGGCCGGCGGGATCGAGTCGTACGAGGACCGCCACGACGATCTGGCGGGCGACGCGACCTCCCGGCTCTCGCCGTACCTCCATTTCGGCTGTCTCTCACCGGTGGAACTGGTGCACCGGGCACGGCGCGAACGCGGCGCGGGGGCGGCGGCGTTCGTCCGGCAGCTGGCCTGGCGGGACTTCCACCACCAAGTGCTGGCGGCACGCCCCGCGTCGGCGTGGTCCGACTACCGGTCGCGCGGGGATCACTGGCGTACGGACGAGAAGGAGATCAGCGCCTGGCGGGAGGGGCGCACCGGATACCCGGTCGTCGACGCGGCCATGCGCCAGCTGGCGTACGAGGGCTGGATGCACAACCGGGGGCGGCTGCTGGTGGCGAGCTTCCTGACCAAGACGCTGTACGCGGACTGGCGCGTCGGCGCGCGGCACTTCCTGGATCTGCTGGTGGACGGCGACCTCGCCAACAACCAGCTCAACTGGCAGTGGACGGCGGGCACCGGCACGGACACCCGGCCCAACCGCGTTCTCAATCCGCTCACCCAGGCCAGGCGGTTCGATCCCCGCGGCGATTACGTACGGCGCTGGGTGCCGGAGCTGGCCGGGGTGGACGGGGCGGCCGTCCAGCGGCCATGGCTGCTGGACGCCCGGGACCGGGCCCGGCTCGACTATCCGGACCCGATCGTGGACCTCGCCGAGGGCCGGGACCGCTTCTCCCGGGCCCGGGGCCTCGGCTGACCGTCCCCGTGAGGACGCGCCCTGCTCCCGGCGTGCGCTGTCTGGTCCCCGGCGTGCGCTGAGCCGGGCGCTGTCCCCGGCGTGCGCTAACCCGTGCGCTGTCCCCCGCGTGCGCTGAGCCGGGCGCTGTCCCCCGCGTGCGCTATCCCCGGGAGCGCGCGCCCCGGCGCGGCGGCAGTGGGAAGAAGCCGCTGGTACGGGCCGCGTACGCGGCCCAGCCGGGGCGGTCCGCCATACGCCGCTCCAGCAGGCGCTTCCCGCTGCCGCCGATCAGCAGGAAGCTCATCACCAGCGGACCGGCCACGGTCGCGGCGGCCACCACCGGGTCGTCGCAGACGATGAGGAACAGCCCCCACCACACGCAGAAGTCGCCGAAGTAGTTCGGGTGCCTGGTCCAGCTCCACAGACCCCGGTCCATGATCCGGCCCTCGCTCGCCGGGTCCGCCTTGAAGCGGGCGAGTTGGCGGTCCCCCACCGCCTCGAAGAACAGCCCGGCCGTCCAGAGGGCGCAGCCGGCGTAGGCGGCCGGGCCGAGCGCTCCCGGCAGATACTGCGCGGCCTGCACGGGCAGCGAGACGAGCACCACCAGCACGCCCTGGAGCAGATAGACCATGCGCAGCGCGTAGAGGCTCCGGCTGCCAGGCGCCCTGGCGAGCAGCGCCTCGTAGCGGGGGTCCTCGCCGTGCCCCCGGCCCCGCGCGGCGATATGGCCGGCCAGCCGCAGCCCCCATACGGCGGTCAGGACGGTGACGAGCAGCCGCCGTCCGTCGTTCCCCTCCCCCGTCGACATCGCGTACGAGACGAGCGCGACCGCCGTGAAGGCGACGCCCCAGGCGATGTCGACGATCCGGTGGAGCCGCCTGGCGACGGCGAACGCGAAGGTGACGAGCATGACGGCGAGGGCCGCCGCCAGGGCGGGGCCGATGCCCAGCCCGAACCGCGCCCATGGATAGCCGCTCACCGGACGCCGTCCCGCCGCCGCGCCTCCCGGGCGCGCGCGTCCCGCGCGTACCAGTCGCGCTGCGTGGCGGGCATCCCGCTCACGCCCGCCGCCGTCGGCCGCACGGCGAGGATCTGGTCGACGCCCATACGGCGTTCCTCGAAGGCCAGTGCCCCGCCCGCCAGATAGAGCCGCCAGACGCGCGCGGTCTCCTCCCCGACGAGCGCGACGAACTCCGGCCAGCGCTCCTCCAGCGTGCGGTGCCAGTCGCGGACCGTACGGGTGTAGTGCTCGCGCATCGACTCCACGGCCCGTACCTCCAGGCCCGCGCCCTCCAGCAGCGAGACGGTGGCACCGAGCGGTCGCATATGCATGTCGGGGGCGATGTACGACTCGATGAAGGCCCCGCCGCCCGGTGCCGTCGTCCCCCGGGACATCTGCTGGACCAGCGCCCTGCCCCCGGGCCCGAGCACACGGTGCAGGGCCGCGGTGAACGCGGGGTATTCGGCGTCGCCGACGTGCTCGCCCATCTCGACGGCCGACACCGCGTCGTAGCCGCCGCCGGTGAGGTCGCGGTAGTCGCGGTGCCGTACCTCGACCAGTGCGCCGAGGCCGCGCTCCTCGACCCGCGCGCTCACATACGCGGCCTGTTCCCGGGAGAGCGTGACGGCGGTGACCCGGGTCCTGTACCGCTCGGCCGCGTAGAGCGTGAGCGACCCCCAGCCGCAGCCGATGTCCAGCAGCCTGGCGCCCTCGCGCAGCCCGAGCTTGCGGCAGATCAGCTCCAGCTTGTCGCGCTGCGCGTCCGACGGTCCGTAGCCGGGCTCGTCGCTCGTCCAGTAGCCGCAGGAGTACGCCATCGTCGCGTCGAGCAGCAGCGCGTAGAAGTCGTTGGACAGGTCGTAGTGATGGCTGATGGCCGCACGGTCGCGGGCCTTGCTGTGCCGGGCGCCCGGCAGCCGCGCCTCGGACACGGGCGCGGGGAGCCGCGGTCCGACGGCGCCGAGGCGCAGCGCGGTGGCCAGCGCCCTGGCCCGGTCGCCGAGTGTGAGCCGCGGCGGGCGGAGGCCGCGCTCGCGCACGGCGCCCCAGACGGCCCGCAGCCCGTCGGTGAGGTCTCCCTCGAAGTCGAGTTCGCCGGTGATGTACGCCTGGGCGAGGCCGAGTTCGCCGGGCCGCCGGACGAGTCTGCGCAGGGCGCGCCGGGAACGGAGCACGACGACGGGGGCGCCGTCAGGACCGGCCGTCGATCCGTCCCAGGCGCGCAGCCGCAGCGGCAGGGAGCCGCCGAGAAGCTGTTCGGCGAGGGGGAAGAGATGCTGGGCGGCGCCGGTTCGCGGCCGGGGCTTCAGCTGGGGACCCGTCATCCGCAGGTCTCCTCCTTGGTGAGTGTCAGCTGCTGGACATCGAGATAGCCGGAGCGGAAGCCCGCTTCGGAGTAGGCGAGATAGAAGGTCCACAGCCGGCGGAACGTCAGGTCGAAGCCGAGGGCGTCGACCCGCGGCGCCTGCTCGGTGAAGCGCTCCCGCCAGAGGCGGAGGGTTTCGGCGTAGTGCGGGCCGAAGCCGTCCCGGCCGGCGACGCGCAGCGCCGTGTGTTCCGCGGTGATGTGTTCGATCGCCTCGACGGACGGCAGGAATCCGCCGGGGAAGATGTACTTCTGGATCCAGGTGAAGGTGTCCTTGGAGGCGAGCATCCGGTCGTGCGGCATGGTGATCGCCTGGAGGGCGAGGCGTCCGCCGGGGGCGAGGAGCCGGTCGAGCGTGGTGAAGTACTCGGGCCAGAACTCCGCCCCGACGGCCTCGATCATCTCGACGCTGACGATGGCGTCGAAGGTGCCGTCGACCGCGCGGTAGTCGAGGAGTTCGACCCGGACCCGGTCTTCGAAGCCCGCCGCGCGGATCCGTTCCCGCGCCAGCTCCCGCTGTTCCCGGGAGAGCGTCACGGTCCGTACCCGCGCCCCGCGCGCCGCCGCCCGGATGGCCAGCTCGCCCCAGCCGGTGCCGATCTCCAGCAGTTCGGTGCCGGGGCCGACCGCCGCCCGGTCGAGCAGCCGGTCGATCTTCCGGTGCTGGGCGGCGGCGAGCAGCGAGCGGTCGGCCGGGAAGCCGCGGAAGAGGGCCGAGGAGTAGGAGAGGGTCTCGTCGAGGAAGAGCGCGAACAGTTCGTTGGAGAGGTCGTAGTGCCGGCTGATGTTGTCCCGCGATCCCTCGGGGGTGTTGCGCTGTGCCTCGGGATGTTTCGGTGCCCAGCGGGCGCGCAGCCTCTGGAGCGGCTCGGGGACGAGGTCGGCGGCCCGCCCGGCGAGGACGGTCAGGACGCCGACCAGGTCGCGTGCCTCCCACTCGCCGGCCATGTAGGACTCGCCGAAGCCGATCAGTCCGCCGGCGCCGATCCGCCGGAAGAACGCCACGGGGTCGCGCACCTCCATCAGCGGGCCGCCGCGCCCGAGCGTCTCGGTGCCGCCGAGGCGGACCCGGAGCGGCAGACCGTCGAGGGCGTGCCGGACGATCCGCCCGGCCAGGGCGGTACGGAGCCATGAGGCGCGCGGCTGACGAGCCACGTCGGGCCAGCGGCGGGGGTCGGCCGGCGCGGCCGGCGACGGGGACGCGGACGCGCACGGCGAGGACGGCCCGGGGGACACCGGGGAGACGGACACACTCACTTCACACCCTCCTGGGGCCTGTGACGGGGACGGGGCTGTACGGGCAGTCCGCGCAGCAGGAGCCGGACGCCGTGCAGCCGGATACCGAGAGAGACGGCGGCGGTGGACCAGGGGTGGCGCAGCGCGGCGCGCACCAGGGTCCGGACGGTGGCGGGGCGGCGCTCGCCCCGTACGGTCGCGGTGAACGGGCCGCTTCCCGGCCGGTCCAGACGCACTGTCAGCGCGAGCCGTTCGCCCGGTTCCGGCAGCCGCATGGTGTAGGCGCCGTCGACCGGGAGGAACGGTGAGACATGGAAGTCCTTGTCCACCGCGGCCCGGTGGGTGTCGTCGGGCCGCAGCAGATAGCAGTGCCGTTCGCCGTAGGTGTTGTGCACCTCGGCGACGACGCACAGCGGCTCGCCGCCGGGTGCGCGGCACCAGAACAGGGTGAGCGGGTTGAAGACATGGCCGAACACCCGCGCGTGGGCGAGCATCGTCACCCTCACTCCGGCCGGTTCGACGCCGCGCGCGGCGAGGAAGGCGTCGAGGCCCGCGCGGATCGTGGGCAGGGTGCCGCCGAAGTGGTCACGGGCGTCGAAGCGGGCCAGCGGACGCAGCGGCCGGGGCAGCACCGGTGGCCGGTCGGGGTCGATCAGCCACAGATAGGTGCGGTGGCGCAGGGTGTACCGGCGGGGCGTGGTCCTGACATGGCCGATCACACAGGTGTAGAGCGCCGGGACCGTACGCGGGGCGGGCGTCGCGGTGTTCACCACGCCACCCCCAGCGCCGCCGCGGCCTCGACGCCCGAGCGGCAGCCGTCCTCGTGGAACCCCCAGCCGTGGTACGCCCCGGCGAACGCGGTGACGGGTCCGCTGAGCGCGGGCAGCCCTCGCTGGGCCGCGACGGACTCCGGTGTGTAGACGGGGTGTTCGTACACCATGCTCGCGAGGACCCGCCGTTCGTCCACCCGGCCGGCGCCGTTCAGCGTGACCACGAAGGTCTCCGGGGCGTCGATGCGCTGCAGCCGGTTCATGTCGTAACTGACGCGTACGGCGTCGGCGCCCGCGTCGCAGGACGGCATCAGGTAGTTCCACGACGCGCGGGCGTGCGCGGCCCGTGGCAGCACGCTCGTGTCGGTGTGCAGCTGGGTGGGGTTGCGGGCGTAGCGGAACGCGCCGAGGACGTGCCGCTCCGCCTCGGTGGCGTCGGCGAGCAGCCGCAGCGCCTGGTCGGGGTGGACGGCGATGACCACGGAGTCGTACCGCTGGGCGGTGCCGTCCTCGGAGGTGATCTCGACGGCCCCCGGCCCCCGTGGACCGCGGCGCACGGCCCGTACCGGAGTGGCGGTACGGACGGCGTCGAGACGCTTGCCGACCCGCTCGACGTATGCGCGTGAGCCGCCGCTCACCGTCCGCCAGGTGGGAGAGCCGTTGATCGCCAGCATGCCGTGGTGGGCCATGAAGCGGAACAGATAGCGGGCGGGGTAGCGCATCGCCGTGCCCGCGTCGCAGGACCAGACGGCCGAGACGACCGGGGTCATGAAGTGGGAGGTGAAGTACGGCGAGAAGCGGCCCGCCGTGAGGAAGTCGCCCAGCGTCGGGCCGGCGCCGGGCTCGCGCCGGGCGCCGTTCCCGGCCGCCAGCAGCCGGCGGGCCAGCCGGTGGAAGCGGGGGACCTCGCCGAGCAGACGCAGATAGGCCGGACGCAGCGCGTTGCGCGGCCGGGCGAACAGCCCGGCCGGGCCGCGCGCTCCGGCGTATTCGAGCCCGCAGCCCTCGCACCGCACGGACATGCTCATCTCCGACTCCCGTGTGGCGACGCCGAGTTCCACGAAGAGCCGCAGCAGATACGGATACGTCCGCTCGTTGTGCACGATGAAGCCGGAGTCGACGCGGTGCACCCGGCCGTCGGCCGACGCCACGTCATGGGTGTGCGCGTGACCGCCGAGCCGGTCCTCCGCCTCGTACAGCGTCACCTCGTGCGCGTGCCGGAGTACGTACGCGGCGGTCAGCCCGGCGACTCCACCCCCGACCACGGCCGTGCGCCGACGCTCCCCGCTCATACCGCTCCCTCACATCCAGCCGCGTCCGGATCGCGTCCGGATCACGTCCCGTCACGGGCGTTGGCCCCTGTACGTGAGGTATTCGAAGCGGCGGAGGCCGGGGATTGGTGTCCGGTGCGATCTCTTTCCGGGCGGCGGGAATTTTCAACTCCTTCGAGTCAATGACCAATCCGCCGTCGTTCCGGTTCCGAATGGCGACTGTGAGCGATGATCTGAAGGTCCCGACGCCGGAGGGTGGTTCCCCCGGCCGCACGGCACGTCTGGTGCGTGCCGCCCTGGGGGCGCTGAGCGGGCTGATCACGGGCGCCTCGGCGCTGGCGGTGGCGGAGCTGGCCGCGGTGGCCGTACGGCCCGAGGCCGGTCCCGTCAACGCGGTGGGCGGCGCGTTCATCGACCGCACCCCTCCCTGGCTGAAGGACTTCGCCGTCCGCAACTTCGGGACCAACGACAAGCTGGTGCTCCAGCTCGGCATCCTGGCCCTCCTGGCGGTCTTCGCCATGGCGGTCGGAGTGGTCGCACTGCGGCACCGGCCGACCGGGTTCGCGGCGGTGCTGGTCTTCGGCGCGGTCGGCGCGGCGGCGGCGGTGGAGCGGCCCGGTGGTGGACCGCTCGACGCCCTGCCCTCCGCCGTGGGTGCCGTGCTGGCCTGCGGAGTGCTCCAACTGCTGGCCGGCAGGCTCACGTTCCGTCCGTCCCCGGCGGCTGAGGGGGCGGACGGAACCCCGGACGCAACGGCGGCGGCGGACGGCGCCCCGGCCGGATCGTTCGACCGGCGTGGCTTCGTGATCGCCGCGACCGCCGCGGTGGCCGCGTCGGCCGGAGCCGGAGTGCTGGGCAGCCGGCTGGGCGGCTCGGGCGCGGCCAGGGCCGCCGCCACACGCGCCGGTATCGTCCTGCCCGCACCGGCGTCCCCGGCCCGGCCCGTGCCGGCCGGGGCGGAGCTGAGGGTCCGGGGGCTGGGCCCGTTCACCACCCCCGCCAAGGACTTCTACCGGGTCGACACCGCTCTGGTGGTGCCGAGGATCGATGCCGGCGGCTGGCGGCTGAGGATTCACGGCAAGGGCGTCGCCCGCCCCCTGACGGTGAGTTTCGACGATCTGCTCCGCCGCGAGCTGATCGAGCGGGACATCACCCTGACCTGTGTCTCCAACGAGGTCGGCGGCCCGTATGTCGGCAACGCCCGCTGGATCGGCGTACGCCTGGCGGATCTGCTCGGCGAGGCCGGGGTCGAGCCGCCCTCGAAGGGCGGCCCCGCCGACCAGCTGGTGGCACGCTCGGTGGACGGCATGGCCATCGGGTCGCCGGTCGAGACCGTGATGGACGGCCGCGACGCCATGCTGGCGCTGGGCATGAACGGCGAGCCGCTGCCGTTCGACCACGGCTTCCCGGTACGGATGGTGGTGCCGGGGCTCTACGGCTATGTCTCGGCCTGCAAGTGGCTCCAGGATCTGGAACTCACCACGTTCGCCGACTACGACGCGTACTGGGTGAAGCGGAGCTGGTCCCGGCGGGCCCCCATCAAGACCGAGTCGCGGATCGACACCCCGCGCCCGTTCGCCTCTCCCGAGCCGGGCGTCGTGCCCGTCGCCGGAGTGGCCTGGGCGCAGCACCGCGGAATCGCCCGGGTCGAGGTACGGGTCGACGGGGGCGACTGGCACACGGCGCGGCTGGCGGCCCAGGACACCAAGGACACCTGGCGCCAGTGGGTGTGGGAGTGGCGGGCGACCACCGGCAGCCACACCCTCGAAGTCCGCGCCACCGATCTGGACGGCTACACGCAGACGGAGAAGCGCGTCGGGACGGTACCCGACGGCGCCACCGGCTGGCACTCGGTGGTGGTCGACGTGACCTGACGATCCGGCGAGCACCGCCCGCGCACCCCGCGCGCACCCCCGCACCACATCCCCGCAGACCGTTTCCGCACCACTTCACGCATTATCCTTCAAGGAGATTCCACATGATCAGCACCCGTTTCCACCGTGCCGCCCTCGCCGTCCTCGGTGCCGTCGCGCTGCCGCTGGCCCTCACCGCCTGTTCCGCCGACGACAGCAACGACAGCAAGGACAGCAAGGACTCGGCGGCCTCGGCCGCGGCTCCCCAGGAGTCCAAGAGCACGACGGAGGACGCCGCGGGCGCGGGTGACCAGCCGTTCGGTACGGCGTGCGCGTCCGTTCCGGCCTCCGGAGCCGGCAGCTTCGACGGCATGTCCAAGGACCCGGTGGCGACCGCCGCGTCCCACAACCCCGACCTCTCCACCCTGGTCACGGCGGTACAGAAGGCCGGTCTGGCCGACACCCTGAACAACGCCCGGGACATCACGGTCTTCGCGCCGACCAATGACGCCTTCGCCAAGATCCCGAAGGCCGACCTGGACAAGGTCCTCAGCGACAAGGCCACCCTGACCAAGATCCTCACCTACCACGTCGTCGGCGAGAAGCTGGCCCCGGCGCGGCTGGCGAGCGGTACGTACCCGACTCTGGAGAAGGGCACGCTGACCACGGCGGGCTCGGGAGAGTCGTACACCGTCAACGACTCCGCGAAGGTCGTCTGCGGCAATGTGTCCACGTCCAACGCGACGGTGCACATCATCGACACGGTGCTGATGCCGAAGATGTAGTCGGAGGTCCCCGCACGGCGTCCGGGGCGGCTTCCTGGCCGGCCGCCCCGGACGCACAGGCCCGAACGCGTACGGCGCCCCGCCGGAAACCACCCGGCGGGGCGCCGTACGCACGGATCTCCGCACCCGGTCAGCCGACCGAGCTGTACGCCACCACCCCGCGCAGCACCGACTCGACCGCCTTGCGCGCGTTCTTCGCGACGGTGCTGTTCTCGCGCGGCGCGGCGGCCGCGATCTGGCCGAGCACGTCGATGACCTGCTTGGACCAGCGCACGAAGTCACCGGCCGGCATCTCCGCCTCGCGCAGCACCTCGTCCAGGCCCTTGCCCGAGGCCCACATGTAGACCGCCCAGGCGAAGCCGAGATCGGGCTCGCGCTGCCCGACACCCTCCGCCTGGCTGATCTTCAGGTCCTCCTCCAGGGCGTCGAGCCGGCCCCAGATACGGACCATCTCGCCCAGCGCGGCCTTCGCCGCGCCCGAGGGGACCTTGGGCGCCACCGCGTCGTCCGACTGCCTGGCCTCGTACACCAGCGCCGAGACACAGGCGGCCAGCTCGGCCGGGGAGAGCCCTTCCCACACCCGGTCGCGCAGGCACTCGCTCGCCAGCAGATCCAGCTCTCCGTAGAGCCTGGCCAGCCGTCGTCCGTGCTCCGTGACCTCGTCCCCGCGCAGATAGTCCAGCTCGGTGAGGAGCGCGACGATCCGGTCGAAGGTACGGGCGATGGTGTTCGTCCGCCCCTCGATCCTGCGCTCCAGCTGCCGGGTGTCCCGCTGGAGCCGGTGGTAGCGCTCGGCCCAGCGGGCGTGGTCCTCCCGCTCGTCGCAGCCGTGGCAGGGGTGGGCGCGCAGCTCCGTACGGAGCCGGGCGATCTCCTGGTCGTCCGCGGCGGCGGCGCGCTGCTTGCGGTGCCGCTCGGGCACGAGATGCCCGGCCTTGGTCCGCAGCACGGACGCCAGATCACGGCGCGACTGCGGGGAGCGCGCGTTGAACGACTTGGGGATGCGCATCCGCTCCAGCGCCTCCACCGGCACCGGGAAGTCCATCGAGGCGAGCCGCTTGACCTGCCGCTCGGCGGTCAGTACGAGCGGCCGCGGCCCGTCCTGGTACTCCAGCCCCCGATGGCCGTTGGCGCGCCCGGCCGGCAGGCCGGGGTCGAGCACCAGCGCGAGACCGGAGAACTTCCCGGTCGGCACATGGATGACATCCCCCGGCTTGAGCTTCTCCAGCGACGAGGCCGCGGCGGCCCGGCGCTGCGCCGCGCCCTGCCTGGCCAGCTCGGTCTCGCGGTCCTTGAGGTCGCGCCGCATGCGCGCGTACTCCTCGAAGTCCCCGAGATGGCAGGTCATGCCCTCCCGGTAGCCGTCGAGGCCCTCCTCGTTGCGCTGGACCTGCCGGGAGATCCCGACGACCGACTTGTCGGCCTGGAACTGCGCGAAAGAGGTCTCCAGCAGCTCGCGCGAGCGATGCCTGCCGAACTGCTGTACGAGATTGACGGCCATGTTGTACGAGGGCCGGAAGCTGGAGCGCAGCGGATAGGTACGCGTCCCGGCGAGCCCGGCGAGCGCGCCCGGGTCCATCCCGCGCTGCCAGAGCACCACGGCGTGGCCCTCGATGTCGATCCCCCGCCGGCCCGCCCGTCCGGTCAGCTGGGTGTACTCACCGGGCGTGATGTCGGCGTGCTGCTCGCCGTTCCACTTGACGAGCTTCTCCAGCACGACGGACCTGGCGGGCATATTGATGCCGAGCGCCAGGGTCTCGGTGGCGAAGACCGCCTTGACCAGGCCGCGGACGAACAGCTCCTCCACGACCTCCTTGAAGGTCGGCAGCATCCCGGCGTGGTGCGCGGCGATGCCGCGCTCCAGGCCCTCCAGCCACTCGTAGTAGCCGAGGACATGGAGGTCCTCACCGGGGATCGAGGCCGTGCGCTCCTCGACGATCTCGCGGACCCGCCGCCGCGCCTCGTCGTTGTTGAGCCGGAGCCCCGCGTACATGCACTGCTGTACGGCGGCCTCGCAGCCGGCCCGGCTGAAGATGAACGTGATCGCGGGCAGCAGCCCCTCGGCGTCGAGGCGCTCGATGACCTCGGGTCTGCCGGGCGTCCAGATCCGGGAGCGCTGGCGGCGCTCGCGCTCGCGGTCCGCCTCGCGGATCATCTTCCCGCGCCGGCGCTCGCGCGGGTTGTACGTGCGCTGGTTCTCCATCCGGGCCAGCCGGACGAGATCCGGGCTGACCTCGCGCTTGCCCACGCCGCGGCCGCCGTGGTCGGTCTCCTCCTCGAAGAGGTCGTACATCCGGCGCCCGGCCATCACGTGCTGCCAGAGCGGCACGGGCCGGTGCTCGGAGACGATCACTTCGGTGTCACCACGGACGGTGTCCAGCCAGTCACCGAACTCCTCGGCGTTGGAGACCGTCGCCGAGAGCGAGACCAGCGTGACCGACTCGGGGAGATGGATGATCACCTCTTCCCAGACGGCGCCCCGGAAGCGGTCGGAGAGGTAGTGCACCTCGTCCATCACCACATAGCCGAGTCCGGTGAGCGCCTGGGAGCCCGCGTAGAGCATGTTGCGCAGCACCTCGGTGGTCATGACGACCACCGGAGCGTCCGCGTTGACGCTGTTGTCCCCGGTCAGCAGGCCGACCTTGGCGGCGCCGTAGCGCTTGGCCAGATCGGCGTACTTCTGGTTGGAGAGCGCCTTGATGGGTGTGGTGTAGAAGCACTTGCGGCCCTCGGCCAGAGCCAGGTGCACGGCGAACTCGCCGACGATCGTCTTGCCCGAGCCGGTGGGCGCGGCGACCAGCACGCCCTTCCCCGCCTCCAGGGCCTGGCATGCCTCGATCTGGAAGGGGTCCAGGCCGAAGTCGTACATCTCGCGGAAGGGGGCGAGCGCCGTGGCCTGCTCGACGGCGCGAATCCGGGAAGCGGCGTAGCGCTCGGCTGGTGAGAGGTCCTCTGTCATCTTGAAGTCGAGCCTACCCGCCACCTCTGACAGTCAGCCCGATCTTTAATCGCCCTTGGAGAGGCCCCGGCGCGGCGAACGTGGTCCGCGCCGGGGGTACGCGATCAGGTGATGTCGTCGTAACCGTTCAGTCGCTTCGTACCGGTGCTGTCCGGCTGCCCGGGAAGGGCGGGCGGCGTCGAGACGGGCTCGATCTCCCCGACGGCCTCCGGGATCAGATCCAGATCCGAGGCCTCGTCGTCGGCGGGTCCCATGGCGTCGCGCTGTGCCTTGCGGCGGTCGTTCAGGAGCGAGATCGCCGTGGCGACGAAGTACAGCACCCAGATCGGCACGGCCAGGGCCATCATCGTCAGCGGGTCCGTGCTGGGCGTGGCCACCGCGGCGAAGACCGTGATGCCCATGATCATGGCGCGCCACCAGCCGGCCATCCGCTTGCCGGTGATGACCCCGCCGAGGTTGAGCATGACCAGCAGCAGGGGCAGCTCGAAGGCGAGACCGAAGACGACGACCATGCGGGTGATCAGATCGAGCAGGTCGTCGAGCGGAAGCTGGTTGTCCAGGTTGGCCGGCGAGAACTCCAGCAGGACCTTGGCCATCGTCGGCAGCGTCTTGTACGCGAAGAAACCGCCGGCCAGGAAGAGCGGGAAGCCCGCCGACACGAAGGCGAGCGAGTACTTCTTCTCCGCTTTGTGCAACCCCGGGGCGACGAACGCCCACAGCTGGTAGAGCCAGATCGGTGAGGAGACCACGACACCGGCCATCAAGGAGACCTTGAGCGCGAGGGTGAACGGCGTCAGCAGACCGTTCAGGACGATGCGAGCACAGGTGCCGTCCTGCCGCTTGGCCAGTTCCGAGAAGCTCGTTTCACATCCGACCGACCTCAGTACGGGGTCGGTGAAGAACTCGATGATGTCCTTGTAGAAGAACGCGGCGACGAGCGTCACGACGACGATCGCCACCAGCGCCTTGGCGAGCCGGTTGCGCAGCTCACGCAGGTGCTCCACCAGGGGCATCCGCCCCTCGGGATCGGTCTCCTTCTTGCGGGCAGACTTAAGCAACCCACGTCCTCATCTCGTGCGGCGGGCTGCCGGCGACAGCGGTACCCGCTTCGGCCCAGGTGTCAGCGCTTGGTGGTCGAGTCCGTCGGCTCGGTCACCGGACGCGCGCTGGTCACGTCACCGGGCGCCGCCTGGATCGTACGCGGCACGACGTGGTCCTGAGCGGTCTCGTCACCCTTGGGCTCCGCCGGGGCCGTCTGCTGGCCCTCCGACTTCATCGCCTTGGCCTCGCTCTTGAGGATGCGGGCCGACTTGCCGAGCGAACGCGCCATGTCCGGAAGCTTCTTCGCGCCGAACAGCAGGACGATCACGACGAGGATGAGAATGATCTCGGTGGGACCGAGCCTTCCGAACATAAGCTTTTACCTTCTCACCGAGGCGGCATGGGAGGGGCCTGCGCAGTTTCGGCCGGACTCGTGTCCGGCCTACGTGCGCAGCGATCGTAACGCGCAGGGGTGAACACGGGGCAATCCCTGTGCGTACTTCCGTCGGCGGCCCGCGCCTCGCTGCCGGGGCCACGCTCAGCAGCGTACCCCGCTCTTTCGCTGGTGAGCAGGGGGCGTCGCTACCTCAACGTTTCACCTGTGGCGGCCAGCCGGGTGGCCGCGCGCTCCAGATCCTCGGCGGCCCGGTTGATCGTCTCCGTGGTGGCGGCGACCTGCCGGCCGAGCCGCTGGGCTTCCACGAAGACGCGGACGGCCAGGACGCCGAGCACGGCGATACCGCAGAAACCCAGGGCGATGGCGAGCATGGGCCAGAACATGGGCAGAGCCTAGACCGTTCCAGGGAGGGGTTTCAGTGGAGTGGAGGAGTGGTTTCAGTGGAGTGGAGGTGGGTTCGGCGGGGTGGTTCAGGGGGCGGAGTGGAGGCGCAGAGTACGTACCCCGCCGCCGGTGAGGAGCTCCACGATGCGCTCCCCCGCGGGCTTGCGCACCATGGCCTCGCACTCGGGACAGGTGAAGGAGTAGAAGGTGGTCTTCGCGCTGGCGCCGATCGCCAGCCGCAGGGCGCCGGCGGAGAGTTCGAAGCGGGCGCGGCACTCGGGACAGGCCGCTTTGAAGAGAACCGGAGCGACGGCCGAAAGTCCGGACAGCCCAGCTATGGTCGACATTGCGCGCATTTCTCCTTGTCCTCGTCCTCAGCCGTTCACCGGTGCTCGTCGTAGGCCGCGAGCGCTTCGCCCGCCGCCAGCCGCGCGCTGTCCGCCAGCTCCGGCGGGGAGACGATCCGTCCGTCGCCGCCGAGCCGCAGGGCCAGCCGTCTGAGCGAGGCGGGGGCGGGGGTGCGCAGCGTGATGCGCAGCCCGCCGTCGGAGAGTTCGACCGCGCTGTCGTGCGGGTAGTACTCCGCCACCCACCGGCCGCCGGGACCGACCTCGATCACCACCTCGGGGTCCTCGGCCGAGGGCTGCACCAGCCCTTCCGACAGATCCCTCAGCTCCAGCTCCGGAGGCGCGGCCGGCGCGTCGAGCAGCTTGATCTCGGCGACCCGGTCGAGGCGGAACGTACGCCGCGCCTCGGAGAGCCGGCACCAGGCCTCCATGTAGGTGTGTCCCACGGCGAACAGCCGGATCGGGTCGACCTCGCGCTCCGTCAGCTCGTCACGCGCCGGGGAGTAGTAGCGCAGCCACAGCCGGCGGCGCTCCGAGATGGCCCGGTCGACCTCGGCGAACACCCCGCCCTCGGACTCGAAGGTCACCGAGAGCCGGGAGCTGGCACCCGCGGCCTCACCGGCGGCGGTCTCCAGCTTGGCGGTGGCGCGCAGCAGCGCCTGCCGGTCGCCCTCGCGCAGCCCCGGCAGGGTGGCGACGGCGCGGGCGGCGACGAGCAGCGCCGTCGCCTCGTCGGCGGCGAGCCGCAGCGGCTCCGCGACATCGTCCGGGTTGTGCCACCAGATGCGGTCGCCGTCGGTGTCGATGTCGAGCAGATCGCCGCCGCGGAAGCTGGTGCCGCACATGGGCAGCACATCGAGGTCGGAGATCAGCTCGTCCTCGGTGATGCCGAAGGCGCGGGCGACATCGCTGACATGCGCGCCGGGGCGCTCCCGCAGATAGGTCACCAGCGAGAGCATCCGCCGGGTCTGGTCGATGGCGTTGGCTGCCATGGTTGTCCGCGTCCCCCTCAGCCCTTGGCCACGGCGCGCAGCCGGTCCAGGACATCGGCCCGCAGGTCCGCGGGCTCCAGTACGACCACGTCCGGGCCGAACTCCACCAGCCAGGCGTCCAGCCCGTGTCCGTACGGGACCTCCAGCTCATCCCAGCCGTCGCCCAGTTCCCGTGACGACAGCGCCTTGGCGCGCAGCGGATAGCCGCACCCGGAGCGGAGCTTGATCAGCGCGGAGCGGGTCGCGGTCTCCCCCGCCCAGCTCTCCACGGTCTCCCGTACGGTGACGACGTCCGGTACGGGCGCGCTGAAGACGCCCGTACGGGCGCGGACCCGGCCGGTGATCCGGGAGAGCCGGAAGACCCGCTCGGCGCCGCGGTCCCGGTCCCAGCCGGCCAGATACCAGTGGCCGCGCCAGCACTCCAGCGTCCATGGCTCGACCTGCCGCTGCTCCGGGCGGGCGGCGTTGGCCTTGCGGTAGTCGAAGGCGACGGGACGCCGGTCCCGGCAGGCGAGCATCAGCGGTTCGAAGGCGGCCTCGTGGACGGGGATACGGGGTTCGAGCGCGCCGTGGTGCGCCTCGTACGCGTCCTCGGCCTCCGGCATCCCGGCGGCGCGCAGCTTCTGCAGGGCGCCGCTCGCCGCGCCCGCCAGCCGCGCCTGCTGCCAGACCTTGGCGGCGAGACCGAGGGCGGCGGCCTCCTCGGCGTCGAGGGTGATGGCGGGCAGCCGGTTGCTGTCGCGGCGGGCGAGATAGCCGGTGTCGCCGTCGAGGTTCTCCACCGTCTCGATGACCAGGCCGAGTTCGCGCAGATCGTCCTTGTCGCGCTCGAACATCCGGTTGAACGAGTCGTCGGTACCGGCCTCCAGATAGGCCTCGATGGAGCCCCGCAGCTCACGCTTGCTGAGTGGACGCCGGGTCCCGAGCAGACACAGCGCCAGATTCATCAACCGCTCGGCCTTGGCAATGGCCATCGACGCCTCGCACCCCTTTGATCATGCCGCGCTGTGATCGTGCCGCGCTCACCCCGCTGACCGTACCGCCCCGGGGTGTCGCGGTAAAAGCCGAGGGCCCATGCCGGACAGCATGGGCCCTCGGGTGTCCGGATGTGATCAGACAGCGACCAGGTCGCAGACGAAGATCAGCGCCTCACCGGGGGCGATACGGCCGCCGCCGGCGCCGCGCTCGCCGTACGCCAGGTGCGAGGGGATGATCAGCTGGCGACGGCCGCCGACCTTCATGCCCTGCACGCCCTCGTCCCAGCCCTTGATGACCTGGCCGGCGCCGAGCTGGAACTGGAGCGGGGTACCGCGGTTCCAGGAGGAGTCGAACTCCTCACCGGTGGAGAACGCGACGCCCACGTAGTGGACGGACACGGAGTCGCCCGCCTTGGCCACCGCACCATCGCCTTCGATGATGTCCTTGATCTCCAGATCGGCCGGCGGCTCGCCACCCGGGAAGTCGACCTCGGGCTTCTCGATGCTCACTGAACTGCTCCTCTAAATGATGAACGGGCAACCGGGACAGTCTTACACCTTCGCCAGGATGTCCACCGCGAAGACCAGCGTGGAGTCCTTCGGGATGCCCTGCTGCTCCTGGTTGCCGAAGGCCTGGTCCGGCGGGATCACGATGAGGACCCTGCTGCCCACCTTCTTGCCGACGATGCCCGTCTTGAGGCCCTTCAGCGTGAGCTGCGGCAGCGGGAAGGTCTGCGTGCGGCCGGTCTTGTACGTGCTGTCGAACTGCTTGCGGTCCTTCCAGATGTACGCGGCGTAGTTCAGCACGACGGTGTCCGAGTCCTTGACGGCCTCGCCGTCGCTCTCCAGCACGTAGTTGGAGACCAGCTTCTTGGGCGGGGCGCTCTTCGGGACGGTGACGGTCGGCTCCTTGCCATCGTCGTTCGTCCCGACCTTGGGCAGGTCGATGTTGTCCTGCGCGACCGCGGTCCCCTTGGCGGAGACGGGGACCTGGGTGGCCTTCAGGATGTCGACGACGAAGACGAGCGTGGAGTTGGGCTTGATGTCGCCCTGGCCCTGGGCGCCGTAGCCGAGCTCCGGCGGGATGCCCAGCTCGACGCGGCTGCCGACCTTCTGGCCTTCCAGACCCTGGTCCCAGCCCTTGATGACCATGCCGGCCCCGACGGTCAGATCGAACGGCTGCTTCCGGTCGAAGCTGTTGTCGAACGGCTTGTCGGAGTCCCAGCTCTGGCCCAGATAGTTGACCTGGATCGCATCGCCCTTTTTGACCGTCGCTCCGTCGCCCTTGCTGAGGACATCGACCTTCAGCTCCTTGGGCGGCGTGCCCTCCCCCTTCTCAAGGGTCGGCTTCTGACCGAACTTGGCACCCGAGCTGATCGCGGGGAGTCCGTTCTTGGACGGGGTGGAGTCGGAGCCTCCATCGCTGCCACAGGCCGCTGTCGACAACAGCAGCAACGGGACGACGATGAGGCCGGCAAGTCGGCGCACGTGTTCCTCAGATCTCAGACGGCACAGTAGTTGCCCGCCACTCTAAGGCGTGCCGAGGGCCCCGTACGCGATACGTACGAGGCCCTCCGCACATTCCACCAATGCGTGTGTCCCCGGCCCGCTCACATACCGGCGATCAGTTTCTCCACCCGTTCGTCCACCGAACGGAACGGGTCTTTGCAGAGCACCGTGCGCTGTGCCTGGTCATTGAGCTTGAGATGCACCCAGTCGACGGTGAAGTCCCTGCGCTGCTCCTGCGCCCGGCGGATGAAGTCGCCGCGCAGTCGTGCCCTGGTGGTCTGCGGGGGCACCGACTTGCCCTCGAAGATCTTCATGTCGTTGCAGATGCGGGCGGCCTGGCCCTTCTTCTCCAGCAGGTAGTAGAGACCGCGGCGGCGGTGGATGTCGTGATAGGCGAGGTCTATCTGAGCGACCCTCGGATGCGACATCGTCATATTGTGCTTCGCTCGGTACCGCTCGATGAGCTGGTACTTCATGACCCAGTCGATCTCCGTGCCGATACGGTCGAGATCCTCCGCCTCGATCGCGTCGAGCGTGCGGCCCCAGAGCTCCAGGACCTGGTCGACGGTGCCGGTGCGGATGCCCCGGCGCTCCACGAAGTCGACGGCTTTCTCGTAGTACTCGCGCTGGACCTCCAGGGCGGAGGCCTCGCGGCCGCTCGCCAGGCGCACCTTGCGCTGGCCGGTGAGGTCGTGGCTGACCTCGCGGATGGCCCGGATCGGGTTCTCCAGGGTGAGATCGCGCATCACCGTGCCCGCCTCGATCATGCGCAGGACGAGATCGGTGGCGCCGACCTTGAGCAGCATGGTCGTCTCGGACATGTTCGAGTCGCCGACGATGACATGGAGCCGGCGGTAGCGCTCCGCGTCCGCGTGCGGTTCGTCACGGGTGTTGATGATCGGACGGGAGCGGGTGGTGGCGGAGCTGACGCCCTCCCAGATGTGCTCGGCGCGCTGGCTGACGCAGTAGACCGCGCCCCGCGGGGTCTGGAGCACCTTGCCGGCGCCGCAGAGCAGCTGACGGGTGACGAGGAAGGGGATGAGGATGTCCGCGAGCCGGGAGAACTCCCCGTGGCGGGCGACGAGATAGTTCTCGTGGCAGCCGTAGGAGTTTCCGGCGGAATCGGTGTTGTTCTTGAAGAGATAGACGTCGCCCGCGATTCCCTCCTCGTGCAGGCGGCGTTCGGCGTCGACGAGCAGCCCCTCCAGAATGCGCTCGCCCGCCTTGTCGTGCGTGACCAGCTCGGAGATGTTGTCGCATTCGGGAGTTGCGTATTCCGGATGCGAACCCACGTCGAGGTAGAGGCGGGCGCCGTTCCGCAGGAAGACATTGCTGCTGCGGCCCCATGAGACAACACGGCGGAAGAGGTAGCGCGCCACTTCGTCAGGTGACAGTCGGCGCTGTCCCCTGAACGTGCACGTGACGCCGTACTCGTTCTCCAGCCCGAAAATGCGGCGGTCCATGTCTGAACATTACGCCTGATGACCAGAGCTGAAACCGGGTTGGGCCGCACCGCTTCGATCATTTTCCGTCCGGATGGTGGCATCCGAAGGGGCGGTGGGAGCCTTGAGGACCCGCTGGGTGGCCAGGAGTACCAGGAGCGCGGCGAAACCCCCTCCCCCCGCCACGGCGAAGCCCGCCACGGTACCGCCGGCCTCCACGGCGGGTCCGGCGGCGCCGGTGCCGAGCGCGGTGCCGACGCCGAACGTGGTGACGAGCCAGGAGAACGCCTCGGTGACCGTGCCTCGCGGGGCGTGCCGGTCGACGACGATGAAGGCGCAGGCCAGCGCGGGCGCCAGGAAGACTCCCGCGAGGGCGGACAGCGCGGTCATCGCGACCACCCCGGGGGTGAGCGTCAGCGGGAGGTAGCAGAGGGCCAGCAGGGCGACGATGCCCCGCAGCCGGCGCTCGGGGACTCCGGCCCACTGCCGCGCTCCGTACGCCGCGCCGCCGATCAGCGCGCCGAGACCGAGGGCGGCCATCAGCCAGCCGTACACGGAGTCGTCGCCGTGGTCGTCGGCGTAGGCGACGCCCGCGACGGTGATGGAGCCGAGGGCCATGCCGATGAAGAGGAACGCGCCGAGCAGGGCGAGCAGCCCCGGCGAGCGCAGTGCGCCGAGCCAGTGCGCCTCACGGGGCGCGGAGCGCCAGGCCCTGGAGGGCTCGGACAGGACGACGGAGAGCGCGCCGAGTACGCCGACGGCGTTGATGACGAGCAGCGCGGCGCCCGGGGACCAGAGCGCGACCAGCAGGGTGACGAAGAGCGGGCCGACCGTGAACATGACCTCCTGGGCCACCGCGTCCATGGCGTATGCCCGGTGCACCCGGTCCTCGCTGCCCAGCACGCTCGGCCACAGTGCCCTGAGGCCGCCCTCCAGTGGCGGGGTGAAGAGGCCCGCGATCACCACGGCCGGGTACGCGAGGAGCGGCGCGTCCGTTCCCGCGGCCGCGAAGAGCACCATGCCGAGGCCCGAGACCAGCGCCGCCGGGAGCTGCACACGGGGCTGTCCGAAGAGGTCCACGGCCCGGCCGAGCAGCGGCTGGCCGATGGCCGTGGCGATGCCGTAGAGCGCCACGAACACCCCCGCCAGGGTGTAGCCGCCACCCTCGGCCCGGATGAACAGGACGATCGCGATATGGCCCGTGGCGTTCGGCAGCCTGCCCACCAGCGTGCCGGTGAGCAGCCGTGCGGCGTGCGGCGCCTTGAGGATGTCCAGATACCCCGTGGCCATGTCGCCCCCTCTTTCCGTTGGCTCGTCCCCGGGCCGCGCCGTCTGGTCCCGTCCGGGGTTTTACGTATAACGTGCGGCGCCATACGTACCATGTGCGCAGTCCGCGGGTCCACCGCGATTCTCACCGCGCGACGGAGAACGGCAGTCATGACAGAGCAGTCCGCGAGGCCCACCAGCAAGGACGTGGCCCGCGCAGCGGGTGTGTCCCAGGCGACGGTCTCCCTCGTCCTCGGCGACAAGTGGCGGGGCAGGGTCTCGGAGCGGACCGCAGGGCTGGTGCGGGACGCCGCGCGCGCCCTGGGCTACCGGCCCAACCTCGCGGCCCGCAATCTGCGGCTCGGCACCACCAGAACGGCACTCCTCGTCGTTCCCGCGCTCACCAACGAGTTCTTCGCCCGCGTCTACACGGGAGCGGCCGGGGTCGCCGCGGAGCACGGCTTCGGAGTCGTCCTCTACCCGTCACCCGCCGGGGTCGGCCCCGCCAAGGACCCCTTCGCCTCCGCACGGGCCGCGCTGGACGGCGTGATCGCCTCCTCGATGGCGACCGGCGCGCTGGACGCCATCCGCGGCTCGGACGGCGCGGACCTGCCGCTGGTGATGCTCGACAGCGATCCGGCGGCGCCCGGAGCCGCCGCTCGGGTGAATCTCGACATCGCCGACGGCATGCGGCGGATCGCCGGGCATCTGCTGGACCTCGGCCACCGGCGCCTGGTCCATCTCTCCTCCGCCGTCGCCTCCTGGACCTTCGACGTACGGGCCGCGGCACTGGCCGAGACGGTACGGGGCGTGCCGGGCGCGGTCCTGAGCACGGTCTCGGCGCCGCTGGAGGTGGGCGCCGCGCGGGAGGCCACCGAGCGCGCTCTCGCCCGCCCAGGGCCCCGGCCGACGGCGCTGGTGTGCGACGACGACATCCTGGCCGCGGGCGCCTGCAAGGCCGTACGGCGGCTCGGCCTGCGGGTGCCGGAGGACATCTCGGTCAGCGGCTTCGACGATCTGGCGCTGGCGACGGCGGTCGAGCCGGAGCTGACGACGGTACGGCTGCCCGCCGAACGGGTGGGCGAGCGCGGGATGTCGGCCCTGCTCGCGGTCCTGGACGGCCGCCGGCCGGAGACCGGCGACCTCCCGGTCTCGCTGGTGGTCCGGGACTCCACGGCGCCCCCGCCGCCCGTACGACCCGTGCCCTGAGCCGCCCGTACGACCCGTGCCCTGACACGACCGGGGGCACGCGCGGCGACACCGGGCCGCGACAGGACGACGCCCCGGCGCGTACGAGCGCGCCGGGGCATGGTGAGACGTTTCCGCCGGACTACTCGCCGGCGTCCTTGTCCTTGTCCTTCCCGTCCGGCTTGCCGCTGTCCTTGCCCCCGGCGCCCTCAGGTCCCGTGGATTCCGGCTTCTCCGTGGTCTCCGACGCCTCGGGGGCCTCCGAGGGCGTCTCGGCCGGGGCGGGCGTGGCGCCGTCCGGCTCCTCCGTGTCCGAGGGGGCGTCCGTCGGCGTGGAGGCCGCGCCGTCCGCCTGCAGCAGCCGGGAGAGCTGGCGGCCGACGATCCGCTTGAACTTGCGCTGCTGCGGTCGCGTACGGTCCAGGACCGCCACCTCCAGCCGCTCGGCGGGGATCTCCCGCTCGCCGCCGTTGGTGTCCCTGGAGAGCGCCTGGACGGCCAGCTTCAGGGCCTCGGCGAGCGACATGCCGTCGCGGTGCCGCTGGTCCAGATAGGAGCTGATCTGCTCCGAGCTGCCGCCGACCGCGACCGAGCCGTGCTCGTCCACGATCGAGCCGTCGTGCGGCAGCCGGTAGATCTGGTCGCCGTCCGGGGTGGCGCCCACCTCGGCGACCACCAGCTCCACCTCGTACGGCTTCTCACCGGCGCTGGAGAAGATCGTGCCGAGCGTCTGGGCGTAGACATTCGCGAGACCGCGGGCGGTCACATCATCGCGGTCGTAGGTGTATCCGCGCAGATCCGCGTAGCGCACCCCGCCGATGCGCAGATTCTCGTACTCGTTGTACTTGCCGGCGGCCGCGAAGCCGATCCGGTCGTAGATCTCGCTGAACTTGTGAAGTGCGCGGGACGGGTTCTCGCCGACGAAGACAATGCCGTCGGCGTACTGCAGCACGACCAGGCTGCGACCGCGGGCGATGCCCTTGCGGGCGTATTCCGCCCGGTCGGCCATGGCCTGCTGGGGTGAGACATAGAACGGCGTCGACACCGGCTATCCGTCCCTTTCTGTCAGTGGCATGTTTATTCAGAAGGAGAGCGGCGTCAGAGCAGCGCGGCGCGCGGGCCGTCGGGCTGCTCCAGCCGGCGCTCCAGGATCGAGCGGGCGATCTCGGCGGATTCCTCGTCGGTCAGCTTCCGGAAGCCCTGTTCGGTGATGACGGTGACGATGGGATAGATCCGGCGGGCCACATCGGGGCCGCCCGTCGCCGAGTCGTCGTCCGCGGCGTCGTAGAGCGCCTGGATGACCAGGGTGGTGGCCTGGTCCTCGGTCAGATCCTCGCGGTAGAGCTTCTTCATCGCGCCACGGGCGAAGATCGAGCCGGAGCCGGTGGACGCGTAGCCCACCTCCTCGGAACGGCCGCCCGTCACGTCGTACGAGAAGATGCGGCCCTTCTCGCGGTCCACGTCCCAGCCCGCGAAGAGCGGGACCACGGCCAGGCCCTGCATGGCCATGGCCAGATTGCTGCGGATCATCGTGGAGAGCCGGTTGGCCTTGCCCTCCAGGGAGAGCTGCGCTCCTTCGACCTTCTCGAAGTGCTCCAGCTCCAGCTGGAAGAGCTTGACCATCTCCACGGCGAGACCCGCGGTGCCCGCGATGCCGACGGCCGAGTACTCGTCGGCCGGGAAGACCTTCTCGATGTCGCGCTGGGCGATCATGTTGCCCATCGTCGCTCGCCGGTCACCGGCGAGCACCACACCACCGGGGAAGCTGACCGCGACGATCGTCGTCCCGTGCGGCGCCTCGATGGCGCCCTGAAGGGGCGGCAGCGAACGCTTGCCGGGCAGCATGTCCGGCGAGTGATGGGACAGGAAGTCCATGAACGAGGACGAGCCGGGCGTCAGGAAGGCCGCCGGCAGACGCCCGTTGTTACGAGGGTTGGCTTCCACGCGTTTCCTTCCGGATGGGCGGCGGCCCGCCGCTCGCGCCGGGCCGATCTTAAGAACTGTGCACGGACCTTACCCGCGCCGCCGCGTGTCATCCGTCCCGGTGCGACCGGCTTTCACCGGCGCACCGGGACGGACAACCGCTGCTACTGGCCGCCCTTTTGGACGAAGGAGCGCACGAAGTCCTCGGCGTTCTCCTCAAGGACGTCGTCGATCTCGTCCAGGACGGAGTCCACGTCATCGGACAATTTCTCCTGGCGCTCCTTGAGGTCCTCGGACGCCTGCGCCTCCTGCGCCTGCTCCTCGGTCTCCTCGGTGGAACGCGTCGCCTTCTGCTGTCCGCCGCCGGTGTCCTTGGTCGCCATAACCCTCACCCCGCTCGGTTCGCCCCGCTCGATGTGACCTACAAGATCAGACCCTACAAGCAGGGTCCGACATCGGCCCCGCACTTCTGACAACGTCCGGGTACCACCTCGATCATTCCCGGACAGGGACCGTTTCAGCCTCCGGACAGCACCCGGACCAGCTCCTCCGCCGTACGGCACCGGTCGAGCAGCTCCTTGACGTGGTTCCGGGTGCCCCGCAGCGGCTCCAGGGTGGGCACGCGCTGGAGCGAGTCACGGCCGGGCAGGTCGAAGATGACCGAATCCCACGAGGCGGCCGCCACGTCGTCCGCGTACTGCTCCAGGCACCGTCCCCGGAAATACGCCCTGGTGTCCTCCGGAGGCTTCGTCCTGGCCCGCTCGACGTCCTGGTCGTCCAGGAGCCGCCGCATCTTGCCGCGGGCCACCAGACGGTTGTAGAGGCCCTTGGCGGGGCGTACGTCGGCGTACTGGAGGTCCACGAGATGCAGCCGGGCCGCGTCCCAGTCCAGGTTGTCCCGGCGCCGGTAGCCCTCCAGGATCTCCCGCTTGGTGATCCAGTCGAGCTCTCCCGACAGGCTCATCGGATCGTTCTCCAGCCGGTTGAGAGTGTCCTCCCAGCGGCCCAGGACGTCCTTGGTCTGCTCGTCCGCGTCGACGCCGTAGCGCTCCTCCACGTACTTCCTGGCCAGCTCGTAGTACTCCATCTGGAGCTGGACAGCGGTGAGTGTCCGTCCGCTGCGGAGCGTGACCAGCCGGCCGAGGCCGGGGTCGTGTGAGACCTGGTGCAGCGTACGGACCGGCTGGTCGACGGCGAGATCGACGTTGATGAAGCCGTCCTCGATCATGGAGAGGACGAGCGAGGTCGTGCCGAGCTTGAGATAGGTCGAGATCTCCGACAGATTCGCGTCGCCGATGATCACATGGAGCCGGCGGTATTTCTCCGCGTCGGAATGGGGTTCGTCGCGGGTATTGATGATGGGGCGCTTGAGTGTGGTCTCCAGGCCGACCTCGACCTCGAAATAGTCCGCGCGCTGGCTGATCTGGAAGCCGTGCTCATGCCCGTCCTGGCCGATGCCGACCCGGCCCGCACCGGTGACGACCTGCCGGGAGACGAAGAACGGCGTCAGATGGCGAACGATGTCCGAGAACGGGGTTTCCCGCTTCATCAGATAGTTCTCGTGCGTGCCGTAGGACGCGCCCTTGTTGTCGGTGTTGTTCTTGTACAGATGGATCGGCTGGGCGCCCGGAAGCTGTGCCGCGCGTTCCGCGGCCTCGGCCATGATGCGCTCGCCCGCCTTGTCCCAGAGAACGGCGTCGCGCGGATTGGTGATCTCGGGAGAGCTGTATTCGGGGTGGGCGTGGTCGACGTACAGCCGTGCACCATTCGTGAGAATCACATTGGCCAGCCCGATGTCCTCGTCGGTGAGCTGGCTGGAATCGGCCGTCTCGCGGGCGAGGTCGAAGCCACGGGCGTCCCGCAGCGGATTCTCCTCCTCGAAATCCCAGCGGGCACGCCGTGCCCGGTGCATCGCCGCCGCGTAAGCGTTGACGATCTGGGACGAGGTGAGCATGGCATTGGCGTTCGGGTGACCCGGAACGGAGATGCCGTACTCCGTCTCGATGCCCATTACTCGCCGTACGGTCATGCGGCCCTCCTTGCCCGGCGGCGCTCCCCTCCGGAAGCGCCGCTCAAGTACCGCTGTCTCTCCGTCGCGTATGCGTGTGCGGTGCCCGACCCCGCACTGCGCGACGCGGCGGTAGAAAAGAGCCTAGAACGCCTCTGGGCCGGTGGGGAGATCATTTCCGTCATTGGCCTGGTGTGGTGGAAGGTACGTGGAAAGCAACCGGCTGCGGATGCCCTTCCGGACATCCGCAGCCGGGCCGCGCTCTACAGGTACTGACCGGTGTTCGCCACCGTGTCGATGGAGCGTCCGGTGTCCGCGCCCTGCTTTCCGGTCACCAGGGTACGGATGAAGACGATCCGCTCACCCTTCTTACCGGAGATACGGGCCCAGTCGTCCGGGTTCGTGGTGTTCGGCAGGTCCTCGTTCTCCTTGAACTCATCCACGCAAGCCTGGAGGAGATGGGAGACCCGAAGGCCCTTCTGGTCGTGGTCGAGGAATGCCTTGATGGCCATCTTCTTGGCCCGGTCGACAATGTTCTGGATCATCGCGCCGGAGTTGAAGTCCTTGAAATACAGGACTTCCTTGTCGCCGTTCGCGTACGTGACCTCCAGGAAGCGGTTCTCCTCGGATTCCGCGTACATCTGCTCCACGACGGACTGGATCATCCCGTGGGCCGCGGCCTCCTTGGAGCCGTTGTGCTCCGAGACGTCGTCCACGTGCAGCGGCAGCGAGGGCGTCAGGTACTTCGCGAAGATGTCCTTCGCCGCCTCCGCGTCCGGACGCTCGATCTTGATCTTCACATCGAGGCGGCCGGGCCGCAGGATCGCGGGGTCGATCATGTCCTCGCGGTTGGAGGCACCGATGACGATGACGTTCTCCAGGCCCTCCACACCGTCGATCTCGGCGAGCAGCTGGGGGACGATGGTGTTCTCCACGTCCGAGCTGACACCGGATCCGCGGGTGCGGAAGAGCGACTCCATCTCGTCGAAGAAGACGATGACGGGCGTGCCCTCGCTCGCCTTCTCCCGGGCGCGCTGGAAGACCAGGCGGATATGGCGCTCGGTCTCACCGACGTACTTGTTGAGGAGCTCGGGACCCTTGATGTTGAGGAAGTAGCTCTTCCCCGCGGGCCGGCCGGTCACCTCGGCGACCTTCTTGGCGAGGGAGTTCGCCACGGCCTTGGCGATCAGTGTCTTGCCGCAGCCGGGAGGGCCGTAGAGCAGGATGCCCTTCGGCGGTCGCAGTTCGTGCTCCTTGAAGAGGTCCGGGTGGAGGTACGGAAGCTCGACCGCGTCGCGGATCATCTCGATCTGGCCGCCCAGACCGCCGATCTTGTTGTAGTCGACGTCCGGAACCTCTTCGAGGACGAGCTCCTCGACCTCGCTCTTGGGGACCACTTCGTAGACATAGCCGGAGCGGGGTTCGAGCAGGAGGGCGTCGCCGGGACGGACGGTGATGTCCAGCAGGGGCTCGGCGAGCCGCACCACCCGTTCCTCGTCGGTGTGCCCGATCACCAGGGCGCGCTCGCCGTCCTCAAGGATCTCCTTGAGGGTGACGATGTCCCCGGCGCGCTCGAACTCCATGGCCTCGACCACGTTGAGCGCTTCGTTGAGCATGACTTCCTGGCCGCGCCGTAGCTCTTCGAGCTCGACGCCGGGGCTGACATTCACCCGGAGCTTGCGGCCCCCGGTGAAGATATCGGCCGTGCCGTCCTCATTGGCCTGCAGAAAGACACCGAATCCGGCCGGCGGCTGCGCGAGCCGGTCGACCTCCTCCTTGAGGGCCACGATCTGATCGCGGGCCTCACGCAGCGTATTGGCGAGCCGCTCGTTCTGTGCGGACACACCCGCAAGATTCGTCTGCAACTCGACGATCCGCTCTTCGAGAATCCTCGTGTGCCGCGGAGAGTCGGCGAGCTTACGTCGCAGGACGGCGATTTCCTGCTCGAGATAGGCAACCTGGCCGGCTGGGTCTTCGGACCCCCGCCCGGGCCGGATGCCGCGGTTGATGTCGTCGTCGTGGGCTGCCACGGTCCTCACCTCCTCCAAGGGGAGCTGGACGCTTCCTGACCCTACCTGGGTGGGTGATGATTGAAACCCCTAGATCACAAAGACTGTCGGGGTAGGTCCGATCTTCACCCTTGCGCCCTCCCTCACGCCAGGGGAATACCCACCCAGGAACATCGGAAAGCTGTCGGTTGTATCGTCGAGGCGTCCAACACCCGTCAGGGCCGCCGCGACTTACTCCATAATGCGCTGCCCGGCGCAGTAAACGTCAGGAGAGATGACCGTGCAGCAGGAGGCTCCCACCGAAGGTGTCACCGAGAGCGGTGAGCCGCTGGAGGTCTGGATCGACCAGGACCTCTGCACCGGGGACGGGATCTGTGCGCAGTACGCCCCTGAGGTGTTCGAGCTGGACATCGACGGCCTGGCCTATGTGAAGAGCCCCGACGACGAGCTGCTCCAGGCCCCGGGCGCGACCACGCGCGTGCCGCTGCCGCTGCTGCGCGACGTGGTGGATTCCGCCAAGGAGTGTCCTGGTGACTGCATCCATGTACGGCGTGTGACGGACCAGGTCGAGGTCTACGGCCCCGACGCGGCGTAACTCCCTGTCACGGCCCGTCGCATGGCGCCATCCGTGGTGATCTTTCACACACTCCGCGCGACGGGACGCTCACCGCGTACGAACGCACCGTTCTGCCACCGCCAGGAGACCCGCTGTTCCTCATCGGGACAGCAGCTGGGGAGCGCGGGGCCCGAATAGCCGAACAGGGTCGCGACGATCTCCCCGTCGCGTACCGCGAAGTCGGGGCCGACGGTGAGCTTGTCCCCGGGGTCCACCAGGGTCGCCACGATCCTGGCCCGCTCGCCCTCGCCGCCGGCCCTGGTCAGTACGTACACACCGTTGGGCGGGGTGCCGGAGCCGGCCGCGCAGCGTACGACCGCGACGGTCTCGGGGTTGCCGTCCCCGTCGAGGTCGCCCGAGGACTTCTTCGTGACGGTCGTGCCCACTCCCCCGCACTCCAGCGGGAAGTCCACGCCGGCGGGGTCGGGGGCGGGCAGCGGGGCCCGGCCCGGGTCCGCGGCCTTCGGGGATCCCGAGCCCGACTGGGACGCCGTGGCGGCGCCGGGCTGGAGCAGGCCCGCCAGGGCCACGACAGCGGCCATCGCGGTGGCCGTCGCGAGCCAGTGCACGGCGCGGGGGCGGGTGTGCGCGAGGTCCGGGACGTCGGAGAGCTGCACGCGGAGTGTCTCCTGTGAAGGCGGTGACGGCGAATGCCCAACGGGGGGAGGGAGACAGCATCGTGCCACACGTCACAGGGCGGCGGAACAGCGGGGTCCGTAAGGCGAACGTAAAGAGAGCGCCGCCGAGTTCCCCGTTCTCGACGGGGAACTCGGCGGCGCTGTCGCCGTGTTGACGGTCTCCGCGGCGAGGAGCCTCGGCGGGTGAGTCCGGTCAGCCGCGCGAGCCGCTGCCGCTGTTGGGACCGTCGTAGTCGTCGCCGTACGCGCCCTTGGCGGGCCGGCGGCGGCGCAGCGGCGGCTCGACGCCGTCCGCGAGCCGACGGGCGGTCACCAGGAAGCCGGTGTGGCCGATCATCCGGTGGTCCGGACGTACGGCGAGGCCCTCGACGTGCCAGTTGCGGATCATCGATTCCCAGGCGGCCGGCTCGTTGAACGTACCGAACTCCCTGATCGTCTCGACGGTACGGGCGAGTTGAGTGGTCGTCGCGACGTACGCGCAGAGGATGCCGCCGGGCACGAGCGCCTTGGAGACGGCCTCGACGCACTCCCAGGGGGCGAGCATGTCGAGGATCACGCGGTCGACGTCCGTGTCGGACAGGTTGTCCTGGAGGTCACCGACCGTCAGCTGCCAGGCGGGGTGCGGCTCGCCGAAGTAGCGCTCCACGTTCTGCCGGGCGATGTCGGCGAAGTCCTGCCGGCGCTCGTAGGAGTGCAGCATCCCCTGGTCCCCGATGACGCGCAGCAGGAAACTGCTGAGCGAGCCGGAGCCCACGCCCGCCTCGACGACGCGCGCGCCGGGAAAGATGTCGGCGAAGGCCAGGATCTGGCCGGCGTCCTTCGGGTAGACCACCGCGGCGCCGCGGGGCATGGACAGGACATAGTCGGGGAGCAGGGGGCGCAGCGCGAGATAGGCGACGTTTCCCGTGGTACGGACAACACTGCCCTCGGGAGCACCGATCAGCTCGTCGTGCGGGAAGGACCCTTTGTGGGTGTGGAAATTCTTCCCGGCTTCGAGCGTGAAGGTGTAGTGGCGTCCCTTGGGGTCGGTGAGCTGAACCTGGTCCCCGACCTTGAAGGGGCCGCGACGTCGGGCGGCACCGGTCGGTTCGGACATGTTTGAAGCTTAGCCGCTTTTTCCGGGGGTTCGTTTCGCCCGGTGGGCGGCCCCGGCGGCGCTCACTTCCCCTGCGGGCGGGCCATCGCCGCGACAAAGGCGCGCTCGACGTCGGCGGTGGACAGGACCCCGTAGATCTCGCCCGTCTCCTCCAGCACCAGGTACTCCGTCGCGGGGCTGGCCCTGAGCCGTTCGAGCAGGGCCTCCCCCGCCAGGTCCGCGGGGACCTTCATGCCTTCCGTGAGGTCCTGGGCGAGGCCGCTGACCGCGACCCAGGGGCGTCGGTGCTGCGGTACGCCGACGATCGCGGACTCCCTGACCAGGGCCGTCGGATCGCCCTGGCCGTCGACGACGACGAGGGCGCGGGCGCCCGCCTCGTTGGCCCGGCGCAGTGCCTCGGAGAGCGGGGTCGAGGACTCGACCGGGACCGCGCGCCGGGTGAGGGCGCGGGCCTGGAGTTCGGGGAGGTGTTCACGGAGCCTGGCCATCCGCAGGCTGTTGCCGGCGCCGGTCCAGATGATCGCGGCGAGGATGGCGGCGAGCAGCGCGTCGGTGACGGTCTCCATGCCGCTGACGTTCCTGGCGGAGGTGCCCAGGGCGCCCGTACGGGTGAGGAGCGGCAGGCCGATCAGGACGGCGACGGCGAGCGCCCTGCCGACCCAGGCGGCGGCGACGGTGCCGCTCATGGGCTTGCCCGTGATCTTCCAGACGACCGCGCGCAGCATCCGGCCGCCGTCCAGCGGAAGGCCGGGGAGCAGGTTGAAGGCGGCGACGATCAGGTTGGAGATCGTCAGCCCCGCGAGCAGGACGCCGGGGACCGTACCGGGCTCGACGGCCAGCAGGCCGAGGTAGAAGATCCCGGAGAGCACCAGCGAGAGCAGCGGCCCGACGAAGGCCAGGATGAATTCACGGCCAGGGGTCTCGGACTCCTTCTCGATCTCGGAGACGCCGCCGAAGAACTGGAGCTGGATCCGGCGCACCGGCAGCTTGAAGCGGAGCGCGGCGACGGTGTGGGCCAGTTCATGGACGAGTACGGAGGCGTAGAAGGCGACGGCGAAGAAGAGCGCCAGCAGATAGCGCAGGCCGCCCAGTTGCGGGAGGACTCGCTCCAGTTGGCCTCCGAAGATCCAGGTGATGAGCGCGGCCACCAGGAACCAGCTCGGGGCGACGTAGACCGGCACGCCGAAGGGGCGGCCCATGAGAATGCCACCGCCTGGGTCCTCACGGCGCGGTGGCTTGCCGCCGGGGCCCGTATCCCCCTTGCCGGGCTGCGACGGCTTGCTCTCGCCGCGCTCGTCGTCCTCTTTCACGGGTTCCCTTCGTCGGCAGCGTCGCTCGCTCGATCATGCGGTGCGAGAGGCTCTGTAGTCGATGGTATTCGGATCGCTGTCGGTGTCGGGTCATAGGGTCTGCGTCATGAGTACGAGCCTGCCGCCCACTTCTCCGAGCCCGCCGCCCGCCGTGCCTCCCGGCGGACCGTCCGCCGCGTCTCCTGGCGAGCGGTCCGCCGCGTCTCCGGCCGGGCCGCCGATGTCGCTGTCGCCGTCACGTGCGAGCGACTTCATGCAGTGTCCGCTGCTGTACAGGTTCCGGGTGATCGACAAACTGCCGGAGAAGCCGAGCGAGGCGGCGACCCGCGGCACGCTCGTGCACGCCGTGCTGGAGCGGCTCTTCGACGCGCCGGCCGTGGAGCGTACGGCGCCCCGGGCGAAGGCGCTGGTCCCCGGCCAGTGGGACCGGCTGCTGGAGTCGCGTCCCGAGCTGGCGGGGCTGTTCGCCGAGGACGCGGACGGCGAGCGGCTGGCGCGCTGGCTGGCGGAGGCGGAGCTGCTGGTCGAGCGGTGGTTCTCGCTGGAGGACCCGACCCGGCTGGAGCCGGCCGAGCGGGAGCTGTTCGTGGAGACGGAGCTGGAGTCGGGGCTGCGGCTGCGCGGGGTGATCGACCGCGTCGACGTGGCGCCCACGGGCGAGGTGCGGATCGTCGACTACAAGACGGGCAAGGCGCCCCGTCCGGAGTACGCGGACGGGGCGCGGTTCCAGATGTCGTTCTACGCGCTGGTGGTCTGGCGGCTGAAGCGGGTGGTGCCGCGCCGGCTCCAGCTGGTGTATCTGGGCAGCGGGGAGGTCGTCACCTACGACCCGGTGCTGGCCGATCTGGAGCGGGTGGAGCGCAAGCTGCTCGCGCTCTGGGAGGCGATCAGGCTGGCCACCGAGACGGGCGACTGGCGGCCGCGTCCCACGAAGCTCTGCGGCTGGTGCGACCACCAGGCGGTCTGCCCGGAATTCGGCGGTACGCCTCCCGTCTATCCGCTGACGGTCGGGGTGCCGGGGAGCGCGTAGCCGGCACGTCCGGAGGGGCGGGGCCGCGCGCCGCGCCCGGCGGAGTCGCGGTGGGGTGGTCAGGGCAGAATGGGGCCGGTCTAGTGAAGGAGTTCCCTGTGACTGTCCGCGTCCTGCTGGTCGACGACCAGCCGCTGCTGCGCACCGGCTTCCGGATGATCCTGGAGGCCGAGCAGGACATCGCGGTCGTCGGCGAGGCCGGGGACGGCCTCCAGGCCATCGACCAGGTCCGCGCGCTGCAGCCCGATGTGGTGCTGATGGACATCCGGATGCCCCGGATGGACGGTGTGGAGGCGACCCGCCAGATCACCGGCCCCGGCCGGGACGGTCCGGCGAAGGTGCTGGTCCTGACGACCTTCGATCTCGACGAGTACGTGGTGGAGGCGCTGCGCGCGGGGGCGAGCGGCTTTCTGCTCAAGGACGCGCCCGCCAATGAGCTGGTCCAGGCGATCCGGGTGGTCGCGGCGGGTGAGGCGATGCTGGCGCCGAGCATCACGCGCCGGCTGCTCGACAAGTACGCGGATCATCTGCCGTCCGGCGAGGAGCCGGTGCCCGACACGCTGCACACGCTGACCGATCGCGAGGTCGAGGTGCTCAAGCTGGTCGCCCGGGGGCTGTCCAACGCGGAGATCGCGGCGGACCTCTTCGTCAGCGAGACCACGGTCAAGACGCATGTGGGCCATGTGCTCACCAAGCTGGGGCTGCGCGACCGGGTACAGGCCGCGGTGTACGCGTACGAGAGCGGGCTGGTGCGTCCCGGCGCCCAGTGAGGACGGCGGACGCCGCCCGGAACCTGTCCGGGCGCGTGGGGCTTGTCCCCCCTGCCGGAAAGCTGTTCCGGGGGGTTCGGGGGGAGCGGAGGGCTTCCTGCGGTCCGGGAGCGGCACGACACAGGGGCACTTC
>NZ_JBVKAK010000007.1:36481-183560 GCF_055639435.1 Streptomyces sp. NPDC039430 | reverse complement strand
GTTCGCCCCTCTCCTGGTGGAGCTCGGCGCCCCCCTTCCCCCCCCCTCCCCCCCTTCCCCCCCCCCCCCCCCCCCCCGGACCGCTGTTCAGGAGGTTCAGGAGGGACCGGAGGTCTTCCGGCGGCCCGGGAGCGTCACGCGCCGGGGCCGCGGCGGAGCTCCCAGAGGAGCAGTTCCGCCGAGGAGTTGACCGCCCACTCCACACCCGCGATGTCATCGCGGGAGGCGACGTACTGCTTGCCCTGCCAGAGCGGCAGCACCGGTACGTCGTCGGCGACGATGTCCTGGATCCGGCTGAAGGTCTGGGTGGCGGCGCTGCGGTCGGCCTCGCGGCGCGACTGCGGGATCAGCTCGCCGCGCAGTAGGGCGTTGTTGTACGGCATGTTGAGGAAGTTGTCCTTGTCCAGGAACGGCGCGGTGTAGCTGTCCGGGTCCGGGAAGTCGGGGAACCAGCCCATGCCGTAGACCGAGTAGTCGCCCTTGATCTGGTTCGGGCGGAAGGTCTTCCACTCCGTGCCCTTGATGGAGACGTCGAACAGCTTGCTGCTGTTGAGCTGGTCCCTGAGGTTCTCGAACTCCTGCTTCGTCGCCTCGCCGTAGTGGTCGGTGGTGTAGTCCAGCGAGAGCTTCACGGGGGTCTCGATACCGGCCCTCTCCAGCAGGTCGGCGGCCTTGGGCAGGTTGCGGTCGCCGTACTTGTTGAAGAACGAGTTGGTGTGCGTGGCGATGCTCGACGGGATGAGCGAGTACAGCGGCTCGGCCATCGCGCCGTACACCTTGGTGATCAGGTCGCCGCGGTCGATGGTGTACGCCATGGCCTGGCGCACCGCCTTCTCCTTGACGGTCGGGGCGTCGGTGTCGAAGACGAGGTAGCGGATCTCCAGACCCGGCATCTCGGTGAGCTGGATGCCGTCCTTGGGCTTCTCAACCATCGACTGCACCTGCGCGGGCGTCATCGCGCGGGTCATCACATCGATGTCGCCGGCGTCGAGCGCCTTGCCCATGTCGTCCGCGTCCGTGAAGGGCTGAAGCTCGACCTTGTCGTTCTGGATGTTCAGGTCGCCCTTGTAGTCGGGGTTCTTGGTGAAGGTCGCCTTGGTGACGGTGTCGCCCTTGACGTCGGCCGTGAAGTTGTACGGGCCTGAGCCGGACACGTCGAAGCCCGCGCGCAGCTTCGTCGGCGGGTAGTCCTTCTTGCTGACGATGCCGGCCGGCGGCGTGGACAGCTTGTACGGGAAGGTCGCGTCGGGCGTCTTGAGATGGAAGATGATCTCGCGGGCGCCGTCGCTCTCCATCGTGTCGATGTTGGTCAGCAGACCGGCCACACCGCCGGGGTCGTTGATCTTCAGAACCCGTTCCATGGAGTACTTCACGTCGTCGGCCGTGATGAGGTCGCCGCCGGCGAACTTCAGCCCCTCGCGCAGAGTGCAGCGGTAGCTCTCGTTCGCCCGGTCCGTGAACGCGCACTTGGAGGCGGCGTCCGGGACGGGCTTGCCGCCGCCGCGCGGGACGTGCATCAGCGTCTGGATGGTCTGACGCAGGACGTTCCAGGAACCGGTGTCGTACGCGGCGGCCGGGTCCAGCGGGGCGACGGCCTCTTTCGTCGCGATGTACTGGTCCGTGGTGCCCACGACAATGGCCTCGCCGCCGGAGCCACCGTCCGAGCCACCGCAACCGGCGAGCACGGGCACAAGCAGGCCGATCACGGCCGACAGCGCCAAAGTCTTGCGGTTCATCCTGGACGTACTCCCTCATCCGGCACTGAGATACAGCGGTGCAAATGGGAGACTCCGCCGCGCCCACCCGTTCGGGGCAGATGCGATCGGGCCGGGATACAGGGCGATCGGTCCTGTGCGCGTGGCGACTTGGTGGGTCGTCGGGACACGTCGTTGAAGCGGCGAAGTGCTCGCGATGAGATTAGTCGGAGGCTCCGGGAATGCCGGACCGGGCCCGATCTGAAACGTAATCACACAGTGATCGGAAATAGCGGCGCGTGGATATCCGGGCCACGGCAGGAATCACACACCGGCCGATAAACCGGGACACATGGGCACAGTCGGCCCCACCTCGGACCGGCGTGGATCAGCCCCGCTCTCCGCTGTCGATGCGCAGGACAGTGACAAAGGTCACTTCCGCGGTGTTTGAAAGTGACCCGGATTGGAGTCATGGAGGTCACGGAAAATATCCGTGCCAATGCCGAGAGTTTCCGTTCGCCATTCCGGTGCGACTCTCGGTACGCGCGTCAGCGCCCGTGTGTCATCAAACCGCGCAGGAATACCAGATCGACCTCTTCGAGCGAGCCGACGATCGTGCGGCCGGCCGCCGGGGCGATGGGTGCCACGGACGGTACGGCGACCACCCGGCACCCGGCGGCCTCGGCGGCCGCCACGCCGGTGGCCGTGTCCTCGATGACGGCGCAGCGCGCCGGATCGGCGCCCAGGCCCCGCGCGGCGAGCAGATACGGATCGGGGTGCGGCTTGGTGCGGGGCACCTCGTCGCCCGCGACGGTGAGCGCGAAGTTCTCGGGCCCGAGGGAGGCCAGCACCCGGTCGATGATGCGCCGGTGCGAGGCGGAGACCAGGGCGGTGGGCACCTCGTGGGCGGCCAGCTCGGTGAGCAGCCGGTTCGCGCCGGGCATCAGGGGCAGGTCACGCCCGATCCGGTGCTCGAAGGTGTCATTGAGCAGCACGGTCAGTTCGCTGAGGGTGATGGCGGCGCCCGTGGCCTCGATGAGGAAGCTCGCGCTGCGGGTCATGGGCCCGCCGACCACCACTTCGCGCCAGGTCTCGTCGAGGACGTGTCCGAGGGCCTTGAAGACCTCCACCTCGGCTTCCCACCAGAATCCCTCGGTGTCGACCAGGGTGCCGTCCATGTCGAGAAGGACGGCCTGAAGGGCGGAGCCTTCGGCCGTTCGGGTCAGGGACGCGGGGACCGTACTGGTCATCCGGCACACCTCCATGAGGGACGAGAAGGCCGGTCACCTTGCCCGCGGGGTTGCCCCTCCGGGACAGGCGACCGGCCTGCACTGGACCGATAAGTGTACGACTCGTCCGCCGCTCGCGCCGCTCGGTTCCCGGCGGACGGGGACCGAGGTCCCGGCGCGGGCCCCAGGACGGGCTCAGCGCGCGTTGAAGTACTTCGCCTCGGGGTGGTGGATCACGATGGCGTCGGTGGACTGCTCGGGGTGGAGCTGGAACTCCTCGGAGAGCTGGACACCGATGCGCTCCGGCTCCAGCAGTTCCGCGATCTTCGCGCGGTCCTCCAGATCCGGGCAGGCGCCGTAGCCGAGCGAGAAACGGGCGCCCCGGTACTTCAGGGCGAACATGTCCTCGACCTCGGACGGGTCCTCGCCCGCGAAGCCCAGCTCCGAGCGGACCCGGGCGTGCCAGTACTCGGCGAGCGCCTCGGCGAGCTGGACGGAGAGCCCGTGCAGCTCCAGGTAGTCGCGGTAGGCGTTGGCCTCGAACAGCTCCGCGGTCGCCTCACCGATCTTCGAGCCGACGGTGACGACCTGGAGGCCGACCACATCCGTCTCGCCGGACTCCTCGGGGCGGAAGAAGTCCGCCAGGCAGAGGCGGCGGCCGCGGCGCTGGCGCGGGAAGGTGAAGCGGGTGCGCTCGGACCCGTCGTCGTTCAGCAGGATCAGGTCGTCGCCCTTGGACACGCAGGGGAAGTAGCCGTAGACGACGGCGGCTTCCAGCATGTTCTGGGTGTGCATCTGCTCCAGCCAGCCGCGCAGATGGGGCCGGCCCTCGCTCTCCACCAGCTCCTCGTAGCTGGGGCCGCCCTTGCGGGCCTCCTTCAGCCCCCACTGGCCCTTGAAGAGCGCGCCCTCGTCCAGCCAGGAGGCGTACTCCTTGAGCTGGATGCCCTTGACGACGCGGGTGCCCCAGAACGGCGGCGTCGGGATGGGGTTGTCGACGGCGACGTCCGAGCGGGCGGCGCCCTCTTCCGGCCGCTCCTCGACCTCGGTCTGGGGCCTGGCCTTGACCCGGCGCTGCTTCAGCTCGGGCAGGACGGCGCCGGGGACGCCGCGCTTGACGGCGATCAGGGCGTCCATCAGCCGGAGCCCCTCGAACGCGTCGCGCGCGTAGCGGACTTCGCCCTCGTAGATCTCGTGCAGATCCTGCTCGACATAGGCCCGGGTCAGCGCCGCGCCACCGAGGATCACCGGGTAGTCGGCGGCCATCTGCCGCTGGTTGAGCTCTTCCAGGTTCTCCTTCATGATCACGGTCGACTTCACCAGCAGACCGGACATGCCGATGACATCCGCGCGGTGCTCCTCGGCCGCCTCCAGGATCGCGGCGACGGGCTGCTTGATGCCCAGGTTCACCACGTTGTAGCCGTTGTTGGAGAGGATGATGTCGACGAGGTTCTTGCCGATGTCGTGGACGTCGCCGCGGACGGTGGCGAGCACGATGGTGCCCTTGCCGTCGTCGTCGGTCTTCTCCATGTGCGGTTCCAGATGGGCGACCGCGGTCTTCATGACCTCGGCGGACTGGAGGACGAACGGCAGCTGCATCTGGCCGGAGCCGAACAGCTCGCCGACCACCTTCATGCCTTCGAGCAGCGTGTTGTTGACGATGTCGAGGGCCGGGGCGTCCTGGAGGGCCTCGTCGAGGTCGGCCTCCAGGCCGTTCTTCTCGCCGTCGATGATGCGGCGCTGGAGACGCTCGTCCAGCGGCAGGGCGAGCAGTTCCTCGGCCCGGCCGTCCTTCATCGACTTGGTGTTGACGCCCTCGAACAGCTCCATGAGCTTCTGGAGCGGGTCGTAGCCCTCGGCGCGCCGGTCGTAGATCAGGTCGTGGGCGGCCTTGACCTGCTCCTCCTCCAGCCGTGCGATCGGCAGGATCTTGGAGGCGTGCACGATCGCCGAGTCGAGTCCGGCCTTGACGCACTCGTCGAGGAAGACCGAGTTCAGCACGATACGGGCGGCGGGGTTGAGGCCGAAGGAGATGTTGGACAGACCCAGCGTGGTCTGTACGTCGGGGTGGCGGCGCTTCAGCTCGCGGATGGCCTCGATGGTGGCGATGCCGTCGCCCCGCGACTCCTCCTGGCCGGTGCAGATCGTGAAGGTCAGACAGTCGATGAGGATGTCCGACTCGTGGACGCCCCACTTCGTGGTGAGGTCGGTGATCAGCCGTTCGGCGATGGCGACCTTGTGCTCGACGGTACGGGCCTGGCCCTCCTCGTCGATGGTCAGCGCGATGAGCGCGGCGCCGTGCTCCTTGGCCAGCTCGGTGACCTTCGTGAAGCGGGACTCCGGGCCGTCGCCGTCCTCGTAGTTGACGGAGTTGATCACGGCCCGGCCGCCGAGCTTCTCCAGGCCGGCCCGCAGGACGGGCAGCTCGGTGGAGTCCAGCACGATCGGCAGCGTGGAGGCGGTGGCGAACCGGCCCGCCAGCTCGGCCATGTCGGCGACGCCGTCGCGGCCGACGTAGTCCACACAGAGGTCCAGCAGATGGGCGCCCTCGCGGATCTGGTCGCGGGCCATCTCCACACAGTCGTCCCAGCGGCCCTCCAGCATGGCCTCCCGGAATTTCTTGGAGCCGTTCGCGTTGGTCCGCTCGCCGATCGCCAGATACGAGGCGTCCTGGCGGAACGGGACCGTCTGGTAGAGCGAGGCGGCGCCCGGCTCGGGGTGCGGTTCGCGTTCGGTGAGCCGCTGGCCGCGCACCCGCTCGACCACCTGGCGCAGGTGCTCGGGCGTCGTACCGCAGCAGCCGCCCACCAGCGACAGGCCGTACTCGCGGACGAAGGTCTCCTGGGCGTCGGCCAGCTCACCGGCCGACAGCGGGTAGTGCGCCCCGTCCTTGCCCAGGACCGGCAGGCCGGCGTTGGGCATGCAGGAGAGCGGGATCCGGGAGTGCCGGGCGAGATAGCGCAGGTGCTCGCTCATCTCGGCCGGGCCGGTGGCGCAGTTCAGCCCGATCATGTCGATGCCGAGCGGCTCCAGCGCGGTCAGGGCCGCGCCGATCTCCGAGCCGAGGAGCATCGTGCCGGTCGTCTCGACCGTGACCGAGCAGATGATCGGCAGGTTGGTTCCGGTGGCGGTCAGCGCGCGGCGGGCGCCGAGGACGGCGGCCTTGGTCTGGAGCAGGTCCTGCGTGGTCTCGACCAGCAGCGCGTCCGCGCCGCCCGCGATCATGCCCTCGGCGTTCTGCTGGTAGGCGTCGCGCAGTGTGAGATACGGGGCGTGGCCCAGGGTCGGCAGCTTCGTGCCCGGTCCCATCGAGCCGAGCACCCAGCGCTGCTGTCCGGTGGAGGCGGTGAACTCGTCCGCGACCTCGCGGGCGATCCTGGCGCCGGACTCGGCGAGCTCGAAGACCCGCTCGGGGATGTCGTACTCCGCGAGGGCCGCGTAGTTGGTACCGAAGGTGTTCGTCTCCACGCAGTCGACGCCGACCGCGAAGTACTCCTCGTGGACGGAGCGGACGATGTCCGGGCGTGTCACATTCAGGATCTCGTTGCAGCCTTCCAGATTCTGGAAGTCGTCCATCGTCGGATCCTGTGCCTGGAGCATCGTGCCCATCGCGCCGTCGGCGACCACCACGCGGGTGGCGAGCGCCTCGCGGAGGGCTTCGATACGGGTCCGGCTGTCAGTGGAGGGGCTCGGCGACGAGGCCATGAAAGTACTCCCGTGGATGCGACGGCTGTCGGCTTTGCGCCCGCTGGAGCAGGGCGCACCCGGCAAGGGTAGCCGGGCGGCCTCCGATCCGGTGCGGCATCCCAGCGGGCGGACGGCATCCTGTCCACGGGAAGATCCGGGGCGCGCGGTCTTGACAGATCCTCTCGATGGAGAGAGAAGGTCGGCATCGACCGATAGTGTTCAGCATTGTCGAACGTAGTGGAGGTCCGGGGCCGATGGCGAAGAACATCCAGTCGCTGGAACGGGCGGCGGCGATGCTGCGGCTGCTCGCGGGCGGCGAGCGCCGGCTCGGCCTGTCCGAGATCGCCTCCTCGGTCGGGCTGGCCAAGGGCACCGCGCACGGCATCCTGCGCACGCTCCAGGCGGAGGGCTTCGTCGAACAGGACGCCACCTCGGGCCGCTATCAGCTCGGGGCCGAGCTGCTGCGCCTCGGCAACAGCTATCTGGACGTGCACGAGCTGCGCTCCCGCGCCCTGGTCTGGACGGACGACCTGGCCAGGTCGTCCGGCGAGAGCGTCCATCTGGGCGTCGTGCACCAGCAGGGCGTCCTGATCGTCCACCACGTCTTCCGGCCGGACGACAGCCGGCAGGTGCTTGAGGTGGGGGCCATGCAGCCGCTGCACTCCACCGCGCTCGGAAAGGTGCTCTCGGCGTACGACCCGGTGGCGCACAGCGAGGCGGTGGAGGGCGACCGCGCGGATTTCACCCCGCGGACCATCACCGGTCTGGCGGAGTTCGAGTCGGTGCTGGACCTGACCAGGGCGCGCGGCTGGGCCGCGGACATGGAGGAGACCTGGGAGGGCGTGGCCGCGGTGGCCGCTCCCATTCACGACCGGCGGCGGATGCCGGTGGGCGCCATCGCCATCACCGGCGCGGTCGAGCGGCTCTGCCCGGCCGGCGAACTGCGCTCCGAGCTGGTCGCGGCGGTCCGCGAATGCGCCCGCGCGGTTTCCAGGGACATCGGCGCCGGGCGGTTTTGAACCGAATGCCGGATCATCGGTACTGATCGAGGTTTCGGTCACTGAACCCTTGACGACGCTGCACCACAGGACAAAACTGCCGTTCAACGGTCGGCATTGTCGAACACTTACCGGCAATACAAGTTAGTGTGTGACAACGCCAAGGGCCGGTAGCCCTCGCCCGAGGGCGCGGACCACTGGTATGAGCCGGCGGTTTGTCTTTCCCTGGACGAAGGAGTCTCGGGTGTCCAACTTCGACATCTTCATAGGTGAGGTCACGGGCACCGCCCTGCTGATCCTCCTCGGTGGCGGCGTGGTCGCAGGCGTCGTTCTCAAGCGTTCCAAGGCTCAGAACGCGGGCTGGCTCGCCATCAGCTTCGGCTGGGGCTTCGCCGTCATGGTCGGCGCCTATGTGTCGGCCCCCTTCTCCGGCGCTCTGCTCAACCCGGCGCTCACGCTCGGTCTGGCGATCGAGGGCGGCGTCAAGTGGGGCGATGTCCCGCTCTACATCGGCTCCCAGCTGCTGGGCGCGATGATCGGCGCGTTCCTGGTCTGGGTGGCCTATCTGGGCCAGTTCAAGGCTCATCTGACCGACCCGGAGATCCTCGCGGCGCAGCCCGCGGTCGAGGGGCTCGTGGACCAGAAGGCGGCACCCAAGGCGGGGCCGGTGCTCGGCGTCTTCTCCACCGGGCCCGAGGTCCGCAACGTCCTGCAGAACGTACTCACGGAGATCATCGGCACATTCGTCCTGGTCATCGCGATCCTCACGCAGGGCCTGAACAACTCGGGCAACGGCCTCGGCACGCTCGGTGTCCTGATCACCTCCTTCGTCGTCGTGGCCATCGGTCTCTCGCTGGGCGGCCCCACCGGGTACGCCATCAACCCGGCCCGGGACCTCGGCCCGCGTATCGTTCACGCGCTCCTGCCGCTGCCGAACAAGGGCGGCTCCGACTGGACGTACGCCTGGATCCCGGTGGTCGCGCCTCTGATCGGCGGCGCGCTGGCGGGCGGTTACTACAACTGGGCCCTCGTGTAAGCCCCCTCCACCCCCGCATCGAACAGGAGCAGACACCGTGAGCGACACCACCACCACCGGAACGTCCTCCCACGGGACGGGGCCGTTCATCGCGGCCATCGACCAGGGCACCACCTCCAGCCGTTGCATCGTCTTCGACCGGGACGGCCGTATCGTCGCGGTCGACCAGAAGGAGCACGAGCAGATCTTTCCCCGGCCCGGGTGGGTGGAACACAACGCCGAGGAGATCTGGACGAACGTCCAGGAAGTCGTGGCGCGGGCGATCGAGAAGGCGGGCATCACCTCCGCCGACGTCAAGGCGATCGGCATCACCAACCAGCGTGAGACGACCCTCCTCTGGGACAAGAACACCGGTGAGCCCGTCCACAACGCCATCGTCTGGCAGGACACCCGCACCGACGCGCTCTGCCGTGAACTGGGCCGCAATGTCGGCCAGGACCGCTTCCGCCGCGAGACCGGCCTGCCGCTCGCGAGCTACTTCGCGGGGCCGAAGGCCCGCTGGCTGCTCGACAACGTCGAGGGCCTGCGCGAGCGCGCCGAGCGCGGCGAGATCCTCTTCGGCACGATGGATTCCTGGGTCATCTGGAATCTGACCGGCGGCACCGACGGCGGGGTGCATGTCACGGACGTCACCAACGCCTCCCGCACGATGCTGATGAATCTGCACACCATGGCGTGGGACCCGAAGATCCTGGACTCGATGGGGGTCCCGGCCGCGATCCTGCCGGAGATCCGCTCCTCCGCCGAGGTGTACGGGAACGCCAAGGGCGGCGCCCTGGACGGCATCCCGGTCGCCTCCGCGCTCGGTGACCAGCAGGCGGCGCTGTTCGGCCAGACCTGTTTCGCCGAGGGCGAGGCCAAGTCGACGTACGGCACCGGCACCTTCATGCTGATGAACACCGCGCACAAGCCGGTCAACTCGTACAACGGCCTGCTGACGACCGTCGGCTACCGCATCGGGGACCAGCAGGCGGTGTACGCGCTGGAGGGCTCCATCGCCGTCACCGGCTCGCTGGTGCAGTGGATGCGCGACCAGATGGGCCTGATCAACTCCGCGGCCGAGATCGAGACCCTGGCGTCGTCGGTCGAGGACAACGGCGGCGCGTACTTCGTCCCCGCGTTCTCCGGTCTCTTCGCCCCGCACTGGCGCCCCGACGCGCGCGGGGTGATCGCCGGTCTGACCGGCTATGTCACCAAGGCGCACATCGCCCGCGCGGTGCTGGAGGCCACGGCCTGGCAGACCCGCGAGATCAGCGACGCCATGACCAAGGACTCCGGCGTCGAGCTGACCGCGCTCAAGGTCGACGGCGGGATGACCTCCAACAATCTGCTGATGCAGACGCTCGCCGACGTCCTCGACGCACCCGTGGTGCGTCCGATGGTCGCCGAGACCACCTGCCTCGGCGCCGCCTACGCCGCGGGGCTGGCCGTGGGCTTCTGGCCGGACACCGACGCGCTGCGCGCCAACTGGCGCAGGGCCGCCGAGTGGACGCCCCGCATGGACGCGGACACCCGCGACCGTGAGTACAAGAACTGGCTCAAGGCCGTCGAGCGCACCATGGGCTGGCTCGACGACGACGACAGCTGACCGACCGTCAGCCGCCTCGCCGGTGAGCCGGTGAGATCCGAAGAGGAGTGAAGAATGAGCACCCTGCAGCGCGTTCCCGCACTGGGGACGCACCCGGCCGGCGGTTCCCTGCCGACCCGTGCCGAGACCCGGGATCAACTGTCCAACGCGACGTACGACCTCCTGGTGATCGGCGGCGGCATTCTGGGCATCTCCACCGCCTGGCATGCCTCCCAGTCGGGACTGCGGGTGGCCCTGGTGGACGGTGGCGATTTCGCCGGCGCCACCTCGTCCGCCTCCTCGAAGCTGCTCCACGGCGGGCTGCGCTATCTGCAGACCGGCGCGGTGAAGCTGGTGGCGGAGAACCACTTCGAGCGCCGTGCGGTGTCCCGGCAGGTGGCACCGCATCTGGCCAATCCGCTCACCTTCTATCTGCCGGTCTACAAGGGCGGACCGCACGGCGCGGCCAAGCTCGGCGCGGGCGTCTTCGCCTACTCCGCGCTCTCCGCGTTCGGTGACGGTGTCGGCCATGTGATCAGCCCGGCCAAGGCGCGGCGGGCCGTGCCCGAGCTGCGTACGGACAATCTGAAGGCCGTCGCCGTCTACGGGGACGACCAGATGAACGACGCGCGGATGGCGCTGATGACTGTGCGCGCCGCCGTCGACTCGGGCGCCACCGTCCTCAACCACGCCGAGGTCACCGGCTTGCGCTTCACCCAGGGGCGGGTGACCGGCGCCGACCTGAGGGACCGGATGGACGGTACGGAGTTCGGCGTCGACGCCAGGCTCGTGCTCAACGCCACCGGCCCCTGGGTCGACCATCTGCGGAAGATGGAGAACCCGGACGCGGCGCCCTCCATCCGGCTCTCCAAGGGCGCGCATCTCGTGCTCAGGCGCACCGCCCCGTGGAAGGCCGCGCTCGCGACCCCCATAGACAGGTACCGCATCACCTTCGCCCTCCCCTGGGAGGACATGCTGCTGCTCGGCACCACGGACGAGGAGTACGAGGGCGAGCCCGGGGATGTGGCGGTCAACGAGAAGGACATCCACCAGATCCTGGACGAGGCGGCCTTCTCGGTCCGCGACCAGCAGCTGAGCCGCGATCTGATCACCTACTCCTTCGCCGGTCTGCGGGTGCTGCCCGGCGGTCCTGGCGACACCTCCAAGGCCAAGCGCGAGACGGTGGTGACCGAGGGCCGCGGCGGCATGCTGTCGGTCGCCGGCGGCAAGTGGACGACCTTCCGGCATATCGGCCGTACGGTGCTCGCCAAGCTGGAGTCCCTGCCGGGCCATCCGCTGGGCCAGGGCATGGAGCCCGTCTCGCGGCTGCCGAAGAAGCTGCCGCTGCCCGGTATCGCCAGCCCGAACGCGGTCGCCCACCGGCTGCTGATCGACGGCGGCGGTACGGGGCCGTCGATGGCCGTGGACACCGCCCGCCATCTCGCCACCCACTACGGCTCGCTGGCCTTCGACATCGTCCGGCTGGCGAACGAGTACCCGGCGCTGAGCGAGCGGATCCATCCGGACGCCCCGGAGATCTGGGCCCAGGTCGTCTACGCCCGGGACCACGAGTGGGCCGAGACCGTGGACGACGTACTGCGCCGCCGTACGACACTGACGATCCGCGGCCTGGACACGGAGGACATCCGCTCCCGGGTCGGGACGCTGCTCCGCGACCGGGGCTGAGACGCGCGCGGCCGGAACGCGCGGCCACGGGCACATCCGTACGAATGGAGGGGCACTCCCGGCCGGCGAGTGCCCCTCCCGGGCGTCCGGGGACGCATAATGGGGGCCGATACATCGGATGTATGGAGGTCGCCCATGGCTGTCACCGACGAGGCCATCGAGAAGATCAAGGGAATGATCGTCTCCGGCGCGCTGCGCCCGGGAGACCGCCTCCCCAAGGAGAGCGAACTCGCCGCCGAGCTGGGCCTGTCCCGCAACTCGCTGCGCGAGGCGGTGCGCGCGCTGTCGCTGATCCGCATCCTCGACGTACGGCAGGGCGACGGCACGTACGTCACCAGCCTCGACCCCCAGCTGCTGCTGGAAGCGCTCAGCTTTGTCGTGGACTTCCACCGCGACGACACGGTGCTGGAGTTCCTGGCCGTACGGCGCATCCTGGAGCCGGCCGCGACCGCGATGGCGAGCGCCCGGATAACCGAGGCGGAACTCGACGCGCTGAGCGACCAGTTGGACGCCCTGGGAGAGCGGCCCTCGGTGGAGCAGCTGGTCGCCGCCGATCTGGAATTCCACCGGGGGATCGTGCAGTCGTCGGGCAACTCGGTGCTCTGCTCGCTCCTGGACGGGCTCTCCGGGCCGACGACCCGGGCCAGGATCTGGCGCGGGCTGACCCAGGAGGACGCGGTCAGCCGTACGCTCCACGAGCACCGGGCGATCCTGGCGGCGCTCAGGGACCGGGACGCCGAAGCGGCCCGGTCCTGGGCGACGGTCCATATCGCGAGCGTGGAGATGTGGCTGAGATCCACACTCTGAGGTTCCGCACGGGCCCGCCTCGGCGGGCGGGCCCCACGGGTCAGTCCTGCTTCTCGCCGCTCGCGAAGCGCGAGATGACCAGCGCGACGATGATGATCGCGCCGTTCAGGAACTGGTTCCAGAGCGCGGGAACACCCCCGAGGGTCATCACATTGACGACCAGCTGAAGGGTCAGCACGCCGGTCAGCGCTCCGAAGAGCGTGCCGCGCCCGCCCTTCAGGCTGATGCCGCCGATCACCGCGGCGGCGAAGACCTGGAAGATCCAGCCGTTGCCCTGCGTGGCCGCGACCGAGCCGTAGTGGCCGGTGTAGAGGATGCCCGCGAAGGCCGCGAGCAGCCCGCCGATGGCGAGCACGATCCAGGTGATCCGGTCCACCCGGATCCCGGCGGCGCGGGCCGCCTCCGGGTTGCCGCCGATGGCGTACAGCGAACGGCCGTGGCGCAGCCAGGCGAGGGCCGCGCCGCCGATCGCGAAGAGCGCCAGACAGATCCAGACGGCGGCGGGGGCGCCCAGCCAGTCGGTCTTGCCCAAGTACCGGAAGGACTCCGGGACATCGGTGATCGACTTGCCCTCGGTGATGCCGATGTGGAGCCCGCGCAGCATCGTGAGCATGCCGAGCGTGGCGATGAAGCCGTTGACGCGCAGCTTCAGCATCAGGAAGCCGTTGACCGCGCCGATGGCCATGCCGACCAGCAGACAGGCGGGGATGGCCATCCAGACCGGCAGCAGGTCGAGTCCGGCGAACCGGCCGCCTTCGGAGGGCAGGACCAGCCACATGGCGATGACCGGCGCGATCCCGATCGTCGACTCCAGTGACAGGTCCATCCGGCCGCAGATCAGGATCAGCGCCTGGCCGAGCACCAGCAGGCTCAGCTCGGAGGACTGCTGGACGACGCTGATCAGATTGCTGGAGGTGAGGAAGACCGGCGAGACGATGAAGCCGATCACCATCAGCACCAGGATCACCGGCACCAACGAGAAGTCGCTCCACCGGATGAGCCGGATCCGGTTCAGCGGGCTCGCGCCGTCGGCCTCCTCGGCCACCGGCGGACGCATCGTCTCGGTCATTCCCGCTCCCCCACACCTTCCATGGCGGCGACCAGTTCCCGGTCGGTCCACCCGCTTCCGAACGAAGCCACCACACGCCCGTGGAACAGGGCGAGTACCCGGTCGCACACCCGCAGATCGTCCAGCTCGTCCGAGACGATCACGGCCGCGCTGCCCTCGTCCGCCACCCGGCGCACCACGCCGAGCAGCGAGTCCTTCGATTTGATGTCGACGCCCGCGGTGGGCCGCAGGGCGATCAGCGCGCTGGGTCCGCGCGCCAGGGCGCGGGCGACGACGACCTTCTGCTGATTGCCGCCCGACAGCCCGGAGACCGGCTGCTCGGGGCCCTGGGTCTTGATGTCCAGCGACTCGATCATGCCTCGGGCGAACTCCCTGGTCCGCGAGGGCAGTACGGTCCCCCACGGGCCGAGCTGGTCGGTGACCGTGAGCGTGGCGTTCTCGGCGACGCTGCGGTCCAGGACGAGCCCCTGGCGGTGCCGGTCCTCGGGGATGTAGCCGATGCCCGCGTCGAGCGCGTGCGGAACACTGCCGGGCTTCACGGTACGGCCGCGTACGGATATCCGCCCCGAGGTCGCCGCCCGCATCCCGGCGAGCGTCTCACCGAGCGCGGTGTTGCCGCTGGCCGCGGCTCCGGCAAGGCCGAGCACCTCACCGGGCCGTACGGCGAGATCCAGCGGCTCGAACTCGCCGTCCAGCGCCAGTGCCTCGGCCCTCAGTACGGGCTCGGCCGCCGTGTCCCGGGCGTCCGACGGGTCCGACAGGTCCGTCGTGTCCGCGCGCGCGGCGTGCCAGGAGGTGGCCGTCCCCGCGGACTCGCCGGTCATCGCCGTCACCAGCTCCGCCTTGGACAGCTCGGCGACCGGAGCGGTCAGCACATGGCGGGCGTCCCGGTAGACCGTGACGGCGGTGCACAGTTCGTACACCTCCTGGAGATGGTGGGAGATGAAGAGGAACGCCACACCCTGGTCACGCAGTTCACGCAGCTTGTCGAAGAGCCGCTGGATGCCGCGCGCGTCGAGCTGCGCCGTGGGCTCGTCCAGGATGATGAGCCGGGCGCCGAAGGACAGCGCCCGCGCGATCTCGACGAACTGCCGCTGCTCGACCGGGAGATCCTTGGCGCGGGCGTCGGGGTCGACGTCGACCCCGTACCCGGCGAGCAGTTCGCGCGCCTGCCGGCGCAGCCCCCGCCAGCTGATGAACCGGCGCGCGCCGGCCCCGGATCCCCGCACTCCGTAGTCGTTGAGGAACAGGTTCTCGGCGACGGTCAGATCGGGCACGACCATCGACTTCTGGTACACGCAGGCGACCTTGGACTGCCAGGCCGAGGTGTCCCCGAAGGCGGGCGCGGGCTCGCCGCCGAAGGTGACCTCGCCCGCGTCCGGCCTGTGCAGCCCGGTGAGCACACTGACCAGGGTGGATTTGCCCGCGCCGTTGCGCCCGACGAGCGCGTGGGACTCGCCGGGCCGTACGGTGAGCCGGACACCGTCGAGCGCCACTGTGGGACCGAAGCGCTTGACGATGCCTTCCGCGTGGACGGCGGCGGGGGCCCGCTGCTTCTGTTCCATGGCTAGCTCTTCTTCTCCAGCTGGTTGGCCCAGAGCTTCGGGTCGTCCACGTTCTCCTTGGTCACCAGCGGCGCGGGGAGCTGGTCCTCGAAGCCGTTCGGGATCTTGATGATCGTGGAGTCGTGATCGGTCGGCCCCTCCTTGGGCGTCGTGCCCGCCAGGGCCTGCTTCGCCCAGTACAGCGCGTACTTGGCGTACAGGTCGGCCGGCTGGGAGACCGTGGCGTCGATCTTCCCCTCCCGGATCGCGTCCAGCTCCTCCGGGATGCCGTCGTTGGAGATGATCGTGATGTGCCCCGCCTCGCCGGGCGCCTTGAGGAGCTTCTTCTGCTCCAGCAGGGCCAGCGTCGGCTGGAGGAAGACGCCGCCCGCCTGCATGTAGATGCCGTTGATGTCGGGGTGGGCGGCCAGCGTCGACTGGAGCTTCGCCGAGGCCACGTCGCCCTTCCACTCGGTGGCCAGCTCGAAGACCTTGATACCGGGGAACTTCTCGTCCATGCAGGACTTGAACGCCTCGGACCGGTCACGGCCGTTGATGGAGGAGAGGTCGCCCTGGAACTCGACGACCTTGCCCTTGCCCTTGAGCTGCTCACCCAGGTACTCGCAGGCCTTCTGGCCGTACGCGCGGTTGTCGGCCCGTACGACCATGTAGACGTCGCCCTTGTCGGGCCGGGTGTCGACGCTGATGACGGGGATCTTCTTCTCGCTCAGCGTCTGGAGCGTCTCGGCGATCGCGCCGGTGTCCTGCGGCGCCATGACGACGGCCTTGGCGCCCTGGTCGGTGAAGACCTGGACATTGGAGACGAGCTTGCCGATGTCGTTCTGCGAGTTGGTCAGGGAGAGCGCGTCGACCTCGCCGTCCTTGACGCCCTTCTCGACGTACTGCTGATAGGAGTTCCAGAAGTCGCTGTCGCTGCGCGGCAGGTCGATACCGACCTTGCCGCCGCCTGCTGCGTCGCTGCCCTGGTCGCGATTGCAGCCCGCGAGGGCGGTCACGGCCAGCAGCACGGCGCAGGCCGAGGCGCTCGTCGTACGGAGTCTGCGAAGTGGGGGGCGCCCCACGGGGTGTCGCGGCATGGTTTGTACCGTCCTTTGTCCCTGTTGCATGCGTGAGTACGGCTCAGGCGGGGCGCAGGCGCAGGCCCTGCATTCCGCCGTCGACCGGGAGCGCCGTGCCGGTGACGGCGGCGGCGGCCGGGCTGGCGAGATAGGCGACCGCGGCGGCGACCTCGTCCGCGCCGACCAGCCGCCCCGTGGGCTGGCGCGCTTCGAGGGCGGCGCGTTCGGCCGCGGGGTCCTGGGCCTGGTCGAGCAGTCTGCCGACCCAGGGCGTATCGGCGGTGCCGGGGTTGACGCAGTTGACGCGGATACCCTCGCGGACATGGTCGGCGGCCATCGCCAGGGTCAGCGAGAGGACCGCCCCCTTGCTGGCGCTGTACAGGGCACGCTGGGGCAGCCCCGCGGTGGCCGCGATGGAACAGGTCTGGGTGACCGAGACGCAGCCGGGCCGTTCGGCGGCGGTACGGCGCAGATGGGGCAGCGCGTGCCGCGCGGTACGGACCATGCCGAGGACATTGATGTCGAGGACCCGGGCCCACTCCTCGTCGGGGTTGTCCACGACGGTGCCGATGGCCCCGACCCCCGCGTTGGAGACGACCGTGTGCAGCCCGCCGAACTCCTCGGCCGCCGCGTCCACCGCCGCCCGTACCGCCGCGTCGTCGGTGACATCCGCGGTGAGGGCCAGCGTCCCGGCGGGTGCTCCGGCGCTCTCCCGGTCCAGTACGGCGACCCGGGCGCCCCGCGCGAGCAGCAGGGTCGCGACGGCCGCCCCGATCCCCGAGGCGCCGCCGGTCACGAGCGCGCCGAGCCCGGCGAAATCCTGTACCTGTCCTGACTCCGCGGCGGTCATGCGCCGGCCTCCTCGGTGGTGCGACGTGCCTGCCAGACGGGCCCGTCGGGGTAGGTGTGCGCGGCGATGGACTCGGGGAGCATCCGGGCGGAGAAGCCCGGTGCGCTCGGTGCCCGATAGCGCGCGGAGACGACCACCGCCGGGTCGGCGAAGTGCTCGTGGAGATGGTCGACGTACTCGATGACGCGGCCCTCCAGGCTGCCGGAGACGGCGATGTAGTCGAACATCGAGAGATGCTGGACCAGTTCACAGAGCCCGACACCGCCCGCGTGGGGGCAGACGGGCACACCGAACTTGGCCGCGAGCAGCAGGATCGCCAGATTCTCGTTGACGCCGGCGACCCGGGCCGCGTCGATCTGGACGTAGTCGACGGCGCCCGCCTGGAGCAGTTGTTTGAAGACGACCCGGTTGGCGACATGCTCGCCGGTGGCCACCTTGACCGGCTGGCCGGCCCGGATGGCGGCGTGGCCGAGGATGTCGTCGGGGCTGGTCGGCTCCTCGATCCAGTGCGGTTCGTACGGCGCGAGGGCCGACATCCAGCGCACCGCCTCGGCCACGTCCCAGCGCTGGTTGGCGTCGACGGCGATCCGGATGCCGGGGCCGACGGCGGCGCGGGCCAGCTTCATCCGCCGGACGTCGTCGTCGAGATCGCCGCCGACCTTCAGCTTGATCTGTTCGAAGCCGTCGGCGACCGCCTGCTCGGCGAGCGTCACCAGTTTGGCGTCGTCGTAGCCGAGCCAGCCGGGCGAGGTGGTGTACGCGGGGTACCCCTCGGCCCGCAGCCGGGCGGTGCGCTCCGCGCGCCCCGGCTCCGCGGCGCGCAGGATGTCCAGCGCCTCGTCCGGGGTGAGGGCGTCGGTCAGATAGCGGAAGTCGACGAGCGAGACCAGCTCTTCCGGCGTCATCGCGGCGAGGAACTCCCAGACGGGTCTGCCCGCGCTCTTCGCCGCGAGATCCCAGGCGGCGTTGATGACGGCGCCCGCCGCCATGTGCATCACGCCCTTCTCCGGGCCGAGCCAGCGCAGTTGTGAGTCATGGGTCAGCTCGGTGGAGAGCGCGGCGAGATCGGCCGCGGTGCGCGGGGCCGGGCGCCCGACCACGTAGGGGCGCAGCGCCCCGATGGCGGCCGCGGTGACGTCGTTGCCGCGCCCGATGGTGAAGCAGAGGCCGTGCCCCTCCGCGCCGTCGTCGGTACGCAGGACCACATAGGCGGCGGAGTAGTCGGGATCGGGGTTCATCGCGTCGGAGCCGTCGAGCTGTTCCGAGGTGGGGAAGCGGATGTCGTGAACCTCGAATCCCGTGACGGTCTGACTCATACATGCCCCTTGAGAAGAACATCGGATCTCTTTTGGTCATCCGATGTATAGCGTCGTGGGCGCCCGATCGTCCAGGCCCGGGACGAAAATTACGATCACAGCTCGGATGAATCACCGGTGCGGGACCGTGATTCTTTGGGCTATGCCCTGGTACGGCGAAGTTCACCTTGCCGGGCAAGGGGCTGCGGGCGGGCAGGCGTGAAGCCGTAAGGTTGGTGCGTACAAGAGGGAACTTCGGAAGGAGGCACTGGGTGATCGAGCTCGACGGGGTTCCCGAGCTGATCGACCCGGTCATGGTGGCCGCGTTCGAGGGCTGGAACGACGCGGGCGACGCGGCCTCCACCGCGGTGGCTCATCTGGACCGGGAGTGGAAGGGCGAGGTGTTCGCGGCGCTGGACGCCGAGGACTACTACGACTTCCAGGTCAACCGGCCCACGGTCTATCTGGAGGGCGGCCTGCGGAAGATCACCTGGCCGACCACCCGGCTCTCCGTGGTGCGGGTCGGCGGTGAGAAGCCCCGTGATCTGGTGCTGGTCCGCGGGATCGAGCCGTCCATGCGCTGGCGCTCGTTCTGCAACGAGCTGCTGGGCTTCGCCCATGAGCTGGGCGTGGAGATGGTGGTCATCCTGGGCGCGCTGCTCGGCGACACCCCGCACACCCGGCCGGTGCCGGTCAGCGGGGTCACCTCGGACACGGACCTGGCCAGGACGATGGACCTGGAGGAGACCCGGTACGAGGGGCCGACCGGCATCGTCGGCATCCTCCAGGAGGCCTGCACGCACGCGGGGGTGCCCGCGGTGAGTCTGTGGGCCGCCGTACCGCACTATGTGTCGCAGCCGCCCAACCCCAAGGCGACGCTGGCGCTCCTCAACCGGCTTGAGGACCTCATCGGCCTCCGTATCCCGCAGGGTGAACTGGCCGAGGACGCACGGGCGTGGCAGCTGGGGGTGGACCAACTGGCCGCCGAGGACAGCGAGGTGGCGGAGTACGTCCAGTCGCTGGAGGAGGCGCGGGACACCGCGGAGCTTCCCGAGGCGTCCGGCGAGGCCATCGCCCGGGAGTTCGAGCGGTATCTGCGCCGGCGTGACGGCGATCCCGGTCAGGGGCCGGGAGGCCATGCCTCGGAGAGTGGTGAGGGTCCGCCCTATCTGCGCGACACGCCGGGTGGCCGGCGCCGTCCGCAGAAGCCGCCGCGCGGCGGCCCCGACACGGGCAAGGGCCCTGAGCAGGGTCCGGGACCCGAGCGGGGCTCGGGACCCGCGCCGGACACCGGTCCTGACGGGGGCACAGGCTCCGAGGACGAGGGTCCCGCCGAGGACTGAGCGCGCACCGGGACCCGCACCGGGAACGCACGCCGGGGCCGGGAAGTGCGCCGGGGCCGGGAAGCATGGCACGAGAAGTACGGCACCAGAAGTACGGCACGAGCGGGGCGGCGCCTTCCTGGCACCGCCCCGCTCCCGTACCGCCGTACCGCTGCCGTACCGCTCCGTACCAGCCGCACCGCTTCCGTACGGCCGTTCCCCGGCGCCGGCATCCGCCGGGGCAAGGCCCCTTACAGCGCGACTCCGAGCAGCGCGTCGACCGCGCGGGACACCACTCCGGGCGCCCCCTCGTCCGTACCGCCCGCGGTCTCCTGGAGCGCCGCCCAGCGGTCGACGGCCACGAGCGCCGCGGGGGCGTCCAGATCATCCGCCAGCGCCGCGCGGATCTCGTCGACCACCGCCTCGGCCGAGGGCCCGTCGGGCCGTGACACCGCGGCCCGCCAGCGCGCCAGCCGCTCCACGGCGTCCTGGAGCACCTGGTCCGTCCACTCCCAGTCGGAGCGGTAGTGGTGCGCGAGGAGGGCGAGCCGGATCGCCGCCGGGTCCACGCCCTCGCGGCGCAGCGTCGAGACGAAGACCAGATTGCCCTTGGACTTGGACATCTTCTCGCCGTCCAGCGCGACCATTCCGGCGTGCACATAGGCACGGGCGAACGGATGCTCACCGGTCAGCGCCTGGGCGTGCGAGGCGCCCATCTCGTGGTGCGGGAAGGCCAGATCGCTGCCGCCGCCCTGGACGTCGAAGCCCATGCCCAGATGGTCCAGGGCGATGGCCACACACTCGATGTGCCAGCCCGGCCGGCCGCGGCCGAGACTGCCTCCGTCCCAACTCGGCTCACCCGGACGCGCGGCCAGCCAGAGGATCGGGTCGAGGGGGTTCTTCTTGCCGGGCCGGTCGGGGTCACCGCCGCGCTCGGCGGAGAGCAGCCGCATGGTCTCCGCGTCGAGGCGTGAGACCTCGCCGAAGTGCGGGTCGGCCTCCACCGAGAAGTAGACGTCACCGTCGAGTTCGTACGCGGCCCCGGCGTCGCGCAGCCGCTCCACCAGCGGCACGATGCCCGGTATCGCCTCCACGGCCCCGATGTAGTGCTGGGGCGGCAGCATACGAAGGGCGGTCATGTCCTCCCGGAAGAGCGCCGTCTCGCGCTCCGCGAGCCCGGTCCAGTCCTCTCCGTCGCGCTGCGCCCGCTCCAGCAACGGATCGTCGATATCCGTCACGTTCTGGACGTAGTGAACCTGCCGCTTGGTGTCGAGCCACACGCGCTGAACGAGGTCGAACGCGTTGTAGGTCGCCGCGTGACCCATATGGGTCGCGTCGTACGGGGTGATGCCGCAGACGTAGATACGGGCGACGGGACCGGGCTCAAGGGTGACTCGGCCGTCGGTCGCGGTGTCGTGAATCCTGAGGTCGCGGCCCTTGCCAGGCAGGGCGGGGACCTCGGAAGCGGGCCAGGCATGCATGTCATGAGCGTAACCGGATGGATGTTCCGCATACGAACCGGATGGGTGGTCCTGGCCTGTTGGGCGCTCTTGCGCGATCCGCCGCGGTCTGCTCCGGACCATCGGGCGGCACCGGCGCCCCAGGTCGCACGGCCCGCGCCGGTCCGGTCTCAGGCCGTGGTCAGACGGGTGGCCAGGGGATCGCGGGCCACTGGCCGGAGGGTTCGGGGTGCCGGCCCGTGTGGCGCAGCTCACTCACGCGGGACCGGATGGCGTCGGTCTCGGCCACGGTGAGCAATTCGGCCAGCCGGGTGGCGAGGGGCGCGCCCTCGGTCAGGGCCTCCGCCAGCCGGGCGAGTACGTCGAGCACCGGTGCGGGCAGGGGCTCGCCGGCCCAGCCCCACAGCAGGGTGCGCAGCTTGTCCTCGACGTTGAAGGTGACGCCGTGGTCGATGGCGTACAGCCGGCCCTCGGGCGCGGGCAGCAGATGGCCGCCCTTGCGGTCGCCGTTGTTGATCACGGCGTCGAGCACGGCGAGGCGGCGCAGCCGCTCGTCGTCTGCGTGCACCAGCAGAGCGGTCTCCCCCTCGCCGACCTCGGCGAGGCCGATCGCCTTCCAGCCCTCGCCGGGCTCCTCCTCCTCGACGAGGGCCAGCAGCGGCGCCGCCGTCCCGTCCGTGTCCGCCTCGATCCACAGCTGGCACATGCCCTCGCCGTGGGGTCCGTCCCGCAGCACGGTCGGGGGCACCAGCCCCCAGCCGGTCGCCTCGGAGACCTCGTACGCCGCCACCTCGCGCTGGGCGAGCGTGCCGTCGGGAAAGTCCCACAGGGGGCGTTCGCCCGCGACGGGCTTGTAGACGCAGTGGGCCTCCTCCCCCTCGTACGAGACGGAGCAGTAGAGCACCGCGTTGGACGCCTCGCGGATCCGCCCGAGCACCGTCAGCTCGCCCTTGGTGAGGAGATCGACCGCCGTCACGCTCCTCGGCGGTATCCGTTCTGGCGCGGGCATACATGTCCTTCCGGATCGAGCGGCAGGCTGCACAGCGGGCACGGCGGGCGGCCGGCGTTGACCACGTCCAGAGCGCGTTTGGCGAAGGCCCTGGCCTGGGCGCCGGTCAGCCGGACGCGGAGCATCGGAGGGCCGTTCTCCTCGTCCTGGAGCAGTCGCTCCTCGGCCTCGGCGAGATCCTCGTCGGTGTCGGCGTCCAGCTCGACGAGCGCCTGCGCCTCGACGATCATGCGTTGTTCGTCGCCGTCCCAGGCCAGCGCCATCGTGCCGACCCGGAACTCCTCCTCCACCGGGGCGTCGAGCGGCGCGGAGTCGGCGACGTCGGAGGGTGCCATGGCGGGTACGGGGGCATTGCCGCCGGTACGGCGTACGACCTCGTCGAGCAGCTCGTCGATCCGCTCGGCGAGCGCGGCCACCTGGGTCTTCTCCAGGGCGACGCTGGTCACGCGCCCTGCGGCGGAAGCCTGCAGGAAGAACGTACGGCGTCCAGGCAGCCCGACCGTACCGGCCACGAAGCGGTCCGGTGGGTCGTAGAGGAACACCTGACGGGACACGTCCTGATCTCCCTTGGAAATCGTCGGTTACGGCACATCGGTCTGGCACGGGGCCGGAATCGCGACGGGCGGGCCGCGGGTCCCGGGATGCCCCTGGATCGCGCGGACGGCGCGTCCACCCTACTGCGCGGAGCGATCACGGTGCTCCCGCTCCGCCTCCCACAACACCGCTGCCGCCGCCGGTGTTCTCACGCGGCGCCAGCCCGGCAAGCTCGCCGGTGTCGCCGAGCCGCAGCACGAAGGGGCGCAGCCGCGTGTAGCGGACCGCCGTGACCGAGCAGGGATCCACATGGATCCGCTGGAAAAGATCCAGATGCATGCCCAGGGCGTCCGCCACGAGCGCCTTGATGATGTCCCCGTGCGAGCACATCAGGAACGCGGCGTCCTCGCCGTGCTCCTCGTCGACGCGCGCGTTCCACTCCCGTACGGCGTCCACGGCGCGCGCCTGCATCGCGCGCATCGACTCGCCCCCGGGGAAGACGGCGGCCGAGGGATGCTGCTGCACGACCGTCATCAGCGGCTCGTCGGCCAGTTCGGCGAGCTTGCGGCCGGACCAGTCGCCGTAATGGCACTCCCCGATCCGGTCGTCGGTCCGGAGGGTCAGCTCGGGCCGGGCGTCCAGCAGCGGCTGGAGGGTCTCCCGGCAGCGCTGCAACGGGCTGCTGACGACGGCGGCGAGCGGCACCCGGGCGAGCCGTCCGGGCAGCGCCGCGGCCTGGGCGGCGCCGCGCTCGTCGAGGGCGACCCCCGGCGTCCAGCCCGCGAGCAGCCCCGCGGTGTTGGCGGTGGACCGTCCATGACGTACGAGGATCAACGTGGCCATGCCCGCCAGCGTAGGCGGTCGGTACGGCAGCGTCATGGGCCGGTGCGTGCCCGGGGGATGCGGGCGGGTACCGGAAGAGGGAGAATGCCCGCCGTGATCGTGGACTGTGCCATCTACCGCGACGGACGCCGCTCCGACGGCCCCGCCGACTTCTCCGACGCCCTCGCCGAGGCGCGCGCCACGGGCGACGCGTTCCTCTGGCTCGGGCTGCACGAGGCCACGACGCACGAGTTCGACCTCGTGAGCAGCGAGTTCGGGCTGCATCCGCTGGCCGTGGAGGACGCGCTCACCGCCCATCAGCGGCCCAAGCTGGAGATCTACGACGACTCGCTGTTCATGGTCCTGAAGCCGGTGCTGTACGACGACGAGCACGACATCGTCACCTCCGGTGAGCTGATGGTCTTCGTCGGCGACTCGTTCGTGGTGACGGTCCGGCACGGCGAGGGCGCTCCGCTGACGGACGTACGGCAGCGGCTCGAAGCGGAGCCCGAGGTCCTCAAGCACGGCCCCACGGCGGTCCTGTACGCGGTCAGTGACGCGATCGTGGACCACTACATCGAGGTGGCCGGTGAGCTCCAGGTCGATCTTGAGGAGCTGGAGGAGGAGGTCTTCGCGCCGAGCGGGGGCGACGGCGGATCCGGGTCGTCCGGATCGCGACGGGGGCCGGGACCGAAGACCCGCTCGGGGTCCGTGACGCCGACCGCGGAACGGATCTACAACTTCAAGCGGCAGGTGATGGAGTTCCGCCGGGCCACCGGCCCGCTGGCGGCGCCGATGGCCCGGCTCGCGGGCCCCGGGGTGCCGTTCGTCGACACGGGCTCGCAGCCGTTCTTCCGGGACGTCAACGACCATCTGCTGCACGCCAACGAGCAGGTGGACGGGCTCGACCGGCTGCTTTCCGACATCCTGGCGGCGCACCTCGCGCAGATGGGGGTGCGGCAGAACGACGACATGCGGAAGATCTCGGCGTGGGCGGCGATGGCGGCCGTCCCCACGCTGGTCGCGGGGATCTACGGGATGAACTTCGCGTACATGCCGGAGCTGGGGTACGTGTGGGCGTACCCGGCGGTGCTCGCCTTCATGGCGGTCGTGGTCTTCGGGCTGCACCGGGCGTTCAAGCGTCGCGGCTGGCTCTGACCCGCCGGTGTGTCAGGGGCGGACGCGCTGCTCCAGAAGGCCGGCGTGGTCCGGAAGGCGGGCCCGGTTCAGAGGCCGGCGCGGTTCAGTGGTTGGCGCGGTTCAGAGGTTGGCGCGGTTCAGAAGGCGGGCACGGCGGGCACCGCGGTCGCGGACCCGCCGAGCGCGTCGCGCCGCTCCGGCATCGCGAGCGTGACCATCCGGCGCCAGCCGATGAGCCGTTCATACGCGTAGAGGGCGTGGATCCCCGCCGTGAGCGCCGCCGACTTGGGCGCGGGCCAGCCCAGGATCCGGCCCATCCGGCCCATCACGGCGAGGCTCACCTGACGGTAGACCTTGATCTCGGACAGCGCGCAGTGCCGCAGGGCGCGCTGGATCGTACGGCCGTGGCCCGCGCGCGCCAGCCGCAGCAACTCCTCGTGGCAGTAGGCGAGATGGTTGTCCTCGTCATCACTGATCATCTTGACGGCCTTGCCGACCTCGGGGTTGTCGCCGAAGTACCTGACCAGCATCACCATCTGGTCGGCGGCCCGCTGCTCCGTGATCCGGCTGTGCGCGAGATAGACGAGGATGTCCTCCTCGGTCAGCGGTTCCGCACGGCGCAGCTTCGTGTGGGTGAGCCCGATGCCCTGCCGCTCCAGCAGCATGGTGTAGTCGGTCTCCGCGGGCACCGGGACCGGCCGGAGACCGCGCTTCCGCAACAGCGCGTGGAAGATCCGCCCGTGCTTGTCCTCGTCGGCGCCGTGCCGGGCGATCTTCGGGGCGAGATACCGCATGGAGTCCGGCACCAGGGCGGCGATCCGGCCGTTCTCCCAGCCGCCCTGGGCCTCGCCGCTGGCCGCGATGGAGCAGAAGAGCCGGAACGAACGATCGTCGTCCAGGATTTCCTGGAACAGGCTTCGGGCCGAGAGCATCACTGCCACCTCCATACAGACATCCGCAGAAACCGAGTCAAATGGGGTGCGGGGCAACAGGCAACAGCTACGCCGGCCGGCTGAGCCGAAAGAAGGAGCGCCGCCAAAGCCCCCGCGCGTAACCGAGCGGGGCCCGGAGGCGTTGTCGTACATGACGGCCGTGGCGGGGAAGACCCCCCGAGCCCCCACCACGGCCGCAGACGTCCGGCCGGGCGCCCTCGTACGCCTCCGCGGCCTTCCCTTACGAGGGCGCGCGCCCGGTAGCCCGTTCGGGCTAGGAGACCAGACCGGCGCGCTCCAGGGCCTCCGTGCCGACGCGGAGCGCGGCGATCCGTTCGTCGAGCGTGAAACCGGCCGGGGCGAGGGTCAGCGTCGTGACACCGGCCGCGGCGTAGGCCCCCATCCGGTCGGCGATCCGCTCCACGGAACCGAGCAGCGTGGTCGAGTCGATCAGTTCGTGCGGTACGGCCGCCGCCGCGCCGTTCTTGTCGCCGTCGAGGTACTTGTCCTGGATCTCGGCGGCCTCCTTCTCGTACCCCATGCGCCGCGCGAGCTGGTTGTAGAAGTTCTGCTTGCGGCTGCCCATCCCGCCCACGTAGAGCGCGGTGTACGGACGGAAGACATCGGCCAGCGCGTTGATGTCGTCGCCGACCGCGATCGGCACGGTGGGGCAGACGTCGAAGCCGTCCATGGTCAGTCCGGCCTTCTCCCGGCCCGCCCGCAGATGCCGGATCGCCGTGTCCTCCAGGTGCTCGGCGGACGGGAAGATCAGCAGCGCGCCGTCGGCGATCTCACCGGTCTGCTCCAGGTTCTTGGGACCGATCGCGGCGATGTAGAGGGGAATGTGCTCGCGCTCCGGGTGCACGGTGAGCTTCAGCGGCTTGCCGGGACCGCCGGGCAGCGGCAGCGTCCAGTGCTCGCCGTCGTACGACAGCCGTTCGCGGGTCATGGCCCTGCGGACGATCTCCACGTACTCCCGGGTACGGGCGAGGGGCTTGTCGAACTTCACTCCGTACCAGCCCTCGGAGACCTGCGGTCCCGAGACGCCGAGGCCGAGCCGGAAGCGGCCGCCGGAGAGGGAGTCGAGGGTGGCGGCGGTCATGGCCGTCATCGCGGGCTGGCGCGCCGGGATCTGGAGGATCGCGGAGCCGACGTCGATGCTCTCGGTCTGCGCGGCGACCCAGCTCAGTACGGTCGGCGCGTCGGAGCCGTACGCCTCGGCGGCCCAGCAGACGTCGTAGCCGAGCCGGTCGGCCTCCTGAGCGACGGCGAGGTTGTCGCCGTCCATCCCCGCGCCCCAGTATCCGAGGTTGATGCCGAGCCGCATAACCACTCCCTTACCGATGAGTAACGTCCCTGTGCCCCGGGACTCTAGCGCGCGATACGGGGATCCGGCAGGGCGGGTTGTCCACAGGCTCTCTCCGCGTGGGGCCCTGGCCAGTAATCTCAGCAGCCATGGAGCAGAGGCATCTCGGCCGAACCGGCCTGCGCGTGTCCAGAATCGGGCTCGGCACCCTGACCTGGGGACGGGACACCGACGAGCACGACGCCGCCGACCAGATGAAGGCCTTCTGGGAAGCGGGCGGAACGCTGATCGACACGGCTGACGTGTACGGCGGCGGTGAGGCCGAATATCTGCTCGGTCAACTCGTCGAACGGCTCGTTCCGCGCCGCGATCTGATCATCGCGACCAAGGCCGGGAGTGTGCCGGATCCCTACCGCCGCTTCGACTGTTCACGCGGGCATCTGCTCGCCGCGCTGGACGCGTCCCTGGAGCGGCTCGGCACGGACTACGTGGATCTGTGGCAGATCCACGCCTTTGACACCGGCACGCCCCTGGAGGAGACGCTCCACGCGCTGGACATCGCGGTCACCAGCGGGCGGGCCCGATACGCGGGAGTGTCGAACTTCTGCGGCTGGCAGCTGGCCAAGGCCGCCACCTGGCAGCTGGCCTCGCCCGGTATACGGACCCGGCTGGCCAGTAGTCAGATGGAGTACTCCCTGCTCCAGCGCGGGGTGGAGCGGGAGGTGCTGCCGGCCGCGATCGATCTGGGGGTCGGGCTGCTGCCGTCGTCACCGCTGGGACGCGGGGTGCTCACCGGCAAGTACCGGCACACCACCCCGCCCGACTCGCGGGGCGCCTCCGAGCTGCTGGCCCCGTTCGTCGAGCCGTATCTGGACGAGGCGGCGAGCCGGATCGTGGACGCGGTCGCGACGGCCGCGGAGGGGCTCGCCACGACGCCGCTGGAAGTGGCGCTGTCGTGGGTCCGGGACCGTCCCGGGGTGGTGGCGCCGATCATCGGCGCGCGCAACGCGCAGCAGCTCACGGCCGCTCTGTCAGTGGAGAGCCTTACGCTTCCTGACGAGATCTGCCAGGCGCTCGACGATGTGTCGGCGCCCGTGCACCGCTATCCCGACCAGGACTGGAGCACGCTGTGAGTACGGACCGCGACACCGCCGCAGGGGCGGCCGAGACCGCCGCTGAGCACGCCACGGCGGGTGGGCCCGACACGGAAGCCGCTGCCGGGCCTGCGCCGGACACCGAAACCGACACCGATACCGAAACCAGCACCGACGCCGCATCCGGCACTGTGGAGGACGCGGACGGCCCCGGCGCGGACGCGCCGGACGGGGAGGCCGGGACCACCGCGGCCGGGCCCACCGCGGCGGAGGCGGCCGAGGTGTCCGAGGCCGCGGCCGAGCTGGCCGCCCAGCGGGAGCTGCGGGAGCGGATCGAGCAGCGCAAGGCGGAGAAGGCCGGCCCCATCGCCGCCGGTACGAAACTGAGCGGGCAGGCAGCCGATCTGCTCGCCGCCGTACGGGCCGTGGAGAGCGGCGCGCCGGTGGACCGGTCCCTGCTGGGCCCGCGCGCGGCCGCCGCCCCTGAGCGTGCCCAGCCGTCCGCGCGCGCCGCTGAGCCCGCGTCGGCGCCCTCCTCGGCGCCTTCCTCCGCGCCCGCGCCGGCATCTTCCTCGGCACCTGCTTCTGCGCGGCAGACCGTTCCGGCCGAGGTGGCGTCCGCCGTACGGGCCGTGCTGACGGAGGGCGGTGCGCCGGAGGCGCTGGCCGGGCAGGTCGCCGCCGTCCTCGGGGAGCGGGCCCCGGAGGTGCTGCGGGACGACCCGTGGCAGCTGCTCGCCGTCCCCGGGGTACGGCCCGAGCAGGCCGACGGGTTCGCGCGTGCCCTGCTCGGAGCGGCGTGCGGTCCCGGCGACGAACGGCGGGCCGCCGCGCTCGTCGGCTGGCTGCTGGAACGGGCCGCGCTCCAGGGGCACACGGCCCTGGAGGCCACGTCGGTACGGGGCACGCTGGCCGAGCACGCGGTGCCGGACCCCCACGAGGCGGTGCGGCACGCGATCGCCGAGGGCGCGGTGCTGGTCTTCCAGGAGGGCGCGGAGGGCGGCTTCGGAGGCGAATTCGAGGACGGCCTCGAAGACGGGACCGAGGGTGGCTTCGAGGACGGGTCCGAAGGCGGGTCCGAAGGCGGCGGGGACCGCGGCGGGGAGGCGGTGCGGGGCGAGGAGCCGGCCGGCGGTGCGGACCCGGCCGAGGCCGGTCCGCCGGCCCCGGTGCTGCTGGGCCTCGACCGGTACGCGCTCGCCGAGGAGAGCCTCGCCGACGGGCTCGCGCGGCTGGTCAAGACCGGGCCGGACGACTCCTGGGACGAAGCCGCGGCGGCGGCCCCGCGCGCGGCGGCCGAGCTGATCCGCGCGGTCGCCGGTCACGGGCTCGTCCTGCACACCGGCGGTGAGGCCGCGCGCGCCGAGCCGGTCGCCCTGGCCGGGGCGGCCCGCGCGCTCGGAGTGCGCGCGGTCGTCGCGACCCACAGTGAGAACGGCCGGGACCGGCTGGACGCGACGGCCGGAGCCGTCACGGTGGCCGGACTGCTGGCGGGCACGGAAGGCCCCGGGCGGGACGCGGACGGCATGTTCGCGCTCGATCTGCTGGTCGTGCTGGACGCGCCGCAGCTCGATGTGGAGACGGCCGCGATGATCGTCGAATCGCTGCCCGACGGCAGCCGTCTGGTCCTCGGCGGTGACCCGGGAGTGCTGTGGTCGGCGGGCGCGGGCCGGGTGTTCGCCGATCTGCTGGCCGCCCGGGTGTGCCCGCAGATCGCCTCTCGTACCCCCGACCCGGGGCCGATCGGCGAGCTGGTCTCCGGCATCGGCATCGGTGAGCTGCACCAGGTAGAGGCCCCCGGCAAGGAGGTCGTGATCGTTCCGGTGCGGGACGCGGGCGAGGCGGTGCATCGCACGGTGCAGCTGGTGGCCGAGTCGGTGCCGCGCGCCTTCGGGGTGAACGCCGGGCAGACGCAGGTGATCACCGTGGGCCATGGCGGCTCGGCCGGCACCCGCGCCCTGAACGCGTCGCTCAAGCAGCGGCTCAACCCCGGTCCCGGCCGGTTCGGCGGCTTCGATCCGGGCGACAGGATCGCCTACGTACCGTCGCCCGGCAGGACGCTCCAGGGGGCCGTGGTCGCCGCGGACGCCGACGGGCTGCGGCTCGACTGCGAGGGCACGGCGGTCGTCGTCCCCAGGGAGCGGGTCGAGTCGGCCGTACGCCACGGCTGGGCGCTCACCGCGCACCAGGCGGCGGGGATGCGCTGGCCCGCGGCGGTCGTGGTGCTCCCCGGCGACGCCGCACGGGGGCTGAGCCGCCCGTGGGTCTATACGGCCTTCAGCCGGGGTGACCGCCATCTGTCCGTGGTGCACGGCGTCGACCAGGCGCTGCCGCACGCCGTGACGGACGTCCCGTTCCAGGAGCGGACGACCAGGCTGCGCCCGCTGATCGAGAGCCTGCTGGCCCCGGCGGCGCAGCCGGGCTGACCCGCGGCCTGCCCCGCCACTGGCCGGGCAGGGACATCCGTACCGCCCGCACCGCCGGTACCCGCCCGCGCCGCGCCCACCGGGGCTCGGCACCGGCGCGGGCGGTACGGACGTCAGGCGTCCTGTTCCTCCAGGTCGTCGATGTCCGCGTCGAGATCGTCCTCGTCGAAGACCGCGCTGACATCGAAGCGGCAGACCACCTGCTGGGGGTCGGCCTGGTCGAAGGGCGCCGAGAGCCACTCCCCCGGTTCCGGGAGGTCGTCCGCGGCCGACACCCAGAGGGTGGAGTCGCCCTCCTCAAGGCCGAACTCCTTGTGCCGGGAGGCGATCTCGTCCGGTTCGTACTCGCCGAAGAGCACACCGAGAGCGGCGTGCACACTGCCGCCCATCACTCCTCCGTTGTCGGTGTCCCCTTCCACATCGACGATGCGCTGTGCCTGTGCGAGCAGCCGCTGCGGCTCCACGACCGCGTAGTCGCGCCGGATCAGCACGCTGAGGGCGTTGGGCTCCTCGGGACCGTTGTAGGGCGGCAGTGAGTCGTCCGGGTCCGGGATCTCGAAGGGGGTGACTTCGTCGTACCGGTTGTAGAGCCGCTCGTCGTAGACCTCGGCCGCGACGGCGAGGGCGTTGAACGCGTCGGAAACAGCCGGGTCGTCCTCACCCGTGCGGTGTTCGACCGCCGCGAGATGGCGGTCCAGAGCTACCTTGACCGCCTCGGCGGCAGCGCGTACCTCGGCAGCGGTGGGCTGCGCAGCATCAGACATAGTGCAGACGCTATCCGTACCGGGGCTCTGCCCGCACAATAGATGCGATGCCGGAATACGAATTTGTCGACGTGTACGTGCCGCGCGGGGTCTCCCGCAGGGAAGCGGCGCGTCTGCTCACCGACCATGCCGAGTACGGACACTGGGAATTGGACCGTCTGAGTCTGCACCGGGACGGCAGTCGCAGAGTGCGGCTGCGCCGGCGCATCATCCGCCAGGTGCGCGCCACCTGGTGAGGATGGGTACGACGGAACGGGCCCCGCTGCTGCGAGGCCCGCCCCTGTCCTACCGTGTTCCGTCGCCGGTTCCGTCTCCCGGTTGCCGTTCGGTCTGTTTCCGTACGGCGTGTATCCGCCTGACTACGCGGCGGAGCGGGACCGGGAGCGCCGGTAGAGGATGGTGCCCGCGAGCAGCAGGCCCGCGCCCGCCGGAATCGCGATCCCGAGCGCGCCCGCACCGGTCTGCGCGAGGACCTCGGTGCCCTTGGGCTGTGCGACGGTCTGCGTCTCGGGGTTGTTCGGGGAGCTGGGCTCACCCGGCGCCGGCGGGATGGCGCGCTCGGACGGCGGCGTTCCCGGCTCGGGCGGGGCGACCGGTTCCCCGGGCTTCCCGGGCGTGCCGGGCTGCTCGGGCTTGGCCGGCGGGCGGGCGGGCGCGTCGTTGGCGCAGCCGTTGCCGAAGGCGGGGTTGAGCAGGCCGATGACGTCGATCGTGTTCCCGCAGACGTTCACGGGGACGTCGATCGGCACCTCGACCGCGTTGCCCGAGCCGACACCGGGAGAGTTGGCCGCGCCGCCTCCCGCGTGGGAGCCGCCGGCCGGCACGGTGTGGGTGGCGCCGGGGTGGGAGCCGCCGGTGTGCGGCCCGCCGGTGTGAGCGCCGCCGCCGTATCCGCCGTCCTGGCCGCCGCCGTGTGCGCCGCCGGCCGGCTTGCCGGACACATTGGCGCAGTTGTTGCCGAACGCGGGGTTGAGCACCCCGACGACATCGACGGTGTTCCCGCACACATTGACCGGGACATGCACCGGAACCTGAACGTTGTTGCCGGACAGCACTCCCGGGGAGTTCGCGGCGGTGCCGCTCGCTCCCGAGTCCGCGTGTGCGTGGCCGCCGCCGAGGGCGAGTACGCCGCCCGCGGCCGCCACAGTGATCAGGCCCTTGCGCGTGACCTGTCTCATAGCTTCGATCCCTGCCTTCTGCCTTCCGGAGCTGCCCTGGGCATCGGTGCCGGGGCAGGATGCCCAGCGGCCCCGGAGTGCATGGCGCGCACTCCGGGGCCACTCGGGCTCAGACCCTCATGGGGTGAGAGAGGTACGACGTCAGTTGTTGATGCACACGTTGCCGAAGGCGGGGTTCAGCAGCCCGATCACGGAGATCGTGTTGCCGCACACGTTCACCGGAACGTGGACCGGAATCTGGACCACGTTGCCCGAGAGGACACCGGGAGAACCGACAGCGGCACCCTGGGCGCCCGCGTCGGCGACGGCCATACCCGCACCCGCGAGCACCAGACCACCAGTAACAGCCGCAGCAGCGACGACCTTCTTGATCATTAGTTCCTCCTCGTTGGCAAATGCGGTCCCAGCCGCGGACCGCATCACCTGTAACGAGGAGGAAGTAATGAGGCTACGAGCGTATGGTCGCATTCACTCTTCTCAGTCGCGGCTGCACACGCTGTCGATTACCGGAACCTCCAACTCCCCTGTCAGCTGTGGTCGATGAAGCGGTCCAGCACCCGCACACCGAACTGAAGGCCGTCAACCGGTACCCGCTCGTCCACACCGTGGAACATCCCGGCGAAGTCCAGCTCGGGGGGCAGCTTGAGCGGCGCGAAACCGAAGCCGCGGATGCCGAGGTCGTCGAAGGACTTGGCGTCGGTGCCGCCCGAGAGCATGTAGGGAACGGCCCGCGCGATCGGGTCCTCCGCCGACAGCGCCGTCTGCATGGCGTCCACCAGCGTGCCGTCGAAGCTGGTCTCCAGGGCCTTGTCGCCGTGCACGTCCTCCCGCTTGACCCGCGGGCCGAGGATCCGGTCGAGGTCGGCCAGGAACTCCTCCTCGTACCCGGGCAGGAAACGGCCGTCGACATGCGCGGTCGCCTGGCCGGGGATCACATTCACCTTGTAGCCGGCGCCGAGCATGGTGGGCGCCGCGGAGTTGCGCAGGGTGGCGCCGATCATCTTCGCGATGCCGCCGAGCTTGGCGAGCGTGGCGTCCATGTCCTCCGGGTCGAGCGGGGTGCCCAGCGCGTCGGACAGCTCGTCCAGGAAGGACCGTACGGTCTTGGTCACCCTCACCGGCCACTGATGGCGGCCGAGCCGCCCCACGGCCTCGCACAGCTCGGTGATGGCGTTGTCGTTGTTGGTCATGGAGCCGTGCCCGGCGGTGCCGTCCACGGTCAGGCGCATCCAGTGCATGCCCTTCTGCGCCGTCTCGACGAGATAGAGCCGCAGATTCTCGTTGACGGTGAAGGAGAAGCCGCCGACCTCGCTGATCGCCTCCGTGACGCCCTCGAAGAGCCCGGGGTGCTTGTCGACGAGATACCGCGCCCCGTACGTGCCGCCCGCCTCCTCGTCGGCGAGGAAGGCCAGCACGATGTCGCGCGGGGGCTTGCGGCCGCTGCGCATCCTGTCCCGTACGACGGCGAGGGTCATCGCGTCCATGTCCTTCATGTCGACCGCGCCCCGGCCCCAGACGCAGCCGTCCGCGATCTCGCCCGAGAACGGGTGGTGCCGCCAGTCCTCGGCGTTGGCCGGGACGACATCCGTATGACCGTGGATGAGCAGCGCGGGCTTGGAGGGGTCCTCGCCCTCGATCCGGGCGACGGTGGAGGCACGGCCCTTGTGGGACTCGAAGATCTGGGGTTCGAGGCCCACCTCGGCGAGCTTCTCCGCGACATATTCGGCGGCGGCCCGCTCCCCCGGTCCCGAGTGGTCGCCGTAGTTGCTGGTGTCGATCCGGATCAGATCACGGCAGAGGTCGACGACCTCGTCCTCGCCCGAGACGGTCCTGCCCGCGTTCGGCTCGCTCACGCTGCTCACTCCCACGGTCGTTGCTGGTGGTTCTCGCTGCTGTTCCTCCACATACTCCCGTGCCGCACCCCCGCACCCCAAGACAGGCCCCGGCCTGTCATACGCCCGTCACAAGGCCCGCCGCCCCCCGTACCCCGGGCCACCGCCGGGCGTCCGCCGGATCGGGCCGTGATCGGGCACCGTCGATTGTTTGCTATGGTTTTCCACGTCGGAACGGCCCAGGGCCGCCCGGCAGACACCTGGTCCGGGTGGCGGAATGGCAGACGCGCTAGCTTGAGGTGCTAGTGCCCTTTATCGGGCGTGGGGGTTCAAGTCCCCCCTCGGACACATATAGTTCACCCACCGATGGTGCTGGCCGATTCTCGGCGGGCACCTTTTGTGTGTGGGTCCCGGGCACGAGTCCGCTCCCTCACGACGCCCCTTCCGAAGCGGCCTCGGCTCGTCGACTGCATACAATCGCTGCCGCGATCCGTAGACTGCCGACGACGAATCCTTCCTCGCAACCTGGAGGCCTCATGGGTGACTTGGAGCCCGGAGTGATTCTCGCGATGGCGGCGGGAGCACCCGACGGTCTGGTGATCGTCGATCGTGAGGGGCTGATCCGGTACTGGAACCGGGGAGCGGAGCGGATCTTCGGCTTCACCGCGGCCGAGGTCGCCGGTCGCGATCTCGATGTGATCATCCCCGAGAAGCACCGGCAGCGTCACTGGGACGGCTTCGTGGCCGCGATGGCGGCCGGCACCAGTAAGTACGGGGACGACGATCTTCTGGCGGTTCCCGCGCTGAGGGCGGACGGCTCGACCGTCTCCATCGAGTTCAGCGTGGTGCCGCTGACCGACTCCGAGGGCGACGCGAGTCACGTCGGGGCGGTCATCCGGGATGTCACCGCGCGGCGGGCCCAGGAGAAGGAGCTGCGCCGGCGGCTGCTGGAGGCCACGTCGGACCGGACGGCGTCCTGAACGGGCTGCCGACGGGGCGGACGGGCGGCGCCGGGTGGGCGTCGTCCCAGCGGTACGGTGGGGTCCGTGCGTCACACACAGCCATCCGCCAGAAAGGTTGCGGCGAAGCGTGAAAGTCGCTAAGCCGATCCTGGCCGCGAGCCGCGAGCCGCGAGCCGCGAGCCGCGAGCCGCGAGCCGCGAGCCGCGAGCCGCGAGCCGCGAGCCGCGAGCCGCGAGCCGCGAGCCGCGCTTATCCTCGCGGCCCCGGAGCCCCGGGTAGCCGCACGTGGTGACCGTGAGCACTAGCGCCGGCCCGCCGCTCCGGGTCCCCGTGGGCCACGACGCGCGGCGGTGGAGCACCTTCCACGGGGAGAAGACGCTCGTCGTGGCCGCCCGTACGGTCACCTCGACCGTCCGCGTGCTGGAGACACTTCCGGCGCTCCTGCGTGACGACAGCCGGGTCACCGTCGTCTTCGCCTACGACCCGACCTCCGCCTTCAACAACGGCGTCCTCGACCTGCTCCACGAGGCCGGGTGCCGGGTCATGCCCTGGGCTCAACTGACCGGCGCCGGCCCGGATCTCATCCTCTCCGCCAGCGAGAACGTCGACGTACCGGACGACAGTTGCCCCGTCCTTGTGCTGCCGCACGGCGTGGGTTTCCAGAAACTCGTCCCGGACTCCCGCACGCCCGCGACCCGCCTCTCCGGCGTGGTACCGGACGCGTTGCTGGAAGCCGGCCGTGCCTGGCTGGCCGTCTCGCATCCGGAGCAGGAGGAGCAGCTGCTCGCCACCCACCCGAAGGCCGCGGGCCGGACCCTGCTCGTGGGAGATCCCGTCTACGACACGTTGAGCGCGAGCCTGCCTCAGGCCGACGTCCACAGACGCGCGTTGGGGGTCGCCGACGGTCAACGCCTGGTCGTGCTCAGCTCCACCTGGGGTCCCACGTCGCTGATCGGCCGGGATCCGGAGCTGCCGGCCCGGCTGCTGGGGGCCCTGCCGTACGACGAGTACCGGGTGGCCGCGATCATGCACCCCAACGTGTGGTCCGGGCACGGCTCCTGGCAGATCCACACAGTGCAGACCGCCGCGCTGCGGGCGGGCCTGCTGCTGATCCCACCGGTTCATGCCTGGCAGCCCACACTCGTGGCAGCGGATGTTGTTATCGGAGACCATGGCTCCGTGACGCTGTACGGCTCCGCGCTGGGCAAGCCGGTGCTGCTCGCCACATACGGGGACGACGCGGTGCCCGGGACGGCGATCGCCCGCCTCGGACGGGCGGCGCCCCGTCTCGACGCCCGGAACGACATGCGCGGGCAGATCGAGGCCGCTGTCCGGGACCACACCCCCGGACGCTACGCCGAGGTCTCCGCCCATGCCTTCGCCGAACCGGGCCAGGCGCTCGCGCGGCTGCGCACCGCCGTATACCGCCTCATGAACCTGCCGGAGCCCGGCACGGACCCGGCGCCCCCACTGGCACTCCCCCGGCCCGTCGCCCCGGCGGCCGACGTCACCTCCTGGGCGGTGGCCACCACCGCCTCCTCGGACGCCGGGCAGTGGACGGTCACCGTACGCCGCCACCCCGCGGCCGTCTCCGACGGCGGCGGCGCGGACCCCGACGCCTTTCTGCATCTCGCGTGCGACGAGGAGGAACGGGACCGGCGGCTGACCGAGAGCGCGTCGGCACTGATCCGTCGTACTCCCGCCCCGACGGCGGTCGCCGCGCTCCGCTGGATCGGCCGCACGCTGGAGCGGCTGCCCGGCAGCCGCCTCGCCGCCACGGCCGTGGGCGCGGGCGGGGGCGGCTGCCTGGTGGGGTTGCGCGACGGAAGGGTCGTGGAGGCGACGGTCACCGGACCCGCCGACGACCCGGGGCTGCCGGCCGCGGTGGTCTATACGTGCCTGCTCGCGGGGGCACCGCTGGACGACGTCATCGTGACGCTCCGGATCGGTGGGGTACGGGAGGAGGACGTCGCCCTCCGGCTGCGGCGACCCCTGCCGGCCCCATCGGTGGCCGGGCCGCCGGCCGAACCGCCCCGCTGACGCGGAGCCCCCCGCCGCCTTCCGTCACGTGCCGCCGCCGTCACCGCCGTCGTCCAACCGGTCAAGACGCTGCCGCAGCATCTCCGTATCCGGGCTACCGCCCGCCTCGCAGATCTCGAAGGCCCTGGTCAGCTGCGCCCGAAGGACGTCCGGGCTGCCGCCCGTCCGTTCGGTGAGGTCGGCGAGCCGTACCAGCGCCCGCGCCTCGTAGTGGCTCGCGCCCTCCGCTCGCAGTGTCCCGGCCGCCTCGCTCAGCACCCGGATCGCCTCGTCGGATTCGCCCAGGTGCTCGTGAACGGCGCCGAGGGCGACCGACGCCCGGGCCGCCATCCGCCGGTCGGCCCCTCCCGGCAGGCCCAGCAGATCCCGACGCGCTCTGCGCAGACTGTTCAGGGCCCTTTCGTGATCGCCCGCCGCGTCCTGGGCGCACCCCAGGAAGTATGTGGCGATCGCCGCCCCACGCGGCTCCCCGGCCTCGATGTTGAGCTCGATCGACAACCGGTACGCCGCTACCGCACGCGAAGGATCGAAGCGGTCCCAGTACCGTCCGGAGAACTCCTGGACCGACGCGCGCACCACGGTGTGCCCCGAGACCTCGGCGCACGCCACGGCCGTTTCCAGCTCCGTGCGCGCCCGGTCGTATTCACCGAGGTCCATCAGCGGACGCGACAGCAGGCTCCGCAGCCGTGCCTCGGCCGCGGGCACCACCGTCGCCGCGGCCGAGGCCGCTCCCAGTTCGAGGGACTCCTTCCAGTCGCTCAGATACCTGTGGTGCAGGAAGAGCACCGTGAACGACTCGGAAAGCGGCCAGACCAGGTGATGGAGACCGAGCCGGGCGGCTTCGCGCAGGACGGCGAGGATGGTGGCGCGCTCGGCGTCCAGCCAGTCCAGCGGAGCGGGGCCGCCCCCGGCCGCGAACGGGTCCGGCGCGTCCCGTCCGAGCCCGGCCAGGTCCTCGGCCAGGCCGGAGATCCTGAGCCGGTCCTCTCTGACGGCCCGGTCGGCGAAGGCGGTGAGGACGAGGTAGTGCGTGATCACCCGCTCCACCAGCGCCCGTCGCGCGTTCTCGGGCTCCTCCGCGGCCGCGCGTTCCCGGGCGTGCAGCCGTACGAGATCGTGGAACTGGAAGCGGCCGTCCGTCGTACGGTCGAGGAGACTCGCCTCTTCGAGCTCGTCCAGCGACGACTCGGCCGTCGTCGTGTCGACGCCCGCGGCGGCCGCGGCGGTGGCCACGTCGAACGCGCGCCCCGGGAACCAGCCCAGGAGCCGGTACAGCCGGGCCGCGTCGTCCGGAAGGTCCCGGTAGGCGAGCCCCAGTACAGCGGACATCGAATGGTCTCCCCGTCCCCGTAAAGACATCCCCGTCAGCCGGCGCGATTCGTCGGCCAGTTCGTCGGCCAGCCGGCTCATGGTGAGCCGCCCTCGGCTCGTCACCAGGCGAGCGGCCACCAGATGCAGCGCCTTCGGCAGACCCCCGCACATCTCGACGAGCCGCGCGGCGGCGCCGGGTTCCGCCTCGACGGCACCCGGGGCGCAGCGATCGGCCAGCAGCTCCAGACCGGCGGCCCTGTCCAGCGGAGCCAGGGAGATCAGACGTGCGCCGTCCATGGCCAGCTCGTCGAGCCTGCCGTTGCCGGTGACGAGCAGAGCGCTGCCCGGCCCCTTGGGCACCAGCGAACTGACCTGCGCGGGCTGGTTCACGTCCTCAAGAACGATCAGGATGCGCCGCTCGGCGGAGTACGACCGGAAGAGCTCGACCCGTTCCCCGAACGAGGCCGGGATATGCGTGTCGAGCATCCCGAGCGATCTCAGACAGTGCCGCAGCGCCGCCGACACGTCACCGCCCATCAGGTCCCGCTGATCCCGCAGGGTCGCGAAGTCGACATGGAGCAGTCCGTCGGGGAATCTGCGCCGGTTCCGCGCGGCCCAGCTGCGGGCCAGGGCCCTCTTGCCGACACCGGGCATCCCGGTGAGCCCCGCGTATCCGATCCGGGACCCGCCCGCGCCGCCCTCGCCCAAGTACCCGTCGAGCAGGGCGAGATCCGCTTCGTGATTGATGTACGTGACCGTCAGGGGCGGCACTTGATCGGGCGTGGTGCCGGGTCCCGACGGTGGGGCCTCCCGGACGTTGAACGTGATGCCGCCGTGGAACTGTCCGGCCAGGACGGTCTGCCCGTGCAGCACACCGCCGGTGACGCCGGCGTTCAGGGTGGCGGCCGGGGGGCCGTCCGCTCCCGGGGTCAGCTCCCGCAACAGGAGCCGCAGTTCCGCCGCCGCCGCGGGATCGTCCTGGAGGATCCGGAGCAGCCGGCTGAGCAACTCCGCCGCGACGCCGGTCTCGGTGTCCCCGTCGTCCGCCCGGCGGGCCGCCGTCAGTTCCTCCCGGGAGGTTTCGAGTTCCTCATCGGCGGAGCTCTCGTCGCCACCGCGGGCGAAGAATCGGGCGAGCCGTCCCTTCGCCTGGGTCCACGCGTCGGAGACCATGAGACCGACCAGCGCCGTCGCACCCGACCCCGCCAGCGCCGCCAACTCGCTTTCCACAGAACCCCCTGACGCGCTTACGCGCGATGTCGTCGACCCGCTGAGGCCACCGTAGAGAGATCACAGACGCTTGGGTAGCCCGACCCGCGGGAGTGTCGCGGGAGCCGCAGCCGGCCCGGGGCGCTCCCCGGTCGCTCCGGCGAGGACGCCGGACACCGGCGCGCGTCGGACGGTCTGCCCATGACGGGAAGTCAGCGCACGCGGGGCGGCGAGGGTTTGCCGCCGGCCAGGAGGGGCGAGCGGGCCAGCTCCACACAGCCCGCCGCGATCACGGCGACCCCGATGAGTTCGGGCAGCAGCCACCAGCCGGAGCGCAGGCTCTCGCCGAAGAGCGTCACCCCGTACGTGATGCTGATCAGCGCGTCGCCGAGGGTGAGCATCGGCTGGGACGCGACCAGCGCGCCCGCCTGGAGCGCGTTCTGGAGCAGGAACAGTGCCCCCACCCCGGCGACCGCCGTGCCGTAGAGCTGCCACGCGGTCACCAGCGCGAGGACGCCTCCGCCGCCGTCAAGCCGGGACACGGCGTCCTTCATCAGCGCGGCGGTCAGCGCGTATCCGCAGGCGGCGGCGAGGCCGAGAGCCGCGGCGCGCGCGTTCCCGCGCAGCCGCCGTGACCAGATGATCAGTACGGCCTCGAAGACCCCGGTGACGATCAGGGCGGGGACCCAGGCGTACCCGGGGACGCTCTCGCTGCCACCGCCGGGCGCGGCGGCGGCCATGCCCAGGGCGAGACCGCCGGTCACCGCCGCCACCCCCAGCCAGGCCGGCCGGGTCAGCCGGACGCGGAAGACGCGGCTCGCGATCAGCAGGGTGACGGGCAGTTCGATGACGAAGATCGGCTGGACCACCGCGATGGGTCCTGTGGCGAGCGCCACCGCCTGGCACACGGCGGCCACCAGCACCAGCCCGATCCCCGCCAGCCATACCTTCTTCCGCAGCAGGTGCTTGATCAGCGAGAGACGCATCGCCTCGGCGTCGGGCACGGTGGACGCGGCGCGGCGCTGGAGCACCGAGGCGGAGCCGTTGCTGATCGCGGTCAGTACGGCGAACAGGACACTGATCACCGGTCCATCATGCGGCTGACGGGTTCCGGAACGGCTCTCATCAGGGCGCGCGCGGTCCGGGGCGGGGCCGAACGGGGGACGCCGGTGCCGGCCGCCCTCGATAGAATCGTGGCGCTGACGCTCCGTGCGCCGGAGGCGACCTGGAGACGGCGCCGAGACCACACCGAGGAAGACACGGAGACCCGTGGCACGCAGACACCGCCCCCCTCCCCCCTCGCCCCTCCCTCAGCGGGACGGGATCGATCCGGTGCGGCTCCGGCTGCCCGTGGACGAGGAGAGCGCGTGGGCGACCGTGCGGGATCATCTGGTGGCGCGGTTCGGTGACGCCATCGGGGCCGGGCGGGTCGACGCGATGGTGCGGGAGGGGCGGTTCGTCGGGGTGGACGGGCCGGTGGCGGCGGCGGAGCCGTATGCCGCCGGGCGGTATCTCTGGTTCCACCGGGACTTCGCCGCCGAGGAGCCGGTGCCGTTCGGGATCGGGATCGTGTACCGCGACGAGCGGATCGTCGTCGCCGACAAGCCGCACTTCCTGGCCACCACCCCGCGCGGACGGCATGTCACCGACACCGCGCTGGCCAGGCTCCGCCGGGATCTCGGGCTGCCCGCGTTGCAGCCCGCGCACCGGCTGGACCGGCTCACGGCCGGGCTCACGCTCTTCGTCGTACGGGCCGGGGACCGGGGCGCGTACCAGACGCTGTTCCGGGACCGGCTGGTGCGCAAGGAGTACGAGGCGGTCGCGCCGTACGATCCCGCCGTGGCGCTGCCGGTCACGGTGCGCGGCCGGATCGAGAAGGAGCGCGGGGTGCTGGCGGCGCGGGAGGTCCCCGGCGAGCCGAATGCCGAGAGCCGGATCGAGAGGGTGGAGCGGCGGGGCGGGCTCGGCCGGTACCGGCTGTCGCCGGCCACCGGCCGGACCCATCAGCTGCGGGTCCATATGAACCGTCTGGGGCTGCCGATCCTGAACGACCCGGTGTATCCGGTGGTCCGGGCCGAGGAACCCGACGACTACGGGTCGCCGCTGCAACTCCTCGCGAAGGTGCTGGAGTTCACCGATCCGGTGACGGGCGAGCCGCACCGGTTCGAGAGCCGGCTCGCCCTGTCCATGTGGCCGCGGTCTCAGTGACCGCGCTGAATCCACTCCGCCAGCATCGGCGCCTCCGCGCCGATGGTGGTCGTATCGCCGTGCCCCGTACGGACCACCGTCTCCGGCGGCAGACCGAGCAGCCGGTCCCGGATCGAGTCGATGATCGTCGGGAAGTGCGAGAAGGACCGGCCGGTGGCGCCTGGGCCGCCCTGGAAGAGGGTGTCGCCGGTGAAGACCGAGGACAGCTCGGGGGCGTACAGGCAGACCGCGCCCGGGGCGTGCCCGGGGGTGTGGAGCACGGTCAGGGTGGTGCCCGCGACGGTGAGTGCGGCGCCGTCGGTCAGTTCGCCGTCCGGGAGCCGCTCGGGGTGCGTCTGCTTCCAGAGGGGCAGATCGTCGGGGTGCAGCAGTACGGGCGCGCCGGTGGCGGCGGCGAGGGCCGGTGCCGCGTCGATGTGGTCGTTGTGCGCGTGGGTGCAGACGATGGCGCGCAGCGTACGGCCGCCGAGCGCGTTCTCGATGGCGGCGGCGTCATGGGCGGCGTCGATGACGATCGCCTCGGAGTCGTCGCCGACGATCCAGACGTTGTTGTCGACGTCCCAGGTACCGCCGTCGAGCGAGAAGGTGCCCGAGGTGACGAGATGGTCGATGCGGACGGTCATCAGAACACCACCACGGAACGCAGGACGTCGCCTTCGTGCATCCGGGCGAAGGCCTTCTCGACATCGCCGAGTCCGATGGTCTCGGTGACGAACGCGCCGAGGTCGATGCGGCCCTGCTGGTGCAGGTCGACGAGCATGGGGAAGTCGCGGGACGGCAGACAGTCGCCGTACCAGGAGGACTTGAGGGAGCCGCCGCGGCCGAAGACGTCGAGGAGGGGCAGTTCGAGCGTCATCTCGGGCGTGGGGACGCCGACCAGGACGACCGTCCCGGCCAGATCGCGGGCGTAGAAGGCCTGCTTGTACGTCTCCGGGCGGCCGACCGCCTCGATGACGACATCCGCGCCGAACCCGCCGGTCAGCTCGCGGATCGCCGCGACGGGGTCGGTGGAGCGGGAGTTGACGGTGTGGGTGGCGCCCATCGCCTTCGCCGTCTCCAGCTTGCGGTCGTCGATGTCGACGGCGATGATCCGGGCCGCGCCCGCGAGGCGCGCGCCGACGACCGCCGCGTCACCGACTCCGCCGCAGCCGATGACCGCGACCGAGTCGCCCCGGCCGACCTGGCCGGTGTTGATGGCGGCGCCGATGCCCGCCATCACGCCGCAGCCGAGGAGTCCGGCGACGGCGGGTGAGACGCTCGGGTCGACCTTGGTGCACTGGCCGGACGCGACCAGCGTCTTCTCGGCGAAGGCGCCGATGCCGAGCGCCGGGGAGAGTTCCGTGCCGTCCGTCAGCGTCATTTTCCGGGCCGCGTTGTGGGTGTCGAAGCAGTACTGCGGCCGTCCGCGCAGACAGGCCCGGCAGTTGCCGCACACCGCACGCCAGTTGAGGATCACGAAGTCGCCGGGCGCGACATCGGTGACGCCCTCGCCGACCGACTCGACCACGCCCGCGGCCTCATGGCCGAGGAGGAAGGGGAAGTCGTCGTTGATGCCGCCCTGCTTGTAGTGCAGATCCGTATGGCAGACGCCGCACGCCCGCACCTTCACCACGGCCTCACCAGGACCGGGGTCCGGTACGACGATCGTCTCGACCCGCACCGGCTCGTTCCTGCCGGGGGCGACGACCCCCTGCACCTGCTGCGCCATTGCCAGGACCTGCCTTTCCTCACACCGTCACACGCTCGGACGCTCACACACCGAGCGTTCGTCATCCCCCACTATCCCGTGCCGAATCGCCCTACCGTACCCAAGCGCGCGCGGGGGAGGGCACGCGCCGTCAAGGAGCCAGTACGTCCAGCTCCTCCAGGGCGCCGACGGCGATTTCCCTGGTGAGTTCCTCGGCGCGCACGGCGTCGCCCTCCCGTACCGCTTCGGCGACCTGGACATGGAGGGTCACGGCGGCCGGGTCGGGGTCGTCGAACATCACCTGGTGGCGCGTACGGCCGGTGAGGATCTCGGCGACCACATCGCCGAGCCGGGCGAACATCTCGTTGCCCGACGCGTTCAGCACCACCCGGTGGAAGGCGATGTCATGGACGAGGTACTCCCCCAGCCGCCGCCCCCGGGAGGTGGCGACCATGCCGAGGGCCTGCTCGGTGAGAGCGGCGCACTGCTCGGGCGTGGCGTGCCGGGCGGCGAGGCCCGCGGCGACCGGTTCGACCGCGGAGCGCAGCACGGTCAGCGAGCGCAGCTGACGGGGCCGGTCGGAGCCGGCGAGGCGCCAGCGGATGACGCGCGGATCGTAGACGTTCCACTCCTCGGTGGGGCGTACGGTCACGCCCACCCGGCGCCGGGACTCCACCAGACGCATGGATTCGAGGACGCGGACCACCTCGCGGACGACGGTGCGCGAGACGTCGAAGCGCTGGGCCACCTCGTCCGTGCGCACCACGCTGCCCTGGGGGTACTCGCCCGCGGTGATGGCGAGGCCGAGAGTGTCCAGCACATGGGTATGCAAGCCCCGGCCTTCACCTTCAGTGGTCATGGGACAACCCTACGGGCCGGGCCCCTCGAAGATTAAGTACGACGTTTACATCACAGCCTCTTGAATAAGTCGTACCTAATAGGTTTCAGTAGCGCGACGGCCCGATGCCAGGGACGGACTGAAGGCGATGTCGAGGAAGACAGCGAGGCATGCGATGAGCACCCCCCACGTCGTCGTGGTGATGGGCGTGGCAGGAACCGGCAAGACCACGGTCGGCCCCCTGCTCGCCGCCGCACTGGGCGTCCCGTACGCCGAGGGCGACGACTTCCATCCGCCCGGGAACATCGCGAAGATGTCCGCCGGCACCCCGCTCGACGACGCGGACCGCCTGCCCTGGCTCGACGCCATCGGGGCCTGGGCGCACGGCAGGGCCGGGCTCGGCGGTGTGGTGAGCAGTTCCGCTCTCAAGCGCGCCTACCGGGACCGGCTGCGGTCGGCCGCGCCGGACGCCGTCTTCCTCCACCTCACCGGCGACCGGCCGTTGATCGAAACCCGGATGTCGGAGCGCAAGGGGCACTTCATGCCCACCGCGCTGCTGGACTCGCAGTTCGCGGCCCTGGAGAACCTGGGAGCGGACGAAGCGGGCGTGGCCGTCGACGTGTCCGGCACCCCCGAAGAAATCACCGACCGGGCCGTCGCCGCGCTGCGCCGGCTCGAAAGCTGAAGGAAGTTTCCGTGACTCCCGTGACCGGTCTCAGTGTCGAGACGCTGGCAGCGGACGCAGCCGAACCGATCACCTCGGCGGGCAACGCGCAGCTGGGCATAGCGGTTCTCGCCGGTATCGCCGTCATCGTCCTGCTCATCACCGTCTTCAAGCTCCATGCCTTTCTGGCCCTGACCCTCGGCTCGCTGGCGCTCGGCGCCTTCGCGGGTGCCCCGCTGGACAAGGTCATCACCAGCTTCACCGCCGGACTCGGCTCCACGGTCGCGGGGGTGGGCGTACTGATCGCGCTCGGCGCGATACTCGGCAAGCTGCTCGCCGACTCGGGCGGCGCCGACCAGATCGTCGACACCATCCTCGCCAGGGCGAGCGGGCGCGCCATGCCGTGGGCGATGGTCCTGATCGCCTCGGTGATCGGCCTGCCGCTCTTCTTCGAGGTCGGCATCGTGCTGCTGATCCCGGTCGTCCTGCTGGTCGCCAAGCGCGGCAACTACTCCCTGATGCGGATCGGCGTCCCGGCGCTGGCCGGGCTCTCCGTGATGCACGGTCTGATCCCGCCGCACCCCGGGCCGCTGGTCGCGATCGACGCGATCGGCGCCAACCTCGGTGTGACGCTGGCGCTCGGTGTGGTCGTCGCGATCCCGACCGTGATCATCGCGGGCCCGCTGTTCTCCCGGTACGCGGCGCGCTGGGTGGACATCCCGGCCCCCGACAAGATGGTGCCGCAGCGCACCTCGGACGAGCTGGAGACCCGGCCGAGCTTCGCCGCGACCGTCTCCACCGTGCTGCTGCCGGTCGTGCTGATGCTGGGCAAGGCGCTGGTGGACATCGTCGTGGACGATCCCGGGAACAGCGTCCAGCGTGTGGCGGATGTCGTCGGCTCCCCGCTGATCGCACTGCTCGCCGCCGTACTCGTCGGCATCTTCACGCTGGGCCGCGCGGCCGGGTTCACCAAGGACCGGATCTCCTCGACCGTCGAGAAGTCACTCGCCCCGATCGCGGGCGTGCTGATGATCGTCGGCGCGGGCGGTGGCTTCAAGCAGACGCTGATCGACTCGGGCGTGGGCCAGATGGTCCTGGACATCTCCAAGGACTGGTCGATCCCCGCGCTGCTGCTGGCCTGGCTGATCGCGGTGGCGATCAGGCTGGCGACCGGCTCGGCGACCGTGGCGACGATCTCGGCGGCCGGACTGGTGGCGCCGCTCGCGGCGGACATGTCGACGACGCACGCGGCGCTGCTGGTGCTGGCGATCGGCGCGGGCTCGCTCTTCTTCAGCCATGTCAACGACGCCGGGTTCTGGCTGGTGAAGGAGTACTTCGGGATGAGCGTCGGCCAGACGCTGAAGACCTGGTCGGTGATGGAGACCATCATCTCCGTGGTCGGGCTCGGCTTCGTCCTGCTGCTCTCGCTGGTGTTGTAGCGGCGTCACCGCCGAGGTGTCCTCATCGCCTCGGCCCCCGCGTCCGGGCGGGGCGGGTCACTCCCCTTTCCACCGGGGGTGCTCCCGCTCCGCCCACGCGCGGTCCACCGACCCGGTGCGCATCCCGCGCCGCGCCTGCGGATCGCCGTACGCCATCCCGATGTGCCCGGCGAGCACGACACCGATGGCCAGGGCGAGCCAGTCGTGGACGAACGTGGCGCTGGTACGCCACAGGACCGGCGTGAGACCGGTGAACCACATGAGCAGGCCTGTGCCGAGCATCACCGGCACGGCGCCCGCGATCCACCCCGCGTAGAGCTTCTGCCCCGCGTTGAACTTGCCCGCCGGCCGCGCCCCGGGACGGGCGTCGCGCCGCCGTACCGCGCGCAGCCACTCCCGGTCGTACGGCAGGAACCGGTTGAGCCGGCGCAGATCGGCGCGCAGCGCCCGGGAGGCGAGGCCGAGCAGGACGGGTACGGGAAGCAGCAGCCCCGACCACTCGTGGAGCGTGACGACGAGAGCGCGGCGGCCGACGAGTTCGGCGAGCTGGGGTACGTAGAGACAGGCCGCGGTCGCCACGCACAGCAGCATCAGCGCGCCCGTGACGCGGTGCACCCAGCGCTCCGCGCGGCTGAAGCGCCGTATCCGCCCGGCCGCGCCGGGAGCCGGGGGCCCGGACGGCGGGCGCTCAGACGGTGGGGGTGTCGCCCCGGCCGTTGGACCGGCCGACCCAGGCGTCGACGTCATAGCCGCGCTCCTCCCAGTAGCCGGGCCTGACGTCGGAGGTGACGGAGATCCCGGAGAGCCACTTCGCCGACTTGTAGAAGTACATCGGCGCCACATAGAGCCGGACCGGGCCGCCGTGGGCGTGCTCGATCGGGGCGTCCCGCATCCTCAGCGCCACCATCACATCGGCGCGGCGGGCCTGCTGGAGGGTGAGGCTCTCGCTGTACGCGCCGTCGAAGCAGGTGAAGCGGACCGCTTTCGCATCGGGCCGTACCCCGGCCGCGTCGAGGAGCTGTGAGAGCCGTACGCCCTCGAAGGCGGTGTGCGGGACGCGCCAGCCGGTCACGCACTGCACATCGTGGACGACCCGGGTCTGCGGCAGCGCGCGCAGCGCGTCGAGGGTGTAGGTGGCGGGCCGGTCGACCAGGCCACCGACCGTGAGCCGGTAGGTGTCCGGGCCCTTGCGGGGTACGGAGCCGGTGACCGAGTAGTAGCGGAAGCCGCCGCCGTTGGGCAGCAGTCCGGTCAGACCGGTCGGGTCCTTGTCCGCGGCCGAGCCGAGGAAGGCTTCGAGACCGCGCTGGAGATACGGCGCCGTGACGAGTCCCGCGGCGCCGAGGCCGAGCATGGAGAGCACCAGGCGCCGTCCTACCGGCGTGCCCTCGGGCTCTCGTGGTTGAGGGGTCACGCATCGAGGAGAACACCCGCGGCCCCGTGAAGCCAGGGACCGCGGGTATTCGTCATACTTTCGTCAGGAGCGCGCTCAAGCGCCTGAACGGGCGGGTGCGGGAGCGTGCCGGGGTCCGTCGCGCGGCGGGGCTGTCACACCGCGGCCTTCGTCTCCGACTCGGCCGCCTTCTCCAGCTGGAACGCCTCGTTGCCGAGCCCGATACGCGCGTGCACCTCCGGCTTGACGGAGCGCAGCACCAGCCCGTACACCAGCCCGCCGGTCAGCGCGAGGGCGATGATCCCCGGCAGCACCCAGCTGAGCGCGGAGCCGGGCCCGGACCCGACGAGGATGCCGAAGTCCTTGACGGTGTAGACGGCGATGGTCAGCAGCGCGATGCCCGCGAGCCCCGAGGCCACCAGCCGCGGTGCCTGATGGCGCGCCGCTCCCCGCCGTACGAAGAAGACGATGACGGCGAGGGAGGCCGTGGCCATCAGCACGATGACCCCGAGCGCGCCGATGTTGCCCATCCAGGTGAAGAGATGGAGCACCGGGGCCGTCGGGTCGCCGGCCGGCTGGTCGTCGGTGAGGGCGAAGGCCAGGATGACGGCGATCGAGACCGCGGACTGCAGCACGGAGCCCGAGGCGGGCGCGCCGCTGGACTTGTTGGTGCGGCCGAAGGCGGCGGGCAGCAGGCCCTCGCGGCCCATCGCGAAGGCGTAGCGCGCGACGACATTGTGGAAGCTGAGCAGCGCGGCGAACATCCCGGTCACGAACAGGACGTGCAGGACATCGGTGAAGGTGGCACCGAGCCGGCTCTCGGTGAGCCCGAAGAGCAGCCCCGGCCCCTGCTCCCCCGCGGCTTCGACGACCGAGCCGGGCCCCGCCGCGACGGTCACCGCCCAGGCGCTGAAGGCCAGGAACAGCGCGGCGTAGCCGACGGCCAGGAACATGACACGGGAGACGACGACATGCGGCCGGCTCGTCTCCTCGGCGTAGACGGGGGCCTGTTCGAAGCCGACGAAGGCGGCGATGCAGAAGCAGAGCGCGGTCCCCAGCCCCGCGCCGGTGAGGGTGCCGGGGTCGAAGGCGGCCAGGGACACGCCCTCCGCGCCCGGCTCGGCGAGGGAGGCGATGTCGAAGATGACGACCAGTGCGCATTCGATGATCAGCAGGACGCCGAGCACCTTGGCGTTGAGGTCGATCTTCAGCCAGCCGAGCAGACCGACGATCGCGGCGGCGGCGAGCGCCGGGATCCACCAGGCCACGGTCAGGTCGAGATAGGTGGCGAAGAGCCCGGAGACCTCGAAGCCGAGGATCCCGTAGATGCCGACCTGCATGGCGCTGTACGCGACGAGGGCGACGAGCGAGGCACCGGCGCCGGCGGTCGGGCCGAGACCGCGTGCGATGTACGCGTAGAACGCCCCGGCGTTCTGCACGTGCCGGCTCATCTCCGCGTACCCGAAGCTGAACAGCACCAGGACCACGCCGAGAATCACGTAGAGAAGGGGCTGGCCGACGATGCCCATGACACCGAAGACCGTGGGCATGACGCCGGCGACGACGAGCATCGGCGCGCTCGCGGCGAGCACGGAGAGCAGCAGGCCCACCGTGCCGAGCCGGCCGGCGCGCAGCGCCCGTTCCTGTCCCTTGTACGTGTTGATCTCGTTGCGTTCGCTGGTGCTCGGTCTGCCCGTCGACATGACAGGGGTGGTCCTTTCGGGATTCGGTGGTGCTTCAGGCGGAGCCGAGCGCGGCGGCGCGCGCGGCGAGGAAGGCTTTGCGGGGGTCGCGGTCCGGGTAGGACCAGGGAGCCGCGGTGTTGTGCGGGCCGATCCGCTGGAACAGCGCGGCGGCCTCGGCGAACCGCCCGTCGTGGAACTGCGCGTGGGCGAGGAAGTTGAGGTCGACCCGGGAGCGCGGATGCTCCTCGGCCTCCCACTCCAGCCACCAGTCGAAGGCGACTCTCAGCACCTGCCGGGCACGGCGTCCGGTCCAGTGGCCGGAGGCCGCGGGGTCGCCCGGCTCGTGTCCGGCCGCGGCGAGGACGCGGTAGCGCTCGGCGTGGGCGACCACGGGCAGGATCGCGAGCGGCGAGTCGGCGGGGGCCTGTTCAGCGGCCCAGGCCGCGAAGTCGTACACCTCGTGCAGCGGGTCCTGGCCGGCGTCCGGGTGGCGTTCCGCGAGCCGGGCGGCCATCAGATGATGCGCGTGGTGGTGGTCCGGGTGCCGGGTCCTGACCTCGTCGAAGAGCCGTGAGGTCTCTTCCTCGGTGCCGAGCGTGCGGGCCAGCAGCAGGAGTCCGAGCCAGGGGGTGGGATCGGCCGGGGCCCGTCGGACGGCGTCGCGGCAGGCGTCCCGCGCGCGCTGTTCCGGCGCTTTGCCGCGTAGTGCGCCGACGACGGTGGCGCAGGCGAGCAGGGTGGCCGCGTCGGCGCTGTCCGGTTCGGCGAGCAGCCAGTCCCGGGTCCAGGCGGCGGCTCCGGAGGCCCGTGCGAGGACGACGACGCGGTGGCCTCGCCTGTCCCAGTCGTCGCCGGTCTCGGCGAGCAGGGTACGCGCCTCGGACCAGCGGCCCTGGGCCAGTTGGTCGCGTACGGCGCCGAGTCGGGCGTCGTCAAGGGCCGGATCGAAGAACTGGCCGGAGCGGGAGCTCCGTCTTCGCGAGCGGCCCAGGGGTGGTGGCGGAGGCGGGGACATCCGCGGGAATCCTCCAGGGCACATGAACGAGCGATGATCGCGGACAGCCAACCGGTAGGTAACGCTTTCCGTCAAGGGGTGTCTTGATGCGAAGTGCGCCAACTGTCCTGCCGTCGCGCACCGTTGATCCCTCTTTGCGACCCCGCGCCGTCGTCCCGCGCCGTGCCCGCCGCCCGCCCGGCGCCGTTACCGGACCGCTTTCGCCGCCGCCCGGCCCGCCGTACGGCCCGAGAAGACACAGCCGCCGAGGAACGTGCCTTCCAGCGAGCGGTAGCCGTGGACACCGCCGCCGCCGAAGCCGGCCGCCTCGCCCGCCGCGTAGACGCCGGGCAGCGGTGCGCCCGTCGCGGTCAGGACGCGGGACGACAGATCGGTCTCCAGGCCGCCGAGCGACTTGCGGGTCAGGATGTTCAGCCGTACGGCGATCAGCGGGCCCGCGGCGGGGTCGAGCAGGCGGTGCGGGGCTGCCGTACGGATCAGCTTGTCGCCCAGATACCTCCGGGCGCCCCTGACCGCCATGACCTGGAGGTCCTTGGTGAAAGGGTTGGCGATCTCGCGGTCGCGCGCGGTGATCTCGCGGCGCAGCCCGTCCTCGTCGATCAGCCCGTCCCCGGTGAGGGCGTTCATCCCGCGCACGAGCGCCCCCAGGTCCTTCTCCACGACGAAGTCGGCGCCGTTGTCCATGAACGCCCTGACCGGTCCCGGGACGTCGGCGCGCGCCCGCCCGATCACCCCGCGGACCGATTTCCCCGTCAGATCGGGGTTCTGCTCGGATCCGGAGAGCGCGAACTCCTTGCCGATGATGCGCTGGTCGAGGACGAACCAGGTGTACTCGTATCCGGAGCGCATGATGTGCTCCAGCGTGCCGAGCGTGTCGAAGCCGGGGAAGAGCGGTACGGGCAGCCGCCTGCCGCGCGCGTCCAGCCAGAGCGAGGACGGGCCGGGCAGGATGCGGATGCCGTGCCCGGCCCAGATCGGGTTCCAGTTCTCGATGCCCTCGGTGTAGTGCCACATCCGGTCGCGGTTGATGTGCCGGGCGCCCACCGCCTCCGTGATGCCGAGCATCAGTCCGTCGACATGGGCGGGGACGCCGGAGAGCATCGTGCGCGGCGGGGTGCCGAGCCGCTCGGGCCACTGGGCGCGTACCAGCTCGTGATTGCCGCCTATGCCGCCCGAAGTGACGATCACCGCCTGCGCCTTGAACGCGAAGGAGCCGGTGACCGTACGGCTGCTCGCGGTGCCGCGCGCGGCCTCGCTCTGCTCCAGGATCTCGCCGCTGACGGTGTCCACCACGCCCGCGGTGGTGGCGAGTCCGGTGACGCGGTGGCGGAAACGGAACGTCACGAGCCCCTTCGCCACCCCCGCACGGACCCGCCGTTCGAACGGTTCGACCACGCCGGGCCCGGTGCCCCAGGTGATGTGGAAGCGCGGCACGGAATTGCCGTGTCCGGTCGCGTCGTACCCGCCGCGCTCCGCCCAGCCCACCACCGGGAAGAACCGCATGCCCTGCCCGTGCAGCCAGGCACGCTTCTCGCCCGCCGCGAAGTCGACGTACGCCTCGGCCCACTTGCGCGGCCAGTGGTCGTCCTCGGGGCGGTCGAACCCCGCCGTACCGAGCCAGTCCTGCAGCGCCAGGTCCCGGCTGTCCTTGATCCGCATCCGGCGCTGCTCGGGCGAGTCCACGAAGAACAGACCGCCAAAGGACCAGTGCGCCTGTCCGCCGATGGACCGCTCGGGCTCCTGGTCGAGGACGATGACGGAGCGGCCCGCGTCCACCAGCTCGGCGGCGGCCACCAGGCCCGCGAGCCCCGCCCCGATCACGATCACATCAGCGTCGTACGCCATGACTGCCATCCTTCGGGAGCGGGATCGGTGAGGCCCTGGTGGTCCGATCTTCCGTACGCGCGAGTAACGCGTCAACTGGTTGGATGGTGTCCATGAGCGCTGCTGACGAGATCCTGGACGTCGTCGACGAGGACGACAACGTCGTCGGGCGGGCGCCACGCGGTGAGGTGTACGCGCGGGGCCTGCGCCATCGCGCCGTCTTCGTGCTCGCGCGGGACGCGGAGGACCGGGTCTTCGTCCATCGCAGAACCGCCGCGAAACTGATCTTCCCCTCGCTGTACGACATGTTCGTGGGCGGTGTCGTCGGCGCGGGCGAGAGCTATGACGCGGCGGCGCTGCGGGAGGCCGAGGAGGAGCTGGGGGTGTCGGGGCTGCCCCGGCCCGTGCCGCTGTTCACGTTCCTGTACGAGTCCGCCGACGGGACCGGGGCCGGGGCGGGGAGCTGGTGGTCATGGGTGTACGAGGTGCGCTGCACGCTGCCGGTGCGGCCCCAGGCGGAGGAGGTCGCCTGGTACGACTTCCTCCCGGAGCCCGAGCTGGAGCGCCGGGTGGGGCGGGGTCGGGGCGGCTGGGAGTGGGTACCGGACGGGCTCGCGGCGTACGAACGGCTCCGCGCGCACCGCGCGTAGGGTGCGGCACGTGAACGACTTTCTGCGTGGCCTGCGGCTGTGGTTCACGCCCCGGCGTGTCGCCGAGGAGGGCGAAACCCCCGACTACCGCTTCTCGCTCGCCAACGAGCGCACCTTCCTGGCCTGGATCCGTACGGCGCTCGCGCTGGTGGGCGGCGGGTTCGCGGTCGACCAGTTCCTGCCGGACCTGCGCTGGGGCGTGCGGGTCGGGCTCGCGGTGGCGCTGCTCGCGGCGGGCGCGCTGTGCGCGCTGCGCGCGGTCAGTCACTGGGTGCGGTGCGAGCGGGCGATGCGGCGCAAGGAGGATCTGCCCGTGTCCGCCTTTCCGACCCTGCTGAGCCTTGCGGTGGGGCTGGTCGCCGTCGCGATGCTGGTCATCGTGGTGCTGGGGTGGGCCGGCTGATGACCACGCCGGCCGGGGGCGGGGACAGGAGAGACGGGGGCGGCGCCGCGGACGGCGCCCCGGTCAGGGACCCGGGGCTCCAGCCCGAGCGGACCCGGCTGGCCTGGCGGCGTACGACGCTCTCCTGCACGGTGGTCGCCGTGCTCGCCGCCCGGCAGGCGATCCACGGCGGGGCCACGGCGGCCGGACTGGCCGGCGCCGCGCTCAGCGCGCTGGTCTGGCTGGCCTTCCTGGTGGTGGCACACCGCCGCACGCTGGCGCTGGACACCGCCGCGCCGGGGCCGCTTCCGTCGCGCGCGGCGATCGCCGCGGCGGGCTGCACGGTCCTGCTGGCCCTGTTCGCGGTGGGGGTGCTGGCCTGACGGCGGTGCCGGGAGGCCCCGAAGGGGCACGACGCCACGGCGGCGTCCCCGGGGATGTCGTCAACTGACAGGATCGGCCCGTCCGTTCATTTGTGAACCAAGGGGTCCGATGCCTGCCACCGATCCGTATCTCGTCCGACTGGCACCCGACGCGCATGCCTACGTCCAGCCGGACGGCGGCTGGTGCCTCAACAACGCCGGTTTCGTCAGCGACGGGGAGACGACGCTTCTCATCGACACCGCCGCCACCGAGCACCGCGCGCTGCTGCTGCGCGAAGCGATCCGGACGACCGGCGCCCCGCTTCCCCGGATCCTCGTCAACACGCACTTCCACGGCGATCACACCTACGGCAACGCTCAGTTCGTGCCCGAGGCCACCGTCGTCGGCCATGACACCTGTCGCGACGAGCAGTCGGCCGCCGGCCATGAACTCCGGCTGATCTGGCCCGAGACGGACTTCGGTGACATCCCGATCACTCTCCCGGCCGTGACGTACCACGACCGGCTGACCCTCCACGTGGGCGGGACCGAGGCGCGGGTGATCCACCCGGGCGTGGCGCACACCCGGGGCGACTCGATCGTGCATCTGCCGGAGCGCGGCATCGTCTTCACCGGCGATCTGGTCTTCCATGGCGGTACGCCGTTCATCCTGGCGGGCTCGCTGAGCGGATCCCTGCGGGCGCTGGATCTGCTGCGCTCACTCGACGCGAGCGTCGTCGTACCGGGGCACGGCCCGGTCACCGACCCGTCGGTGTTCGACGCGACGGAGGAGTATCTGCGGTACCTGTCCGAGCTGGCTCTGGAGGGCCACGCCAAGGGCCTCACCCCGCTGGAGACGGCGCGCACGGCCGATCTCGGGAAGTTCGCCGCGCTGCGGGAGAGCGAGCGGCTGGTGGTCAATCTGCACCGGGCGTACGCCGAGCTGGACGGGCTGCCCGAGGGTTCGCCGCTGGCCCTGATCGCCGTGGCCACCGATCTGGCCGCGATGAACGGCGGCGCGATCCCGGCCTGCCACGCCTGACCGGCCGCGCCTGCCACCCGGCCGGTCCGGCCTGTCACGCCGGCCTGTCACGCCGGCCTGCCGGGACCCCGGTACCGGCTCATCCAGGGCCCGGGTACCGGCCGGTCCAGGGCCCTCGTACCGGCCGGTCCAGGATCCCGGTACCGGCTCATCCAGGGCCCCGGTACCGGCCGGTCCAGGGCCCCGCACTGGACGACATACCGACTGGTCGGCATCATGAGTCATCAGTGTCGGTCACGACTGTCCACGGAGGTACGCACGATGAGCCCAGTCCCCCCGCCAGGCCTCGATCCCGAGCGGCTGCGCGGCCATCTCGACCGCGCGCTTCCCGGCCTGGTGAGCGGACCGCTCGACGCGCGGCTGATCGAGGGCGGCCGGTCTAATCTGACGTACACCGTCACCGACTCCGCCGATCCCGCCCACCGCTGGGTGGTCCGCAGGCCCCCGCTCGGCCATGTGCTGGCCACCGCGCACGACATGCGGCGCGAGTACCGCGTGATCGAGGCGCTGCATCCGACGGCCGTGCCGGTGCCAGGACCGCTGCTGCTCTGCGAGGACGAGTCCGTGCTCGGCGCCCCCTTCTACGTGATGGAGTACGTGGCGGGCACGCCGTACCGTACGGCCGAACAACTCGCCCCGCTCGGCCCCGAGCGCACCCGCGCCGCCGTCCTGGCGCTGGTCGACACGCTCGTCGAACTGCACGCCGTCGATCCGGCTGCGGTCGGGCTCGGCGACTTCGGCCGCCCCGACGGCTTCCTCGGACGGCAGCTGCGCCGCTGGGGCAAGCAGCTCGACGCCTCCCGCGCCCGCGAGCTGGCCGGTATCGACGAACTGCACGCGGCCCTCGGCCGGTCGCTGCCCGGCTCCCCCGCGCCCACCGTGATCCACGGCGACTACCGGCTCGACAATGTCCTGCTCGGTGAGGACGACCGGATCAAGGCCGTACTGGACTGGGAGATGTCCACGCTCGGCGATCCGCTCACCGACCTGGGGCTGCTGGTGATGTACAGCGCGCGGCTGGAGCTGACGGGGTCCCCGGTCAGTACGACGGCCGGGGCCGCGGGCCATCCCGCGCCCGCCGAGCTGATCGAGCGGTACGCCGCGGGCTCGGGCCGGGACACCTCGGCGATCTCCTGGTACACGGCGTTCGCCTGGTTCAAGCTCGCCGTGATCCTGGAGGGCATCCACTACCGCTACACCCTGGGCCAGACCGTGGGACCCGGCTTCGACCGGATCGGCGCTCTCGTACCCGTCTTCATCCAGCACGGCCTCACCACCCTCCAGGAAGGCTGAGTACTCCCCATGGACTTCGCATTCGACGCTCGCACCGAAGAGCTGCGGGCCAGGCTGCTCGCCTTCATGGACGCCCATGTCCTGCCCGCCGAGGCGGTGGCGCAGGAGCAGCGGTCCCTGCTGGCCGATCCCTGGGCCACCCCGGCGGTCGTCGAGGACCTCAAGGCGGAGGCGCGCGCCCAGGGCCTGTGGAATCTCTTCTTCGTGGACGAGCACGGCGCGCCGGGCACGGAGTACGGCGCCGGGCTGACCAATCTCCAGTACGCGCCGCTCGCCGAGATCACCGGACGCTCCCCGCAGCTGGCCCCCACCGCGCTGAACTGCGCCGCGCCCGACACCGGGAACATGGAGGTGCTCGCCCAGTTCGGCACCCCCGAGCAGAAGAAGCGGTGGCTGGAGCCGCTGCTCGCGGGCGAGATCCGGTCGGCGTTCGCCATGACAGAACCCGACGTGGCCTCGTCGGACGCGACGAACATCCAGACGCTGATCCGGCGGGACGGCGACGACTACGTCATCAACGGCCGCAAGTGGTACATCTCCGGGGCGATGAACCCGGACTGCGCGATCTTCATCGTGATGGGCAAGACCGACCCGGACGGCGAGGACATCCGCCGCCAGCAGTCGATGATCCTGGTCCCGCGCGACACCCCGGGGCTCGAAGTCCGCCGCGCCATGCGGGTGTACGGCTACGAGGACCACTACCACGGCGGCCATGCCGAGGTGGTGTTCGACCACGTGCGGGTGCCCGCCTCGCATCTCGTCGGCGAGGAGGGCGGCGGGTTCGCGATCGCGCAGGCCCGGCTCGGCCCCGGCCGGATCCACCACTGCATGCGGCTGATCGGGATGGCCGAGCGGGCGATCGAGCTGATGTGCCGCAGGGCCGTGTCCCGTACGGCGTTCGGAAAGCCGATCGCCCAGCAGGGCGTCGTCCAGAACTGGATCGCGGACGCGCGGGTGACGGTCGAACAGCTGCGGTTGCTCGTGCTCAAGACGGCCTGGCTGATGGACACGGTCGGCAACCGGGGCGCGCACACCGAGATCCAGGCCATCAAGATCGCCACTCCGCGCGCGGTCGTCGACATCATCGACTCCGCCGTCCAGCTGCATGGCGCGGGCGGGGTCAGCCAGGACTTCCCGCTGGCCGAACTGTGGGCGGCGGCGCGGACCCTGCGGCTGGCGGACGGTCCCGACGAGGTGCATCAGCGGTCGCTGGCGCGGCGGGAGCTGAAGAAGTACCTCTGAGTCCGCCGGGCGCCCCGGACAGGACCCGGACGAGCGCGTCCGGCGCCGGCCCGGGGTCTCAGGACTCTCAGGGGTCGGGCGACGGCGGTGGGAGCAGACCGAGGGACTGGGCCCGCATGACCGCGGAGAGCCGGTCGCAGGTGCCCAGCCTGCGGTAGATGCCCTCGATGTGTTTGTGGACGGTACGCGGGGAGATGTGCAGCCGGCGGGCGATCGCCGTGGCGGGCATGGCCTGCGCGAGCAGCGTGAGGACCGTGAGCTGACGCGGTGTGAGCCCCGCCTCCGCCGCCCGCTCGACCGGGTCCGTGACGGATGCGACACGGGACGGGGCGCGACAGGAGGGGGCGGCGCGGGTGGCGGCGGCGCGCCAGCGCGCGAGGGCGCTGAAGTGGCAGTCGATGCTGACCAGCAGGGGCTGGACGCGGCGGGCGTACGCCAGCTCGTCGGGCGTGAAGTCGTCCTGCGGGTGGTGCAGTACGAAGCCCCTCGCGACCCCGGCCGGGGCGGGCAGCGGAATCCCGAGCATATGGGCGCCGAGAGTCTGCCGGGCCAGGCGGTGGCTCCTGCTGCGCAGCCAGGAGCGCTCCCCCATGATCTGGCTCGCGGACAGCGGGGTGTGGTCGCGGGCCGAGGTGTAGTGGGCCACGAGGGGGTTGTCCGCGCGGAGCTGGCGGGTGGTCAGTCCGTCCAGATAGTCCTGCGAGAGCGCGTGCGCGGACTTCCACGCCACCACACGGCCGGTCCGCTTCGCGTAGCTGGCCTGGCAGAGCGAGACGGCCGACGCGTGTATGCCCCGGGCCAGTTCGGCGAGGACCGAGGACCAGGCGGGCTCCGGGTCCGGGTGCTCCAGAACCGCGACAGCCAGACCGAGCATATGGGCGTAGTCACGCCACAGGACAGACCCCATCGACACCCCCGCACCCCCGACGGCCACCGATGGCCGTACGCATCGACACCGATACTCTCCGTGTTCATACTGCCGTATCCGTCGCCCGGTGGGTAGTCCGGCCGAGGGTGGATCGGCGTCACCACAAGGGGCTCCCGGGGACTCGCGCACAGCCGCCGCCCCGGGAGCCCTGGGCCGAGGGGGGTGCCCGCCGGCGGAGATGCCGCGGCCACGGCAACTCCACCGGCGCCCTCCGGCCCGTCACGCCTTCGGGCCGTCGCTCCGTCCGGCCTTCACGCCACGGGAGCCCACGGCCGTCAGGCCGTCAGCAGGGCACGACGTAGAAGACCCCTGTCCACGTGGCCGTGCCGGTCTGGGGCGCCCTGGAGGTCCAGCGGATGCCGCGGTCGGAGTTCAGGAACCTCGCGGTGGTGCCGCGCGTCTGGTTGTTGTTGAACGTGCCGTCCCCGACCCAGGGCAGGCTGTACGTCCCGCACCGGTAGTAGTCGCGTGAGTCGCCGGGCCGGTAGAGACAGAGGTGTCCGGACGCGCAGGCGGCGGGCGCCCGGCCGCTCGCTCCCGGCCCGGCCAGGTCGCGGGCGTACCGCTGGCCGGGAGCGGCGAGGACGAGGTCGCCGCCCTCGGTCGCGATCCGGTTGGCGGAGACCTGCCTGCTGCCCGGCTCCTCGGCGAGATGGCCGTCGACGCGGTCCTGCAGCTCGCCCGCCTGGGCGGGTGTCAGTCCGGCCCGTCGCGTCTGCGCGGCGAACGGCGTCGTCCGCTCGGCGATCGCCTGGCGGCCGCCGTCCAGAGGAGCCTGCGCCCCGGCGGCCGGGGCCGTCATCAGTCCGGCCGCGAGCGTGCCGGCGGCGAAGACGCCGACCGTGGCCCTCAGCATGAACGCGCGGATCTTGCTCATGGATCCCCCTAGTCAGGTACGAGTGGTCCGGCGCACGCAACGCTTCACGTTCCGTAGACCGAACAACACTCATAGTGACCATGGCGTGGATCACCCGCAATGCGTACAACTACGTAGAGCGGGGCAACCACCGGCGGTGCCAGGAGCGTTGGGCCGGTGCGTCAGGGGCGCAGCGCCCGCAGCAGCAGATCCGCGAGGTGGTCCGCGACCTGCTGGGGGGCGAGCGGGCCGTCCGGGCGGTACCAGGTCGAGAGATGGTGGACCGAGCCGAAGTGGTAGTCCACCACCAGGTCGGCCGGGGTCGCGGCGGAGAAGACCCCGCTCCGCTGGCCCTCCTCGATCAGCGCGCGGAACCGCTCGTGATAGCGGCGGCGCTCCGCCCGTACCTGCTTGTTCTTCTCCGGGCTCAGATGGTGCATGGAGCGGAAGAAGATCGCGGCGTCGTCCAGGTTGTCGATCGTCGTCACGACCACGTCGGCGGCGGCGGCCCGCAGTCGCCGCTCCACCGGCTCGTCCGCGTCCGCGTAGGCGTCGAGACGTTCCTGCTGGAGGCGGAGGACGCGGGCGTAGACCTCCTGGAGCAGGTCTTCCTTGGAGCCGAAGTAGTGGTAGAGCGCGCCCTTGGTGACACCCGCCGCCTCGACGATCTCCTGGACCGAGGTGCGGTCGTAGCCGCGCTCGGCGAAGAGCCGGGTGGCGGCGGCCAGCAGTCGCTGGGGAACGGGGGTACCGTCCCCGTCCGTCGTTCTGGCCATCTGCCGTCGCCTGCCTTTCGCTCCGTGCCGTCCCCGTGCCGCCCCCGGTCGGCGACGCCCACGGTGACGCTCACGACGGGGAACGCGGTTCCCGCCCGAGGATCTTCCCATCCGCCGTCCCGGGCGGCTCGGGCAGGATCGCGGCGCCGCGATCCTGCCCGCGTACGCGCGGATCCGCCCGGTCACTCCCCGGCGGCCTCGCCCGTTCCGGTCGCTTCCCACTTCTGCTGGACGCGGTTCATCGTGGCGAGCCAGCGGTCGGGGTCACCGGCGCGCGCCTGGTAGAAGCCCGCCACCTCGGGATGCGGCAGGACGAGGAACCGGTCCTCCGCCATCGCAGTGAACAGCGCGTCGGCCACGGCGGGCGGCTCGATGGCGGTGGGGGCGAGCACGAGGTCGCCGGCGGTCCCGGTCGCGGCGAGCATGTCCGTCCGCACACCCTGCGGACAGATGGCGTGCACCGCGAGGCCGCGGTGACGGTATGTCAGCGAGAGCCACTCCGCGTAGGCCAGCGCGCCGTGCTTGGTGACGCTGTACGGGGCCGCGCCGATCATGGTGAGCAGTCCGGCGGCGGAGACGGTCGAGACGAACCTGCCGCTGCCGCGCTCCAGCCACTCCGGCAGCAGGGCCCTGCTGGCCCGTACGTGCGCCATGACGTTGACGTCCCAGGCGGCCGACCAGACGTCCTCGCCGGAGAGCGCGTCACCGGCGGAGCCGAGTCCGGCGTTGGCGCAGTAGATGTCGACGGTGCCGCCGAGCGCCTCGCGGGCGTCGTCCACGATCAGGGAGGCGTCGCCGGGAACCGCGACGGCGCCGATCTCCGCGGCGACGGACTCGGCCTTCTCCGCGTCGAGGTCGTTGACCACCACCCGGGCGCCTTCGGCGGCGAACCGGCGGGCCAGCGCGGCGCCGATGCCACCACCGGCTCCTGTGACCACAACCCCCGCACCGTGCACCGAACTCATCGGGACCTGCCTTTCCGGCGTTCCGGTTGCTCGCCGACGGCCTCGTCGACGCGCTGGACGACCTCGTCGCCCCCGACAGACTAACCGGTCGGTATGTGGCGGCGGAAGGGGAGGAGCGGCGCGGGGCGGCGCGACGTCCGGTCGGACTCGTTCCGTGCGGCTACAGGGAGCGCTAGCGTGCGTGGCCATGGCAGACAACCGGGTCCGAGTGCGCGGAGGTAGCGGAATGAGCCTGTCCAGACGGGGATTGCTGGCCGCCGGCGGCGCGATGGGCGCCATGGGTGCGGCGGGCACGGCGAGCGCGCGGGCCGCGGCGCCCGCGCCGGCCCCGCGCCCGGGAGACGCGACCGGCGCCGGACACCCCGGCGGCGGCACGCGGGTCCGCACCGGCTTCGACCGGCTGGCCGCCGACGGCTACCGGCTCCTGGCCGGGGAGAAGGTCGGCGTGGTCACCAACCCGACCGGCGTCACCTCCGACGTACACCACATCGTGGACGTCATGCACGCCGACGCACGGGTGAGGCTGGTCGCCGTCTTCGGCCCGGAGCACGGCTTCCGCGGCACGGCGCAGGCCGGCGGCTCCGAGGGCCGCTACGACGATCCGGCCACCGGGCTGCCCGTGTACGACACGTATCTGAAGAGCGGTCAGCCCCTCGCGGATATCTTCATCGCGTCGGGGGTCGACACCGTCGTCTTCGACATCCAGGACGCGGGCGCCCGCTTCTACACATACATCTGGACGCTGTACGACTGCATGGAGGCGGCGGCGCTCGCGGGCAAGCGGTTCGTGGTGCTCGACCGGCCCAATCCCGTGACCGGACGGGCGGCCCTGGGGCCGGTCCTCCAGCGGGAGTTCGCGACCTTCGTGGGGCGTCAGCCGATCTCGCAGGCGCACGGCATGACCGTCACCGAGCTGGCACGGCTGTTCAACGGCGAGTTCCTCACGTCGAAACCGGCCGCGCTGGACGTCGTCACGATGGCGGGCTGGCGGCGCGGTGACTTCTTCGACGCGACGGGCCTGCCGTGGGTGCCGCCGAGTCCCAACATGCCCACGCCCGAGACCGCGTTGGTGTACGCGGGGACGTGTCTCTTCGAGGGGACGAACCTGTCCGAGGGGCGGGGCACGACACGGCCGTTCGAGCTGCTGGGCGCGGAGGGCGTCGGCCCCGAGTGGGCCGCGGCGGCCAACGCGCTGGAACTGCCGGGGGTGCGCTTCCGTGAGGCGTACTTCGCGCCGACCTTCTCCAAGTTCCAGGGCCGGACGATCGGCGGGGTGCAACTCCACGTGCACGACCGGGAGTCCTTCGATCCGGTACGCACCGGTGTCGCGCTGCTGGTGACGGCGAAGCGGTCGTGGAGCGGGTTCGCCTGGCGCGCCGACCACTGGATCGACAAGCTGACCGGGTCGGCGAAGGTCCGCACACTGATCGACGCGGGCGCGGACACGGACGAGGTGACCGGCGCGTGGCGGAGCGAACTGGCCGCGTTCCGCGCCGTACGTAAGGAGTATCTGCTCTACCGGTGACCGCGCGGCTCCGCAGGTGGTCGCACGGCTCCGCCGGACGCCGTCGCGCGGCTCCGCCGGACGCCGAACGGTCGTGCGGTGCGCCGCTCGGCCGATAACAGCCGGTAGTGCTTCGAATCCAGAGAGTGCCCGACAGGCGTCGTTGACCGTGCCGTTCACCGGCCGTGAAAGTGCCTGTCGTGATCGACGAAACTCTGTCCCCCACTCCCACGGCGCCCGCCGCGGACACCCCGGAACGCCGGGAGAGTCCGCGCCGGGTGGCCGTGGCGAGCTTCATCGGCAACACCATCGAGCTCTACGACTTCTTCATCTACGGCATGGCGGCGGCGCTGGTCCTCGACGACGTCTTCTTTCCCAACCTCTCCCCGCTCAACGCCACGCTCGCGTCGTTCTCCACGTACGCGGTGGCCTTTCTGGCTCGCCCGATCGGCTCAATCGTCTTCGGCCATTTCGGTGACCGCGTCGGCCGCAAATCCGTTCTGGTCACCTCACTGCTGCTGATGGGTCTGTCCACGGCGCTGGTGGGGCTGCTGCCCGGCTACGCCACCCTGGGCAGCTGGGCGCCCCTGCTGCTCGTCTCGCTCCGCTTCCTCCAGGGCATCGGGATCGGCGGCGAGTGGGGCGGTGCGGTGCTCCTGGCCGTGGAGCACGCGCCGCGCGGGCGGCGCGGGCTGTACGCGGCGTTCCCCCAACTCGGCCCGCCCGTCGGTTTCTCCGCCGCCACCGGCGTCTTCTGGCTGGTGTCCGCGTCGCTCGACGAGGCGGCCTTCGCCGGCTGGGGCTGGCGCATTCCGTTCCTGCTGTCCTTCCTGCTGGTCGCCGTCGGACTGGTCGTACGGCTGAAGATCAGCGAGACCCCGGTCTTCGCGCGGTCCGTGGCGGAACGGGCCGCGAGCAGGGCACCGCTGATGGAGCTGCTGCGGTGTCACCCGCGCGAACTGCTGCTCGGCGCGGGCTCGATGGCCGTCGTGTACGCCCTCTTCTACACCTCGATGACCTATGGACTCTCGTACACCACGACCACCCTGGGTGTGCCGCGCGAGACGATGCTGGCGCTGTCCCTGGTCGCCTGTCTCTTCCTCGCGGCCGGTATCTGGTTCTCCGCCACCCGCTCCGACACGGACGGCCGGCGGAGACTGGTCCTGTCGGGGTGCGGACTGGCCGCGATCTGGAGCCTGTTGCTGTTCCCGCTGCTCGACACCGGGCGGCCGGTGCTGATGGCGCTGGCCCTCGGCGGCGCGCTGTTCTGTCTGGGAGTGACATCCGGCCCGATGGGCGCCTATCTGCCGGAGCTGTTCCCCGCGCGCGTCCGCTACTCGGGCGCCTCCCTCGCGTACAACCTGGGCGGCGTCCTGGGCGGCGCGGTGTCCCCCCTGGTCGTGCCGCGCCTCCAGTCCGGCTTCGGCTCGGCGTCGGTGGGCTGGTATGTCTGCGGGATGGCCCTGATCTCCCTGCTGTGCGTGCGGGCGCTGCCGGAGACAAAGGAACGCGAACTGGGCTGACGCGGGACACCGCGGCCGGTCCCGGGCGGCAGCACCGCCCGGGACCGGCCGCGGCGTCCGCGTCCACCGGCGCACGCGCCGTGCGGACCCGGAGGTGCCGGGTTCACCCCGCGTGCCAGAACCCGGCTTCTACCGGTGGCTCGGGAACTCCACCACCTGCTGGTACGTCGGCCTGTTCTGCCAGTTGACCTTCGGGTGGCTGATGCCGCCCAGCGCCCGGTGGATGATCGAGTCCGTGCACCACTGGTCGCCGGCCGAGCAGTTGTCGTCGCCCGGGTAGACCGCGTTGGCGGGCGCCGCCGCCGCTGCCTTCAGGGTGGTGAGCAGCGCGTCACGGCAGGCGCTCAGCGAGCCGCCCCCGCAGTACGTGTCCGGTGTCGGGGCCTGGACCGGGTCGCCCAGGACCTGGCGGAGGTCCTTGTCGACATATCCCCACCAGCCGTACTGGAACGCGGAGCCGCTGTGCGCGCCCGTCGGGCCATGGCTGGAGGCCGGGGATTCGTCGGTCGGGAGCGAGGCGGTGAGCGCCTGGTAGAGGCCGTCGCCGAGAGCCGGTTTGAACGCGGCCTCGACCAGCCTCGGCCACCACGCGTCCATGATCCGTACGGCGTCGGCGTTCCCGTACGTGTGCGAGCCCTGCGCGGTCTCCTTGCGCGGGGAGCCCGCCGCGCGCCAGGCCTCCAGCTGCTGTACGGCGGTGCTGAGCTGGGGGTCGGTGACGGGCGCCGAGCGCAGCACCTTCAGCAGTTCGGGCAGCACCTGCTCACCGCGCAGATCGGTCACGGCCGCCTCGGCCATCGCGCGGGTGAGGGAGGCGCGGGTGACCCCGCCGTCCGCGACCAGCTTCCTGACGCGGTCGTCCAGGAGATCGCCCCGGTGCACGGCGCCGAAACCGAAGCCCGCCGTGTCGTACTCCTTCGCCTGCCGGTTGTTCCAGGAGATGTAGTAGTCCTGTCCGACCGACCGCGGATGCTGGGCGAACGGCGTGTACGCGGCGGTGTTCGGCACCGGGTCGAAGCCCTGCCACTCGTACGCCTGCTCGGCCTTGACCGGCAGCGCCGGATCGACGCCCGCCGCGCGCACCGGGTTCGAGCCGCTGTTGAAGAAGGCGGCCGTGCGCGAGTCCGCGTAGAACCAGTTGAAGGCATAGCCGATGCGGTGCGCGGCCTGCTGGAAGGAGGCCGCGTCCTTGGTGTACGCGGGGTCGTTGAGCATCTGGAAGCCGATGATGGAGTCGGCCTCGTGCCGGTAGGTGCTCCGCAGTGAGGTGTACGCGACGGGCTTGCCGCCGAGGGTCGCGCGGTGGGTGACCATGCCGTACTTGGTACGCCAGACCTGGAGCCGGTAGGAGCCCGCGGCGGTGGAGTCGGCGACCGTCGGCTTCCAGGAGTTGCTGCGCTCCATCTTCTCCATCGGGGTGCAGACGGAGCGGTAGAGATAGTGCGTGGACGCCTTGGTGGCGGGCGAGCCGTTCGGTTCGCACAGCTCGACGGCGTAGGTGTCGGTGATGTCCTGGGCCGCCGAGGTGGCGCTCCAGGCGTAGTCCTGGCCGCGGCCCATCTGGACGTACATGCCGACTCCGGCGAAGGCGACGCCGCGGGCGCTGATGCCGGGGCCCTGGAGTTCCTGGAGCATCATGAGCTGTGGCGCGAAATAGCCGGTCTGCGGGCCGAAGACGGCCACCGGATTTCCGCTCGCGGTGTGCTGCCCCGACACGAGCAGCGCGTTGGACATGCCGCGCTTGGCGGAGAGCGAGCCGGGCGGGACGACGCCGTCGTCGAAGAGGCCCTGGAGCGGCTTGAGTTTCTCCGGGGCGGCGACCGGGGCCTTGGCCTTCGTCACGGCCGAGCCGGTCCTGTCGTACACCAGCTGTTCCGCCTGGACGGAGCCGGCGTCGGGCAGGGCCGTGCCGCGCGGCTGGGCGGGCTTGCGCGCGTACGGGAACGCGGTGCCGTCGTGGACGGTGAGCACGGCCTCGGGGTCGTCGCGCTGACGGAACGACTCCCAGACCTCGGTGCCCTTGACGACGCCGTACTTCTGCTGGGCGGCGAGGAGCGAGAGCGCCGCCTGCACCTCACCGCCGCCCCCGCCGCCGAACTGGCCGCCGACGACGGACGCTATGGAGATCAGGTCGGTGAGCTTGAAGGGCTGGATCTCGCCGACGTTGGTGATCGAGTCGATCTTGCCGGTCAGTACGTACTCGCCGGGGAAGTAGCGGCCGTCCTTGGACTTCTGGCGGTAGGCGTTGATGCCGTCGACATACGCCTGCGCGTCCGCCATGGCCAGCTCGCCACGCTCGCCCTCGGTGGTCCTGATCCGCTCGATCTGGGCCTCGTACTCCGCTTCGGTGTACGGGGCCGAGGGCCAGAACTGCTGCTCAAGGCCCTGGTTGGCGAGCGCGCCGCCCGCGAAGGAGGTCAGCTCACCGCGGCCGATATGGCGGAACAGGTCCATCATCCACAGCCGGTCCTGCGCCGCCGCGTAGCCGGCGCCGAACTCGGTGCCGTAGCGGGTGGTGCCCTTGATGTGCGGGACGCCGGTCTTCTTGTCGCGGGTGATCGTGACGTCGTCGCGCGGGGAGGTGACGGACTCGACCTGGTTCGCGGGGACCCCGAAGGAGGCGTCGTTGAAGAAGTCGGTGAGTTTGGCGTCGGTCAGTCCGCCGTGACCGGCCACCAGCGCGTCGTACCGGCCGAGTTGGTCGGAGGCGTGGGCGGGGAAGGTGCCGAACAGACGGTTGCCGAGGATGTCGGCGAGGGTGGCGTTGCCGTTCTGGCCGGGCGGCAGGATATCGGCGCACTGCCCCTGGCAGTGATCGGTGACGGGGTCGGCCGCCGCGCCGCGGGCGTCCGCCGCGGGGGCGGGCGCCCGCGCGGGTTCGGCGGCGGCCTGTGGCAGCGGGGTCAGCAGAGCCGCGCCCAGCGCGAACACCGCCGCGGCGGTGGCGCTGGCGAGTCTTCCGGTGCGTCGTCGCATGGGTGCTCCTCGGGGAGGACGGTGCGCCGGAGGTTACCGACGGTATGACCGCCCGGTAAGGTGAACATCAGTCACCTTTTCCGAACCGTCATATGCCGGTTCCTGTGAATCGATATCGAATTCAGCTCGATAACAACCGGAATGTCGGAATCCATGGGTGCCATCTGTTTTTTGATGGAGCCGAATGGGGCAGGCGTACGTCCATTCCTCAACGCCGATGAAGCGACGGAGGTGGCATGCGATGGCCGGATTCCGGAGTCTTGCGAGACAGGTGCGCGACCCGCGATGCGATCTGGCCTTGCGACGGTACTCACTGCGCAAGTGCTTGGAGCGGTTTGCCCCTTATGGGCACCGGGCGACCTGGGATCATCTGTGCGCGAGGCACAGTATCGAGCCCGAGGACAGGGCGCCCGATCCGGTGCGGCTGATGGCCGCGCTGGACGAGGTGGAGGAGGCGCGGGCCGTATGGCTCGCGTACGAGAGGGAGTTCGCCGAACGGCGCAGGCGCGAGAAGCACGACGGGCTGCGGCGCCCCAAGAGCTTCGACGACTGGCACCGGCGGACCTGGGGCGGTAACGGCGTCGCGAGGTGCGACGACCCGGCCGCCCATCCGTCCGAGTCGCTGGCCGAGGTGCTGCGCCGGCTGATCTCCGGACTGGAGACGGGCCCGGGGGCGAGCTGCCCGGTCTGTGCGGACCACGACATCATCTGGCGCCCCGACCTCGCGGGCGAACCCTGGTCGGGGCCGGTCTGTACGGGCTGCGGCATCGTCGTACCGCTGCCCGTCCTCACGTCCGACGCGCTGGCACGGGCGAAGCGGGCGCGGCTCAAGGATCTGGCGTCGGTGGCCTGAGGTCTGCGGGGGCGGACTCCGGAGACGGCGCGCCCCCGCGGTATCGGTGACCGGCGCGAGGACGACCCGCGCGACGGTGATCCGCACGACGGTGATCCGCACGACGGTGTGACCTGCCGTGTGCCGTGACGGCCGCGCGGGTGTCAGGAGCGCTCGGGGTCTTTCGGAACCCGGCGCTCCGGGAGCAGGCGCGAGCCCGTCATGCGCTCACCGAAGATGTCGTCAGGGTTGGACAGCACACAGGTCTCCAGGGACAGACAGCCGCAGCCGATGCAGTCGGTCAAGTGGTCACGGAGCCGCCCGAGTTGTGTGATGCGCTCGTCCAGCTCCGCGCGCCACGCCTCGGAGAGCCGGGCCCAGTCGTCCCGGTTGGGGGTGCGCCCCTCGGGGAGTCCGGCCAGGGCGTCCCTGATCGTCGCGAGCGGGATGCCCACGCGCTGGGCGGCGCGGACGAACGCCACGCGGCGCAGTGCGTCGCGCCCGTAGCGGCGTTGGTTGCCGCTGGTCCTGCGGCTGCTGATGAGCCCCTTGGACTCGTAGAAGTGCAGGGCGGACACGGCGGCGCCGCTGCGCGCCGACAGCTGACCGACGGTCAGCTCGTGGATCTTCCCGGGAATCTGTGGCACTCCGCCAAGCCTAGGTCCTGTCGTGCGTCCGCCCTGGACGATCCCTGTGTCCGCGTTGACAGGAGCGCACCCGCCCAACATGCTGAGCAAGCGCTTGGACAGGGGCGCTTGACGGGCTTCAGGGGCTTGAGAGGCAGGGAACAGGGACATGGCCGAGCCGAGGATCTTCACCTCCGCCGAGGAGCTGCGCGCCGGGATCGGCGAGCGGCTGGGGCACAGCGAGTGGCTGGAGATCGACCAGAAGCGAATCGACCTCTTCGCCGAGGCCACCGGTGACCATCAGTGGATCCATGTGGACCCGGAGCGGGCCGCGGCGGGGCCGTTCGGTACGACGATCGCGCACGGCTATCTGACGCTGTCGCTGCTGCCCGTGTTCGTACCGCAGATCCTGCGGGTCGAGAACGCGCGGATGGGCATCAACTACGGGACGAACAAGGTCCGTTTCCCCTCCCCCGTGCCGGTCGGCTCGCGGCTGCGCGCCTCGGCGGTCCTGACGGACGTGGCGGAGGCGGGCGGCGGAGTGCAGCTCACCACGCTTGTCACGGTCGAGCGCGAGGGCGGCGAGAAGCCGGCCTGTGTGGCGGAGTCCGTGTCCCGCTTCTACTTCTGAGATCTCTGAGCGTGCCGCTTCCGGGCGGGCGCTACTTCTGGGGGGCGGCGACCATGCGCAGGACGAGGTCGGCGTAGAGCGCGCCGACCTCGTCGGGGGTCCTGGCCCCCGCCGCGTTGAACCAGCGCGCCACATCGATGCAGAGCGACAGCACCGCGAGGGTGGTGCCCCGCACATCGGGGACGTCGAACTCCCCGTCCCGTACTCCGTCGACCAGGATGCGCCGCACCGCCGCCGAACTGCGCCGCCGCAGTTCGACGATCTCGGCGCGGTGCTCGGGGCCGAGCGCGTCCAGCTCGTACTGCACGACCCGCGCCGTGGTGTGCCCCTCGGCGTGCCAGCGTACGAAGTTGTGGACGGCCTCGGCGAGCCGCTGCGCCGCCGTGCCCTCACCGTCGGCCGCGGCCGTCAGCAGCGCCAGGGCCTTGTCATGGCCGATCCGGCTGATCCGGTGGAGCAGCTCTTCCTTTGTCTTGTAGTGGATGTAGAGCGCCGCCGGACTCATCCCCGCGCGGCCCGCGATATCGCGGGTGGTGGTGGCGTGGTACCCACGCTCGGCGAACGCCTCGACCGCGGCGACCAGCAGTTTCCTGGCCGCCTCCGGGGTGACCTCACCCCACGGCGCGTTCTCGCCGTCCGCCGTACGCTCCGCCGCGCGCATCGCTCACCTCGTCCCGTTCCATCCGGCTCACCCGTCCCGCCCGGCCCATCGGGCGGGACGAACACCATACCCCGAGGGTGAGCAAGCGCTTAGTGCGGTTTCCGAACCGACGGCTTCAGTGACGTGAGGCGGCATGACGCCGTGGACGGTACGGGTCAGGATGCCGTCCCGTGCGGGGCTCCGCGCGGTCACGGTGAGCAGGCGCCGGCCGATCCCGTCGACGGCTGGACGCGCCCACCGGTGCGGTGTGTCAGCACGCGCAGGTGATGGCGCCGGGCGGCGCGGTCAGCGGGTCGGCCGGCCGCTGCTCGACCCCGTCCGGAGTCCGCACGGGGAACCCTTCGCGGATCCAGTACTCGATGCCGCCGATCATCTCCTTGACGCGGTAGCCGAGCCGGGCCAGGGCGAGGGCCGAGCGGGTGGCGCCGTCGCATCCCGGCCCCCAGCAGTAGGTGATCACCGGGAGGGCGGGGTCCAGCAGAGCGGCGGCCCTGGCGGGGATGCCGGCGGTGGGCAGGTGCAGGGCCCCGGGAATGTGCGCCTGCCGCCAGCCCGCGACGCCACGGGAGTCGATCAGGGCGAACCCCGCGTGCCCGGACAGCAGGGAGGCACGCACGTCGGAGACGTCGGCCTGGAAGGAGAGCCGTCCTTCGAAGAAGGCGACGGCGGCGTCGGGGTGCGCGGGCGGCACCGTCAGTGCCGCACTCGTTGCGTTGTTTTCCATGCCCGCAACGCTATGACCGACCAGCACACGCCGGAACCAACGATCACCGGCGATCGACTTGATTCACCGGTGATTCCCTGGCAGCTTCGCCGCATGAGCACGTATTCGCCGGACAGTACCGACCTGCGCATCCTGGATGCCCTGCAGAGTGACGGCAGGGCCAGTTACGCGGAACTCGCCCGGACGGTGTCCATGTCCCCCAGCGCCGTCACCGAACGCGTCCGCCGCCTGGAGGAGACCGGCATCATCACCGGCTACTCCGCCGTCGCCGACCCCGAACGACTGGGACTCGACATCCTGGCCTTCGTCCGCCTCCGCTACCCCACCAGCAACTACAAGCCCTTCCATGACCTCATCGCCACGACCCCCCAGATCATCGAGGCCCATCACGTCACCGGCGACGACTGCTTCATCCTCAAGGTCGTCGCCCGCTCCATGCGCCACCTCGAACAGACCACCGGCCGTATCGCCGGCCTCGGCTCCGTCACCACCACCGTCGTCTACTCCAGCCCCTTGAAGGGCCGCGCCATCACCGGCACCGCCCTCGACGACTGAACGACGGCCACCGGCCACCACGCCCGGCTCGGCCCTGGCCCGGCCTGCCCTGCCCTGGCCTGCCCTGTCAGAGCTTCTGGAAGGGGTCGTGTTCGGCGAGGATCTTCTCCAGTCTCGCCTGGTCGACCCGGCTGACGATCTGCCCGGCCTCCTGCCGGTCCCTGACCACCTTGGCCAGCGTGAACGCCGAGGTCGTCAGGTAGAGGACGGCGATACCGAGAAAGCCACGCACCCACGCGCTGGCTTCGAGCTTGATGATGCCGACGGTCACGGCCGCCAGCGCGAGGCCGAAGGAGAGGACGGCCTGACCGTAGAAGGCCGCGGTGTTCTGCTGCTTGACGGGAGTCTCAGTCATACGGGCCAGCATCGGGGCCTGTGGCGGGCGCCACATCCGTATGCGTACTCAGCCGGTACTCAGAAGGCCGACACGCCCGTCAGCGCCCGGCCGATGATCAGTTTCTGGATCTGGCTGGTGCCCTCGTAGAGCGTCATCACCCGGGCGTCGCGCAGAAGTTTGCCGACCGGGTACTCGTCGATGTAGCCGTATCCGCCGAAGACCTGGAGGGCGTTGTTGGCGGCGCGCACGGCGGCCTCGGAGGCGAAGAGCTTGGCCTTGGAGGCGGCGGTGGCGAACTCCTCGCCCCGGTCGATCAGATCGGCGACCCGCCAGGTCAGCAGCCGGGCCGCGTCCACATCGACCGCGATGTCGCTGATCAGCTCCTGGACCAGCTGGTAGTGGGCGATGGACCTGCCGAACTGCTCGCGCTCCCCCGCGTACCCGACCGCCGCCTCAAGCGCGGCCCGCGCGATCCCGACGCAGCCGGCGGCGACGGACATCCGGCCCTTGGCGAGCGCGGACATGGCGAGCGAGAAGCCCTTGCCCTCGGGGCCGAGGAGCGCGGTGGCCGGTACCCGCACATCCTCCAGGGTCAGTTCGGCGGTGGCCTGGCCGCGCAGTCCGAGCTTGCCGTGCAGCTCGCGCCGGGTGAGCCCGGGGCTGTCGGCCGGTACGAGGAAGGCGGAGACGCCCCGGTGTCCCGGGGTGTCGTTGGTGCGGGCGAACAGCAGGACGACATCGGCCCAGGTGCCGTTGGTGATGAACATCTTGGAGCCGTTGACGACCCAGTCTCCGCCGTCGCGCACGGCCCGGGTCGCGAGACTGCCCGCGTCGGAGCCCGTGCCGGACTCGGTCAGCCCGAAACAGCCGAGCGTGCGGCCCGAGGTGAGCCCCGGCAGCCACGCGCGCTTCTGCTCCTCGTCGCCCCAGGCCGCGATGGACTTGGCGACGAGACCGAGCGATACGGAGACGATGCCGCGCACCGACGAGTCGCCCCGGCCCAGCTCCTCCGTGACCAGGCAGTACGTGAAGTGATCGCCGCCCGAGCCGCCGTACTCCTCGGGCACGGTCAGGCCGAGGAAGCCCAGCGCGCCGAGCTTCGCGACGATCCCCCGGTCGACGCTCTCGCGCCGGTCCCAGTCGGCGGCGTACGGGGTGATGTCGCGGCCGACGAAGTCCGCGGCGAGCCGGCGCACCGCCTCGTGCTCCTCGCTCAGCTCCAGATCCACCTGCGCACCCCCCAGTTGATTAGCACTGCTAGTTTCTGATCGGCAGGCCCTACTATGTGCGCCATGGCCAGACCGCGCAAGCCCCTGCTCAGCAGAGAACGCATCGTGGCGACGGCGGGCGCGCTCGTGGACGCCGAGGGTCTCGAAGCGGTCTCCACCCGGCGGCTCGCCGCCGAGCTGGGGGTGAGCGGGCCCTCCCTCTACAACCACTTCCGGACCAAGGACGAGATCCTCGAAGCCGTCGCCGACGCGGTCAGCGCACGGGTCGATCTGTCGATGTTCGGGGAGGGCGACGACCGCGACTGGCGCACCGCGCTGCACGACTGGGCCGTCTCCTACCGCGCGGCCCTCGCCGACCACCCGCATCTCGTCCCGTTGCTCGCCGTCGGCCCCGGCCGCCGGCCGGCCGGGCTCCGGGTCGCCGACGCCGTCTTCGGCGCGATGGTCCGAGCCGGCTGGCCGCCCGCGCAGGCCACCCATATCGGCGCGCTGATGCGGTACTTCATCACCGGCTCGGCGCTCGGCTCGTTCGCGCGCGGCTTCGTCGACGACGCCACGGCGTACGACCCGGCCGACTATCCGCACCTCGGCCAGGCCCATCTGCTCGCCGAACGGCGGCGGCAGGTCGACGAGGGCGCCTTCGAGACCGGGCTGCGGGCGCTGCTCGACGGTCTCTCGCTCCAGTACGAGCGGTACGCGTCGCCGTAGCCGGGCACACCACACTTCGGCCCCTGCCGAAGCGTCCCTGCCGCATCCTGGAGAGATGGCACGCACCGAGCACCCCGGCCACGCCGGACACCCCGCCCGCACCGGCCCCTCCGGGCGGTCCGGGCCCCGGCTCGCCGCCCTGGCCGCGCTGCTCGCCGACGACACCCGCGCCGTGTTCTGTCTCGCCCTGCTGGACGGCCGGGCGTGGACGGCGGGCGAGCTGGCGCGGTACGCCGGGGTCGCTCCGTCGACCGCCAGCGAGCATCTGGGAAAGCTGATCGCGGGCGGACTGCTCGCACAGGAGCGGCAGGGCCGGCACCGCTATGTACGGTTCGCCGACCCGCGCGCCGCCCATCTGGTGGAGGATCTGGCCGCGCACACCACACCCCCGGAGGAGCCGCCCCGCACACTGCGCGCGGCCGGGGCCACCAACGCCATGGCCCGGGGACGCACCTGCTACGACCATCTCGCCGGGCGCCTCGGACTGGCGATCACGGACGCCCTGACCGTACGCGGCCTGCTCCGCCAGGACACCGGTTTCGCCCTCACCGACCGGGGCGTGGCCTGGTTCGGGGAGCAGGGCATCGGGCTGGAGCGCACCGGCCGCCGGCCGCTCGTACGGTCGTGTCTCGACTGGACGGAGCGCAAGCCGCATCTGGCCGGGGTCGCGGGCGCGGCGCTGTGCCGCCACGCGCTGGACACCGGATGGTGCGTACGGATCGGCTCGGAGCGCGCGGTGAAGGTGACCGAGTGCGGGGAGCGGGAGCTGTACGAGAGGCTGGGGATCGAGCCCGGGATATTGCGGTGAGGGCCGCAGCGTTGTCCGCGTACCTTCACCGTATGACGCACTCGACGACCTCCGCCCGTCCCTCCCGCGCGACCTGGCTGCCCGTGGCCGCGGCGGGTGTGACGGTCGTGCTCTGGGCCTCGGCCTTCGTATCGATCCGCAGCGCCGGCGCCGCCTACTCGCCGGGGGCGCTGGCTCTCGGCCGGCTGCTCGCCGGCGCGGTCGTCCTCGGCGCGGTCTGGCTCGTACGGCGGGAGGGGCCCCCGCCGCGGGCCGCCTGGCCCGGGATCGCGGTGTCGGGTCTGCTCTGGTTCGGCGTGTACATGGTGGTGCTCAACTGGGGCGAGCAGGAGGTCGACGCGGGCACGGCCGCGATGGTCGTGAACATAGGCCCGATCCTCATCGCCCTGCTCGGGGCCCGGCTGCTGGGCGAGACGCTGCCGCCCCGGCTGGTGGCGGGCATGGCGGTGTCGTTCGCGGGCGCGGTCGCCGTGGGGCTGTCGATGTCCGGCGAGGGCCATGCCTCGGTGCTCGGGGTGCTGCTGTGTCTGCTGGCGGCGGTGGCCTACGCGGGCGGCGTGGTGGCGCAGAAGCCGGCGCTGGCGAAGGCGAGCGCGCTCCAGGTGACCACCTTCGGCTGTCTGGTCGGCGCGGTCGCCTGTCTGCCGTTCGCCGGGCAACTGCTCCACGAGGCCGCGAGCGCCCCGCTGTCGGCCACGCTCAACATGGTCTATCTGGGCGTGTTCCCGACGGCGCTGGCGTTCACGACCTGGGCCTACGCGCTGGCCCGTACGACGGCGGGCCGGATGGGCGCGACGACGTACGCCGTCCCGGCGCTGGTCGTCCTGATGTCCTGGCTGTTCCTGGACGAGATCCCGGGCCTGTTCACCCTGGCGGGCGGTGCGCTGTGCCTGGCCGGGGTGGCGGTGTCACGCTCGCGTCCGCGCCGGGGCGCCGTGGTCGCGCGGCACGACGGCGACGCCGGCGAACCGGCCCCCGCGCCGACGGCCCCTCGCGATGAACGCCAGGGCACCCCCCGCCACGAACCCCAGGACCCGTCCCTGCGCTGAGAGGTTCCCTCCCGGCGCTAGAAGACGACCAGGGCCCGGCCTCCCCGGCCCGCGAGCATGTTCTCGAACGCCGCCGGGATGCCGTCCAGCCCGATCCGTTCGGTGACGAGCGCGCTCAGATCGAACCGGCCCGCGCGGATGTGCTCCGCGAGCACCGGCAGGTCCTTCGACGGGTCGCTGTTGCCGTAGACGCAGCCGGAGAGCGTACGGCCCCAGTGGAACAGTTCCAGCGCGTTGAACGTGACCCGCTGGTCCTTGCCGCCGATGCCGACGACCGTCGTACGGCCGCCGCGCCGGGTGGAGTCCCAGGCGGTACGGATGGTCGTGGCGCGGCCGACGCACTCGACGGCCACGTCCGCTCCCCGGCCGCCGGTGAGCCGGCGGATGTCCTTGGCGGTGGTGTCGGAGGCGACGACGTACTCGGTGGCTCCGGCCGCGCGCGCCAGCGCCTCCTTCTCCGGGGAGACGTCGACGGCGACGACCGGCCCCGCCCCGGCGATCCGGGCGGACTGGAGGACGGCGAGACCGACCCCGCCGACGCCGAAGACCACCACGGACTCGCCCGCGCGGACGCGCGCCGCGTGGTGGACCGCGCCGTAGCCGGTGAGGACGGCGCAGCCCAGGAGGGCGGCGTCGGTGAGCGGTACCCCGGCCGGGAGCGGCAGGACACAGTTGGCGGCCACGACGGTCTCCTCGGCGAACGCCCCGACGTTCAGGCCGGGGTGGAGGTCCGTGCCGTCGGCGGTACGGGCGTGGACGCCCGCCGCGCCCGCGAGCGCGCTGTCGCAGAGCCAGACCTCGCCGAGGGCGCAGGCCGGGCATGTCCCGCAGGACGGGGCCCAGTTGAGGACGACACCGTCGCCCGGCGCGACACGCGTGACGCCCTCGCCGACGGAGACGACCGTACCGGCGCCCTCGTGGCCGAGGACCGCGGGGAGCGGGATGCGCATCGTGCCGTTGGACAGGGAGAGATCGGAGTGACAGACACCGGCGGCGGCGAGACGGACCCGTACCCTGCCGGGACCGGGTTCGGGCAGCTCGATCCCCGCGATCTCCAGCGGGGCTCCGACGGCGGACAGGATGGCGGCGCGGACCACGAGGGTTCTCTCCCGGTTCAGAGGCGATGTGAGGGTGACGGCATCGGGCACCGCGGGCGTCCGGGCGTCACATGTCCACCAGGCCCGGCATGTCCCGCGGCGCCGGGCAGATCCGGCGGCCGTAGTCGTCGAAGACGTAGAGGTGCGCGAGGTCGACGAGGAGCGGCACCTGCGCGCCCGTCCGCAGCCGCATGTCGGGGCCGGTACGGACGACCAGATCGCTGGCGGAGATGGCGGCACGCTCCGGACTGTACGTGGCCGGGCGCGGCGGTTCCGGGTCGTCGAGCGCCACGACGGGACCGCTGATCCGGCCGATGGTGCGCTCCCTGAGCCGCTCCAGCATTCCGGGGCCGCTCCTGCCGCGACGCCGGACGGGCGACCTGGGCCGGGGGGATTCGAGATCGGCGACCACCGCGGGCCGGGAGCCGATGTCGAGATGCACCAGCGCCTCATGACCCTGGTACTCCATGTGCTCGACGATGCCGCTGAGCGCCACCTCACCGGAGCGTGCCTGGCTCGGCGGAGCGATCCGGGCCGCCTCGGAGCGCAGCCCGACGATGATCTGCCTGCCCTGCTGGATACGGAGCAACTGGTGGTCGGAGCTGAGGGGTTCGGGCAGCGGGAGGCGCTGCTTGCCGAGGTCGATGGACATCCGTCCGTCCAGTGGTGCGAACACCACGGCCTGGAGCAGATTGATCCGGGGGGTGCCGATGAACGCGGCCACGAACACGTTCTCCGGCAGCGCGTACACCTCGCGCGGCGCGCTCACCTGCTGGAGCACTCCGCCGCGCATCACCGCGACCCGGTCGCCGAGCGACATCGCCTCGCCCTGATCGTGTGTCACATAGACGGTGGTGACGCCCAGTTCGGCGGTGAGCTGGGCTATCTCGGCGCGCAGATGGCTGCGCAGCTTCGAGTCGAGATTGGAGAGCGGCTCGTCCATCAGAAAGGTGGAGGGCCGCCGGGAGATGGCCCGGCCCATCGCGACCCGCTGGCGTTCGCCGCCGGAGAGCTGGCTCGGATAGCGGTCGAGCACGCTCTCGATGCCGAGCATCCGGGCGGTGGCGTCCACGCGTTGGGTGCGGTCCTCGCGCGGATTCTCCAGCATGAGGGGGAAGCCGATGTTGTCGCGGTTGGTCATGTTCGGGTAGAGCGCGAAGTTCTGGAACACCATCGCCATGTCACGTTCGCGCGGCGGGGCGTCGTTGGACAGCTCACCGTCCAGGAGGAGTTCGCCGTCGGTGATGTGCTCAAGCCCGGCGATCATGCGCAGCACGGTCGATTTACCGCATCCCGAGGGGCCGAGCAGCACCACGAACTCGCCTGGTGCGATATCGATCGAGAAGCGGTCGACGGCGCGCGTGGAGCGTCCGTACACCTTGCTGACGCTGTGCAGTGAGATGGCGCGAGTCATGAATGGTTCCGCCCGGGAGGAAGAAAGGTGGAGCGGGTGCGACGCCTGAAGTTAGCCGACTACGCGCTGTCAGGGAATGACCTGCGAGAAGGTTGAGTGACCTTGAGGCGCTCGGGGGCTCGCTCCCGGACCGGGCCCTGCCTCAGGGGGTGTCGCGGGCCGGGGCCGGGCGGCGGCCGGGCTCGGTGGCGGTGCCACGCGGTGCGTCGGGGGGCGTCACGGCGGGCGGCGGCGGGTCCGTCGGGGTCACGGCGGGCGGCGGGTCGGCGGGCGCCCCGGCGGAGGGTGAGTCCGCGGGCTTCACGGCGGACGGCGGGTCCGTGGGCTGCGCGGCCGGTGGGTCCGCGGGCGTCCCGCCCGACCTGCGCAGGCCGAGTCCGGCCGCGCCCACCAGCAGCACGCCGAGCATCAGGAACGGCGCGGCCGTACCCGCGACCCCCGCGACCAGACCGGCGGAGGCCGGGGCGGCGACCTGTCCGAGCCGGTTGCCGGTGAGCCGGAGCGCGAGGGCGGTGGAGCGGGCTCCGTCGGGGGCGGCCCGTACGACGGTCGTCATCGACAGCGGCTGGCCGACGCCCAGACAGAACCCGAGCGCCGCGAGCATCACGGCCAGCCCCCACACCGGCACGGGCAGGGCGATGCCCGCGCACAGCAGGCCGCCGAGCAGACAGGTGACGGTGAGCAGGACCGTACGGCCGAGCCACCGGATCATCGGGGTCATCACGAGCCGGCAGGCGATGGTGGCCGCGGCGCGCAGGCTGAGCAGCAGTCCGATCACGGTGGGCGTGATCCCCCGCTCCTCGCCGATGACCGGAAGGTAGGCGGTGAGGATGTCGGTCGCGGAGAGCACGGCCAGGCTGATGAAGATGCCCGCCGGTACGCCCCTGGTGCGCAGGATGCGGCGGACGGGGACCTTGGCGGCGCGGCGGGCGGTGGTGGCGCCGCGCGCCGTACGCGCCTCCAGCCGCCACAGCGAGGTGAAGGAGACCGCCGCGGCGGCGCCCGAGACGAGCAGCGCGAGGGCGCTCGTACGGGCCATCTCGGCGCCCTGGCCGGAGACCAGCAGCCCGGCGGCGACCGGTCCTGTCAGCTGCCCGAGGGAGGCGCCGATGGTGAAGTGGCCGAAGTTGCGGTCCTGTTCGTCCGGGGCGCTGCGGCGGGCGACGATCGACTGGGCGCCGATGACGAAGCAGAGATGGCCGAGGCCCATCACCCCGCTCCAGGCGGCCAGTTCGGGCAGGGAGCCCGACGTACCGCTGAGCGCGCAGCCGGCGGCGATGAGGACCACACCGCCCACCAGCAGCGGGACGCACCGGCCGTGGTCGGTCCTGCGGCCGAGCGGTACGGCCGCGAAGAGCGGCAGCAGCGCGTAGGCCGCCGTGATCACACCGATCGCGCGCTCGTCCGCGCCCACGGACAGCGCCCGGTAGGAGACCGCCGGCCTCGCCATCGACACCGCGCCCTGCGTGAAGCTGAAGGCGATGACCAGACGGAGGAGCCAGCCTCGCCCACCGGGCGCCCCGGCCAGAGTCTGCGCGGAGACCATCAGATGATGCCGAAGAGGAGTCCGGCGCCGAGCACCACCAGCGAGGTGAGCGCGGCCCACTTGACCGTGAACTTGGTGTGGTCGCCAAACTCGACCTTGGCCATGCCGACGAGGACGTAGACGGCGGGCACGAGCGGGCTCGACATGTGCAGCGGCTGGCCGACGAGGGAGGCGCGGGCTATCTCCAGCGGGGAGACGCCATGGGCGGCGCCGGCCTCTGCGAGCACGGGCAGGACTCCGAAGTAGAAACCGTCGTTGGACATGAAGTACGTGAGCGGCAGGCTCAGCACGCCGGTGACGAGGGCCATGTGCGGGCCCATGCCGTCCGGAATGGCGCCGACGAGCCAGTCGGCCATGTGCTGGACCATGCCGGTGCCGGTCAGGACACCGGTGAAGACGGCGGCGGCGAAGACCATACCGGAGACGTTCAGGACGTTGTCGGCGTGGGCCGCGATCCGGGCCTTCTGCTCGGCCATCTTGGGGTAGTTGACGGTGAGGGCGAGGGCCGCGCCGAGGAGGAAGAGAACCGGAATCGGCATCAGCGCCATGATCATCGCGGTGAGCAGGGCGGCCGTCAGCGCGGCGTTGAACCAGTAGAGCCGGGGGCGCAGGGTCGCGCGGTGGGGGTCGAGCCCCTGGAAGCCGTCGCCGTCGGACGACCCGTCGTCGTCGGCGGCGTCGCTGCCGCCGGTGCCGGTGCCGCCGGTGGTCCTGCCCGCGGCACTACCGCCCTTGCCGGTGCCGGTGCCCGTGCCCGTGCCGTCGGCCGTCGCGCTCGTACCACTGCCGGCCTTGACCAGTACGGTCTCGCTCGTGGTCTCGCTCTCCAGCGCCTCGTCAAGGGTGAGGACACCCAGCCGCTTGCGCTCCCGGAGGCCCAGCACATAGGCGAGGAAGAACACGGCGAGCAGTCCGACCCCGAGCGCCGGGATCATCGGGACGAACACCTCGCCGGCGTCGACCTTGAGCGCGGTCGCCGCACGGGAAGTCGGGCCGCCCCAGGGCAGGGTGTTCATCACGCCGTTCGCGGTGGCGGCGACGCCGGTCATCACGACCCGGCTCATCCCGAGGCGCTTGTAGAGCGGGTACATCGCGGAGACGGTGATCATGAAGGTGGTGGAGCCGTCGCCGTCCAGCGAGACGACCGCGGCGAGCACGGCCGTACCGACGACGACCCGCATCGGGTCCGCCTTGCAGAAGCGCAGGATGCCCCGGACGATCGGATCGAAGAGCCCTACGTCGATCATCACGCCGAAGTAGACGATGGCGAACATCAGCATGACGGCGGTGGGCGCGAGTTCGCCGACGCCCTTGATGACGTAGTCACCCAGCTGGCCGCCCTGCCCCACAAGGACGCAGAAGAGTGCTGGGATGAGTGCCAGCGCCGCGATCGGCGACATCTTCTTCGTCATGATCAGCACCAGGAAGGTGGCGATCATGACGAAGCCGAGGATGGTCAGCATTAAGAGGCCCCTCACGTTCACCCTTGAACTACCGCCGGGGGCGGCGGTTCGGATGACGTTAGGTCTGGCCACCAGCCGTTAACAAGATGTTGACACGCGAGCAATACGAGCAAAAGCCCAGGTCACGGCCGGGATGGTAAGAGGGAGCTAAAGAGTCGGGGCGGCCGGCGACAGCTCGACGGGGAATCCGTTGAGCACCGCCGTGCCCGAGAGCGGGTCGAGCCGGGAGCCGTCGAGCAGCTGGTTGACATTGACTCCCGGCCGGGCGCTCGCCACCGAGGTACGGGTGCCCGGACGGTCATGGCCCCAGCCGTGCGGCAGGCTCACCACCCCTGTCCGTACCGTGTCGGTGATCTCCACCGGCGCCTCCAGCGCTCCCCCGTCGGCGGTGATACGGACCGCCTCGCCGTCCTTGAGACCGAGCCGGGCCGCGTCGTCCGGATGGATCTGGAGGGTGCAGCGGTTCGAACCGCCGTTCAGCGCCGGGAGGTTGTGCATCCAGCTGTTGTTGGAGCGCAGATGGCGGCGGCCGACGAGCACCAGTGCGGCGGGCCGCTCGGCGAGGGCGGCACGCAGCCGGGGCAGATCGGCGGCGAGGGGGGCGGGCAGCAGCTCGATCCGCCCGCTGCGGGTCTTCAGCGGCTCGGGGAGGCGGGGGCGCAGGGGGCCCAGGTCGATGCCGTGGGGGTGCTCAAGCAGCCGTTCGAGCCGGAGCCCCGGGACGCCGGAGCCCTCCGGGACGCCGGAGCCCTCCGGGACGCCAACGGCTTCCGGGACACCGGCGGCTTCCAGGACACCGCCCGCCCCGGCGGCGAAGCCGTCGCCGTACGGGCCGAGCCGGAGCTTCAGATCGAGCTGCCGCTCGGGTCCGCTCGCGCCGGTGAGCAGCGCGGACAGCTCTTCGGGGTCGCGGCCGTGCACGGGCGAGTGCGGGTCGGTCACGGCCCTGGCGAGCGTACGGTCGATGGCCATCTGGTCCACGGCCGAGGGGGATACGCCGGCCATGCCGCCGACCGCGAGGACCAGCCGGGCCAGGATCTCGCTCTCGTCGAGCCGGCCCTCCTCCAGCGGGACGGCGGCACGGGTGTAGCGGACCTGGTTCCGCACGGCGAAACCGTTGAAGGCGAAGTCGAAGTGGGCGCTCTGCGCGGGCGGCGGTGGCGGCAGGACGACATCCGCGTGGCGTGAGGTCTCGTTGAGGTACGGATCGACGCTGACCATGAAGTCGAGGCCGGCCAGCGCCCGGTCGAGCCGGTCGCCGTCGGGCGCGGACAGCACGGGGTTGGCGGCGAGGGCGATCACCGCGCGGATCCGGCCCTCCCCCGGCGTCTCGATCTCCTCGGCGAGCGCGGCGAGGGGCAGTTCGCCCTTGGCCTCCGGATGCCCGCCCACCCTGCTCGTCCAGCGGCCGAGCCTGAATCCCTTGCCGGGGGCGGGAATCCTGGGCGGCCTGTCGGTGGCGGAGAGCGGGAAGAGCGCGCCGCCGGGCCGGTCCAGATTGCCGGTGAGGATGTTCAGCACGTCGACGAGCCAGCTGGCGAGCGTGCCGTGTTCAACGGTGCAGCTGCCGACGCGGCCGTAGACGGCGGCGGTGGGCGCGGCGGCCAGCTCGCGGGCGACCGTACGGATCTCCCCGGCGGCCATGTCACAGGCCGGGGCGACCGCCTCGGGGGTGAAGTCCCGTATCGCGTCGCGCAGTTCGTCCATGCCTTCGACCTGGCCCGCGAGCGCCCCGAGGTCGGTGAGCCGCTCCTCGAAGAGGACATGGGCGAGGGCGGCGAGCAGCAGGGCGTCCGTACCGGGCCTGATGGGGATGTGCCGGTCGGCGAGCCGCGCCGTGCGGGTACGGCGCGGGTCGACGACGGTGAGCGTGCCGCCGCGCCGGCGCAGCGCCCTCAGCTTGCCGGGGAAGTCGGGCGCGGTGCAGAGACTGCCGTTGGAATCCAGTGGGTTGGCGCCCAGGAGCAGCAGATGGTCCGTACGGTCCAGATCGGGTACGGGGATGGCGAACGCGTCCCCGAAGAGCAGCCCGCTGGAGACGTGCTTGGGCATCTGGTCGAGCGTGCTGGCCGTGAAGAGATTGCGGGTGCCGAGCGCGCCCAGGAGAAGCTGCGGGTAGAGGGCCCCGGCCATCGTGTGGACATTGGGGTTGCCGAGGACGACGCCGACGGACTGCGGCCCGTACTCCTCGACGAGCGGCCGTATCCGGGCGGCTGTCAGCGCGAACGCCTCCTGCCAGCTCGCCTCGCGCGGTGCCCCGCCCTCGCGCACGAGCGGGACGCGCAGCCGGTCGGGGTCGGCGTCCAGCTCGCCGAAGGACGCTCCCTTGGGGCAGATGAAACCCCGGCTGAAGACATCGTCGCGGTCGCCCCTGGCACCGGTGACCCTGGTCCCCTCGATGGTGAGGGTCAGTCCGCAGGTGGCTTCGCAGAGGGGGCAGATGCGCGGGGCGGTACGGGTCCGCCCCGCCTCCGGGGTGCGTGGTGCGTCTTCGGGATGCATGGGCCCTCCGGGCGGCGGCAGCGGTGACGCGCGAGCACCCCGAGCATACCGACCGGTACGGACAGCAACAGGGGGTACGGGCAACAACAGAGGAAAGGGGCAAAGAGAAAGAGGGCCCGGGAAGGCCCGGCCGGACACCCGTGTCAGTCGGATGTCCTCGTCAGTCGAAGGTCCTCGCGAGATACGCGCGCAGCAGCTTCCTGGTCTCCCCCACGATCCAGGGATCACCGGCCGGATCCGTCCGGAACGCCAGCTGGAGCAGCGCGTCGGCGGCCTCGACTGCGACCAGGACCGTGCGCTGCAGCGCCGGGTCGGGGGCCCGGCCGAGATGGCTGGAAAGCAGTCCGGCGAGGCGTCTGGCGACCCGGTGGTTGGGGTCGGTCGCCGGGTCGACGGGGATGCGGTCGAGGGGCCCCGGCCGGGTGCCCAGCGGGAGCTGGGAACCGAAGTCCACGAGCGAGAAGCCGGGCACGGTGCGCTTCATGGAGAGGTACTCGTCGAGTACGGCGTCGATGGCGCCCCGCCAGTCATTCGGGTCGAGCATCGCGAGCCGGTCCGCGATGCCCTCGGTATAGCTGTCGAGATTGCGCCTTCCGAGTGCGTCCGCCATGGCCCGTTTGTTGACGAAGAAGCGGTAGACCGAGCCGATGGGAACGCCCGCGCGGGCGGCGACGGCCCGGGTGGACAGCTGCTCGTACCCGGCCTCGTCGAGAAGCGCCCCGCAGGCGTCGAGGATCCGGGCCAGCCGCTCCGTGCTGCGCTGCTGCACAGGCACTTTGCGGAGCCCTCCGACCTCGGATTCTTCGTCCGCCTCCGTGTCCGCCCCGAGATCCGCGTCGGGGACGGAGCCGGGCTCGGCTTCGGGTTCGGCGCCCACGTGGGGCTCGCCATCGGGCTTGGTATGCGTACGGTCGCGTGACACGAGATCCATGATGCCGCTCGGCCCCGTTGACGAAGCGCACCACTAATCCTACGGTTGTCCATAGGATTAGCCTTCCGGGATTCCTTGATCGAGGAGCGGACGCGGATGACGAACGACATCGAGCAGGCGCGGAAGACGGCCGGGGCGCTGGACCACTCCTCCGGCTTCGGCAACGAGCACACCTCCGAGGCCGTGCCGGGGGCGCTGCCGGTCGGCCGCAACACACCCCAGCGCGCACCGCTCGGTCTCTACGCGGAGCAGCTGAGCGGCAGCGCGTTCACCGAGCCCCGCGCGCACAACCGGCGGACCTGGCTGTACCGGATCCGGCCGTCGGCCGCGCATCCGCCGTTCGCCCGTATCGACAACGGCTCGCTGCGCGGGGCCCCGTTCACCGAAACCGTCCCCGACCCCAACCGGCTGCGCTGGGACCCGCTGCCCGAGCCCGCCCCCGGCACCGACTTCCTGGCCGGCCTGTGGACGCTGGGCGGCAACGGCGACGCGACCCGGCGCACCGGAATGGCGATTCATCTCTACTACGCCAACTCCCCCATGACGGACCGGGTGTTCAGCGACGCGGACGGCGAACTGCTGATCGTCCCCGAACACGGCGGCCTGCTGATCCGTACGGAACTGGGCCTGCTCGCCGCCCGTCCGGGCGAGGTGGCGCTGATCCCCCGTGGTCTGCGCTTCCGGGTGGAGCTGCTGGACGAGACGGCGCGCGGCTATGTCTGCGAGAACCACGGCCGGCCCTTCGTCCTGCCCGACCTCGGGCCGATCGGCGCCAACGGCCTCGCCAACGCGCGCGACTTCCGCGCGCCGGTCGCCGCGTACGAGGACGTCGAGCGGCCGACCCAGGTGGTCAACAAGTTCTGCGGCAATCTCTGGGCCGCGACCTACGACCACTCCCCGCTCGATGTGGTGGCCTGGCACGGCAATCATGTGCCGTACGTCTACGATCTGCGCCGCTTCAATGTCATCGGGACCATCAGCTACGACCACCCCGACCCGTCGATCTTCACGGTGCTGACATCGCCGTCCGGGACCCCGGGCCTCGCCGGAGTCGACTTCGTCGTCTTCGCCCCCCGCTGGCTGGTCGGCGAGGACACCTTCCGGCCGCCGTACTTCCACCGCAATGTGATGAGCGAGTACATGGGCCTGATCGAGGGCGCGTACGACGCGAAGACGGCCGGCAAGGGGGGCTTCGTCCCCGGTGGCGGCTCACTGCACAACATGATGTCGGCGCACGGCCCCGACCGGCAGACCTTCGACCGGGCGAGCGCCGCCGAGCTGAAGCCGCAGAAGATCGACGACGGCCTGGCCTTCATGTTCGAGACCCGCTGGCCGGTGACGGCGACCGCGCAGGCGGCCGGTGCCACCCATCTCCAGCGCGGTTACGACAACGTATGGCAAGGTCTGGAGCGCCACTTCAGGCCATGAACCGGAGTTTCGGACACACAGTCGTGGAGGTGCCACCGTTTTGGAGTCGCCACAGTCGGGGAGTCGCCGGTGACCTCCTTCGCCCCTGACTCACTGATCCTGAACCGCAAGCTTCCGCTCTGGTATCAGGTCTCCCAGTCGCTGCGCGCCTCGATACTGGGCCGCCGGCCGCACGATCCGCTGCGGCTGCCGACCGAGGAGCAGCTCGCCACGCACTACGGCGTCAGCGTGCTGACGATGCGTCAGGCGCTCAAGGAGCTGGAGGAGGAAGGCCTGATCAGCCGGCACCGGCGGCGCGGCACGTTCATCGAGCCGGGCGCCCGGCGCGGTGCGCCGCGCCGGCTGCTCGGCTCGATCGACGCGATCGTGGCCCAGCAGTCCGGTGAGCTGACCACGCTCCTCGGCCATGGCCCGGCCCCGGTGCCCGGCGCGCTCGCGGAGTACTTCCCGGGGGCGGACGAGGTGATCACCTACCGCCGGCTGCGCTGCGACGGCGAGAGCGGCGAGCCCGTCAACTGGGCGGAGAACGCGGTCCGTCCGGATGTCGCGGCCGGCATCGACGTGACGGATCTGGAGCGCTGGCCGATGACGAAGGTACTGCGCGACCTGGTCGGGGTCCGGATCAGCCGGATCACCGACACGGTGGAGGCCCGGCTCGCGGACCCGGTCACGGCCGAGCTGCTGCGGGTGCCGCTGCTGAGCCCGATCCTGCACTACACGGGGGTGACGTACGACGAGAGCGGCCGGGTCGCGGACGTGGCGCGGATCCACTACCGGGGGGACCGGTTCTCCTTCTCGGTCACGGTGGAGCCGGACCTCATGGCCTAGGGCGTGTTGATCACGAGCGTTGTTGACACCGGCCGGGCTTGATCATGGCGAAGACCTCACGCCGAGGGCGAGCCGGTCGAGTGGTACGGGCCGGTCGAGTGGTCATGGTGAACGACGGGCAAACAGCTCATGCAGACCCGAAATCACACTCCGGCGGCGGTGACGAAGGCGAATATCTTTCCCGTCATGATGACGCGTGGTGGGGGACGTTTACTGGCCACCGTGCTCCTGGTGACCGCAACCGCAGCCTGTGGTGGCGCCGTGCGCCCGACAATCCCGGAGGTCCCGCCCACCTACGCGAGTGCTCGCCCCGACACCGCCGGGCCATCGATTTCCGCGGAAGGCAAGCGCGCCTCGCGGTCGGCCAGTCCAGCCGTCCCGAGCGGGCAAGCGACGCCGGGCGTGAAAACGGCACCCCGCCGAGAGACGGCGCCCACGAACCCGCCGGCCCGCACGACGGCGCCCGCCCAGGCCCCCGCCCCCGCCCCCGCATGCGCGGCCGACGATCTGACGACATCGGCGGGACGCAGCGGCCCGCCGTCGAGTCAGCCGGGCTGGTTCGCCACCCCGATCCTGCTGCGCAACACGTCCGCCACCACATGCCGGCTCAGAGGCTGGCCCGGCATCACGTTCTTCGGTGACGCCACCATCCAGGGCTGCGCCGCAGGCGATCCCTCGCCCGCCTGTGGCAAGCCGCAGAGCACGTCGAGGCCCCGCTCCTTCTCGATCACCCGGTCCTCCGTGGACGCCCTTCCGGACGTCCTCCTCGCCCCGGGCGACGCGACATCGTTCACGCTGGTCTGGGAAGGGGGCGGCATGCACAGCTGCGTCGGCACTCCCTTCGAATGGTCTCCCTACGGTGCGGACATCCGGGTGCCGGGCGACTCCCGGGCACTGACCCTGGCCCCCCTCCCGAACCTCTACCCGTGTGAGGGAAAGATCGAGATCACCCCCTTCGGAGTCGCCGGCTGACCGGTCGGGCTTCCCTCGCCAGGTTCAGCTCGGGCGCACCCCGGCAGGCCGGCACCGCACCAGAAGTTCCCTCAAGGCCGGATGGTGGGGCATCCGCCGTCTCGGGCAATGGCGCGGCAGTGCCCCGAAGCCTTCCTCGGCGGCCCTCGCGCGGTGGCCGATAGCATGCGGCCGAGGGCCCTGTCCGACAGGGCCCAGGGCGCACAGACCGACGGGAGGGGCGGTCCGTATGACGGCGACGCGGTCCGGGGCGACGGACGAGAGCCCGCTGCTGAGCGATCTCATGCCGTGGTCGACGCCCCCGCTGCGGCTCGGCAGGGAGTGGATCCTCGCCCCCGACCGGCCCTCCCTCACCGCACGCTGGGACCGGCTCGTACGGGCCGAGGGCGCCGAGCGCGAGGCGCTGTTCGGGCCGACCCGGGCGCGTACGCCGAACAGCGCGGTCGCCGCGCTGCCCGGCCGGGCCACCGGCACCGGCCGGTTCGCGCGGGAGTCGGGGCGCTGCCCCGAGCCGGTGCGGGTGCTCCACGGGCCGTTCGACGAGCAGTGGCTGATCCCGGACCACCGGCTGATCGACGCGGCCCGCCCCGAGCTGTGGCGGGTCGCCGACGGCCACCAGGTCTTCGCCGTGGAGCAGGGTTTCGTACCGGCGGCCGCCGGGCCCGCGCTGCTGGTCGGCGCGGCGCTGCCGGACGGCCGCTCCCCGGCCGGGCGGCCGGGCAGGATCCGGCCGCTCTACCGTCGGCCCGGCGGCGTGGAACCCAATCTGGCCCCGGGGCTGACCGCCCTGCTGGCCGCGCGGTACGGCCACGAGGTCACCGCCGGGGAACTGCTCGCCTGGGCCGTGGCGGTCTCCGTGGGGACCCCGGCCGGCTGCGCGGTGCCGCTGACCGCCGATCCCGCCGTCTGGGCCTCCGGGGTCGAGCTGGGGCGGCGGATGGTCCGGATCCAGCTGCGCGGGGCACACGGCGGCGAGCGGCCCAGGCTGCCCGGTGGCCGACGTCCCTATGTCCGGGCCGCCGTTCCCGCCCGGCCCGAGGCCATCGACTACGACCCGGGAGAGGAGGTGCTCCGGCTCGGCTCGGGCCGTATCTCGCCCGTACCTGCCGGGGCATGGGACTTCACGGTGGGCGGCGTACGGACGCTGGAGCTGTGGTTCGAGCGCCGTTCCGCCCGTCCCGAGCCGGGCACGCTGGCGGCGATCGGCCCGTCGGAGTGGCCGCGGGAGTGGACCTCCGAGCTGCTTGAGCTGATCACGGTCCTGGCGCTCCTGGCGGAACTGCGGCCGCTTCAGGCGGAGTTGCCCGGGGCCGGTCCGGCGATCGGTACGGCGGAGCTGCGTGCCGCGGGCGTCCTGCCGGTCCCGGCGGCGGCGCGGCGGCCGGCCTCCGTACTGGACCACCACGAGGAGGGTCCGGAAGGCCAGTTCGCGCTGATCTGACCTTCGGCGGCCCGCTTCGGAAGTGTCCGACGACCGGCTTCAGACGGTGTCCGACGGCCTGGACGTCTCCGGACGCCGAGCGCTCTCCGGACGCCGAGCGCTCTCCGGACTCCGGGTGTCGAACGCGTCCAGGACCCGTGCGAGCGCCCGGTCGAAGACGGCCTCCATGTCGATCGGCCCCGAGTCCTCCGCGAACGCCGCCGCCATCCGCGGATAGCGCCCCGACGCGATCTCCCGGCCCAGGTAGGCCATGCGTATGGCGTGCTCCCGCTCCGCGGACCACGGCAGGGACTTGGTGCGCTCGGCCGTCTGGAGCTCGTTGGCGACATACGTGGTCACGACACCGTTGACCATCGCCACCAGCTCCATCTTCTCGCCGTAGGGCGCGTCGATGGCGTCCAGGCAGGTCAGGCTGTATTCGAGGTACCGCATCGTGTTCGGGCTGAATCCGTAGACCGCCGACATCAGCCGCGCCATCCAGGGATGCGCGTGCATGATCGCGCGGGCGCGGTGCGCGAGCGCGGTCAGATCGGCCCGCCAGTCACCGGACGGCTTCTCGGGCAGGTCGTACTCGCCGGCGACCCGGTCGACCATCAGCTCGTACAGATCCTCCTTGCGCGGCACGTAGTTGTAGAGCGACATCGTGCCGCAGCCCAGCTCGGCGGCGACGTGGCGCATGGTGACGGCGTCGAGGCCGCCCGCGTCGGCGACACGGCAGGCCGCCGCCGCGATATCGGCGCGGCTGAAGGCCGGTCTGGGGCCGCGGCCCGACCGCTCGGGACGCGCCCAGATCACTTCGGGTTCAGCAGGTCGCCCCGCCATCGGTCATCACCTCGTCCACCATCTTAGTTACGTACAACGTACGTAGTGCGCTACGGTAGGCCGCATGACAACTACGTACGCTGTACTTAGTGAAGGTCTGGAGAAGCGCTACGGGGCCGATGTGTACGCCCTGCGCGGCCTGGACCTGGCCGTCGCGGAGGGCACGGTCTGCGGAGTGCTCGGGCCGAACGGCGCGGGCAAGACCACCGCCGTACGGATCCTGACCACCCTCACCGCCCCCGACGCGGGCACCGCCCTGGTCGCGGGGCACGACGTCCTCGCCGATCCGCGCGCGGTACGCCGGTCGATCGGGGTCGCCGGCCAGTACGCCTCCGTGGACGGCGAGCTGACGGGCCGGGAGAACCTCCGGCTCTTCGCGAAGCTGCTCCGCCTCAGGGGCGTCGCGGGCCGGGCCCGCGCCGATGAGCTTCTGGAGCGCTTCGAACTGGCGGACGCGGCGGACCGGCCGGCCCGGACCTACTCCGGCGGGATGCGGCGGCGGCTCGACCTGGCCGCCAGTCTGCTGACCCGCCCCCGGGTGCTCTTCCTCGACGAGCCGACCACCGGGCTCGACCCGCACAGCCGCGACCAGATCTGGCGGGCCGTGCGCGAACTCGCCGGCCTGGGCACCACGATCCTGCTGACCACGCAGTATCTGGAGGAGGCCGACCGGCTGGCCGACGACATCGTGCTGATCGACCGGGGCCGGGCCGCCCACCGCGGCACCCCGGCCGAACTCAAGGCGCTCATCGGCTCGTACGCGGAGGTCGTCCTCGCCGAGGAACCCACGGGGACGGCCACGGCGACGCGGCCGGCGGCGGAGACGGCCACGGCGGCGGAGACGGCGATCCTCGCGGCGGCGGCCGTACTGGACCGGCTGACCGGCGCCGAGCCGGTGCTCGACCGGGAGCGCCGCACCGCCGGGGCCGTGGCGAAGGACCCGGCGCTGACCCTGCCCCGGCTCGTGCGGGAGCTGGACGCGGCGGGGGTGCCGGTGGCCGACGCCAGCCTGCGTCCGCCGACGCTCGACGAGGTCTTCCTGCGGCTGACGGACCGTACGGACCCCCGCGCGCCCCACCGGCACGACGAGCGCCGCGCCGAACGACACGGCAGACGACACGACGAGCGGCGCACCGAACGGCACGACGGGCCACACGACAAGGAGCACGCCGCATGAGCACCCTCGCGTACGACAGCGGCGCCGTCCTCGGACGTCACCTCCAGCGCATCAGACACGCGCCGGGCGTGGTGATCCTCACCCAGGCCATGCCGATCAACATGCTGCTGTTCTTCGGCTATGTCTTCGGCAGCGCCTTGGCGGTGCCGGGTGAGCAGTACCGCGCCTATCTCGTGCCGGGGCTGCTCGCCGCGACGGCCGCGGGCGGCATCATGACCGGGATGTTCCAGGCGTCGCAGGACGTGCAGCGCGGGGTCATGGACCGGTTTCTGACGCTGCCGATGAGCAGGGCCGCCGTACCACTGGGGCAGACCGCGGCGGATCTGCTGACGACGGCCGCGGGGATGGTGCCGCTGCTGCTGGTGGGGCTCGCGGTGGGGTGGCGGATCGAGGGCGGCGTACTCGGCGCGCTCGGCGCCCTCGGGCTGCTGCTGCTCTTCCGGTTCGCGGCCAACTGGGTCGGTACGTATCTCGGGCTGCTCATCCGAAATGAGGAAGCGGCCGGTCAGCTCGGCGCCACGACATTCATCCTGCCGCTGCTCTCCAACGCGTACATCCCGGCCGAGGGGCTGCCCGGCTGGCTGCGTGCGGTCGCGGAGTGGAACCCGATCAGCGCGCTCGCGGCGGCGGTCCGCGATCTCTGCGGCAATGCCGCGCCGGCCGCGGACGCCGCCTGGCCGGTGGCGCATCCGGTGGCCGGATCGCTGTTCTGGTCGCTGCTGCTGCTCGCGCTGTTCGTACCGCTCGCGCTCCGGCGGTACGCGGGAAGCGACGCCTGAGGCGGAGAAGGCCGGGGCGGCCGGCCCGGACCGGTGTCGGGGAGTGGATTCACCGGCCGGGGCCACCGCTTCGACGCTCCGGCGCACTGCCGCGGGCCCGCTGGGGATGACGGACGAGTGGAGTGCGGCACTGCGCCGGGCAGCGTGATCACCCGAGCGCGTGCGGGAACGCCCGGACGCGCTCAGGCATGCCATAACGCCGTGAGGCGATCACCCGCTCACGGTGTTGGCGCGCCGACGCCATGGAGCCGTGAGGATCAGCGGCGGCTGCCGAACAGCGAGCGGCGCAGCCGCCGCAGCGGCGCGAAGAGCGAGACGCGCGCGCCCTTGCTCCCATGAGTCTCCGAGCGGTCACGCGACGTCAGCTCGCGCATCAGCAGCGTCGCCTCGGCCGTCTCCCGCTGTGGCACGGCGGGACCGCCGAGCACCGAGAGATGTCGGTCGAGGCGCGAACTGGACGCGCCGCTCCCGCATGTGATCGCAGGGACTCGCGCCCTGCTGTGCACCGTTATCTGTTCCATTTCACTCCCCACCCGTACGAGGGCACCCGGCCCGGGCAGGTTAACCCTATCGCCCCACCGGGACACCCGTGTATACCGCCTTTGCGACGGACCACACCCGTACGGGTAGCGACCGCCACTGCCCGATCCATCTTATTTCAGGGCGAGTTGGACACTTCGCCGTATCAGGGGCCACCGCGTGCGGCGGGGCCGGTTCCGGGTCTCACCAGGCCCCGGCGACCGGCCCCGCCCTCATCGACCGGGCGTCATGCCGCCGAGCGGAAGGCCGGCAGATAGCCGCCCGACTGACCGGCGGCGGTGGGGTGGTACGACTCGCCGATGTTGAGCCAGTTCACGCTGTGCAGCCACGCCGCGCCGGAGCAGATCTCGTGTCCGGTGAAGGCCCCGGCGACATCGGCGAAGGTGAAGCCGTGGTCGGCCGCGCGCTTGGCGGTCGCCGTGTTGAGGTAGTCGGCGGCGCTGTTGATCGCGGCCCGCTCGTTCTCGCTCAGCCCCGAGGTGCAGGTGCCGTTGAGCTGGTAGAAGCGCGGATACCCGAGGACGACCACCCGGGCCGACGGCGCCTTGGATCTGATGGCCGTGTACACCGAGTTGAGGTTTCCTGGCAGGGTGCTGTCGACGAACGCGCGTGCCTGCGCGACCCGGTTGAGGCAGGTCGCCTCCGACTGGAGCACGCAGGTGGTCATCACATCGGCGAAGCCGGCGTCGTTCCCGCCGATGCTGATGCTGATCAGATCGGTTCCCGAGTTGACCGGGCCCAGCTGACCGGCGGTCACATCACCCGTACGAGCGCCGGAACAGGCGGTGAACGCGAAGGAGGCGGGTGCGTTCGCGGCCGCCCAGAGCGCGGGGAACGCCTTGGGGGTGCGTTTGCAACTGCCGCTCCCGCTGTCGTAGCTGCCGGATCCGACGCCCGAGGAGTACGAGTCGCCGAGCGCCACATAGTCGACGGCTGCCGCCGAGTCCGCGGCCTGGGCCGTGGCGGCTCCGGTGAGAGCGAGCACGGCGCCGAGGAGGAGCGAGGACGAGAACGCTGTGATGCGGGACAGTTTCATAAGACCTCTCCTAGCAGGATTGCTGCCTCAACTTAGTTACCAGGCAGTTCACTTCACTGGAAGTGTTCATGCCAAGAACATTCCATGAGGCTTCCGGCCGGAGCATCGAATGCGCGCGCTTCGCCCCTATTCGAATAGATCTGATCGAGGAGGTTACGGAATCGACCGGCGATGTACGGCCAAAGAAGCGAAAAGCGCGCTGACGTTCCAGGTCTTGCCATAGGGTCCCAATCATCAATACCGTCGTACATCCACCCGCATCGGTCCATCGCACGAGCGGCTCAAGGGGAGGGCCCAGGAGTCGCGTCGGCCTCCGGAGCGGGTCGCGGCAGGGGGGTGACCGCACTCGATGACCGGGGGCGGTGCCAAGTCGTGCGCCGCGCGACACGTTCCACAGCTCGCCCGTCCAGCGGGAGTTCTCCGTTCCATGCCGTCATGGCCCGGGTGAGAACCCCCCTTTCGAACCGGAAACACAGCCGGACCGCCCAGGGGCGGGCGGTCCACCGGACGAGAGGGAAATCGACAAGTGAGCGCTGTTCTGCGCCCGGAATCACCGGGCGAAGATCCGTTGGCCATTCCGTCCCGGACCACGGCGGGCCGGCCGCATCCGATGGGCGAGCGCCCTTACCGGGCGGTCTCCTCGCATCTCGCGATCGCTCCGCCCGTGAGCGTCGTGATCCCGGCGATGAACGAGGCGCGCAACCTGCCGTACGTCTTCAGGTCCCTGCCCGACTGGATCCATGAAGTCGTGCTCGTGGACGGCAATTCGACCGATGACACCGTCCGGGTCGCCCGTGCGCTGCGGCCGGACGTGAAGGTCGTGGAACAGCGCGGCACGGGCAAGGGCGACGCCCTGATCAGCGGCTTCGCCGCCTGTACCGGCGACATCATCGTGATGGTCGACGCGGACGGCTCGGCCGACGGGCAGGAGATCGTCTCGTATGTGTCGGCCCTGGTCTCCGGCGCCGACTTCGCGAAGGGCTCACGGTTCGCCAACGGCGGTGGTACGGACGACATGACGCGGATCCGCAAGCTCGGCAACAGAGTGCTGTGCGCGGTCGTCAACGCCAAGTTCGGCGCCCGGTACACCGATCTCTGCTACGGCTACAACGCCTTCTGGCGCCACTGTCTGGACGAGATCACGCTGGACTGCACCGGGTTCGAGGTCGAGACCCTGATGAACATCCGGGTGGTGAAGGCCGGGATGAGGGTGCAGGAGATACCGAGCCACGAGTACGACCGGATCCATGGCGTCAGCAATCTGAGAGCCGTCCGCGACGGCCTCCGGGTGCTGCGGGTCATACTGCGCGAGCAGGGCATCCCCCGGTCGGTCCGGTCGGTCCGCCGCCGCCCGGCCGGGCTCCGGCTCACCATCCCGGCGGTCCCGGTCGTGCCCGTGGCACCCACGATGCCCCGGGGAGAGGTGCTGTGACCCGCCCTCACCAGGACGACCGCCACCGCGAACCCCCTCCGCGGTCGTTCTCCGTGGTGATCTGCGTCTATACCGAGGAGCGCTGGGACGACATCCTCGCGGCCGTCGACTCGGTACGGCAGCAGTCTCTGCCGGCCCTGGAGACGCTCCTCGTGGTCGACCACAACCCGGCGCTCCTGGCCCGGCTCGGCGGAGAGTACCGGGAGCACCGGGAGCACCCGGAGCACTCGGCGCGCGGGGAGGTGCGGGTGCTCGCCAACGCGGGCCCGCGCGGTCTCTCCGCCGGCCGGAACACCGGTATCGCGGCCGCTCGCGGTGAACTGGTCGCGTTCCTCGACGACGACGCCGTCGCCGAGCGGGACTGGCTGCGTTTCTTCGACGAGGCGTACGACGATCCGCGCGTACTGGCGGTCGGCGGGCGGACGGTTCCGGTCTGGGCCTCGGGGCGACGGCCGGAGTGGTTCCCCGAGGAGTTCGACTGGGTCGTCGGCTGTACGTACCGGGGGCTGCCGGGCGGCACGGCGCGGGTGCGCAACGTACTCGGCGGGAACGCGTCGTTCCGGCGCACCGCTTTCGACGCGGCCGGGGGGTTCGCGACGGGAATCGGACGCGACGGCGACAAACGTCCGCTGGGCTGTGAGGAGACGGAGCTGTGCATCCGGCTCGCCACGGCCGTGCCGGACGCGGTGATCCTGCTCGACGACCGGTCGGTCATCCACCACAAAGTGCCCGCGGTCCGCACGCGGCTCGACTACTTCCGTACGCGCGGTTACGCCGAGGGGTTGTCGAAGGCGCTGGTCGCCAGAAGCGTGGGCGTGCGAAAGGGGCTCGCGTCCGAACGCCGCTACACCACCCGCGTGCTTCCGGCGGGTGTGGTGCGCGGCGTACGCGACGCGTTACGGGGGCGGCCGGGCGGTCTGGGCCGCGCCGGCGCGATCGTCGCGGGGGTGACGGTGACGACCGCCGGCTATCTGGTGGGGCGCTTCCGGACCCGGCGCGGGGTCGTCGCCTTCTCGTGGGAGCCGATCGCGACGAACCCGGTCACGACGAATCAGGTCGCGACGGGCCCGGTCGCGCGTGCCGCCGCGCCGAGCGCCGGCCCCCCGGGGGCGGTCGCGTGAGCCGGGGCGGAACGGGCGCCCCCGTACCGATCCTCATGTACCACGCCGTCGGGCACCGGCCCTCGGCCGCCACGTACGCGCTCTCCGTCTCGCCCGAGGCGTTCGCGGAGCAGCTGGCCCTGCTCCACGGGCGCGGGTTCACCCCCGTCACCACGGCACGGCTCGCCGATGCCTGGCGCACGGGCGCTTCCCTGCCGAAGCGGCCCGTACTGATCACCTTCGACGACGGCTACGAGGGCGTGCACCGGCACGCGCTCCCCGCTCTGGCCCCGTACGCCTTCCCCGCCACGCTGTTCGTCTCGACGGGGTGGCTGCGCGGGCCGTACGACGAGGGCGGCGCGCCCGGCACCATGCTCGACTGGGACCAGGTGCGCGAACTGGCCGCCGCCGGTATGGAGATCGGCGGCCACAGCCACACCCATCCGCAGCTGGACCAGCTGGACGGCCGGCGGCTCGGCTTCGAGACCCGGCGCTGCCGGGAGATCATCGCGACGGAGCTGGGCGCCCCGCCCGTCTCCTTCGCCTATCCGTACGGCTACTCCAGCCGGCGCGTGCGGCGTACGGTCCGCGCGGCCGGGTTCGCGCAGTCGCTCGCCGTGGGGAACGCACTCGCCCGCCGGAGCCAGGGCCCCTACGCCCTGGCACGGGTGACGGTGCGCCGGGGAACGGGCATCGAGGAGTTCGGGCGGCTGGTGGAGGGCAGGGCGGTCGGCCGCTCCTTCGCCGGGGACCGGGCGCTGACCAAGGCGTACGCCGTGGTGCGCCGCGCCCGGCGTGCGGGGGCGATCGGCGGGGAGGTCAGCCGTACGATCACGGCCGGCCGGGGGTGACGGCCACAGGTGCGGGCGCGCGGAGCGAGCTCCGGCGCGTTCGGTCACCAGGCCCCGTCCGGTCGCCGCCACAGGGCAAAACACCGTGCATCGACCGCCCCCGTGCCGGATCATGGGCGACATGTCTGCCAAGCCTCAGGACGCCCTGCCGATCCGGCTCAACGTCGACGACAGCGACTCGCCCTCGGATGTGGTCGACGCGCTGTTCCTCGGCCGCTTCGCCACGGGCGAGCAGCCGTACTCCCACAGCTCCACGATCGACCGGGTCAGAACGGGGGTGACGCTGCTGCCGCCGGACGCGACCGTGCTGCGCGCGGCCCGCGACGACGACCGCAGCGCGACACTCGCCGAGGGCGCCGGCTGGACCCTGCTGGTGTCCCGCTGGAACCGCGGCGCCGATGTCACGGTGACGGCGGTCAGCTCGGAACTGGCCGAGAAGATCCACCACCAGGTGACCGACGGCGCGCAGGACGAGCCGGAACCGCAGCCCGAGAACGTGACCATGGGCTTCTGGTACGTCTCGCCGCGCCGCGGCCCGCACCGCACCACCCGGCAGATCGCGGCCGGTACGTGGGACGAGGTCAGGCCCAACTACACCGCGCCGGTTGCCGACGCGATGGACCGGCTGATGAAGGTGACCCCGGACGACATCGCGGGCCGGCTGCTCCTGCTGCACGGCCCGCCGGGCACCGGCAAGACGTCCGCGCTGCGCACGCTGGCCCGTTCGTGGCGCGACTGGTGCCAGGTGGACTGTGTGCTCGACCCCGAGCGGCTCTTCAACGATGTCGGCTATCTGATGGACATCGCGATCGGCGAGGACGACGGCTCGGCGAAGGGCCGCTGGCGGCTGCTGCTCCTGGAGGACTGCGACGAACTCATCCGCGGTGAGGCCAAGCACACGGCGGGGCAGGCGCTGTCACGGCTGCTGAACCTCACCGACGGGCTGCTCGGCCAGGGCAGGAACGTCCTGGTGGGGGTGACGACCAACGAGGACCTGGAGCGGCTGCATCCGGCGGTGGTCAGGCCGGGGCGCTGTCTGGCCAGGATCGAGGTCGGCTCGCTGACCCGTCCCGAGGCGCTGTCCTGGCTGAGCCGGGAGGACGGCGACTGGGAGACGGCGGTCGGCCGCGAGGGTGCGACGCTGGCGGAGCTGTACGCGCTGCGCCGCGGCACCGGCCCGGCGTCGGTCCCGGCCCAGCACACGGGCGAGGACGCGGGCCTCTACCTCTGACATCGCGCGTCCCGCGCCCGATGTCCTGTCCGTCATCCGTCACCGTCATCCGGCGGCCGGCCGTGCCGCTTCCGGTCATCTGGCGTAGACGGCCCGTACCGCTTCCTCCACTGCGGCGAGCGCGGCGGCCCGGCCGAGCCCCAGTCGCTGGGCGCGCTCCGCGTAGGCCCGCGCGGCCGCGGCGGTCTCCCGCTCGGCGGCCTCCCCCGCGGCGGCGACGAACGTACCGTTCCTGCCCCGGGTCTCGATCACCCCGTCGGTCTCCAGCGCGCGATATGCCTTGGCGACGGTGTTGGCGGCCAGCCCCAGCTCCTCGGCGAGCCCCCGCACGGTCGGGAGTCTGTATCCGACGGGCAGCGCGCCCGACCGCGCCTTCGCGGAGATCTGAGTACGCAGTTGTTCGTACGGTGCGGTCGTGGCGGCCGGGTCGATCACGATCTTCAAGGTCACGAATCGATTCTCCCCCACGACCCACCGCCACCGTGCGGTACACGGCAGGGGTGGCCGGAACGCGACGGGAGCGGGGCGCGTAAGGGGCGGCGCCCCGGTGGTACCCGGTCAACGGGCCTGCGCTCCCGCGCTTCCGGAGACAACGGAGTCGGCGGTGCCGGCGGAGTCGGCGGTGCCGGCGGCGGTGTGGCTGGTCATGGCGGAGGCGGTGGCGGTCGCCGGCAGGATGACCGACCGGTCCGGGGCGCCCGGGGTGTGGGCGATCGGGTCGTCGTCCTCGTGCCAGTGGATGACGAAGCGGTCGCCGGCGCGGTAGGCGTCGAGTCCCGCGCGGCAGTAGGCGACCAGATCGTCCGGGAGCGCTGCCAGCGGATGCCAGGAGAGGCCGGAGCACTTCTCCGGCTCGCGGTTGTACGGCTCGCCCCCGGCGCCGTACTCGGCCTCGAAGAACCAGCCGATCCGGGGCTGTCCGGCCGGTCCCCTGTGCTGCATGACCAGCGCGACGCGCAGATCGGCGGGGGTCAGCTCGACGCCGATCTCCTCGCACGCCTCACGGATCATGGCCGTACGGACGTCCTCGCCCCGCTCGACATGTCCTGAGGGGCCGTTGAGCAGGCCGTCCCCGTATCCCGTGCCGGAGCGGCGGGCGAGCAGGACCTCGTCGCCCCTGCGCAGGATCAGATGGACGTCGACCACCTCGGTATGGCGCACGGGCGGGGCCGGCCGGGCGATCAGCGCGTACCGTTCGTCGTCGACCGGGCGGCCCCAGAGGGCGGGCTCCGCGGAGAGCCGCTCATGGTGGACCCGTTCGGTGAGCGGGGCCAGGGCGGCGGTGAGCCGGGCGGCGGGCAGGCCCGTACCGCCCCAGACCCCTTCGATCAGCACCAGCCGCCCGCCCGGTCGCAGCAGCGACGCCCAGTGCCGCAGGGCCTCTTCGGGATCCGGCAGCATCCAGAGCACATGGCGGGCCAGCACCACATCGAACGTCCGCTCCCCCACCGGCGGCCGTCCCGCGTCGCCGACCAGCACCTCCGCGTCCGTATCCGCCAGCTTGGCTCTGGCCAGAGCCACCATGCGGGGCGAGAGATCGACGGCCGTCACCCGATGGCCGCGCTCCGCGGCGAGCAGGGCCAGGCTACCCGTACCGCACCCGAGGTCGAGCACCCGGGACGGTGCCCCGGGCAGCCAGTCCGCCAGCCGGGCGGCCCAGGCGGCGCGGACGGCGGGGTCCAGCAGCCCGTGATCGGGCTCCTGGTCGAAGGAGTCGGCGAGAGCGTCCCAGTCGATCGTGGTCATGCCCCGATGGTGGCAGCCACCACTGACAACGCCCCTGACCTGCTCCTGAATACGCGCCTGAGCCCGCGTACACGCCTGAGCCCCGCGACCACCGGAGTGGCGATCGCGGGGCTCAGGGGTGCGGCCGTGCGTCAGACCGTCACGTCCTCGCGGTCGCCGCGGTCACCGCGGTCGCCGCGGTCGCGGCGCAGCGCGATCAGCTTCTTCACCCCCGGCCAGGCGAGCAGCAGCACGATCACCGCGTACACCGTCACGGAGAAGGGCGTGTTGACCAGCCCGGACACGCTTCCGTCACTGATCTGGAGCGCGCGCCGCAGCTGCTGTTCGGCGGCCGGGCCGAGGATGACGCCGATCACGGCCGGCAGCACCGGCAGTCCGTAGCGCCGCATACCGAAGCCGATCAGACCGATGATCAGCAGGATGACCAGGTCCAGCGCCTCCCCGCCGACCGCGTACGCGCCGACGGCCGCGAAGAAGAGGATCCCCGCGTAGAGATAGGGGCGCGGGACGCGCAGCAGCTTGGCCCAGACCGGTGCGAGCGGCAGGTTGAGCGCGAGCAGCAGCACCATGCCGACGAAGAGCGAGGCGATCAGGCCCCAGACGAGGTCGGGTTCGCGTTCGAAGAGCAGCGGTCCCGGCTGGATGCCGTACTGCTGGAAGGCGGCCAGCATCACGGCGGCGACGGCCGTCGTGGGCAGTCCGAGGGTCAGCATCGAGACCAGCGTCCCGGCCGCCGAGGCGGAGGCCGCGGACTCGGGTCCCGCCACGCCCTCGATGGCGCCCTTGCCGAACTCGTCCTTGTGCTTGGAGAGCCGCTTCTCCGTGACGTACGAGAGGAACGTGGGGATCTCCGCACCGCCGGCCGGGATCGCGCCGAACGGGAAACCGATGAGCGGGCCGCGCAGCCAGGGCCGCCAGGTGCGGCTGACGTCCTTCTTGCCGAGCCAGGGGCGGCCGACCGGGATGGCCTCGCCCGTGGAGCGCCGCAGGTGCGCGGCGACCCAGAGGGCCTCGCCGATCGCGAAGAGCCCGACGGCGACGATGACCACGTCGATGCCGTCGGCGAGCTGGAGTGTGCCGAAGGTCAGGCGCTGCTGGCCGGTCATCTGGTCGAGGCCGACCAGACCGAGGGTGAGTCCGATGAGCAGTGAGGCGAGTCCGCGGATCCGGGAGGAGCCGAGGACGGAGGTGACGGCGATGAACGCCAGCACCATGATCGCGAAGTAGTCGGGGGCACCGATGTCCACCGCGAGCGAGGCGACGGTGGGCGCGAGGACCACCAGCAGAATCGTGCCGATCATGCCGCCGGCGAAGTGCCCGCCGGCCGCCGCGGCGAGCGCCTGTGCTCCCCGTCCGGCCTTGGCCATCGGGTTGCCCTCGATGGCGGCCACCACGGCGGCGCTCTCACCTGGGGTGTTGAGCAGGATCGAGGTGGTCGAGCCGCCGAACATCGCGCCGTAGTAGATGCCGGCGAACATGATGAACGCGCCGGTCGGTTCGAGCCCGTACGTCACGGGGAGCAGCAGGGCGACGGCCATGGCGGGGCCGATGCCGGGCAGGACCCCGATGGCCGTGCCGAGCAGCACGCCTATCGCGGCCCAGAGCAGATTCATCGGCGTGAGCGCCGTACCGAAGCCGTCGATGAGCGAGTTCAGGGAGTCCATCGGTTACAGCACCCCCATCAGCGGGCCACCGGGGAGGGGGACACCGAGCAGGTTGTTGAAGACGAAATAGGTGGCCAGCGAGAGGCCCGCGGCGATCAGCGGGTCACGGTGGTGGTGGCGGCTGCCGAGCGCGTACGCCGAGCCCCAGAAGAGCAGGGCGCCGGAGATCGGGAAGCCGAGCGGGCCGATGAGGACGGCGTTGCCGAGGAAGACACCGGCGAGCAGCAGTACGGTCCGCCAGTCGCTGGGCTCCGCGAGGTCGATGTCCTCGCCGCCTTCCGCCTCGCCCCGGCCGCCGCGCAGGACGTCGAGGGTGAGCAGTACGGCGACGACGAGCAGGCCGATGCCGACGACGACCGGGACGGTCTTGGGGCCGACGGGGCCGCGCTGGGCGATGTCGACGTTCATGGTGAGCGCGTCGGTGAGGACGAGGACACCGAGGACGAGCAGGAGGAGTCCGACGCCGATCTCGGAGTGCTCGCGCAGCCAGGAACGGGCGCCGACGCCGGAGTCCGGGGTCCCGGACGCTCCTCGCGCCTCGGTGGCCGTGTGCGGCTTGTCCGGTGTTTCCGGCGTGCCGGTGGGTGTCGTCACAGTCCCAGCTCCTTCAGGACCGAGTCCACGCGGCGGTCTTCCTCGGCGAGGAAGTCACCGAACTTCTCGCCGGTCAGGAACGCGTCGTCCCAGCCGTTCTTCTTGAGGGAGTCCCGCCACTGGGGCGAGTCGTGGAGCTTCTCGAAGAAGGCGAGAAGCTTGGTGCGCTCGGCGTCGGAGATTCCCGGCGGGGCGACGATGCCGCGCCAGTTGGTGAAGTCGGTGTCGAGGCCGGACTCGCGCAGGGTGGGGGCGTCCAGGCCGGGGATCCGCTCGGGGCCGGTGACGGCGAGAAGCCGCAGCTCACCGGATTTGATCTGGTCGAGGTACTCGCCGAGACCGGAGACGCCGAAGGCGACCTTGTTGCCGAGGATCGAGGCGAGGAGTTCGCCGCCGCCGTCGAACGGAACGTAGTTGACCGTCTTCGGGGCGATGCCCGCGGCCTCCGCCATCAGCATGGGGGCGAGATGGTCGGGTCCGCCGGGTGACGATCCGCCGCCGACGGGCACCTTGGCCGGGTTGGCCTTCCAGGCCGTCAGCAGGTCGTCGATGGACTTGAACGGGGAGTCCTTGCCGACGACGACGATGTCCGATTCCTCGGTGATCCGGGCGATCGGGGTCGTGTCGGCGAGGGTCTTGGGCGACTTGTTGGTGTGGACGGCGCCGACCACCCCGAGCCCCATGGACATCGCGAGCTTGCCGTTGCCGTGCTCACCGACGAGGCGGGTGAGCCCGACGGTGCCGCCGGCGCCGGGCAGGTTGAAGACCTCGATGTTGTGGGTCAGTTCGGCGTCCTCGGCGTTCTTGGCCAGGGTGCGGGCCGTGATGTCGTAGCCGCCGCCGGGGGTATTGGGGACCATGAAGCGCAGGCCGGGGATCTGCGTACCGGTGTCGGCGCCACTGCCCGCGGAGAGCAGCGGTGGCCCCACCAGCACCAGCAGCGCCGACCCGAGCAGGGCCAGGGGGGTGCGGGATCGCACGTGTGCCGCCTTTCGAAGTGCTGCGCGCGCAGAAGTGCGCGAAGAGCTGTGAAGTGGGCCACATGTTGCCTTCGCGTTAACAAGCTGTCTCTCTTCCGGAATCAACGGACGTTGTGGTCGTTGTGGTCGCCGCCTAGCGTGTCGGCGTGATGAAAGTGCTGGTGGTGGACGACGACTTCATGGTCGCGAAGCTGCACAGCCGCTATGTGTCCGCGATGGACGGGTTTTCGGTCGTCGGGGTGGCTCACAGCGGTGCCGAGGCGCTGCGCGCCGCCGAGCGGCTGTGGCCCGACCTGGTCCTGCTCGACATCTATCTGCCCGATATGGACGGTATCGCCGTATTGCGCGAGCTGCGGGCGGCGGAGGAACGGGACCGAAGACCCAACAGCGTCGACGCGCTGTTCATCACGGCCGCGCGGGACGCGGGCGTGATCAGGGCGGCGCTGCGCGCCGGCGCCCTGCACTATCTGATCAAGCCCTTCAGCCAGGCGGCGCTCCAGGAGCAGCTGCGCCACGTCGCCTCCCTCCGCTCGCGCCTGGCCGGCCTGGGCGAGGCGCGCCAGGAAGACGTGGACCACATCTTCGGCACCCGCCCGCCCGGCAGCCGCGGCCTCCCGAAGGGCCTCGCCCCGCACACCGCCGACCTGGTGGAACGCGTCCTGCGCGAGCACGCGGACGGCCTCTCCGCCACGGAGTGCGCGGAGGCGGGCGCGCTGTCGCGGGTGAGCGCCCGCCGCTATCTGGAGTACTTCGCGACCACGGGCCGAGCGGACATCACCCTCCGCTACGGCGGCACGGGCCGCCCGGAACGCCGCTACCGCTGGCGGGCCTGAGCGCGTCGCCGGGGTCGTCCAGCCACACCCGGTGCTCGTCATCGGCCGTGACGGTGAGCCCGAACCGTTCAAGTCCGGGCCGTCCCCGCGCGACCCACCAGCGGTGGGCCGCCTCGATCTCGTCCCAGAGCCGACGCGGTCCCGACTGACGGACCTCGAACGACTCGGCGCCCCGTACGGAGTCCACCGTGGCCCACGAGGTGACACCCGTGTCGAAGAACCACCACGTCCAGCCGTCGCCCTCGGGTGACCGCCGGTAGTAGAGGTCCGGCACCAGCAGCCCGAGGAGGAAGGTCAGCCAGCTGCCCCGGAACGTCTCCGGGTCGAGCGACGTGGACTCGCGCGGAGCGCCACCCGGCCACTCACCCGGCAGATAGTCGTCCACGGACGGGGCCCGGTACCTCTGCCGCCGGAGCCGCATGAACGCGGAAGAACGCGTGAACGTGCCCGAGGCCGAGCCGTCCCCGCCCACGACCAGCCGGGCGATCGCGCCGTCGCCGAACAGTGTGGACACCGGAGTCACGATGACTCCACCTGGCCTGCACTGCCTGATCCACGCACCGGGGACGCGCAGGACGGAACAGGTGGCGATGAGCCGGTCGTAACGCTCTGCCGGTGGTGACTCCTCGGCACCGTCGGCGTGGAGGACGCGCGGCCGCAGCCCGGCATCGCGAAGCACCCGCCGGGCCCTCGCGGCAACGCCGCCGTCCACCTCGACCGTGGTCACATTGGCGTCGCCCAGCCGGTGCGCGAGAAGCCCCGCGTTGTAGCCGGTCCCCGTACCGATCTCCCTGACCGTCATGCCCACTTCGACGTCCAGGTCGCCCAGCATGGCCGCCACCATGGTGGGCATGGTGGGCATGGAGGCCGAGGACGTGGGCACCTCGCGGCCGTCTCCTTCACCGTCGTCCCACTGCGTCACGATCGGAACGTCGCTGTACGCCAGCCGCATCCACCGGACCGCGTCCCGCGATGCCGCGCACTCCGCGTCCCCGCCGTCCTCCGTCGCCCAGAAGACGTCCGGGAGAAACAGGTGGCGGGGCACACCGAGGAACGAGTCCCGCCACCCGAGAGGGAGGGTGCCGGCCTCTTCGAGCGCCGACACCATCGCCATCCGTGCCGTCTTCGCATGAGTCACAGCGCCCGCCTACTTGTGCTTGGGGGAGGCGTCGGCCCCGCCCCGTCCTTGGAAGGCTTGTCTCCGATCAGCGGACCACCAGGCTTGGCGGGAGATCTCGGCATCCCGCTCTCGGCGTGGCTCATGCGCGATCTCCCTGGTGGCACGACTGGCTGTCGTCCGGCTCGTCCACGTCATCGTGGGCGGTCGCGGACAGCCGTCCGCCCCTGCTTTCGGCGACCCGCAACGCGTCACGTAATGCCTCACACAATCGGTGCCCCAGGAACCGGAGTTCCCAGGCTTCCGCCTTGTGATCGTTGAGCATCTCCGCGGCGTGACCGAGCACAGCCTCACCCGCGCCGAGCTGGACCGCTTCCATCTCATCGGCCAATTGCCACAGGTAGCTGTCACCCCCCTCATCGGTCACCAGGTACGAGCGTTGTCCGGACGGGCCAAGCCACGGAAGCAGCCGGGGATGCGTACTCATGCCGCCACCCCTGACCAGTGCGCGTCGCACATCGGATCCGTACGCCAGACGTACGGATCAGGTGCACGCATCAGGCCCAGTGCCGGTACATACGGATACTCCACGCGGCTCGCACCGACCGCGCGACGACGGGACGCGGAAGGCGACAACAACCGCCATAGCCAGTTCACGATCGGGGGGATTTCGTTCGTCACGTTGACGCTCCTCAGCCAGCGTTGGCCATGCCCCGGACGCTCGCATCGTCGCGGGGCCTATCAGCGCCAACTGTGCTTCGGAGTCAGGCCGCTGGCTTCCCCTACGTGGGTATCCCCTTGTTGGGTAGGCTGACGCGAAGGGGAGTGGGACACACTGTCACCAGCAGGCGCAATGGGGCACCACTATGACCGCTTACCAACCGCCGACAGCTCTACCGGGCGAACTTCTTGAGCAGCAAAAGATGCGAGCAGCGATTGCGGCTCACGACTTCGGCGTTGTCTTCTCACTAGCGCGCGAGGTGGCGAAGATCAGCTATTCGAAGATTGCCGCCGAGTGCGATATCAAGCCGGAACGGGTAGGCGCACTGGCGCGAGGCCGAGGCAGCATCACCTCGTTCGACAAGATTGCGAAGATCGCGGATGCCTTACGCATCCCGGGAGACCTGCTCGGTCTCGCTCCCCGCGAGTGGGAAGTGGCAAACCCACCCCCTCGTGCCCCGGCCGGGCAAACAGAGAACGCGATCGTCAATCGAGAGGGGACAGGCACAGTGCTGCGCAGAGAGTTCTTCAAAGCTTCGGCCGGGGCCGGATTGGTCGTAGGACTGCCGGACCTGGCTCAAGCCGGCTGCGGCCGTCGTGTAGGCAGCAAAGTACCTGTGCAGTTGCGTCAGCGGGCCGCGCGATTGCGTAGACTCGATGACATCCTCGGCGGAGGCGACACATTCCGTGTCTATCTCGGCGAGTACCAAGCCACCAAAACGATGCTTCGAGACGGCAGTTACACCGAGGCAACGGGCCATGCTCTCCTGTCGGTCCTGTCCGAACAGGCGCAGCAGGCCGGATGGGCCGCATTCGATGCGGGCAAGCATGCCGACGCCAGCAGTCTCTACGAGGACAGCCGCCAAGCCGCCGTGGAATCGGGAGACGCCTCGCTCGCTGGAAACGCTCTCGCCTTCCTCGCTTATCAGAGAGTCGATGCCGACCACACGGCAGGTACAGAAACGGCCATTCAGGCGTGCCACGTCGCGGGCCCGGACGCCGCCCCCGGCGTTCGCGCTCTGCTGAATGAACGACTCGCGTGGACTTATGCCATCTCTGGGAACGCCGGCGAGACGGAACGCGCACTCGACGCCGCCGAAGCCGCACTCGGCGAAGGAAACAAAAACCCCCAACCCGACTGGGCAGCCTGGGTGGACCGCAATGAACTCCAGGTCATGACCGGACGATGCTGGACCGAATCACGCCGGCCACTTCGCGCGGTCCCTGTCCTGGAAGACGTGCTGGCGCGATACGACAACACCCACGCACGCGACAAGAGCCTTTATCTCTCGTGGCTCGCCGACTCCTACCTGGCCGCCGGAGAAGTCGAACAGGCTGCCGCTGTCACCGGCCGCGCTCTGGAACTGTCAGCCGGGGTTGCCTCCGTGCGACCGCGCGCGCGTCTGGCTCCGATCCTTCGACAGCTCAGGGATCACTACGACGTGCCGGCTGTGGCCGACGTTCTAGAAAGAGCGAAACCCTGAGAGGTCAGTCCGCAGAGTCCAGGTCCGTGGTCTTTTCCACCCACCGCAGATAGGCATCCGATCCCGCGACGATCGGCACAGCCGAGATTTCCGGGTTCTTCCACGGATGGTGCCGCAGCAAATGCGCCTCAAGATCGGCATAACGATCGGCGCGGGTCTTGAACAAGAGCTGCCACTCCTCCGCGGTCCCGAACTCGCCCTGATGCCAGAAGGTGGAGATCACGGGCCCGACGATCTGGGCACCGGCCGCGAGCCGCCCTTCCACCACCGAGCGTGCCAGCCTCTCGGCCTCCTCCCGGTTCTCCGTCGCCGTCGACACCTGAAGCAGATCAACCATGCGCCGAGCCTAACGCGGCACACCTACGCCTGAAGCGCTAATCCTTGTGGCCCGTCGTGGCGACGGTGACGCCGAGGCCGATCATCGTGAGCCCGCCGGCCCCGCCGACCAGGGAGAGCCGCCGCGGTGAGCGGGCGAACCAGTTCCGTGTGGTGGCCGCGACCAGTCCCCATACGCTGTCGCACGCCACCGCGATGACGTTGAAGACCAGCCCGAGCAAGAGCATGTGAACCGTGGCGTGCCCCCGCTCGCGGTCGACGAACTGCGGCAGCACGGCCGCGAAGAACACGATGGTCTTGGGGTTCGCCACGCCGACCGCGAACCCCTCCCACAGCGTGCGCAGGCCGCTGTGCGCGGGGCCTTCCCCCGCGAACGCGGCGCGCATGGAGTCTCGTTGCCGCACCGCCTTGACGCCGAGGTACACCAAGTACGCGGCGCCCACGAGCTTCAGCGTCGTGAAGACGAGGACCGAGCGCTCCACGACGGCCCCGACGCCGAGTGCCACGGCCACGACGAGCACACACGCTCCGAGCGTGTTCCCCACGACCGTGGTCAGCGCGGCCCGGCGCCCCTGCGCCAGGGCCCGTCCGATCACGAACAGCACGCTGGGGCCGGGGATCACGATCAGCAGGAACGACATCGCCGCGAACGCGAGGAGTCGGTCTATGGACACCATGCGGCACATGTAAGCACGGGGACGGCTCGCGCCCGCAGCCCTTTTCCGCACGCCGGATCGCCCCGCGCACTTCGTAGAAAGCGCTTCACCCAACTTCTGTGCGAAGCATTGACGAAACATCGGGGCCCGCTCTAGCTTCATCGCGTCGTACTTCGTACGTCATATATGAGACACGAGATGTGAGAGCGCCCATGGCCTTCGCCCCGAGTCCGATCCCCTCCCGCACCCAGTACGTTCTGGAAGCGATCAAACACGGCATCCTCACCGGCGGTCTCAGCCCCGGTCAGGCCCTGGTCGAGACCGAACTGGCCGCGCAATTCGGGGTGTCGAAGACTCCGGTGCGGGAGGCGCTGAAGACCCTGGCGGGCACCGGCCTCGTCGTGATGAGCCAGTTCAAGGGCGTCACCGTCCGTACGGTCGACGCGGCCATGGCCCATGAGGTGTATGACGTACGGCTGTTGCTGGAGCCGGAGGCGCTCCGTCGCTCCCTGGCCCTGCGCGCTTCGCTGGAGCCTGCCAGGGAAGCCCTGGTCAAGGCCGACGAAGCGGTGGACCGGGCCGAACGGTCCCTCGCCAACAGGGAGTTCCACCGGGCGCTGTATCTCCCCTGCGGCAATCCGCTGCTGGCCCGGATGCTCGACGAGGTACGGGACCAGGCGGCCCTCGTCTCGACCGTCGCGTGGGCCGCCGTCCCGTCCTGGGAGCAGGAGGCCGGGGAGCACCGGGAGATCCTGCGGCTCGCGCTCGCCGGTGACGCCGACGGCGCCGCCCGTGCCCTGCACGACCACATCGCCTCGTTCGTACAGCGGGCGTTCCCCGAGGGAGACCACGCATGACGACCAGCCCCGATCTCGCCTCCTCGCGGGACGCGCTCGCCGATGTCGTGGCGATCCCCGTCACCCCGTTCCGCGACGACGACACGCTCGACATCACCGCCCATCGCGCCCTGCTGCGCCGGCTGCTCGACAGCGGCGTCCGCACCCTCACCCCGAACGGCAACACCGGTGAGTACTACGCGCTCAGCCCCGACGAGCGCCGCGCCGTCACCGAGCTGACCATCGAGGAGGCGGCGGGCCGGGCCTCGGTGCTGGTCGGCATCGGACTCGACCTGCCGACCGCGGTGGCCGCGGCGAGGCACGCCCGCGAGGCCGGGGCCGGGATGGTGATGGTCCATCAGCCCGTCCATCCCTATGTCTCGCGGGCCGGCTGGATCGACTACCACCGCACCATCGCGGACGCGGTGCCCGAGCTTGGCGTCGTCCCGTACATCCGCAATCCGCAGCTGAGCGGTGCGGACCTCGCGGCGCTCGGGGAGCTGTGCCCCAATGTCATCGGGGCGAAGTACGCCGTACCGGACGCGGCGGGCTTCGCGGCCTTCGCGCGGGACGCGGGTCTGGAGCGGTTCGTCTGGGTGGCGGGGCTCGCCGAGCTGTACGCGCCCTCGTACTTCGCGGGCGGGGCCACCGGCTTCACCTCGGGCCTCGTCAATGTCGCCCCGGCCGTCTCGCTGGGGATGCTGGAAGCGCTGCGGGCCGGGGACTACGCGGCCGCCATGAAGGTGTGGGAGCAGATCAGGCCGTTCGAGGAGCTGCGGGCCGCGCGGCAGTCCGCCGACAACGTGACGGTGGTGAAGGAGGCGCTGGCCGCGCTCGGTCTCTGCCGGCGCGACATCCGCCCGCCGAGCCGCGCCCTGCCCGAGGAGCGGCGCGCCGAGGTGGCCGCGATGGTGGCGGGGTGGGCGATATGACCGTACGGCGAGAGGGCGCGGCCGGAGGGCCGGCCGACGGGACGGCACGGCCCCCGGACGGAACGGCACAGGCCCCCGGCGGCACGGCACGCCGCCGCGACGGGACCGCGGAGCCCGAGGGCCCCGCCGTACGCCCCGAGGACCTGCGCAGTCATCGCTGGTACGGCGGTGACGGATCGACGGGCCTGCGCTCCTTCAGCCACCGCGCCCGCACCCGCCAGCTCGGCTATCTCCCCGAGGAGCACCTCGGCAAGCCGGTCATCGCGATCCTCAACACCTGGTCCGACATCAACCCCTGCCATGTCCATCTGCGGGAGCGGGCGCAGGCGGTGAAGCGAGGGGTGTGGCAAGCCGGCGGATTCCCGCTGGAGTTCCCGGTCTCCACGCTCTCCGAGACGTTCCAGAAGCCCACGCCCATGCTCTACCGCAATCTGCTGGCGATGGAGACGGAGGAGCTGCTCCGCTCCTATCCGGTCGACGGCGCGGTGCTGATGGGCGGCTGCGACAAGACGACTCCCGCGCTGCTGATGGGCGCGGCGAGCGTCGATCTGCCGGCCGTCTTCGTACCCGCCGGGCCCATGCTGCCGGGGCACTGGCGCAATGAGGTGCTCGGCTCGGGCACGGACATGTGGAAGTACTGGGACGACAAGCGCGCCGGGCTGATCGGTGACGCCGAGATGGCCGAGCTGGAGAACGGGCTGGCCCGGTCGCCCGGCCACTGCATGACCATGGGCACCGCCTCCACGCTCACCGCCGCCGCCGAGGCACTGGGCGTCACCATGCCGGGGGCCTCCTCGATCCCGGCCGTGGACTCCGGACACGACCGGATGGCCGCGGCCTCCGGCCGGCGCGTGGTGGAGCTGGTACGCGACGATCTGCGGCTCTCGAAGATCCTGACCCGGGAGGCGTACGAGGACGCGGTGGCCACCGTTCTCGCGCTGGGCGGCTCGACGAACGCGGTGATCCATCTGATCGCGATGGCGGGACGCTCGGGCATCCGGCTCACCCTCGACGACTTCGACAGGACCGCGCGTACGGTGCCGGTGCTGGCGAACCTCCGTCCCGGCGGCCGGTATCTGATGGAGGACTTCCACTTCGCCGGCGGACTGCCCGCGTTCCTGGGGCGGCTGACGGACGTCCTGCACCTGGACCGGCCGACCGTCGCGCACCCCACCCTGCGGGAACAGCTCGACGGCGCGCTCGTACACGATCCGGAGGTGATCCGGCCGCGCGACAACCCGCTCGCGCCGGAGGGCGGGGTGGCGGTCCTGCGGGGCAATCTCTGTCCCGACGGCGCGGTCATCAAGCACATCGCCGCCGAACCGCGCCTGCTCAAGCACACCGGTCCCGCCGTGGTCTTCGACGACTACCGGACGATGCAGCGGACCATCAACGACCCGGGGCTCGGCATCACCCCCGATCATGTGCTGGTGCTGCGCAACGCGGGCCCCAAGGGCGGGCCCGGCATGCCGGAGTACGGGATGCTGCCGATCCCGGACTATCTGCTCAAGCAGGGCGTGCGGGACATGGTCCGGATCTCCGACGCCCGGATGAGCGGCACGAGTTACGGCGCGTGCGTCCTGCACATCGCGCCCGAGTCCTATGTCGGCGGGCCGCTCGCGCTGGTGCGCACCGGCGACACGATCACACTCGACGTCGGCGCCCGCAGCCTCCATCTCCACCTGTCGGACGGGGAGTTGGCGCGGCGGCGCAGCGAGTGGACAGCGCCGCCCGAGCGCTACCAGCGCGGCTACGGCGCGCTCTACAACGAACAGATCACCCAGGCCGACACCGGCTGCGACTTCGCCTTCCTGGCGAAGCCCGGCGAGGTGCCCGACCCGTACGTGGGCTGAGACGGCCCGTCACACGACCGCCCGTCACACGACCGCCCGCCGCACCAGGATCCGTCGCACGAAGATCCGTCGCACGAAGATCCGTCGCACGACCGCCCGTCCTCCTCCGCCCCTCATTCACCCGCCCCAGTCACCCCCTCATTCACCCGGATCCACCGGTTCGACCTGTCGAACACCGTCTGCGAAGCGCTTCACCAACGGAACGGAGAAGCAGTCATGGCCTCAGCTGTGGCGCAGGAATCACCAGGGGCTCCACCGCCCCGGACGCCCGGAAAGCCGGGAAAGCCCGGGAAGCCGGGGCGCCGTACGGGAGCCACACCACGCCGTCTCCCGTATCTGCTGATCGCCCCCGCCGGACTGCTGATGCTGGGTTTCATCGCCTACCCGATGCTCAGCGTCTTCTACTACAGCCTGCAGAACCACAACGTCACCAAGCCCTGGCGGAACGGCTTCGCCGGACTCGACAACTTCCGGCGGATCCTCACCGACGATCCGCTGTTCTGGGACAGCCTCGTCTTCAGCGGCAAATGGGTCGTCACGGAGGTCACACTCCAACTGGCCCTGGGGCTGGTGCTGGCACTGCTCGTCAACCAGACCTTCATGGGCCGCGCGGTGGCCCGCGCCCTGGTCTTCTCGCCCTGGGCCGTCTCCGGCGTACTGACGACGACCATCTGGCTGCTGCTCTACAACCCGTCCACGGGCGTCGGCCGCTATCTCGCGGACGCGGGCATCGGTGAGTACGGCTCCTCCGTGCTCTCCGACACCGGCACCGTCTTCTGGGCCGCCGTACTGGCCGAACTCTGGCGCGGTGTGCCGTTCTTCGCGATCCTCATCCTCGCCGATCTCCAGTCCATCCCGGGCGATCTCTACGAGGCGGCCTCGGTCGACGGGGCGAACAGGTTCCGGCAGTTCTTCCACATCACACTCCCCCACCTCAGGGACGCGATCATCCTCTCCACTCTGCTGCGCGCCGTGTGGGAGTTCAACAACGTCGATCTGCTGCTGACCCTCACCGAGGGCGGCCCCGCCGGGGTCACCACCACACTGCCGCTGTATGTGGCCGTCACCGGCTTCGAGGCACACGACTTCGGCTACGCGACCGCGCTGACGACCATCGCCTTCGCGATCCTCCTCTTCTGCTCGATCCTCTATCTCCGCCTGAGCAAGTTCGGAGGCGACCACAAGTGACCGCTGTCATCACCGAGAAGGGCCTGCCCGCCGCGCCCGCGGACGGCGGCCGGAAACCCCCGCCCCCGCGGCGGAGGCGGCGCGGGCGACGCGAGCGGGCCTTCGACGAGGTCCCACGGTGGCAGATCTATCTGCCGCTCGGCCTCTATCTGCTCTTCACGCTCGTCCCCTTCTACTGGATGCTGCTCTTCTCGCTGCGGCCCGCGGGCTCCACCTCGCTGGTGCCGTGGCCGGTCACCTCCGACCACTTCGAGAAGGTCTGGAACGAGCGCGGTTTCTCGGTCTTCTTCCAGAACAGCGCGCTGATCGGGGTCTTCACCCTGATCTGTACGACGGGGGTCGCGCTGGCCGGCGGCTACGCCCTGGCGCGCTTCGACTTCCGTATCAAGCAGGGCTTCATGCTGGCGCTGCTGTGCTCGCAGTTCATCCCGGGCGCGCTGATGCTCGTCCCGCTCTTCCAGATCTTCAAGAACCTGTCGCTGATCAACTCCCCGCTGAGCGTGGTCATCGCGGAGACGGTCTTCCAGCTGCCGCTGTCGATCATCCTGATCAGCGGCTTCATCAAGAACGTGCCGTACTCCCTGGAGGAGGCGGCCTGGGTGGACGGCTGCTCACGGTTCCAGGCGTTCCGTATCGTCGTCCTGCCCATGCTGCGGCCCGGTCTGATCGCCGTCGGCTCCTTCGCCTTCGTCCACAGCTGGAACCACTTCCTCTTCGCGCTGATGTTCCTGATGGACCAGGACAAGCAGACGATCCCGGTCGGCCTGTCCACGCTCATCGGGGCGGACAGTGTGGACTTCGGGGCGCTCGCCGCGGGCGGCGTGATCTCCGCGGTGCCGGTCGTCATCGTCTTCGCGTTCATCCAGAAGTGGCTGATCACGGGCTTCAGCGCGGGGGCGGTGAAGGGATGAGCCTCCCCGTCGTACTGGCAGGGGCGCGCGGTCACGGCCATACGCATCTGCGCAACATCCGCCGTCTCGAACACACCGGACCGGTACGGCTCGTGGGCGTCTGCGAGCTGGCACCGCTGAGCCCGCGCGAGCTGGCCGACGCCGGTTACGGCGCTTCCGGGCCGACGCGACCCGCCGGTCACGGCGCTTCCGGGCCCGCGCAGTCCGCCGATTTCGGCGAGCTGCTGGAGCGCACCGGCGCGCGGATCGCCGTCATCTGCACGCCCATCCACACCCACACCGAGCTCGCGCTCACCGCCGCCGCCCACGGGGCGCACACCCTGCTGGAGAAGCCGACCACGGCCTCGTACCAGGAGTACGCGCGGCTGCTCGCCGGTCTTGAGGAGAAGGGCACGGCCTGTCAGGTCGGGTTCCAGTCGCTCGGCTCCCACGCGGTCGACGCGATCAGGGAGCTGGTCGCGGACGGCGCGATCGGGGCGCTCCGCGGGATCGGCGCCGCCGGGGCGTGGGTACGCGACGAGGCGTACTTCCGGCGGGTCCCCTGGGCCGGGCGACGGACCCTGGACGGGCGGGACGTCGTGGACGGGGTGCTCACCAACCCGCTCGCGCACGCGGTCGCGACCGCCCTGCGCATCGACGGCAGCGACCGGGCCGAGGACCTCGCGGAGGCGGAGCTCGAACAGTACCGGGCCCATGACATCGAGGCCGACGACACCAGTTGTCTGCGGCTGCGGACGGCGAAGGGGACCCGGATCACGGTCGCCGTCACGCTGTGCGCGGAGCGGAACGCGGAGCCGTACGTCCTGGTCCACGGGACGAGGGGCCGGATCACCTTCTGGTACAAGCAGGACCGGGTGCTGGTGGAGCGTACGGGCGCGGGCCCGGTCGAGACCGTCCACGCGCGTACCGACCTGCTGGAGAACCTGGTCGCGCATCTGCGCGACGGCGACCGGCTGCTCGTACCGCCCCGCCGTACGGGCGCCTTCATGCGGATCGTCGAGGCCGTCAGGACCGGACCGCTGCCCGAGCCGCTGCCCGCGGACGCCTGGTACAGCGCGCCGGGAGAGAAGGCGCCGCGCCGGATCGTCAAGGGCGTCGACGCGCTGACCGAGGCCGCCGCCGAATCCCTCGCCACCTTCTCCGAGCTGGGCGCGGACTGGGGCGTGCCGCCGGAGCGGGTGCTTCCGCGGTGAGCGGGGCACGGCTCTCCCGGGCGGAGGAGGTGACGGTACTGCGCTGTGACGTCGGTCCCGTGGCCGAGTACGTCCACCGGCCCCGGCTGCCCGGCACCCTGTCGCCGCGGCCGTATCTGCATCCCGTACGGACCCTCGGCGGTGTCACGGTCACGGAGCTGGGGCCCGCCGACCACGCGCACCACCTGGGCGTCTCCATGGCGGTGCCGGATGTCGCCGGGACCAACTTCTGGGGCGGCCGGACCTACGTACGCGACCAGGGCCCCGTATGGCTGGCCAACCACGGCGCGCAGCGGCACACGGGCTGGCTGCTGCGGGACCCCGACGGCTGTGTCCAGGAGCTGTGCTGGACACACGGCGAGCGCCAACTGCTCACGGAGCGCCGCACGATCAGCGCTCTCGCCCTCTCCGGAGACGCGTGGGTCCTCGACTTCACCTCGTCGCTGACCAATGTGTCGGGCGGGGAGCTGTCGTTCGGCAGCCCGGCCACCAACGGCCGTACGGGAGCGGGGTACGGGGGGTTCTTCTGGCGCGCGCCCAGGGGCGACACGGCGGAGCCGGCGCCCGAGGCCTTCACCGAGGACGCGTCGGGCGAGAGCGCGGTGCACGGGCGCACCGCGCCATGGCTGGCGCTGGCGGGCCGGGACTGGACCCTGGTCTTCGCCGGGGCGAACCGGGAGACCCGGGAGGACCCCTGGTTCGTCCGTACCGCCCAGTACCCGGGGGTCGGCTCCGCGCTGGCCTGGCGGAAGCGGCTGCCGCTGCCGGCGGGCGGGAGTGTCTCCCGGCGCGTGGTGACGGTCGTCGCGGACGGCCGGCTCGACCGGCAGGCCGCCGCCGCGCTCGCGCGGAAGGCGGTGGCGGTATGAGCGCCGTCCCGGCAGCGGGCCCCGCCGGGACAGCCGCCTTCGACGACTTCGACGACTTCCCCAGCACCGTCTGACGCACGCCTGTGAGGAGAGCCGCATGACGCACCCGCACCCGCACCCGCCGCACCAGCGCCCGCCGCACCCGCACCCGCCGCACCCGCACCCGCTCAGCAAGCGCAAGCGCTTCCGGACCGGAGCCGCCGCCTGTCCGACCGCCCTGGCCACCCTGCTCGCGGTCTTCGTCGCGACGCCCGCCGCCGCCGCACCGGGGCCGCGTCCGGCCACCGGTACCGGCACCGTACTGAACGTCCCGGCCGCCTACCGCACCATTCAGGCCGCCGTGGACGCCGTACCCGCGGGCAACACCGGGCGGGTGACCATCTCCATCGCGCCCGGTACGTACCGCGAACAGGTCCGGGTGCCGGCGAACAAGCCCCATCTGCTCTTCCAGGGCACGGGAAGCGACCGGTCGAAGTCGGTCATCGTCCACAACACCCCGAACGAGTACGGCGGCTCCAGCGGCAGCGCCACCGTCCTGATCGCGGCGGACGATGTCACCGCCCGCAATCTGACCTTCGTCAACGACTTCGACGAGGCGGCGCACGAGCTGAACAGCGAACAGGCGCTGGCGATGAAGACGACCGGCGACCGGATCGTCTTCGAGAACACCGCCTTCAAGGCCAACCAGGACACGCTGATGACGGACAGCCCCGCGCTGACCCGGATCAGCAGGGTCTATGTCCGGGACTCGTACATCGAGGGTGACGTCGACTTCCTCTACGGGCGGGCCACCACCGTCATCGACCGCTCCGTCATCAGGGCGCTCAGCCGCGGCTCCGCCACCAACAACGGCTACATCACGGCGGCCTCGACCTGGAAGGGCAACCCGTACGGGTTCCTGATCACCAACAGCCGGGTCACCAGCGACGCGCCCGCGCGCTCCTTCCACCTCGGCAGGCCCTGGCACCCCGGCGGCGAACCGGACGCGATCGGACAGGTGCTGTTCCGGGACACCGAGCTGCCCGCGGCCGTCAAGTCCGCCCCGTGGACCGACATGAGCGGCTTCCCGTGGCGTGAGGCGCGCTTCGCCGAGTACCGGACGTACGGCCCGGGGGCGGCCGTGACGCCCGACCGTCCGCAGCTGTCGGACGCGGACGCCGCCGTTCACCAGGTGTCGGACTATCTGACGGGCACGGATGGCTGGGCACCGCACCGATGAATTCAGCACCGGTGAATTCAGCAGAGAACCGACCGAGAGAGAAGAGCCGGCCATGAGGATCTCCAGGACATACAGAGGACGGGCGGTCGCGGCCGTCTCCCTGACGGCGGTACTCGCCCTGACGGCGACCGCGTGCGGTGACGACGGAAGCGGCGGGAGCGGCGGCGAAGGCTCCGGCAAGGGGGAGATCACCCTCTGGGACAACAACACGGGTGAGCGCAGGGAGATCTGGGCCCGGATCATCAAGGACTTCGAGAAGCAGAACCCGGACATCAAGGTCAAGTACGTCGGTCTCCCCATCGACCAGGTCCAGGCGAAGTACGACACGGCGATCGAGGGCGGCGGGCTGCCGGACGTCGGCGGCGTCGGTACCGCCTATCTCTCCAACCTGGTGATCCGGGACGTCCTGGAGCCGCTCGACGACCGTATCGACGCGGGCCCGCTCAAGGGCAAGCTCGTGCCGGCGCTGGTGGACAGCGTCAAGGCGGCGGGCGGCCGGGGCGACACCATGTACTCGGTGCCGACCTCCACCAACAACGGCACGCTCTGGTACCGCACGGACCTGTTCGCGCGGGCCGGGCTCGAACCGCCCACCACCTGGCCGGCGTTCTACGCGGCGGCCGGGAAGCTCACCAAGGCGGGGACGGACCAGTTCGGTTACACCATCCGGGGCGGCGCGGGCTCCATCGCCCCGGCGATGGACGCGATGTACGGCCAGTCCGGCATCACGTCGTTCTGGAACGGTGACAGGACGACCGTCAACGATCCCAGGAACGTCGCGGCGCTGGAGAAGTACGTCGCCCTGTACAAGAAGGTGACGCCGTCCGCCGACGTCAACAATGACTTCATCAAGATGGTCGCCCAGTGGGACAACGGCACCATCGGCATGCTGACCCACAACCTCGCCTCGTACCAGGACCATGTGAAGGCGCTGGGGGAGGAGAAGTTCAAGGGCCTCCCCTACCCGGCCCAGGAGAACGGCACGCGCGTCCAGGTCTCCAACCCGGTGGACGGTCTCGGCCTGTTCAGGAACAGCGAGAACAAGGCGGCGGCCTGGAAGCTCATCGAGTTCGCCGCCTCCCACGCGTCGAACAGCGCGTGGAACGAGTCGGCGGGGTCCATCCCCGCGAACACCGATGCCGCCGACGACGCGTGGATCCAGCAGGCGGAGCCGACCGCCGCCGCGATGAAGGCACTCAGCGACGGCTCCACGAAGATCGTCAATCTGCCGTACTACCTGCCCGACTGGAACACCATCAGCAAGTCGGGAAACGAGCCGGACTTCCAGAAGGTGCTGCTCGGTGACATGTCCGCGAAGGAGTTCGCGGACAAGATCGCCAAGGAGCTGAACGAGGCCCAGGCGGAGTGGAACGAACAGACCAAGAGCTGACCCGACCGAGGAGGAGTCATGCGCAGAGGGAGACTTCACGCACTCATCGTGGCGGCGGGGCTGGCGTGCGCCCTGGCGCTGTCCCCGGCCGCCCTGGCGGCACCGGCACCGGTACGGCCCTCCCCCGAACGGGCCGTCCTCGCCCAGGACGACGGCTGGGGCTCGGCCGGCGGCGGCACCACCGGGGGCAGCGCCGCCGACCCCGCGCACATCTACACCGTCACCACCTGGGCCGAGTTCAGGAAGGCACTGTCCGATGCCGTCGGGAGCCCGTCGGTCATTCGGGTCAAAGGCACCCTGGACGCGCTCAGCGACCCCCGGGGAACCCCCCTCACCTGCGACGACTACGCGGCGGACGGCTACTCCTTCGCCGAGTACCTCGCCGCGTACGATCCGGCGGTCTGGGGCCGCGAGACCCCGGTCAGCGGCCCACAGGAGGACCTGCGCGCCGCCTCGGCCAAGAACCAGGACGCGCAGATCAAGGCGTACGTCCCGGCCGACACGACCATCGTCGGCGTGGGCCGGGACGCCCGTATCCTCGGCGGCAGCCTCCAGGTGAAGGACGCCGACAACGTCATCATCCGCAATCTCACCTTCGAGGACACCTTCGACTGCTTCCCGCAGTGGGACCCGACGGACACCGAGCTCGGCAACTGGAACTCCGAGTACGACAACCTGGTGCTGTCCGGTGCCACGCACGTGTGGGTGGATCACAACACCTTCACGGACGGCCGCCGCCCGGACAGTGAACAGCCGTACCACTACGGCCGGCTGTACCAGCAGCACGACGGGGAGCTGGACATCGTCCGGGGCTCCGATCTGGTCACCGTCTCCTGGAACGTCCTCGCCGACCACGACAAGACCATGCTGATCGGCAACAGCGACGGCGCGGGCGCCACCGACCGCGGCAAGCTGCGGGTCACCCTGCACCACAACCAGTTCAGGAACCTCGTCGAACGGGCGCCCCGGGTGCGTTTCGGCCGGGTCGACGCGTACAACAACCACTACGTCGTCCAGCCGTCCGGCTACGGGTACTCCTTCGGGATCGGCGCCGAATCCCAACTGGTCGCGGAGAAGAACGCGTTCACGATGCCGGCGGGCGTGAGCCCCGGGCGGATCCTGAAGAAGTGGAACGACGCACCGGTCACCACCGCGGACAACCACGTCAACGGGAAACCCGTCGATCTGCTCGCCGTCCACAACGCGGAGGTCCCCGGGGAGACACTGCGCCCGGACGCGGGCTGGACGCCGACGCTCCGCACCAAGGTCGACGACCCGCGCGCGGTCCCGCGGCTGGTCGACGGCGCGGCGGGCGCCGGAAAGCTCCGCTTCGCGCCGGGCACCGGAAAGCTCCGCTGACCGCACGCGTCAGGGGGCGGGCATGGTTCCCACGACGACGGTGGCGTGCAGCTCCTCGCAGCTCGCCACCCTCGGGACCAGCCCGCTCCCGGCGACGGTCCCGACGGCGCGCGCCGCCTGGTGCTCGCTCGTCTCGACCAGCAGGCTGCCGCCCGGGGCCAGCCAGCGCGGCGCCCCCGCGGTCACCCGCCGCAGGACGTCGAGCCCGTCCGCGCCGCCGTCGAGCGCCACCCGCGCCTCATGGATACGGGCCTCGGGGGGCAGCAGTCCGACTTCCTCGGTGGGTACGTACGGCACGTTGGCGAGCAGGACGTCCACGCGGCCCCGCAGCGTGGCGGGCAGCGGATCGTACAGGTCGCCCTCGTACACCCGGCCGCCGACGGCGGCGACATTGCGCCGGGCACAGCGCACCGCCGCCGGGTCGATGTCGGCGGCGTGCAGCTCGGCCCGGTCCAGGGTCCCGGCCAGCGCCGCGCCCAGCGCGCCCGAGCCGCAGCACAGGTCGACCACGACAGCCGGCCGGCCGAGGCCGGTGGCGGCGACGGCGGCCTGCCGTACGAGGAACTCGGTACGGCGGCGGGGTACGAAGACCCCCGGATCCACGGCGATCCGCAGCCCGCAGAACTCCGCCCAGCCGAGGACGTGTTCCAGGGGCAGACCACCGGCGCGCCGGTCCACCATGGCGGCGAGATCGTCCGGCGTCGCCGCCGTGGAGATGAGCAGCCGTGCCTCGTCCTCGGCGAAGACACAGCCGGCGGCGCGGAGCCTGGAGACGATGACGGACTCGGAGGAAGGAGCTGACATGAAGGGGGAGCCTTTCGGGATTGCCGATGGGCACTCCCGGCGGTCAGCTATGCCTGAGGGACCGCGCGGCCGTGAGAAGGGAGCACCCGACCTGATACAGCGGTAATGGGTCTCGCCTCCTTCGGTGGATACGTCCGCGGCTCGTACTGCGCTGGTCACCCTACCCGAGCCGGGCCCCCGGCGCGGGGAGAGCGGGCTGCCCCGATGGTCCGCCCGAGGTCACACGCTGATGCCGTAGCCCAGTTCCTCGGCTCCGGCGTGCCAGAAGGAGTTCTCGTCGGCAACGGCCTCGGCGTCGAGTGCCCTGAAGCGTTCCAGCAACGCCTCCGTGAGCGCGTCGGCGGCCTGCTCCGCCAGGTCCACGGCCTCGTCATCGCCAGGACCGTCGCCTGGCCCCTCGTATTCCCCGGCCTCGGCGGCGGCCTTCTCATAGGAGCGGTCGAAGGCGACGAACGCCTCGACGCTGGAGTTCACCAGCTACGGAACGCCGTCTTCCGGCAGCCACCACAGAGAGCCGTCGGCACGCCGTACGCCGAGCGCGCTCAGCCCGGGGTCGACCGCGACCAGGGCATACCGCGCACCCTCACGCGTGCGTTCCGTGAAAGGGACGTCCTGCCATACCCCGGGGTAGGGGCAGTGAGCGCATCCGGCAACGGCCGAGGCGATTTCAGCGTCGTTCATGCCGCGAATCCAGCCCGTGCCGCCGGCGGTCCGCCAAGCCGGCGCAAGCCGGTGAACCCGCGCGGTCAGCGCACCAGGCGCGGGACATCGGCTCTTCCGGCCCGCCGGCCCGCCCCTTCCTGAGCGGTCTCTTAGCGCTTGCTTAAGCGGAGCATAAGGATCGCCGTCGCCCCCTCCCAGCAGCCGATTTCACGGTTCCTGGCGGCTAGTTTGCTGATCGCTGGGGCGGTACGGCGACGGGGAGGTCACCTGCCGCTCCGGCTGCCCCCTCCCCGTGCCGCCGCTCCGAAGGAGAACCAGTTCATGTCCGTTCGACGTACGGCCACCGGGATCGTCGTCCTCGGCCTCGCCCCGCTCGCGCTGGCCGGGCTCGCCGCCGTGCCGGCCGCCGCCCACGGTTCGATGACCGATCCGGTCAGCCGGGTCGCCGCGTGTTTCGCCGAGGGACCGGAGAGCCCGCGGTCGGCGGCGTGCAAGGCGGCGGTCGCGGCCGGCGGAACGCAGGCGCTCTACGACTGGAACGAGGTCAACATCGCCAACGCGGCCGGGAACCACCGGCAGTTGATCCCGGACGGCAAGCTGTGCAGCGCGGGCAAGGACAAGTACAAGGGGCTCGATCTGGCGCGCGGCGACTGGCCGTCGTCCGAACTGGCACCGGGCAACCGCACCTTCCGCTACAAGGCGACCGCGCCGCACCGCGGCTCCTTCGAGCTGTATGTCACCAAGGACGGCTACGACCCGGCCAAGCCGCTGACGTGGTCGGACCTGGAGGAGAAGCCCTTCCTCAAGGTCACCGATCCGAAGCTGGAGAGCGGGGCCTATGTCTTCGACGGCATCGTCCCGAACAAGTCGGGCCGTCATCTGATCTACTCCATCTGGCAGCGCTCGGACAGCCCCGAGGCCTTCTACACCTGCTCCGACGTGGTCTTCGGGCAGGACGACGGCGGTGCGGGCGGCGCCGCGCCGGCCGCCTCCGCGCCCACCGACGAGAAGATCGCGGAAGGTACGGAGAAGTCCACCGTCGAACACAACGGCCATGGTGACCTCGGTACCGACGCGACGGAGGTCTCGGCGAAGGACACCCCGGCCACGGCCGCCCCGGCCACCCCGGAGAAGCAGCCGGACACCGGCACGGACACCTACTCCGACACCGACACCGACACCGATGCCGGCGCCAATGCCGGAGCCGACGCCCAGGCCAACTCCCCCGTGGCGAAGGGCGCCGGCGGTCAGGACACCCTCGCGGAGACCGGCGGTGACAGCGCCACCTCCTACCTCGCGATCGGTGGCACGGCGGCGCTCGCCATCGGTGCCGCGGTGGCCTTCGGAACCGCTCGCCGCAAGGCCGTGCCGGCCGGGCGTCACGGCCGCTGACCCCCGCCGCACGGCACCGCGACTGCCTTCCGCCTCCGGGACTCCCCGGTGGCGGAAGGCAGTCGTGTGTCCGCGGGGGGTACGGATCAGCCGATCACCGAGGCGCAGGTGGTCGGGGTCGCGCGGGCGGGATCGAGCGCGTTGTTCACCTCGTGGAAGGCGATCCTGTCGATCGTCCCGATCGCCACATGCTCGGAGAGATCGGCCGGGCACAGATCCTGGAGCAGCACATTGCGTACGTTGGGGCCGGTCAGGAACTGTGACCGGTACGGGGTGACCACCTCGTCGTACCGGGTGGCTATGACGGTGTAGCGCACTCCGGGAACGGTGTCGCCGCCCGCGTTGAGCTTGGTGAGGAAGGCGGAGCCGGCCACCTGGTCGGCGAGCCCGGGGGTCTTCTCGTTCAGCAGCTCGCCCGCTCCGGGGAAGTACGGCAGCAGCCGGGAGAGCCCGAGCAGGGTGCTGCCGCGGTTGGAGGGGGCGAGGCCGACCAGGGCGTTCACCTTCGCCGCCCCACCGAGGAACTTCAGGTAGTAGCGCGGCATCATGCCGCCCTGGGAGTGGCCGACGACATCGGCCTTCGCGGCTCCGGTGGCCGCGAGCACCTTGTCGACATAGGTGGCGAGCTGTCCGGCCGAGGCGTCGATGGGGCCGAGGCCGTGGAAGAACGGGACGCCGGGGAGCTGTCCGTAGTCGAGGGAGAAGACGCAGTAGCCGCGGTTCACCAGATACGGGGCGAGGCCCAGCCAGTTGTCGATGGCGTTCCCGAGGGTGCCGTGGACGAGGACGACGGGGCGGGGATGGGCGGCGGAGGGCTTGCAGGAGTAGTCGTTCCAGCCGCTGCTCGACGACGCGGAGACAGCCGGGACGGCGGGAGCGGACACGGACGTGGGGGCGGTGGGGGTGGCGGTGGCCGCGGTGGGGGCCGCGGCGACGGCGGGGGTGGCCAGTGATGTAGCGGCCAGCAGCAGCGCGGTCAGCGGTCCGAGCGCGCGCTTCCAGGGCAGCATCGTGTGATCTCCTTGCGGCTCAAGGGAATTGGCGATGTCTGTCAGCCCTGTGGCCCGGACCACAAAGGTGCTTCCGCTATGAAGTTACGCATGAGTAAGGTGAAGAAGGGAAGTTACGCGTCGGTAAAAAGTGCGACGCGTGACGCCACCCGTCGCCAAGAGGCAGGAGAGCCGCCGGAGAGCCGCCGGAGGCGGGTGACGGGTGACGGCGCTACGCGGCCAGCGACCCCGGCACGATCGCGCGCGGGCCGAACTTCGCTCGGGCCCGGTCGGCCACCGCCTCGATCCGGCGGGCCCGGTCGTCCACCGGGTCGAACGTCAGCTGCTGGGTGGCCTGTCCGGCCGGGACCAGCCCTTCGGCCCGTACCGAGAGAGCCCGTACGCGCGCCCGTTGCAGCCCGAGCGACTCATGGATCCGGTACGCGACGCCGGCGAGCGCCGCCGAGTGGGCGGTCGGCTCGGGCAGCGCGCGCGTACGGGTGGTCGTGGAGCGGTCCGCGTACCGCACGGTGAGTGTCAGCGAGCGGCACACCTGGTCCGTGCCGCGCATCCGGACGCCCAGTTCCTCGGTGATCGAGAGCAGCGCGCGCCGGTGCCGCTCCTGGTCCAGCTCGTCGCGGAAGAAGGTCCGTTCGGCGGCGAGCGAGCGGGCGGCGGCGTTCGGGGCGACCCCCGTACGGTCCACGCCGTGGGCCTTCTCGTACAGTTCACGCCCCATCCGCACCCCGGTGATCCGCTGGAGTGTCGACAGCGGCACGGCCGCGGTCTTCCCGATGGTGTCGAGTCCGTACGCGCGCAGCGCGCGGGCCGTCGCGGCGCCGATGCCGGGCAGTTCGCCGACCCGGCCGGGTTCCAGGAACCGCTCGACCGCGCGCTCGTCGTCCGCCACCACGAACGTCGTGCCCGGCGTGGCCCGGCGCGCGGCCATCCGCGCCAGCATCGGGGTGGGGGCCACCCCGATCGTGCAGCCGGTGCCGAGGTGCGCGAGCGCGCGGACCCGCAGTACGGAGGCGATCCCGGTGGCGTCCTGTCCGAAGTACCGTTCCGCACCGCGCACATCGACGAGCGCGGTGTCCGGCGGCAGCGCCTGGACGGCGGGGCTGATGTCCTCGATCAGTCCGACCAGCGCGGGCAGCGTCGCCTCGGCCCCGCCCCCGCCCCGGGGTTCCGGCCTCCCCCGGGCCCCGTGCGGTTCCGGCCTTCCCTGCGGTTCCGGCCTTCCCTGGGGTTCCGGCCTCCCCTGGGGTTCCGGGCCGGAGTGGAACCGTATGCAGAGGATCATCCCGCGCTCCCCGGGCTGGAGTGCCACAGTTTCCGTCCGGTCGGCAGCCCTTCGCCGGGCGGCTTGAGGTCCGCCCAGGGGTTCATCTCATAGCCCGTGGGCAGATGGATGCGCCGGCCGTCGTCCCCCTGGGGACCGCCCGAAGACGACGCCGGTGCCGGGGGCGCGTCCAGCGCGGCCGCGACCGCGTCCAGCCCGCCCTTCTCGCGCAGTTCCACCAGCTCCGCCAGATTCCAGGCCGCCGCGCCCACCACGCTCAGACTCCGCGGACCGCGCCGCTGCACCACCCCGCGCACCAGCAGCAGCCAGGAGTGGAAGACGGTATGCGCGCACGCCTCGTGGCTGTCGTCGAAGAAGGCCAGATCGACCAGGCCCGTACCGTCGTCCAGCGTCGTGAAGATGACCCGCCTGCCGGAGCGGATCGGCGGGGTCTGGGTCGCCACCTTGGCGCCCGCGACCAGCACGGTCCTGCCGTGCGGCACCTCCCGCAGCCGCTTGGCCGACATCACCCCCAGCTCCTTCAGGAACGCGTAGTGGTCTCCCATCAGATGGCGGGAGGCGTCCATGCCGAGGACACCCAGCTCGGCGCTGAGACGCTCCGCGTCCCCCAGGTCGGGCAGCCCGGCGGGGGCGGTGCGCCGTCCGCCCTCCAGCGGGAGCTGGTCTCCGTACGCGCCCGCTCTCCGCTGCGCTCCGTGCAGTTCGGACAGATGCAGCAGCAGATCGCGCCGGTTGGCGCCGAACCTGTCCAACGCGCCCACCTGCGCGAGCCGTTCGGCCACCGGCCGGGCCGGTCTGGCCCGCTGCCAGAAGTCGAGCAGCGAGGAGTACGGCTGTCCCGCCTCGATCCGGGCCGCCTCCGCCTCGCTGATGCCATGAACGTCGGAGAGCGCCAGCCGCACCCCCCAGACACCACCGGCCCTACCGGCCCCCGAGGCCCCACCATCAGACACCAGTTCGATTCTATGAGCGACCGTCGAACGGTTCACATCCAACGGCAGCACCGGCACCCCCCGCCGCCGCGCGTCCGCGAGCAGCAGCCGCTTCGGATACATCCCCGGATCATGGGTGAGCAGCCCGGCGTAGAAGGCGGCCGGATGGTGCGCCTTGAGCCAGGCCGACTGATAGGTCGGTACGGCGAACGCGACGGCGTGCGCCTTGCAGAAGCCGTACGAGCCGAACGCCTCGATGATCTCCCAGGTCCGCGCGACGACCTCGGGCGTGTATCCCCTCCGCCGCGTCCGCCGCTCGAACCAGGCGCGGATCCGGGGCCCCGACCCCGGGTCGGACAGCCCTCGCCGTACCTTGTCCGCCTCCTCCCTGCCGCAGCCGGTCATGATGTCCACCATCCGGATGATCTGCTCGTGGAAGACGACCACGCCATAGGTCTCACGCAGCGGTTCCTCCAGGTCGGGATGGGGGTGGCGGACGGGCGCGCGGCCGTGTCTGGCCTCGATGAACGGCCGCACCATGTCGGCGGCCACCGGCCCCGGCCGGAAGAGCGAGATGTCGACCACCAGATCGTGGAAGGTGGCGGGCTGGAGCCTGCCGACCAGATCGCGCTGGCCGGGCGACTCGATCTGGAAGCAGCCCAGGGTCTCGGCGGACTGGATCAGCCGGTAGGTCTCGGGGTCGCCCTCCGGCACCTGCTCCGGGTCGTCGATGTCCAGCCGCTCGCCGGTGGCCCGTTCGATCTCCCCGACGGCGTGCGCCATCGCCGACTGCATCCGTACGCCCAGCACATCGAGTTTGAGCAGCCCCAGCTCCTCGACGTCCTCCTTGTCGAACTGCGACATGGGGAAGTGCTCGCCGCTGGTCGGCATCACCGGGGTACGGCGCAGCAGCGAGGCGTCCGAGAGCAGCACTCCGCACGGGTGCATGGCGACCCCGCGCGGCAGCGCGTCCAGCGCCTCCACCAGCTCCCACAGCCGGCCGTGCTTCGCCCCGTCCCGGCGCAGCTCCCCGGCCAGCCCCCGCAGTTCGGGCAGCTCCTCCATCGCGGCGCGGGCGTCCCTGGCCCGGATGTGCGGGAAGGACTTGGCGATCCGGTCGATCTCGGCCGGGTCCATGGAGAGCGCGGCGCCCACGTCCCGTACGGCATGACGGACCCGGTAGGTCTCGGGCATGGCGACGGCCGCGACCCGTTCGGGGCCGAAGCGGTCGAGGATCGCCCGGTAGACCTCCAGCCGTCGCGCGGACTCCACATCGATGTCGATGTCCGGGAGTCCGCGCCGCCGGGTGGAGAGAAAACGTTCCATCAGCAGTCCGTGCGCGACCGGGTCGGCGTGGGCGATCCCCAGCAGATGGTTGACCAGGGAGCCCGCGCCCGAGCCGCGCGCGGCGACCCGGATGCCCATGCCCCGTACGTCGTCGACGACCTGGGCGACCGTGAGGAAGTAGGAGGCGAAGCCGAGCTCCTCGATCGTGCGCAGCTCGGCGTCCATCCGGGCCCAGTACGTCCGGTGGTCGCGGCGCCGGTCGTAGCCGCGCAGCACCATCCCGGCGGCGCAGCGCGAGCGCAGCACCCGCCCGGCGGTACGGCGGTCCGCGCCGACCAGCCGCGGTTCGGGGAAGTGGACGGTGCCGAGCCCCAGATCGTCCTCGGGGTCGACCAGACAGCCGGCGGCGGTCTCCTCGGTCAGGGCGAGCAGCCGGTGCGCGGTGTCGCGGCGGAATCCGGCGGCCTCGGCGACCAGCTCGGCGGTACGCGCCATCCCCGCCGGGTCCTTGAGCCAGCGCTCCCCGCTGTCCAGCCCCCGGCGCGGGTCGATGGGGACCAGCCTGCGGGCCGCGTCGAGGACATCGGCGACCGGGCCCTGCCCGGCGTCGGCGTAGCGCACGGCGTTGCTGAGCACCGCGCGTACGCCCTGCTCGGTGGCGAAGCCGAGGGTACGGGCGGCGTGCCGCAGCGAGCCGGGGCCCGTGCCCGTACGCCCGTGGTGCACGACCTCCAGCCGGAGCGCGTCGCCGTAGATCTCCCGCCAGGGCGCGAGCAGCCGGGCGGCCCGGTCGGGGCGGCCCGCCGCGAGGGCGCGGCCGATCTCGGAGCCGGGTCCGAGCAGCACGGTGAGGCCCGTGCCGAAGTTGTCCCGCCAGGGCAGCAGCGGACCGCCGCCGCTGTGCGCGCCGCTCCCCGAAGCGTGCCCGGTGTCCGCCGAGGCGTGCGCGGTGGAGACGAGCCGGCACAGCTCCGCCCAGCCCCGCGCGCCGTCGCGGGCGAGGAAGACCGCGCGGGGCGCGGACTCGTCGATGAAGGCGCCGCCGCGCACGGGCGTACGCCTGCGCCCGGCCGGGCCTGTTTCGCGCGCTCGCTCGCCCACCGCCAGCTCCACCCCGAAGAGCGGCCGTATCCCCTCCGCGGCGCACGCCTTGGCGAAGCGGACCGCGCCCGCGAGGGTGTCGCGGTCGGTCAGGGCGAGGGCGTCCATGTCCCGCTCGGCGGCGCGCGCGGCCAGCCGCTCCGGGTGGGAGGCCCCGTACCGCAGGGAGTACCCGGAGACGGTGCGCAGATGCGTGAAGCCGGGCATCCGCACCTCCTGGATCAGTCCGTTCTCAGTCCGCTCTCACCTCCCCCGCCTCTCCACCATAGACCAAGTTTCGAACGTGCGTACGATACTGCCGCGAGGGCCGGGCACCGGTCGCCCCATCGGCCGCGCGAACCCTTCCCACCTGCGCCGACACCAGGGGACGGCGGCGCCGTGAACGCCCGGAGGGGCCCGGTCCACCACGGACTGTGGTGGACCGGGCCCCTCCTCTCAGCGGGTTCGGTCAGCCGATCTCGGCACCGTACGCGGCGAGCGCCTCCGGCACCGGCTGGAAGAACGTCTCACCGCCCGAGGAGCAGTCACCGCTGCCGCCCGAGGTCAGCCCGAGCGCGGTGTCGCCCGAGAAGAGCGAGCCGCCGCTGTCGCCCGGCTCGGCGCAGACCGAGGTCTGGATGAGCCCGTTGACGATGTCGCCGCCGCCGTAGTTCACGGTGGCGTCGAGCCCGGTGACCTCACCGTCGTGCACCTGGGTGGTGGAACCGCTGCGGGTCACCTGCTGGCCGACGGTCGCGTCACCGGCCTGCGTGATCGCCTGCGTGCTGCCGTTGTAGAGGTTCACCTCGCTCGGGTGCTCCACCTCGGCGGTGTACTTGACCAGGCCGTAGTCGTTGTCCGGGAAGCTGGAGCCCTCGTTCGTCCCGATCTCGGTGCCCTGCGCGTCCGACCAGGTCTGGATGGACTCCGTGCAGTGCCCGGCGGTCAGGAAGTACGGCGCGCCGTCCTTGACCACGTTGAAGCCGAGCGAGCAGCGCCCGCCGCCGCCCGTGATGGCGTCACCGCCGGAGACGAAGGGCTTGAACTCCCCGGCCGTCTTCTTCAGCTCGGCCTTGTCGCCGAGCGTCTTCACCACACCGCTGAGCTTGTCCCAGGACGCGCCCTTGACCGTACGGTCGGCCGTGACGACCACCTTGTTGGTCACCGGGTTGACGGCCCACGACGTGCCCGGGATGGTCGCCCGGTCCGCGAGGGTCTGCCGGGCGTTCTTCAGCTCGGCCAGGGAGTTCTGAACCAGTCTGGCCTTGGCGCCGGCCTGGCGTACGGTCTCGGCCGCACGCTCGTTGACGACATTGACCACGAGCGCCTTCGACTCGGCGTCGTAGTACGTGCCGGCCGCGTCCGCGCCCAGGGTGTCGTCCAGGGTGGACGCGAGAGTTCCGGCCGCCGTGGCGGTCAGCGACTTCACCGTGAACCGGGGTGTGCTCTCACTGGCGTTCGCAGTCTGGAAGGTGACACCCGCGAGTACCAGAGCGACCGCGGCACCTCCCGCCATCGTCACTCGCTTCTTGGATATACGCCGATGATTCAACGTCAGCCTCCTGTGGGGGGACCGCGTCAGGCCATGTGGGGTGTACCTGACACGGAGGTTGAGGCGCCCACTATTCCGAGACTGACCAGTAACACACAAGGTCGACTTCAGGACGGACGCTCGCGGCGTCCCTGGTACACCGCGTCACCGGCCGACCGCTTCCCCGCAAGGGCAGTTCCATATGCGAACACCCGGTGCGATCACCGCGTCATCAACGGGTGAGGACTAGTCCTGTCTTGAAATCGCCCCTGTTCCCCTGGCTCGATCCGCGCCTGGCCGACCGCCGTCAACTCGGCAGCAGGTCGCGCTCACCCGCCGGTACGGCGATCGGGAGGGTGTTGCCGGGCGGCGGGAACGGGCAGATGAAGTGGTCCGCGAAGGCGCACGGCGGCAGCAGGGAACGGTTGAAGTCGACCGTCACCGTCCCGTCCGCCGCCGGGGCGGCGGGCCGCAGAAAGCGGAAACGGTAACTCCCCTTCCCGCTCGTGGTGTCGGCGAAGACCGCCCAGAGCGAGCCGTCCGCCTCGATCGCGACCTGGAGGGTGTGCTCCGTACCGTCGACGGTGAAGACGATCTCACCGCCGAGCCCGAGGCCCCGTTCCCTCCCGTCGGCGTTCTCGACCCGGACGGTGCGGCTCGTGCCGTACGGCCGGAAGCGGCCCGGCAGCGTCCAGTCCGGGTCGTAGGGCGTCGCCTCGATGCCCCGGAACGCGCGCCGCGCGGCGGACTCCGGGTCGAAGGCGCGGACGGCCCAGAGCCCTTCGCGGCGCAGCACGACGAGCCTGCGCCCGCCGGCCGCGATCCGGGACTCCTCGAACGGACCGCTGTCCGCCGTCAGCCGGATCTCCCCGGCGAGCGGCCGGCCGTCGGCGGTCAGACCGTCTCCGTCCGCCGCCGTCAGCACCACCTCGTCCGCGCCCTCGTTGCCCTCGTCCGCGCGCCACACCCCGGGAATACCCGGAAGTTGACCCTCCGGATAGTCGGCGAGCCAGTGCGTGCCGGTGAGCGAGAGCGGTCCGTACGGCGCCGAGACCGTGGCCGTACGGCGCTCGCGCCAACTCTCCCAGTCCTGCGCGGCGGTGGCGGACTCCGCGGATACATCGGATACATCGGATACCGGGGATACGGCGGATACGTCCGTGCTCATGCTGCTGACCCCTTCCATTCAGGTACGGGAAGCCCCAGATGTGAGCGCAGGGTGGTGCCCTCGTATTCCGTACGGAAGGCCCCGCGCTCCTGGAGAAGCGGCACGACCCGGTCCACGAAGTCGTCCAGACCCCCCGGGGTCAGCTGGGGCACGAGAATGAAACCGTCCGCCGCCCCGGTCCTGACGAAGGTGTCGAGGCTCTCGGCGACGCTCTCCGGGGTGCCGATGAAGGACTGCCGCGCGGTGGTCTCGATGACGGTCTGCCGGATGGAGAGCCCCTTGGCCTCGGACAGCGCCCGCCACTTGGCGGCGACCGCGAGCGGATCACCGGCCCGCACCCGGCCCTGGACCAGCGAGGAGTCCGGGTCCGGATCGATCCCGGGCAGCGGCCCGTCCGGGTCGTACGCCGAGAGGTCCCGCCCCCAGACCTGCTCCAGGGCGAGGATCGCGTTCTGCGGGGAGACCTGCTGCGCGCGGATCTCGGCGGCCCGCTCCCGCGCCTCCGCGTCACTGTCGCCGAGGACATAGGTGACCCCCGGCATGATCTTGAGATCGTCCGGGTCCCTGCCGTACTTCGCCAGCCGGGACTTGGTGTCGGCGTAGAACTCGCGGCCCGCCTCCAGAGTGCCGTGCCGGGTGAAGACGACATCCGCGGCGGAGGCGGCGAACTCCCGGCCCTCCGCCGAGTCGCCCGCCTGGATGATCACCGGGTGCCCCTGCGGGGAGCGCGGGACGGTGAACTCCCCCTCGATCTCGAACTGCCGCCCGGAGTGGGCGAACGGGCGCGGTGTGCCGTACGGGACGCCCGGCGCCGGCGGCGTCCAGGAGTCCCACAGCTCCCGCGCGGTCGCGACGAACTCGGCGGCCCTGGTGTAGCGGTCGGCGCGGTCGAGATAGCCGCCGCGCCGGAAGTTCTCCCCGGTGAAGGCGTCCGAGGACGTCACCACGTTCCAGGCCGCGCGGCCCGCGCTGAGATGGTCGAGGGTGGCGAGCCTGCGGGCCAGTTCGTAGGGCTCGTTGAAGGTGGCGTTCACGGTGGCGGCGAGACCGAGCCGGTCGGTGACGGCGGCCAGCGCGTTGAGCACGGTGAGGGATTCGGGGCGGCCGACCACGTCCAGGTCGTGGACGAGGCCCTTGTGCTCGCGCAGCCGCAGCCCCTCGGCCAGGAAGAAGAAGTCGAACTTCCCGCGCTCCGCCGTACGGGCCAGCGCCTCGAAGGAGGAGAAGTCGATCTGGGACCTGGAGCGGGGATCGGTCCATACGGTGGTGCTGTTGACCCCGGGGAAGTGCGCGGCGAGATGGATCCGGTGGCGGGCGGTACGGGAGGTGTCGGTCGTCATGAGGTTCCCCCGGCGGACGCGTACTGGTTGGCCGGGCGTGCGAGGCTCAGATGTTCGCGGAGCGTGCCGCCCGGATGGAAGGTGCGGAACAGACTGCGGTGCTGGAGCAGCGCCACCGTCCCGTTGACGAGCCGTTCGAGATCGCGCCGCGGCTCGGCGGGCGTGAGGTGGAAGCCGTCCACGGCGCCGGTGCCATGCCAGGTGGTGATCAGGTCGGCGAGATCGACGGGGCCGCCGCGGTAGTGCGGCCCGGTGTCGCCCGCGGTGGTGCGCGGCGCGCTCTCCAGACCGGGCTCCCCCGGCCGTTCGCCGTCGCCGAGATCGATGGTGAGCGCGGCGAGCACCCGCAGCGTGTCGGGGTCACGGCCGTGACCGGCGGCCCGTGCCCGGAGCGTCTCCCGTACCGCCGCCGCCTCGTCGGGCCGGCCGGCCCCCACCAGGACGACATCCGCGTGGCGCGCGGCGCTCTCCCCGCTGTGTCCCCCGGTCACGTCGACCACGGTGACGGGGTGGCCCTGCGGCGGGCGCGGCACGATGGACGGGCCGCGGACCGTGAACGTGGCGCCCTCGAAGTCGACGTAGTGCAGCTTGTCGCGGTCGATGAAGCGCCCTGTCGATATGTCGCGGATCTCGGCGTCGTCCTCCCAGCTGTCCCAGAGCCGGGCGGCCACATCGGCCACCTCGCCGGCCTCCTGCCACAGGGCGGGAGCGGGAGCGGCGGGGCGGCGGCCGAACAGCCGGGCCTCCGCCGGGGTGGTGGACACATCGACCAGCCAGCCGGCCCGGCCACGGCTCACCCAGTCCAGGGTGGCCACGGCCGCCGAGACATGGAACGGCTCGGTGTGGGTGGTGGTGACGGTGGGCACGAGCCCGATGCGTTCGGTCGCGGGCGCGACCCGGGAGAGCACGGCGAGCGCGTCGAGGCCGGGGCGCGCGAAGGAGTCCTGGAGCGTGACGAAGTCGAGCGCGCCCCGCTCGGCGAGCCGGGCGAGTTCGACGTACCACGCGGCGTCGTAGGCCCGCTGACCGCCGATCTCGGCGGCGAGATACAGCGGCCGGTGCGACGGGCGATACGGCGGGCGGTGCTCCGGGCTGAGTTGCGGAGTGAGCTGCGGGGTGAGTCGTGGAGTGTGCCGAGGTCGGTGCGGAGGCCGGGTGGCGGACATGGCGGGCCTTGCCTTTCAGCTTCGGACGGGCTGCCCGTCCGGTGGTCGAGGAGCCGAAGCGGCCGTGGACGGTGCGCCCGCGGGCGGTACGGCCGGAGGCGGTGTGGCCGGAGGTGATGTGGCCGGAGATGGTGTGGCCGGAGGCGGTGTGGCCGGAGGCGGTGTGGCCGGAGGCGGTGTGGCCGGCGGCCGCGCGAGGCCGGCGAGCAGGGTGAGCGCGGCCCGCGCGGTGGCGTCGTTCTGCCGGAACGCGGGGCCTCCGGTACGCGGCCGGGTGAAGGCGCCGCTGGACCGGGCGGTGGTGTTCGGACCGAGAGCGAAGCGGCGGGGATGCGGGGTGCCGTCGCGCTCCAGCAGCCGCCCGTCGTCGGGATCGACCCGGACCAGCCCCGCCGAGACCGCCGCGGCCCCCTCCTCGTACAGCGCGCGCAGCAGCGGGCTCCGGGTGCGTTCGGGCGAGGGGTCGGGCAGCCGGGCCTCGACGAGTGCGCGCGCCTCGACGTACTCCCCCGGTACGACCGCGCTGCCCGCCCGGAAGATCCCCCGCCGCCCGTCGGTCTCGACCGACATGTCCGCGCCCAGGAAGCGGACGACGCCGGCCCGGGAGAGCGCGAGCAGCTGGCGCAGCCGGGGCCCCGGCGGGCCGGAGGCGACATAGCTGAAGAAGCCGTGCCAGCTGCCGCCGGAATCACCGAGGTCGCCGAGGCGGATCAGCTGGCCGTAGACGGAGAGCAGCCCGAGGAAGACGGCGAGGTCCGCGCTGTGGGCCGGGTCGTGTCTTCGGCCGAGATCCGCGCGTATGTAGTCGCGCAGCCCGTCCTGGAGCGCGTCGTACGAGGGGAAGCGCAGCCCGTCCAGCGGCCGGTCGAGGGCGGCGAGATCGAGCCGGTCGGCGGGGTCGGGTACGGCCGCGCCGACCAGGGCCTCCAGCTCGGGGCCGCCGGGATCGACGGCGGCGTACTTCTCCTCGAAGTCGGTCCAGTCGACGCGGGTGCGCTCGGGGTGCGCGGTGAACAGGCGGTGGTAGTAAGCGAAGCCGAGTTCCTTGTCGATCAGCGGCCGGACATCGCGCCGGAAGTCGGGCGGCACCGGCCGGCTCAGCAGCGCCTCGATCTGCTCGGGCCCGAGGAAGCGGGGCAGCGGGGGCCGCTCGCCGTCCAGCCCGTAGCCGATCTTGGAGTGGTACGGGACACCGCGCCGCGATCCGACGTACAGGACCGGTTCGCGCCCCGAGGGGTGGTAGACCAGCTCCCCGTCGTCGTGGCCGGCGCTGCCCGAGTAACGTCCGCCGCGCCCTTCGGTGACGAGCACCATCAGATCGACGAAGGCGAGTCCGAAGCCGCGGACGAGGACGGGTTCACCGGCGGGCAGCGCCGACAGATCACTGTCGGCGGTGAAGTCGGGCGGCAGATGGACCAGTCCGTGCGCTTCGGCGAAGCGGCTCAACTCCACCTGTTCCGCGTCCGGTTCGGCGTCGAGATGGCCGAGGGTCAGCACGACGAGGTCGGCGAGGAGCGGTTCGGTACGGTCCGCAAGCCAGACGCGCTGGCGTCCGCCGCGCGGGCCGCTGACGCGCACGGCGTCGGTGCGGTGCTGGTGGACGGTGACCCCGGGCGGCAGGGCGGCGACGGTCTGTTCGTACACCCAGCTCAGATAGGCGCTCTGCACCCGGCGGCTGGGGAAGGTCTGGCCGGTGAGGGCGGCGATCTCGGCGCGGAGCCCGGACCCGGACGGAGCGAGCGCCTCCGCGGCCGCCTCGGCCGCCTCCGACTCCGCGGAGAGCCGCGCCCTGCCCTCCCTGATGTCCCGCGCCCACTCGTGCAGCGCGGGTCCGTGCCGTACAGGACCGGCCAGGGCCACCGTGTCATCGGTGAACATGGTCACGTCCTCGGCCATGGAGTTCATCCAGAGCAGCGGCGACTGATCACGGCGCCAGACCCGCCCGGCACCCGGCGGATGCGGGTCCACGAGATGGATGTCCAGCGGCAGACCGTCGTACAGGGAGCGCGCGTTGGCGGCGATGCGCTCCAGAAAACCCGTGCCGCGCGGGCCTGTTCCGACCACGACGACAGCTGGGGTCATGGACGGGGTGCGGACGGTGACCGAGGACACAGGCATGCGAAGGCTCCGTGGATACAGCGATCGAACACGGGAGTGCCTTCACAGAAAACGCAGGCGGACCGGCCCCTCAGCACGATCCACTTGTCCGTACGAGGCTAAGTGGTGTGTACGGTCAGTTGTCAAGCTTGTCCGTACTGTGAGCCGACCGTCTCAGCTTGGTTGACGCGGAAACGGATGCCTGTTCCACTTGGCTCATGTATTCGCAGCAGTGGCTGGTCACGCGCTCCCACATCGACTTCGGTCGCGTGTGGTCCTCTTCCTGTTGAGCTGACGCCCTGCACGGCCTCCCCGTACTTCCGGCGCCCGCGCGCCGTTTACCGCGTGCCTTCACACGCAGAGCGCCACGCTTCCCCCTCCCCTCGCACGGCCGCCCGTCAGCCGCAGTCGCAGCAACTACAGGCGTCACAACAGTCGCAGCCATCACAACAGTCGCAGCAGTCGGACCGGTCGCAGCAGCCCTCACGCTTCTTGCGTGACCAAGGGCCCTCGTACTCGTCCGCACAACAGATTCTGCAGGTACAGCACAGCCCGGCGAAGACCGCGCAGCCGGCCAGGAACCCGCGCTTGCCCGGCCCCGGCGGTGGCTGCCCGAAGCCGGGTGGCAGCCCTCCGTCCTGACGGACCGGACCCCCCGGGCCGGCCGGGGTGCCCGGTCCGTCATGCCCTTCGTGCGCACAGGCCGTCGTGCCGAAAGCGCGGTCCACCGAGGCGCGCAGTTCGTGCGCCAGCAGCACATGCGCCAGCCTGCCGTCGGTGAACTCCGCGTCCCGCAGCGCGAGCCGGATGCCGTGCACCGCGTCGTCGGCGAGCCGCCGCGCCTCCGCCCGGGACGTACCGGTCGCGGTGAGCGGATTCCACGCGCCCGACGCGGCGTCGGCCGGCTGGTCCTCCACGGCGTCCAGCAGATGCGCGAGCCGCCCGAAGAGCCGGCCGGCCTCGGCCAGCGGGGCGCTGTTGCCCGGCCGGCCCGCCAGTACGGCGGTGTACGCGAAGGCGGCGGCGGTCGCCGTCTCGGTCGGCTCGGTGACGGCGAGCAGAGGGGTACCGGAACCGGCCAGCGCCTCGATCCCCTGCTGCCGTTCGACGGCGTCGACCAGGACGGCCGTGTCGAACCCCAGCTCCGCGCCGGTGCGAGCGCCCGCCCTGTCCCACCCGTGGGCGACCCGGCGCGCGGCGGCGGCCAGCGGCCGGCGCCCCAACAGCCCGTCCCCGTCCGCGACGTGGTCCCGGATCTTCGCCGAGGCGAGCACCAGTGACACGGAGGCGGCGAGCCGCGCGCCCTCGCCGCTGGCTATCGGCGCCGTACGCATGCCGCGCAGCGGGCAGGGGCCCGCGGTACGCCGCTGCCGCGCGGCGCGTTCGGTCTGAGCCTCCGTCAGAACCGAGACGATCAGCCCGTCGTAGTTGGTGACGACCCGGGAGAACTGCCCGTGGTCCGCGCGAAGTGCCAGACAGAGTCCGCAGAGATGGGCCATCCACTCGGTTCTGAGCCCGTCGGCGAGCCGGTGCGCGCATGGTCTGACGATTCCGAACACGACAGTCCCCCGAGAGTCGTTCACAAGTGCGTGACGCATCGTACCGAGCGAGCGGTTCACCCGTACGTCCCCAGCCTCACCCATCTGGCCGGAACGTAATATTTTGTACCGACTCAGGCCCTGTACGCTGGAAGAACCTTGACGAACCGCCACATCTTCTGCACCAGTACCGTCACGAATCATCTGCGCGCCGACTATCCCCTTGGCGCGGGATCCGCATGATGGTCGACCATAGGGATAGGGAACGTCATGTGACCGCGGTGAAAGGAGGCGTCCATGGGATCGGTGCGCAAGGCGAGTGCCTGGCTGGGCCTCGTCGAGGACAACGACGAGCGTTACTACGACGACGAGTACGCCGAGAGTGCGGAGAACGGCGACAACTGGCGGACCGACCCGCGCGTACGGGTCGTCGCCGAAGCCGCCCCGGAGCAGGACCGCAGAATCGCCACCGTCTCCCCGGACAGCTTCCGGGACGCCCGGACCATCGGCGAGCTCTTCCGGGCCGGCACCCCGGTCATCATGAACCTCACGGCCATGGAGCCCGCCGACGCCAAGCGCGTGGTGGACTTCGCCGCCGGGCTGATCTTCGGGCTCCGCGGCTCGATCGACCGCGTGGCCACCCGGGTCTTCCTGCTGAGCCCCGCCGACACCGAGATCGTCACCGGTGAGGCCGCGGGCCACGGCAAGGACGGCTTCTTCAACCAGAGCTGAGCAGGGCGCTCACCGGTTCGCCCGGTACCGACGGGGTCACCGGAAGGCGTCGAGGCCGGTGAGCGCCTTGCCCAGCACGAGCTGATGCATCTCGACGGTGCCCTCGTACGTGAGCACCGACTCCAGATTCGTCGCATGGCGCATCACGGGATACTCCAGCGAGATCCCGTTGGCGCCGAGGACGGTCCGCGAGGTACGGCAGATCTCGATCGCCTCCCGCACATTGCTGAGCTTGCCGAAGCTGATCTGCTCGGCGCGGAGCCGGCCCGCGTCCATGCGCCGCCCCAGATGGTGGGCGAGCAGGATGCCCTTGTGCAGTTCGAGGGCCATGTCGGCCAGCTTGGCCTGGGTGAGCTGGAAGCCGCCGATCGGCCGGCCGAACTGCTCCCGGGTCCTGGCGTACTGAAGCGCCGCCTCGAAACTGGCACGCGCCGCGCCCATCGAACCCCAGACGATTCCGTACCGCGCGTGGCTCAGACAGCTCAGCGGACCGCGCAGTCCGATGACCTCCGGCAGGACGGCGTCGGCGGGCAGCCGTACGTCGTCGAGGACCAGTTCACTCGTGACCGACGCACGCAGTGACCACTTGTGGGTGATCTCCGGGGCCGAGAATCCGGGGGTGCCCGCCGGGACGAGGAAGCCGCGGATGGCGGGGCCCGAGGGGCTGGACTCGTCGGTCCGCGCCCAGACGACGGCGACCCCCGCCACCGAGCCGTTGGTGATCCACATCTTGCGGCCGTTGAGCACCCAGTCGGTGCCGTCCCGCTTGGCGTGGGTACGCATTCCGGCCGGGTCGGAGCCGTGGTCGGGCTCGGTGAGTCCGAAACAGCCGATGATCTCGCCCGCGGCCATGCCGGGCAGCCAGCGCCGCTTCTGCTCCTCGGAGCCGAAGCGGTGGATCGCGTACATGGCGAGCGAGCCCTGCACGGAGACGAGGGAGCGGATCCCGGAGTCGGCGGCCTCCAGCTCCAGACAGGCGAGTCCGTACTGGACGGCGGTGGCACCGGCGCAGCCGTACCCGGTCAGGGACATCCCGAGCGCGCCGAGCCCGCCGAGTTCCCGGGCCAGCTCACGGATGACGGGCAGCTCGCCGCGTTCGTACCACTCGGCGATGTGCGGCAGGACCCGGTCGGCGGCCCAGGTCCGTACGGTGTCCCGGATCGCGAGATCCTCCGGTTCGAGCAGATCGTCGAGGCCGAGGGGGTCGCCAGGGTCGAAGGGCGGGGGCTTGGCGACCGACGACGCGGACGGTGCGGACGGTGCGGACGGTGCGGACATGGGACGGCCTCCGGCGGCTCGCACGGCTCTGACGGGCGGTAACTAGCGGCGCTAGTTACGGCTCGGTGACGACCGTACGACGCAGCGTGCCGCGCGTCCAGACGCACCCCGGTCGCCGCGTCCGCGCGTCAGCCGTACCGGCGCGCCCCGACGCGGGTGCGTACGCCGGGACGCCTAACGGGAGGCGCGGCCCGCCGGGACCGCCGCCTCCGAGGACTCACGGGCCGCCGTCGGCGCTCTGCGCGGGTGGGGAGGCCGTCGCTCCTGCGGGCGGGACGGCCGCGTCTCCCCGGACTCCGGCACCTCTTCGGACGCTTCTTCGCGCGCCTCATGCGCCTCATGCGTCTCGCGCGTCTCCTGAGGCGCGTGAGACGCGCATTCCATGATCCTCGGCAGCCGCAGCGCGGCCAGCGCGCCGAGCAGCAGCAGCCCCGCGCTGACGAACAGCGTGACGTGCAGACCGTGGACGAACGAGTGGCGCGCGGCCATACGCAGGCTCTCCCCCGCCGGTCCGCCGAGCCGGGCGGCCACCTCGTAGGCCTCACCGAGCGAGTCGGAGGCCGCCGAACCGGCCGACGCGGGCACCCCCTTCACCGACGCCAGCGCGGGCGCGTACACCGCGTTCATCACGCTGCCGAGCAGGGCGATCCCCATGCCCGCGCCCAGCTGGTACGAGGTCTCCCCGATGGCCGCGGCGCCGCCCGCCTGATCCGCCGGAGCCTCGCTGAGCATCGACTCGTACGCGCCGAAGAGCGTGGTCTGAAGCCCGAAACCGAGCAGGACGAACCCCGCGGTCAGCAGCCCCGGCCGGTCGTGCTGGCCCATCAGCACCAGCAGCAGCACGGCGCCCGCGGTCAGGACGAAGCCCCAGGCCACCATCCGGCGCGGCCCCACCCGGCGCAGTGTGACCGAGCCGGTGACCCCCGCGGCCATGGCGGCGAAGGTGAGCGGCAGCAGCCGCAGACCGGTCTCCAGCGGACTGAGCCCGAGCACCAGCTGGAGGTACTGGACGGCGATCAGCTCCAGGCCGACCAGCGCCAGCATGGCGAGGACGATGCAGCCGACGGAGACGGAGAACGTGGGCCTGGCGAACATCCGCATGTCGATCAGCGGATGCGCCCTGCGCCGCTGCCTGCGGACGAAGAGGACGAGAAGGGCCGCGCCGACGCAGAGCGGGCCGAGGGTCTCGGGGCCGAGCGGCCCCTCACCGGCGCCGAGCCGCTTCACCCCGAAGACCACCCCGAGCACTCCGGCGGCGGCCATCAGCGCGCCGAGCACGTCCCAGGGCCCGTCCCCACAGCCCTTCGACTCGGGCAGCACCAGCCGGCCGAGCGGCAGCAGGAGCGCCAGCAGCGGGAGATTGACCAGGAAGACCGAGCCCCACCAGAAGTGCTCGACGAGGAAGCCGCCGAGCACCGGGCCGAGGGCCGCCCCGATGGCGGCGACCGCCGTCCAGACGCCGATGGCCATGGCGCGCTCGCGCCGGTCGGGGAAGACGTCGCGCAGGATGGAGAGCGTCGCGGGCATGATCATCGCGCCGCCGACCCCGAGCAGGGCGCGCGCCGCGATCAGCACCAGCGGCGTATCGGCGAGGGCCGCGACGGCCGAGGCCACCCCGAAGAGCGCGTAGCCGATGAGCAGGACCCGGCGTCTTCCGACGCGGTCGCCCAGTGTGCCGAAGAGGATCAGCAGCGCGGCGCAGACCAGTGGATACGCGTCCACGATCCAGAGCAGCTCGACACCGCTGGGCCTGAGGTCGGCCGTGACCGCCGGGACGGCGACATGCAGCACGGTCGCGTCGAGCGCGACCAGCAGCAGGCTCACACAGAGGACGACCAGGACGACCCAGCGGTTGGCACCCCCGCGGACCCCGGCCGCGCGCAGCCGTGCGCCGGCCGTGGTGCTCCCGGACATCTGAGTACCTCCCAATGCGTCCCTCGCGCTCGGCGGGCCAACGGGGACACGGGGTCCCTCGGAGCGGCCCGGCATCGACGGGCGAGTGAGCCGCCAGCGTACGCGAGTGGACGTGCGTGGCGCGTGGCGCATCTCTCACCGGTCCGGCCGACCAGTGTGGCGTACGCCACTCGGGTGGAGTGACACGCCACTCCCACCGGCCGGGGCCGGGCCCCGGGCGCGCACGAGCGGGAGGGAAATTCCGTGCGACGCCACGGTGAACTAATTCTGTTCCGCACAAAGACGGTTCCGGTAAGGGCGTGTCCATTAATAGGGCCGAAGGTCCCTTCGATTTCCGGAACGCCCGCTGATAAACCACTCTCCGAGACGCACTCCACATCACATCGTCATCACAAAGAGACCGGATCGACCTGTTCACTCGCTCACTCGCTGTAACGTCGATTGGGTGCGTACCGACATCTTTGCCCGTCTGGACCGGGAGCCGGAACCGCCGAAGATAGAGATCCCGCGGATGAGCCGCACCCGCAAGGCTCTCTTCGGCGGGACGCTGGCGTTCTATCTCGCCATCGTCGTTGCCGTGCTCGTCTCGTCCTCGCTGGTGATCCTCGACTGGAAGGTCATGCTCTTCCGGCCCTATCAGCAATGGCCGGAACTGCATCCTTTCCTCGACTACTTCGTGGTGCTGGGGCAGCGCGGCCCCACGGCCGTGATGATCGCGGCCTGGCTGGGCTGGCGCTCCTGGCGGCAGCACACGCTGCGGCCGCTGCTGGCCCTCGGCACGGCGTTGCTGCTGCTCAACGTGACCGTCGGGGCGGTCAAGCTCGGCCTGGGCCGGCTCGGCCCCCACTACGCGACGCAGATCGGCTCGGCCGAGCTCTTCGCGGGCGGCGATATATTTCCTTCGGGCCACACCGCCAACGCCGTGGTGACCTGGGGAATCCTGGCCTATCTGGCCACCACTCCCCGGGCCAGGCGCTATCTGTCGGTCATGTCGGCCGTGGTCGCCCTGGGGGTCGGCGCGACGACCGTCTACCTCGGTACGCACTGGCTGAGCGATGTGCTGCTCGGCTGGGCCGCGGGGCTGCTGATCCTGCTGGCGCTGCCGCTCTTCGAGCCGCTGATCGGCCGGGCCGAGCTGACGATCTTCGCGGTCCGCGAACGGTGGCGCGCGCGCCGCAGGACCACGCCGTCGACCCCGGTCGCCTCCGGGGGCCCGCGGCCCGCACCGGTCCCGCACGAGGCGGCGCTGGGTGACGAGCCGCCGTGCGGGCCCATCGGGGCAGGTCACGGCGGCCACCCCGGTGCCGGCCGCACCGCCGGCACCGTCACGGGCACGGGTCAGCTCACCCAGACGAAGCCGCACACGGTGCGCTCGGAGCGTACGCCGATCACCCCGGCCGGCAGCCGTCGGCCGGGGCACTCGCGGCCCATGACGGGCGGCTGACCGCCCCCGGGGACCGCGGGGACGGTACGCACGGCCCCACCCCGCGTACGGATGAAGGCCCCGGCTCCGGCCGGGGCCTTCATCCGTACGGTGCGGTACGGGTGCGGTGCCCTGGGCCCCGCCCGGAGGACCGTCGGCCGGAAGGCCGTCAGGGAGCCGTCGGGAGCCCGTCAGGAGCCCGGGGCGGGGCCCGCCGGTCAGCCGAGCCAGCAGCGGATGACCCGGCCCGCCTCGACCTCGAAGTTGAGCCGGCCCGCGACGAACTCCATGGTGATGATCGAGCCCGGGGGCAGCGACCTGACGGTGGTCCAGCCGCGCTCGCGGGCGCGCCGTCCGGCGCTCTCGGAGTCGAGTCCGACATAGGACTCGGGGGCGTCGTCGGGCTGTCGGGGTGGAGTCGGTATCGGTGACATACCACTCACCGTAGGCGCCGGGGACGGTCGAAGGAAGGCGATCGGATACCTCACCCGTATGCTTCTCGTCTCTCCGCGGTCACACTTGTGTCACAGGTTCCGACGCGCTCCGGATGCGAACCGCGTCACTCTTACGGCCCCTTCACATCCGACTTCTTAGAAATTCCATACCTCGAAGATCACATAAATAGGCCGCCCGGAATTCCACCGCCCGCGGCCGTCGTTTTCCGGCCGACCTCGGAAATCAATTGATGGACCGTTGAGGAATTCACGAGTCCCCCGCACAATCCGCCGCCCGCCGACACGTACCCATACCCGTACGTTCCCGCCGGCGCGGGCATGTCAGCCGAGGGCGCGCGACAGCCGGTCCCGCAGGGTCCTGATGTGGCCGGTCAGCTCCGGTGGCTCGATCACCTCGAAGTCGAAGCCGAGCAGTGCCAGGTGGATCGCCATCACATCCAGGCTCGCCGCCCCGGCGCGCAGCAGACAGCTGTGCTCGTCGACCGCCTCCAGGACGCCCGTGGACGGTGACACCTCCTGGGCCGCCTCCGCGGCGGACACGCGCAGCCGGATCACGGCCGCCGTGGCGTAGGCCCGGGTGGAGACGCCCCGTGAGACATACGCGGCGAGGTCCTCGGCGGGCGGGGTACGCGGGGTGAAGCGCGGTCCGTGCGGCGGCGTGGGCGTGATCCGGTCCACCCGGAACGTACGCCAGTCGGCGCGGTCCAGGTCCCAGGCGACCAGATACCAGCGGTGTTCCGTGCACACCAGCCGGTGCGGCTCGACGGCGCGGCGGGTGACGGAGTCCTCGTGGTCACGGTAGGCGAAGCGCAGCCGCTCGCTGTCCCGGCAGGCGTTGGCCAGTTCGGTGAGGACGCCGGGGTCGGCCAGGGATCCCCGGGGCCCGCGCAGCATCGGCACGGTGAAGGTGCTGAGGGCGCCGACCCGGCGCCGCAGCCGGTTCGGGAGCACCTGCTCCAGCTTCGCCAGGGCGCGTACGGAGGTCTCGCCCATGCCCTCCACGCCGTTGCCCGCGGCGGTGCGCAGGCCGACGGCGACGGCGACGGCCTCCTCGTCGTCCAGCAGCAGCGGCGGCAGCTCGGCCCCCGCGCCGAGCTGGTAGCCGCCGCCCGTGCCGGGGCTGGCGTTGACCGGATAGCCGAGTTCGCGCAGCCGGTCGACATCACGCCGTACGGTGCGCGGGGTGACGCCGAGCCGGTGCGCGAGGTCGGCGCCCGACCACTCGCGGTGGGCCTGGAGCAGTGAGAGCAGACGCAGCAGTCGTGCCGAGGTCTCCAACATGGGCCCGAGTCTGGCAACCCTCGCGGACAGCTTCTGTCCGCGAGCCCGGAACCGGTCCGCGCCGGTCAGCGTGTCGACGTCGGCACGGGCGCGGCGGGCACGGGCACGGGGTCCAGCCGTACGCAGAAGTCGTTGTCCTGGGTGTAGCCGGGCGCGGCCAGCCAGCCGTCCGTGCCGTGCGCCGCGGGGACGCGGTGTGCCGGATAGACATGAATGGCCCGCTTGTCCCAGATGTCGTCGAGGATGCGGGAGATCCGTATGCCGGTGGCGTCCGGCGCGGGCAGCAGCCACAGATCCCAGTGCCACCGGTCCTGGCCCGGCATGCTCCGCCCGCCCGGCCCACCGCGCTCGCCCGGCGCTCCGGCCAGCGGTCCGTACGGCAGGGTGAAGGCGAACACCCCGCCCCGGCCGGTCACGGCCACCCGGTGCGTACGGTCGCCGCCGCGCAGCCGGGCCTCGGCCCGCGCGTGCTCCCCCAGCCCGGCTCCGTACAGCACGCCCTCGACCGACATCCCGGCCGGCTCGCAGCGGACCGTCCCGGCCTCGGCGTGCGGTGCGCGGAGCCAGGTCCTGAGGGCGAGCCGGCCGTCCGCGGTGGGATACGGGACACGGGCGGCGACCGGGCCCGCCCCCGGCACCCGGTCGATCAGCGCCCGTACGTCCCTGATCCCGGGCCGCACGGGCTGGTCGCCCGAGGCGCCCGTGAAGATGTCCCAGTGCCCTTCGGCCAGTTCGACGGTGCTGGGCAGGACGGCGCGCAGCCGCGTCGTCCCGGCCCCGCCGACGGCGGCGGGACCGGTCAGCGGCAGCCGTACCTCGTCGTCGCCGCCACCCCGCCCATCGCCACCCCGCGCACCACTGCCGGGCGCCCCGTCGTCGCCCGCGCGGCGGCGCAGCACCAGCGTCGCGCCGGGGCGGGCCGTGCCCGTGATGTCGAAGGTGATTCCCCCCGCCGAGTCGGCGACGCAGTCGGCGGTGCACACGGCGGGCGACGCCCGCCGCCCGATGGGTCTGCTGGTCATACGGTTCTGCCCTTTCGGATCACATCTGCGGCCCCGGTCCTCGCGGTTTGCGCCGGTCACGGTCCGGGCCGAGTGGGGGGATGCCGACTGGGTAGACGCGGAAACGACCCACATGGTGCCGAGTCGGAACAGATCCGTACGTTCACGCGCCGATACGGCACCGGCGAACCGGCCGGACTCGCGCCGGACGGGGCGAACCGCGTGGACTCGCCCCCGGACGCCGCGCGCGTGCCACACGGACGGGGCGCCGGGCCACCGAAGGGAGCAATGAGATTCAGCCACCCCATTGATTCGCTGATTTCCCGATTTGTCGACCTGTCCATCTGTCCGCACGCGGATCCGCGCTTCGGCGTACCGAATCAACTGCCTTTCGCCCGGCAGATGTTGGGCCGTACCGCGCCGTTCCGGCCGACGGCTCACGCGCCGCCCGGGATGGTTCGATTCCGTACCCCTTCGCGCGTGACCCGGGCGACGGCTCGCCCGTTGTCTTCTGTACGAGCCGGGAACAGCCCGGCCCACGCACCGAGTTCGAGGAGCCACCCGTGCCGCGCATGCTCGATGTCAGCGAGGACGTACGCGCCGAGATCGGCGACGAAGAAGCCGACCGGCTGCTCTCCGGCGAGAACTCCCCGGGCAGCTACGACTGCACGTCCTGCCGGACCCCCGGCGACTCCGAACAGGAGCGGACCAGCACCGTGCTGTTCGTCGGCGACGAGACCGCCGTGCTCGCCTTCGCCCACGCCACCTGCATTCCCTCCCAGGTCGTCCAGGTCGCCGAGGACCAGCTCCAGGGGGCGGTCCGGTCGATCACCGGCGGCGACCCCCAGCCCGAGGGAGCGCGGGGAGTGCCCGCCGCGGGCTCCAACCAGGCCGTGCTCGGGGTCACCAGCGGTCTGGTGCTGATCGAGGGCGATCTGCACCCCGCGCTGGTCGTCGAGCCGACCGCCCCGATCGTCCGGCCCGGCTCGGAGGCCACCATCGACGAGTTCCTGCCGCTCCTCATCGAGCAGGGCTTCCAGCCGCTCGGTGATCTGAACCAGGTGCCCGCCCAGCTGCCCGGCTGGTCGGTGCTGCTCGCCATGGGGCAACTGCACGCCGTACTCCAGCCGGGGACCGGCGGCGGCACCCCGACCGCGTGGTGGCAGGCCCATCAGCCGCTCCAGGTGACCGAGGGCTGGCGGACCGCCGCCAACAAGTCGCACACCGTCCTGGTCTTCGCCGCGCCGGTCGGCTCCATCGGCCAGCAGCCCCGCGAGGACCTGCTGCGCGACGCCCTGGAGAAGGCCGCGGCCAACGGCAAGCTGGTCGCCGCGGCGATGCCGCTGGCCGGCACGTGACCGAGGCCACGCGCCGCGCCCGCCCGCCGTACCGCACCCCGGCGACGGCGAATTCCCAGGACAGCCCGCATCCGACGGGCAGCGGGGTCGTTGGCACGTACGTGCACTCATACGACCCCACCCGCCAGCAATACCAGAGCCATATCCCTTCCATGCGCCCCGCGCAGGATGTCGCCGACGGGTTCTCCACGACCCCGATCTACGACGCGCTGTACTCCGAGTTCCGCCGGTCCTTCAGGGCACTGCCCGGTGACCGCAGCAATGAGGAGAACCTCGGTTTCACGGCCTTCGGCACCGGACTGCACGCCGCGCGTGGCGGGTACGGCGCCCACTCAGGACTCGGGCATACGCCGTACCCCGGGTCCTGGCAGCGTGATCCACGGCAGCACTCGGGACGGCCGGCTCAGGCGGCGCTTCCCCCCGCCCTTCCCCCGGGCCCCCGCCGGGGCAGATGACCGCGCCGAGAGCGGTGGGGGGGGGGGGGGGGGGGAAGCCCGTCCAACAAAACCACCATTTCCAACGTGGTCCCCGTTTTCCTTTTCCTCACCTCCTCGCTCTGCATTTCTTCTTTCTTACTTTGTCA
>NZ_JBVKAK010000007.1:0-36471 GCF_055639435.1 Streptomyces sp. NPDC039430 | reverse complement strand
CGGAGCTCCGCTTTGCCTGAAGACACTCACCACCCCCCCCCCCCCCCCCTCCCCCCCCCCCCCCCCACTCCCCCCCCCCCCCCCCCCCCCCCCCCCCCCCCTCCCCCCCACCGCTCTCGGCGTGCTGTACGCCGGGTCCTGCCCGCCTACTTCTTGCGGCCGCGCTTCTCGCGCACGCGCACGGAGATATGGATCGGGGTGCCCTCGAAGCCGAACTCCTCGCGCAGCCGGCGCTCCACGAAGCGCCGGTAGCCGGCCTCGATGAAGCCCGAGGCGAAGAGCACGAAGCGCGGCGGCTTCGTGCCCGCCTGCGTACCGAACAGGATGCGGGGCTGCTTGCCGCCCCTGACCGGGTGCGGATGCGCGGCGACCAGCTCACCGAGGAACGCGTTGAGCCTGCCGGTCGGGACCCGGGTCTCCCAGCCCGCGAGGGCCGTCTCGATCGCCGGGACCAGCTTCTCCATATGGCGGCCGGTACGCGCCGAGACATTCACCCGGGGTGCCCAGGCGACCTGTGCCAGCTCCGTCTCGATCTCCCGCTCCAGGTAGTAGCGGCGCTCCTCGTCGAGGGTGTCCCACTTGTTGTACGCGATGACCAGGGCGCGGCCCGCCTCGACGGCCATGGTGATGATCCGCTGGTCCTGGACGCTGATGGACTCGCTGGTGTCGATCAGTACGACCGCCACCTCTGCCTTCTCGACGGCGGCGGCGGTACGCAGCGAGGCGTAGTAGTCCGCGCCTTCCTGGAGATGGACCCGGCGGCGGATACCGGCGGTGTCGATGAACTTCCAGACGACACCGCCCAGCTCGATCAGCTCGTCGACCGGGTCACGGGTGGTGCCCGCGATCTCGTTGACGACGACGCGGTCCTGGCCCGCGACCTTGTTCAGCAGGGACGACTTGCCGACATTCGGGCGGCCGATGAGCGCGATACGGCGGGGGCCGCCGAGGGCGGTGCCGAACGTCTGCGCCGGAGCCTCGGGCAGCGCTTCGAGCACCGCGTCGAGCATGTCGCCGGTGCCCCGGCCGTGCAGCGAGGAGACCGGGTGGGGCTCGCCGAGGCCGAGCGACCAGAGCGCCGTGGCGTCGGACTCGCCGCTCGGTCCGTCGACCTTGTTGGCGCAGAGCACGACGGGCTTGCCCGCCTTGCGCAGCAGCCGGACCACGGCGGCGTCGGTGTCGGTCGCGCCGACCGTGGAGTCCACGACGAAGACGACCGCGTCGGCGGCCTCGATCGCGTACTCGGCCTGGGCGGCGACGGAGGCGTCGATACCGAGGACGTCCTGCTCCCAGCCGCCGGTGTCGACGATCTTGAAGCGGCGGCCCGCCCACTCGGCCTCGTAGGTGACCCGGTCGCGGGTGACGCCGGGCTTGTCCTCGACGACCGCCTCGCGGCGGCCGATGATCCGGTTCACGAGAGTGGATTTGCCGACATTGGGGCGGCCGACGACGGCGAGGACGGGCAGCGGTCCGTGACCGGCCTCGCCGATCGCGCCCTCCACCTCATCGGCTTCGAAGCCCTCCTGAGCGGCAAGCTCCATGAAGTCCGCGTACTCGGCATCGCCGAGCTCTCCGTGCTCGTCGGCGGAGTCGATCTGGTCGTTCATGAAGTCCGTACCTCGTTCATCGTGATCGGTGCGCCGCATGCCGCGGCGCACTACTCAAGTACTCAGGTGTTCGCTAGCGCCCGGTCAGGCGCCTGGCGTTTGCCAGGTGGGCGGTCAGCCGCGCCTGGATCCGGGCGGTGGCGTCGTCCAGCGCCTTGCGGGTGCGCCGTCCGGTGCCGTCCCCCGCCTCGAAGGCGTCGCCGAAGACGACGTCCACGCGGCTGCGCAGGGGCGGCAGCGCCGGTATCAGCCGGCCCCGGCGCTCCGTACTGCCGAGGACCGCCACCGGCACGATCGGCGCCCCTGACCGTACGGCGAAGTACGCCAGCCCGGCCCGCAGTGAGGCGAAGTCTCCCTCGCCCCGGGTGCCCTCGGGAAATATCCCCAGCACGCCGCCGTCCCTGAGCACCCCGAGCGCGTCGGTGATCGCGGTGCGGTCGGCGACCGTACGGTCCACCTTCAGCTGCCCGATGGCCCGCAGGAACGGGTCGAGCGGGCCGATGAAGGCTTCCCTCTTGATCAGGAAGTGCACCGGACGGGGCGCGGTGCCCATCAGCATCGGGCCGTCGATGTTGTGCGCGTGGTTGACGGCGAGAATGACGGGGCCGTCCGCCGGAACCCGCCACGCGCCCAGCACCCGCGGCCGCCACAGGCCGTACATCAGCCCGATGCCGATACCGCGCCCGACCGCCGCGCCCTTCTCCGAGGCCGGGGCCGGGGCCGCGCCCTTCGGTGACATGGCTCTGGCCGCCAGAGCCGACGGTGTGCTCACTTCGCGGCCCGCTTCTCCTCGACCAGGGTCACGACACACTCGATGACCTGCTGGAGCGTGAGCTCCGTGGTGTCCACCTCGACCGCGTCGGCGGCCTTCGCGAGCGGGGACGTCTTACGGCTGGAGTCGGCCGCGTCCCGCTTGACCAGGGCGTCCTTGGTGGCGGCGACATCGGTCGCCTCCTTGCCCTTCAGCTCGCCGCTGCGCCGGGCGGCGCGGGCCTCCGGGGAGGCGGTGAGGAAGATCTTGACGTCGGCGTCCGGCAGCACGGTCGTACCGATGTCACGGCCCTCGACCACGATCCCCTTGCCGGCCGCCGCGGCGATGGAGCGCTGGAGCTCGGTGACGACGGTCCGCACCTCGCGCACGGCACTGACCGCGCTCACCTTGGAGGTGACCTCCTGGGTACGGATCGGACCGGAGGCGTCCGCCCCGTCCACGGTGATCGTGGGGGCGGCCGGGTCGGTCCCGGAGACCAGTACGGGCTTGTCCGCGGCGGTCGCGACGGCGGCGGCGTCCGACACGTCGACACCGTTGGTGATCATCCACCAGGTCATCGCACGGTACTGCGCGCCGGTGTCGAGGTAGCTCAGCCCGAGCTGGGCGGCCACGGCCTTGGAGGTGCTCGACTTGCCCGTGCCGGAGGGCCCGTCGATGGCGACGATCACAGCGGCCGGTGCGGTCCGGGCGGGGGTTGCTCCGTTGTCCACGGGGGTCGGACACCTTCCTGGTTCATGGGAGTGGATGTGCGGGGACGCACATACGCCCCCGCACAAGGTTACCGAGTACTCAGGACCCCGAATGCACCCGTTCGGCGGGACGCGGGCCACGGCGCGTGACCGCCGCAGGACCACCGCCGCGCCGCCACCGGACCACCAGGGCGTGTTTCGAAAGTCCCGCCCGCCCCGCCGGGACTACCGCGACTACTGCCGGATCGACCAGCCGCGTTCCCGCAGGGCCGCCGAGAGCACCGGAGCCGCCGACGGCTCCACCATCAGCTGCACCAGGCCCGCCTGCTGCCCGGTCGCGTGATCGATCCGTACGTCCTCCACGTTGACCCCGGCGCGGCTCGCGTCCGCGAAGATACGGGCCAGTTCGCCCGGCTGGTCGCTGATGAGGACGGCCACGACCTCGTACGCCGCGGGGGCGGCGCCGTGCTTGCCCGGCACCCGTACCCGTCCCGCGTTGCCGCGCCGCAGGACGTCCTCGATCCCGGCGGCCCCGCCGCGCCGCTTGTCCGTGTCCGAGGACTGGAGCGCGCGCAGCGCCTCGACCGTCTCCCCGAGGTCGGCGGCGACCCCGGCCAGGACGTCGGCGACGGGGCCGGGGTTGGCGGAGAGGATCTCGACCCACATCCCGGGGTCGGAGGCCGCGATCCGGGTGACATCGCGGATGCCCTGGCCGCAGAGGCGCACGGCCGTCTCGTCGGCCTCCTCAAGACGGGCGGCGACCATCGACGAGATCAGCTGCGGGGTGTGCGAGACGAGGGCGACCGCGCGGTCGTGCGCGTCGGCGTCCATCACCACCGGCACGGCCCGGCACAGCGCGACCAGTTCCAGGGCGAGGTTCAGCACCTCGGTGTCGGTGTCCCGGGTCGGGGTCAGCACCCAGGGGCGCCCCTCGAAGAGATCGGCGGTCGCGGCCAGCGGTCCCGAACGCTCTTTGCCCGCCATGGGGTGCGTACCGATGTACGCGGCGAGATCGAGGCCGAGCGCCTCCAGCTCGCGCCGGGGGCCGCCCTTGACGCTGGCCACGTCCAGATAGCCGCGGGCCACGCCGTCGCGCATCGCCGAGGAGAGCGTGGCGGCGACATGCGTGGGCGGTACGGCGATGATCGCGAGGTCGACGGGGCCCTCGGGCGCCTCGTCCGTGCCCGCGCCGAGCGCGGACGCGGTTCTGGCGCGGGAGGGGTCGTGGTCGCTGAGATGGACGGTGACGCCTCGGCCGGCCAGGGCCAGCGCCGCCGAGGTGCCGATCAGGCCCGTACCGATGACGACGGCGGTTCTCACTGGGCGATGTCCTTGCGGAGGGTGGCCGCGGCGCCGAGGTAGACGTGCGCGATCTCGGACTTGGGCAGGTCGGACTCGATATGGGCGAGGATACGGACGACGCGCGGCAGGGCGCCCGCGATGTCCAGTTCCTGAGCGCAGATCAGGGGGACGTCGACTATGCCGAGCCCGCGGGCCGCCGCGGCCGGGAAGTCGCTGTGCAGATCGGGAGTGGCCGTGAACCAGACGCTGATCAGATCGTCCGCGGTGAGCGCGTTGCGCTCCAGGATCGCGTTGAGGAGCTGCTTGACCTGGACGTCCATGTGCCCGGCCTCGTCCCGCTCCAGCTGGACCGCTCCGCGAACCGCTCGTACCGCCACGACGTTCTCCTCAGTGATCGAGTGCTCGTCCCAGGGTAGTCAGCCGCGCGGGACGGGGGCGCGGCGCCCGTTCCCGCCGACGGGAACGGGCTCACCGGGGCGCCGGAAAACCGCTCGGACCGCTGCCCGGTGCCCCCGTACCCTCTCCCCCCATGACCTCGCCGGAAGCGCTCGTCCGTGAACACACCGTCTACGCGTGTGTGATGGGCTCGCGCGCCTTCGGACTCACGACGGAGGGCAGCGACACCGACCGGCGCGGTGTCTTCCTCGCCCCGGCCCCGCTCTTCTGGCGCTTCGAGAAGCCACCGGCCCATGTCGAGGGCCCGGCCCCCGAACAGTTCTCCTGGGAACTGGAGCGCTTCTGCTCCCTCGCCCTGCACACCAACCCGAATGTCCTGGAGTGTCTGCACTCACCGCTCGTCGAACGGATCGACGACACCGGGCGTGAACTGCTCGCCCTGCGCGACGCGTTCCTCTCCCGGCAGGCGCACCGGACGTTCGTCCGCTACGCCGAGGGCCAGCGCCGGAAGCTGGAGGCGGACGTACGCGTGCACGGCGCCCCGCGCTGGAAGCACGCCATGCATCTGCTGCGGCTGCTGGGCTCCTGCCGGGATCTGCTGCGCACGGGCCGCCTGGTGATCGACGCCGGCCGGGAGCGGGACCACCTGCTGGCGGTCAAGCGGGGCGAGGTCCCCTGGCCCGGGGTGGAGCGCCGGATGACCCGCCTCGTGGCCGAGGCCGACGAGGCGGTGTCCCGCTCCCCGCTGCCGGCCGAGCCGGACCACGCGCGCGTGGAGGACTTCCTGCTGCGCGCGCGCCGCGCCTCAGTGCTCTGACGCAGTGCTCTGAACGCAGCGCTCTGAACGCGACGCTCCGTGCACAACGCTCCGCGCACAGGGCTCCGCTCACAAGGCTCTGAACACGTGGCGCGCGCGGTACGAACGCGGCTCAGGAATCCCAGAGCGCTCCCAGCGCCATCAGATCACCGTGGTACTCGATCCGCTCCGCCCACTCCGTGGGCCACGCACCCGCGCCCAGATGGGCACCCGCGAACGCGCCCGCGAGGCAGGCGAGGGAGTCGGAGTCGCCCTTCGTGCAGGCGGCGCGGCGCAGCGCGGTGACCGGGTCCTGGGGGAAGAGGAGGAAGCAGAGCAGGCCGGTGGCGAGGGCTTCCTCGGCGATCCAGCCGTCTCCGGTGGCCAGACAGGGATCGGCCTCCGGGTCGGGGGTGCGCAGGGCCTCCTGGAGGCGTTCCAGGGCCGCCAGGCACTCGTCCCAGCCCCGGGCGATGAAGGTCTCGGGCGTGGAGTCGCCGGAGAGGGTCCAGAGGTCGCCGAGCCAGCGGTGGTAGTAGCGCTCGCGGTTCTCGTACGCGTACGAGCGCAACTGGCCCACCAGCGCCTGCGGCTCGCCGCCGTGCGCCAGCAGACAGACCGCGCGGGCCGTCAGGTCGGAGGCGGCGAGCGCCGTCGGATGGCCGTGGGTGAGCGCCGCCTGCAACTGCGCGGCGCCGCCGCGCTGTTCGTCGCTGAGGCCGGGGACGAGCCCGATCGGCGCGACCCGCATATTGGCGCCGCAGCCCTTGGAGTGCGTCTGGCTGGCCCGCTGCCAGGGGCGGTCGCTGTCGAGGAGCCGGCAGGCGGTCAGGCAGGTGTTGCCGGGGGCGCGGTTGTTGTCCGGGGAGTGGTACCAGCGGACGAACTCGTCGCGTACCGGCCGCTCCAGCCGCAGCGGACCGAGCACGCCCCGGTCCATCGCCGTCCTGATCCCGCGCGCGAACGCCAGCGTCATCTGGGTGTCGTCCGTGACGAACGCGGGCTCCGGCAGCGCCACCTCGCGCCAGGGACCGCATGTCGCGAGGATCGACGGCACATCGTCGAACTCGGTGGGGAAACCCAGCGCGTCACCGAGCGCGAGCCCGATCAGCGAGCCCGTGGCAGCCTGTTTGGTCTGGGCCCTCGCGATGATCATGCGTTCCGTCCTTCCGGTCGCAGCAGAGGTGGGTGCAGCGTGGTGGCGGGGCCCGCGCGGTACAGCGCCGCCGGTTTCCCCCGGCCGCCCGTCCGGCGCGGCGGCCCCTCCACCGCCTGTACGAAGTCCGGCGTGGTGAGGACCTTGCGCCGGAAGTTGGGGGGGTCGAGCTCCACGCCCCAGACCGTCTCGTACACCTGCCGCAGCTCCCCGAGTGTGAACTCGGGCGGGCAGAAGGCCGTGGCGAGACAGGTGTATTCGAGTCTGGCGCCGACCCGGTCGTAGGCGTCGGCCAGGATGTGTTCGTGATCGAAGGCGAGCGGCCCGCGGGCGCCGGCCTCCACCCACTGGGCGCGGGCGGCGTCCCCGCCGCCGCGCGGCTCGGGCAGGTCGGGGACGAGCGCGGTGTACGCCACGGACACCACCCGCATCCTGGGGTCGCGGTCCGGATCGCTGTAGGTGCGCAGCTGCTCCAGATGGAGCGCGCCCGCGGTCCGCGCCGACAGGCCGGTCTCCTCGGCGAGTTCGCGTCGGGCGGCCTGTCCGGCGGACTCCCGCGGCCGTACGAAGCCACCGGGCAGCGCCCAGTCGCCTCGGTACGGTTCCTCGCCCCGCTCGATGAGGAGTACGTGCAGCCGGCCGAGGCGCACGGTGAAGACGGCGAGATCGACGGTGACCGCGAACGGCTCGAAGGCGGCGGGGTCGTAGCCCCCCGGCACCCGCCCCCGAGCCGTCATGACCGCTCAGGAGGACAGGAACCTGGGCCACCCCCGTGGGTCCGGGTCCACGGGCCGTACGCGCGCACGGCCGTCCGGGTCGTGATCGCGCGACGCACGGCCACCTCCTTAATGGTCAGGTTGACTATAAAGGTGAACTCGCCGTCCGCACAAGGGAGAAACCCGGCGAGCGCGAAGCCCGCAAGGGGGAAGCCCGGCATGGCAGAAGCCCGGCATGGCAGAAGCCCGGCATGGCAGAAGCCCGCGGCCATCGGGCCGCGGGCTTCGCGAGGTCCGGCGTGTCCAGGGGAGGACGCCGTGGGCGTGTTACAGCCCGACTTCCTTCATCAGCATGCCGACCTCGGTGTTGGTGAGGCGGCGCAGCCAGCCGGACTTCTGGTCGCCCAGCGGGATCGGGCCGAAGGACGTCCGGACGAGCCGGTCGACCGGGAAGCCCGCCTCGGCGAGCATCCGGCGCACGATGTGCTTACGGCCCTCGTGGAGGGTGACCTCCACCAGATAGTTCTTGCCGGTGTTCTCGACGACCCGGAAGTGGTCGGCCTTGGCGTAGCCGTCCTCCAACTGGATGCCGTCCTTCAGCCGCTTGCCCAGATCGCGCGGCAACGGGCCCTGGATCGCGGCGAGATAGATCTTCTTGACGCCGTACTTGGGGTGCGTGAGGCGGTGGGCCAGCTCACCGTGGTTGGTGAGCAGGATGATGCCCTCGGTCTCCGTGTCGAGCCGGCCGACATGGAAGAGGCGGGTCTCGCGGTTGGTGACGTAGTCGCCGAGGTTCTGCCGCCCGTCGGGGTCCCCCATCGTGGAGACGACCCCGGCCGGCTTGTTCAGCGCGAAGAAGAGATGCGACTGCGCGGCGACGGTCAGCCCGTCGACCTTGATCTCGTCGCGGTCCGGGTCCACGCGCATGCCCTGTTCGAGGACGATCTCGCCGTTCACCTCGACCCTGGCCTGCTCGATCAGCTCCTCGCACGCGCGGCGCGAGCCCATGCCGGCGCGGGCGAGGATCTTCTGCAGCCGCTCGCCCTCCTGCTCGGCGCCCGGGTTGGTCCTGGGCGTCTTGACCGAGGGCCGGTCCGCGTACCGGTCGCGGTTGCGCTGCTCGATCTTGGCGTCCAGCTCGCGCGGACGGGACGGGGCACCGCGCCGCGGACCGCCGCGGCCACCGCTCTGCGAAGGCTTGGGGCCGCCCTTGGCACCGCCGCGTGCCGCCGCGCCACGGGCCCCGCCCTGACGGGAGCCCCCGCCCGAGGCGCCGCCCGCGGAACCCCCGGAACCGTCGGAGCCACCGGAACGGCGCGCGCCGGCGGGTGCCCCGGACGCGCCGGAACCACCGGTGGGACCGGAGCGGCCGACGTCGTAGCGGCGCTCCTCGGGGCGGGGTCGGGACGGCCGCTTCCGCTCGTCGTCCCGCCCGCTGCCGGCTCCCCGGTTGTCCCGGTCGCCGCCGCTCCCGCCTCCGCCGCTCCTGTTGCCGCTTCCGCTGTTCCTGCCGTTGCTTCGCATCAAAGTTCCGTCTTGTCGTCTGCGTGGGTATCCGGGGCGTCCGGATCGAACGACGGAACGCCTTCCTGGCTCTCGGCCTCGATCGCGTCCGCCTCGGGGAGGAAGGGCGCGAGCTCCGGAAGCTCGTCCAGGCCCCGCAGGCCCATCCGCTCCAAAAAGTAGTTCGTCGTCCTGTACAGGATCGCACCTGTTTCGGGTTCCGCGCCCGCCTCCTCCACCAGCCCGCGCTGGAGCAGGGTGCGCATGACGCCGTCACAGTTCACTCCGCGCACCGCCGAGACCCGGGAACGGCTCACGGGCTGGCGGTACGCGACGACCGCCAGCGTCTCCAGCGCGGCCTGGGTGAGCCGGGCCTGCTGGCCGTCGAGTACGAACGCCTCCACGGCCTCGGCGTACTCGGGCCGGGTGTAGAAGCGCCAGCCGCCGGCGATCAGCCGCAGCTCGAAGCCCCGGCGCCGCACGGTGTACTCGTCGGCCAGCTCGCGCAGCGCGTCGGCGACGGCCCGCCGGGGGCGGTCGAGGACCTTGGCGAGATGTTCCTCGGTGGCGGGCTCGTCGACGACCATGAGGACCGCCTCCAGCGCGGGCTTGAGGTCCAGGTCCGCGACCGCACCCGCCGCCCGCGCCCTCGCCTGTTCCCGCTCCCGCTCCCGCGCCCTCTCGCTCACGCCGTCACCTTCTTCTTCTCGTCCGTTCCCTCGCCCGCTCCACCGGCCGCTCCGTCGGCCGGCCCGGTCTCACGGTCGAACTCGTCCGTGACGGCGGCCTCCACGTCACCGTCCCCGCCCGTCCAGCGGACCATGAGCGAGCCGAGCGCCTCCTCCTGGTCCAGGGCGACGGCGCGCTCCCGGTAGAGCTCCAGCAGCGCCAGGAAGCGCGCCACGACGGTCAGGGTGTCCGCGGCGTCCTCGGTGAGCGCCTGGAAACTGATCTCGCCGCGCTCCCGCAGCCGCGCGACGACGATCCCCGCCTGTTCCCGCACCGACACCAGGGGCGCGTGGATGTGCTCCACGTACACCTGCGGCCTGGGCTTCGGCTGCATCGCCTTCACGGCGAGCCGGGCGAAGCCCTCGGGCCCGATGCTGATGATGACCTCGGGGAGCAGCGCGGCGTGGTGCGGCTCCAGCCCGACGGTACGGGGGTAGCGCCGGGCCTCGGCGTCCAGGCGCTCGCCGAGGATCTCCGCGACCTGCTTGTACGCGCGGTACTGGAGGAGCCGGGCGAAGAGCAGGTCCCGCGCTTCGAGCAGCGCGAGATCGGCCTCGTCCTCGACCTCGGCGGCGGGCAGCAGCCGGGCGGCCTTCAGATCCAGCAGGGTCGCCGCGACGACCAGGAACTCGGTGGTCTGGTCGAGGTCCCAGTCCGGCCCCATGGCGCGGATGTGCGCCATGAACTCGTCGGTGACCTTCGACAGCGCGACCTCGGTCACATCCAGCTTGTGCTTGGAGATGAGCTGGAGCAGCAGGTCGAAGGGGCCCTCGAAGTTCACCAGCCGTACGGTGAACCGCCCGTCACCGGGAGCGGACTCGGACGCGGGCTCGGACGAAGGCTCCGGCGCGGGCGAAGGCTCGGGCTCGGGTGAAGGCGCCGGCACGGGCGGAGAATCCGCCTCCGGTTCCGGCACGGGAGCGGGCTCGGGCACCGCCTCAGGTTCCGGAACCGGCTCCGGTGCGGGCGCGGGCTCCACCACGGGCTCCGGCACCGCCACAGACTCCGGCACGGGCACGGGCTCGGATACCGGCTCGGGCGCCGACGCCCCTGGCCCGCGGCCCAGAGTGCGGCGGGACGGGCGGTGGAGACCGGGGGGCGGGGGCGGCATCGAGATCCTGAGGGCGGAGCGGGAACGGAGTAACGGCCCGCGCAGGCTATCCTCAGCGCCCGCGCAGGCGCCGTACGAGGATGCTCGCGTCGCCGCGCGATTCGAGGTCGGCGAGGACCACGGCGACGGCCTCGCGGACGATCCGGCCACGGTCCACGGCGAGTCCGTGCTCACCGCGCAGCACGAGCCGCGCGTGTTCGAGGTCCATCAGTTCCTCGGCGGAGACATAGACCGTGATCTTCTCGTCGTGCCGTTCGCGTCCGCTGGGGCGGCGGTTGGCGCCACGTCCCCGGCGGCGCTGCTGGCCGCCCTGCGGCCCGGCGGCCTGCGTCTGGCCCTGTGTCTGCCCCTGGCCCGGGGAGGACGCGGAAGCGGCCTCCTGCGGCCGTCGTCCCTTCACGGAGGAGGCCGCCTGCTCGGCGTCGGCGGTCCGGCTCCTGGACGGCTCCTGGACGTCCGTACCGGCGGCGGAGTGCTCCTCCGCCGCGGTGGAGGAGGCGGCGCCCGCCGGGTCGTCGGACGGATCGCTCTCCCCCGCCGGAGCGGGCACCCGGGGCTCGCCGTTGGCGTTCCTGCGCCGGTCCGACGGCGGTGAGGACTGCAGCGCCATGCCGCCGGTCGTACGGAACAGCTCGTCGGCCCCGGGCAGACTCACTCGGCGTGACACCGGGCGAGCACCTCCCTGGCGAGCTGGCGATACGCGGCGGCGCCGACGGAGTTCGAGGCGTACGTGGTGATCGGCTCACCGGCGACCGTGGTCTCCGGGAAGCGCACGGTCCGCCCGATCACCGTGTGGTAGACGTGATCGTCGAAGGCCTCGACCACGCGCGCGAGGACCTCACGGCTGTGCACCGTACGGGAGTCGTACATGGTGGCGAGGATCCCGTCGAGCTCCAGCTCGGGGTTGAGCCGCTCCTGGACCTTCTCGATGGTCTCCGTCAGCAGCGCCACCCCGCGCAGCGCGAAGAACTCGCACTCCAGCGGCACGATCACCTTGTGCGCGGCGGTCAGCGCGTTCACGGTCAGCAGACCGAGCGAGGGCTGACAGTCGATCACGATGTAGTCGTAGTCCTGCATCAGCGGCTTCAGCGCCCGCTGGAGCGTGGACTCGCGCGCCACCTCGCTCACCAGCTGCACTTCCGCGGCCGAGAGGTCGATATTGCTCGGCAGCAGGTCCATGTTGGGCACGGCGGTCTTCAGCAGCACCTCGTCGGCCGCCATGCCCCGCTCCATGAGCAGGTTGTAGACGGTGAGGTCCAGCTCCATCGGGTTCACGCCGAGACCGACCGACAGGGCTCCCTGCGGGTCGAAGTCGACGAGCAGCACACGCCGGCCGTACTCCGCGAGCGCGGCACCCAGGTTGATGGTCGACGTCGTCTTGCCGACGCCGCCCTTCTGGTTGCACATCGCGATGATCTTCGCGGGGCCGTGGTCGGTGAGCGGGCCCGGGATCGGGAAGTACGGCAGGGGACGCCCGGTCGGGCCGATCCGCTCGCGACGCTGGCGGGCCGCGTCGGGGGCGAGGGTGGCCGCGTACTCGGGGTCGGGCTCGTACTCGGCGTCGGGGTCGTAGAAGTGCCCCTCGGGCACTTCGTCGTAGTCGGCGAATGGAGTGGACTCTCGGCCACCCTCGTTGCCGGCCATGGCGTTCACGTGTTGGCCGTCCATCATCTGGTGGGCTGTCGTCATGTGCTGGTGAGTGGCGAAGGTGCGGACCGCTACGGAGCCGACAGCCTTGAGCCCGGACGACGGGCTCTGGCTCCTCACAGGCATTCCTGGTTGACCACCCCCGGGAGTAAATGTCGACTCATTCACAAGTCGTCTTACCTCCTTGGACGGGACCAGGAAACTTATCGATAGGTCAGCGTGGCACCATGCCGACGGTTGGCGACTCTATGGCGTGTCACCGCTTCGCAGCAACACAATCCGCCGGACCCGGCCCGATGTGTCGGCAACGGAACACCTCTCTGTCAAGGGCGCACAAGCCTCTCACCAAGGCATGCCCGGCCTGTTTCACCGACGCGCGAAACGGTTGAAAGCGTTAGGTTCGAGGCGCGTTGACCGGCTGTTCGGCAGCCACCGGACACGCGTACGGCCGGACCTCGCTCCGCAAGATCCGGCCGCTGGCGCGATGTTGACGAGACGAGTTGACACATCAGCCCAGGAGCGCGGCCAATTCGGCGTGATCCAGTCCATGGGCCTCGGCGACCTCGCGGTAAATGACCTGGCCCTCATGGGTGTTGAGCCCCTTGGCGAGGGCCGGGTCCCGGCGCAGCGCGTCGAGCCAGCCGCGGTTCGCGAGCTCCACGATGTACGGCAGCGTGGCGTTGGTCAGCGCGTACGTGGAGGTGTGCGGTACGGCGCCCGGCATGTTGGCCACGCAGTAGAAGACCGAGTCATGGACCCGGAACGTCGGCTCGGCGTGCGTCGTCGGCCGTGAATCCTCGAAGCAGCCGCCCTGATCAATCGCAATGTCGACAAGTACACTTCCGGGCTTCATCTTGGCGACGAGCTCGTTGGTGACCAGCTTCGGCGCCTTCGCGCCGGGGATGAGAACGGCCCCGACGACGAGGTCCGCCTCGACGACCGCCTTCTCCAGTTCGAAGGCGTTGGAGACGATGGTCTGGACCTTCGTGCCGAAGATCCTGTCGGCCTCGCGCAGCTTGTTGATGTCCCGGTCGAGCAGCGTCACGTGGAAGCCCATGCCGACGGCGATCTGCGTGGCGTTCCATCCCGAGACGCCGCCGCCGATGACGACGGCCCGGCCGGCCGCCGTACCGGGCACGCCGCCCGGCAGCACACCCCGGCCGCCGGCCGAGCGCATCAGGTGGTACGCGCCGACCTGCGGCGCCAGCCGGCCCGCGACCTCGGACATCGGGGCGAGCAGCGGCAGCGCGCGGTTCGCGGTCTCGACGGTCTCGTACGCGATGGCGGTGGTGCCGGAGTCCAGCAGGGCGTCCGTGCACGCGCGGGAGGCGGCGAGATGCAGATACGTGAAGAGCGTCTGGCCCTTGCGCAGCCGGTGGTACTCCTCGGCGATCGGCTCCTTGACCTTCAGCAGCAGATCGGCGGCGGCCCAGACCTCGTCGGCCGTGTCCAGCGTCCGGGCGCCGGCCGCGGCGAACTCCTCGTCCGTGATCGAGGAGCCCGCGCCCGCGTTCCGCTCGATGACGACCTGATGCCCCTGGCGCACCAGCTCATGGACGCCGGCCGGGGTGATGGCCACCCGGAACTCGTTGTTCTTGACCTCACGGGGGATACCGACCAACACGGCAGATCACGGTCCTTGGCTCAGGGGATGTCCGGGGATGTCCAGGGGCGATCCCATACATACCCGGGCGCACAGGGCGCACGGGAAGACGCCGCGCGGGGGGGTGCGGCGTAGCCAGTCTAATGAAGGATTTCTTGGTGTCTAGCCTTGCAAAGCATCAATCGCCAGTCGAAGCACTACGGATTTCGTAGGTGTTTTCCCTCCGTTTCCAGCAGACGATCGGCCGTGGCCCGGTGCAGCCTCGCCGCGGTCGGGTCGCCGAGCCGGTCCAGGGTGTCGGCCAGCCTGAGCTGGAGCGCGGCCTGGAGCCGTTCGTCCCCGGCGAGCCGCGCCCACTCGACCGCCTCCTGGCAGGTGCGCAGCGATTCCTGCGGCCGGCCCGCGTACTCCTGGACCCGGGCCGCCTCGCTCAACGCCCTTGCCTGGCCCGGGAGATCGCGCAGCCTGCGGTAGCCCGCCACGGCGGCCCGCCAGTTGCGCAGAGCCTCGCCGTACAGCCCCGCGTAGGTGAAAACGGTGCCGAGCCGGCCGTACAGCCGGGCCTCGTCGGCCCGCTCGCCCCGGCTCAGCCGCTGGGCGAGCGCCCTGCCGTACCAGTCGGCGGCCCGCTGCCAGTCGCGCAGATCCTGGTAGGCGCCGCCTACGGATTCCATCGCGCGGCCGGTCGCGTAGAGATCGTTCGCGGCCCTTCCGGCGTCCAGCGCGGCCCGGTAGCGGGCGAGCGCGTCCTGCGTACGGCCGGTCTGGGCGTCGAGATCGCCGATGTTCAGCAGCGCGGCGGCCTGCTCGCGGTGCAGCTCGCGCCGCTCGGCGATATCGAGCACCAGCTGGTGGAGCCCGTACAGCTCGGGCGCCGCGGCCTCGGTGCCCCGGTGCGCTGCCAGCGCCCTGACCAGCGCGGCCACCAGCCGCCTCGCCAGCGTGTCCAGCTCGCCGTCGGCGACCGCGAGCCGCGCGGAGGCGAGCAGCGCGGGCTGTCGCGCGGCCAGCCATCCGGCCGCCGCCGCGGCGTTCGGGAAGCGCAGCGCGCGGGGCAGCGCGGCCAGCTTCTTGCGGGCCGGGGAGCCGTCGGGTTCGGTGACGGCGCGGCAGGAGGAGAGCAGCCGTACGCTCCGCTCCAGCATCCGCGCGCGGGCCAACTGCACCTCGGCGGGCCGGTCGTGCTCCTCCATGACGCCCCGCAGCAGCGGGACCAGACAGCCGGGCACCTCGTACTGCTCGGCGTCGACCGCCCGGAGCAGCCCCCGTACGGCGAAGTCGTCCAGTGTGGTCCTGGCGGCCGAGACCGAGCAGCCGGCCAGCGCGGACGCGATGTGCGCGTCGGCGAGACCCGCGGGCGCGAGCGCGAGCAGTCGCAGTATCCGGGCGGCGGGTGACGGCAGCGTCTCGTAGACGAGATGGAAGGCGCGCGCGAGCGGCCGGTCGCCGACGGGCCGGTCCCAGTCGTGCGGCAGGGCCCGCAGCTGTTTGGTCACATCGGCGACGGACGCGGTGGGCCGGGCGGCGAGCCAGCCGCCGGCCAGTACGAGCGCGGCGGGCTGGCCGCCGCACTCCTCGGCGAGCGACTCCGCGGCCTGCGGATCGACGGTGATCCTGACCGCGCCGGTGAACGTGCCGAGAAGCTCGATGGCGGCCTTGGTATCCATCCCGCCGAGCGTGCACGGACGGACGTCGGGGATTCCGGTCAGCGGGCCCTGCGACACCGCGACCACCAGACAGCCGGGGTTGTCGGGCACGAGCGGGTCGACCTGCTCGGCGTCGACTGCGTCGTCGAGGAACAGCAGCACCCGCCGTGCGGAGAGCGTCTCGCGCACCATCTCGGACAGCTCGTCCTCGCCCGCGCCCGGCGGGGTGGCGAGGCCGAACGCGTCGAGGATCTCGCGCGCGGTCCGCTCGGTGGGCACCGGCCCGCCGCCGGGCTCGGTGAGGCGGGTCCGTACGACACCGTCCGGATAGCCGTCCCGCAGCTGCCGGGTCAGCTCCTCGGCGAGGGCGGTACGCCCCGAGCCGGGCCGGCCCGCGATCAGCAGCACCCGGGCGCGCGGCTCCTTGCGGCCGGAGAGCGTGTTGAGCCCGGCCCGCTCGATGTCTCCGCGCAGCGCCTTGATTTCCCGCTGCCGGCCGAAGAACTCCCCGTCGTGCGCGGGCCGCCCCGGGTGCGGGGCGCGCGCGTCGGACAGCGGCCCGGCGGAACCCGTCCGGGCGGAAGGGGGCGGCGACTGGACCGGCCGCGAGAGTTCCGGGGAGGACACGGCCGGCTCGGCGGGAACGACCGGGGCGAGGCAGCCGGCTCCGGGCCCCGACGGGGGCCCACCCGCCCCGGACACCAGGTCCCCCACCTCGGCCTCGGAACCGCCGGCCCCGGGCTCCGGATCGCCGGCATCGGGCGCCGGGACCCCCGCCCCGGACCGTGGAGCGCCGCCGCCGGGGCCGGCCTCCGCCGGACTCGGGGCCGGGTCAGCGGGCCCGGCAGGTCCGAGGGGTCCAGCGGCTCCGTCCGCCGTACCCGATCCGTCCGCCGCGTCCGGTTCGTCCGCGCCTGTGCCCTCGCGTACCGCCTGCCGCGTATCGCCACGCTCCGTCACCCCGCCCGGCGCCGGCCTCTCCGTGCCACTCGCGCTCACGGCGTCGGTCGCGTCCTCGGGACCCTCCGGGATACTCACCCGGGCCGTACCTTTCGTCTCGGAACCCGCTGTCGACGGCTCTTCGGCGGCCGACGTGGGACGGCTCCGCCGCTTCTCCGACGGCCCGTCAGTTTCGTTCGTTCCCGCGGCGGTTGGCTTCCCGCTCCGCGTACCGCCGCGCTTTCCCCCGGCGCCCGGACGGCCGGGGCCGCTCACATCCACCGCCTGATCCGTCACGGGCCACGCTCCGTCCGCCTGCGCACGAGCCGAGCCCGGCGGGTCTCCGCACGGGCGGTCCGAGCGTAGTTCACTCTCAGCGACGAGACCGAGGGAGCGTGGCCGATATGTCCCCCAATCGGATCAGCATTTTTTCAGACTGGAGAATGATCGGACGCCCGAAACGCAAGGACCCCTGTTCAGGACTCGAACGGGCGCGCGGGCCACGGCGCCTCGGCCGGCCTGAGCGACTCGATGCCGTCGCCCGCCAGCGCCGCGGCGAGCGCGAGCACCCCCACCGCCAGGCAGTTGTTGTGCAGTTCACCGGCGAGCACACCCCGTACCAGCTCCGCCGTCTCCACCCGGGCCAGCTCCATGTCCGCCTCCTCCTCGGAGACTTCGAAGCGCTCGCCCTCCGCCTCCGACAGACCGCGGGCGAGGAAGATCCGTACCGCCTCGTCGCAGCCGCCCGGCGTGGTGTAGACGTCCGTCAGCACCCGCCAGTCCTCGGCCTTGACGTGTGCCTCCTCGTACAGCTCGCGCTGGGCCGCGTGCAGCGGGTTCTCGCCCGGCACATCGAGCAGCCCGGCCGGGATCTCCCACAGCTTCTGGCGGACGGGGTGCCGGTACTGGCGCAGTACGAGGACCCGGCCCGTGTCGTCCAGCGCGAGGATCGCCACGGATCCGGGGTGGACCTGGTAGTCGCGCGACACGACCGTACCGTCGGGCATGACCACGTCATCCGTACGGACACTGGTCTTGTTGCCGCGGAAGGGCGTCGAGGTCGCGGTGACCCGCCACTCCTCGGGGGCGTCCTTGATCGTCATGAAACCGTCCTCCCACACAGCGGCGCACAAGCGGAAACCGGGGCACAGGTCCCGAAAGACCCGTGCCCCGGCTCCCACCGTATCGCTTGGCGGACCCGCTCAGGACTGGGCGGCCACCGGCTCCGCCGGCGTACGCTGGCCGCCCTGGCCCGCGCCCTCGCGCGCCGCCCGCTGACGCTCCACCGCGGCCTTCACCAGCCCGGCGAAGAGCGGATGCGGCCGGGTCGGCCGGGACCGCAGCTCCGGGTGGGCCTGGGTGGCGACCAGATACGGGTGCGTGGCGCGCGCGTACTCGACGTACTCGACGAGCTTGTTGTCCGGGGACGTGCCCGAGAAGACCAGCCCGGCCTTCTTCTCCAGCTCCGCGCGGTACGCGTTGTTGACCTCGTAGCGGTGGCGGTGGCGCTCCTCCACATACGGCTGGTCGTCATAGACCTCGCGCACGATCGAGCCCTCGGCGAGCTTGGCCGGGTAGAGACCGAGCCGCATCGTGCCGCCCAGGTCTCCGGCGCCCTCCACATAGGCGAGCTGCTCCTCCATCGTGGAGATCACCGGGTGGGCGGTGCCGGAGTCGAACTCCGTGGAGTTGGCGTCGGGGATCCCGGCGACGTTGCGCGCGGCCTCGATGACGATGCACTGGAGGCCCAGACAGAGCCCCAGCAGCGGCACCTTGTGCTCCCTGGCGTACTGGATGGCGCCGACCTTGCCGGTGACACCGCGCTCGCCGAAGCCGCCGGGGATCAGGATCCCGTCGACGTCGGCCAGCTGCCTGGCGGCGCCGGCCGGGGTCTTGCAGTCGTCCGAGGTGACCCACTTGACCTTGACGCGCGCCCTGTTCGCGAAGCCGCCGGCGCGGATCGCCTCGGTCACCGAGAGATAGGCGTCCGGGAGGTCGATGTACTTGCCGACCAGCGCGACGGTGACCTCGTGGTCGGGGTTGTGGACGCGGTCCAGCAGATCGTCCCAGACCGTCCAGTCCACATCGCGGAACGGCAGATCCAGCTTGCGCACGACATAGGCGTCCAGGCCCTCGGTGTGCAGCACCTTGGGGATGTCGTAGATCGACTTGGCGTCGACGCACGCCACCACGGCCGTCTCGTCGACATCGCACATCAGCGAGATCTTGCGCTTGATGGCGATCGGTACGTCGCGGTCGGCGCGGAGCACGATCGCGTCCGGCTGGATGCCGATGTTGCGCAGGGCCGCGACCGAGTGCTGGGTCGGCTTGGTCTTCAGCTCGCCGGAGGGGCCGATGTACGGCAGCAGCGAGATGTGCACGACGAAGACGTTGTCGCGGCCCACCTCGTGGCGCACCTGGCGGACGGTCTCCAGGAACGGCAGCGACTCGATGTCGCCGACCGTGCCGCCGACCTCCGTGATGACGACATCGACGTCGTCGGCCGCCATGCGCCGGATGCGGTGCTTGATCTCGTTGGTGATGTGCGGAATGACCTGAACCGTGTCACCCAGGTACTCACCGCGCCGCTCCTTCGCGATGACCTGCGAGTAGACCTGGCCGGTGGTGACATTGGCCGAGCCGTCGAGGTCCACATCGAGGAAGCGCTCGTAGTGGCCGATGTCCAGGTCGGTCTCGGCTCCGTCGTTCGTGACGAATACCTCACCGTGCTGGAACGGGTTCATCGTGCCCGGGTCGACGTTCAGATACGGGTCGAGCTTCTGCATGGTGACCCGCAGACCACGCGCCTTGAGCAGCGCACCCAGACTGGAGGCGGTCAGGCCCTTGCCGAGGGAGGAGGCAACGCCCCCGGTGACGAAGATGTGCTTGGTCGTCGAGGATGTCGAGGATCGGTTCGGCATGGCCAAGAGGGGGCTCCCGTGGTCGCGGTCTGAGGTGCGTGCCGGTGTCCCGGTCGAAGACTGAAGGGACTTCCGTCGCTGCGGGTACGGGGCCCCGTTGCGTTGCAGGGAGTCCACCGGTCCACGGGCTACCAGGGTATCAGCGCTGAAGGGAGGGTGCTTCCGGCCACGCGCCGACCTCCGCATCCGATGAGCCTTTCCCCCGAGTCGGACTTTTTCCCACCCAGTCACCCTTGGCCTACCCGTTCGGCGGACCGATGTTGCCGAGACCGTGGCGCGGAGCCCCGTGGTGCGTCGTATCCTGCTCAAACATTCGCTGCCGAGTCCGGCCGGCAAACGGCACCATCCCCGCCCGATTTCCCGGAAATAGAGCTCGTCAACGACCCTTGACCGAAGTACGCGCCCCACGGGGCGGACATGGCCGTTCGACTGGAGATGCACGTGGCCGGGCGCATCGAGGATTACGCACTCATCGGAGACATGCAGACCGCTGCCCTGGTCTGCCGGGACGGCACAGTCGACTGGCTGTGCCTGCCCCGCTTCGACTCGCACGCCGTGTTCGCGGCACTGCTCGGCACCGATGAGCATGGTTTCTGGCGACTGGGACCCGCGCATCCCGCGGGTTCCGTGCCGCCACGGGCCACGCGGCGCCGCTACCGCGGAGACTCACTGATTCTCGAATCGGAGTGGGACACCCCGCGCGGCACCGTCAGAGTGACCGATTTCATGCCCCCGCGTGACGGCGCTCCGCAGGTGATCCGGATCGTGGAGGGCATCAGCGGACGCGTGCCGATGCGGTCCGCGCTGCGGATGAGGTTCAGTTACGGGCGGGTCGTGCCCTGGGTCCACAAGGTGGACAACCGCACGGTCGCCGTCGCGGGGCCCGACTCGGTATGGCTGGATACGGACGCCGAGACGTACGGCAAGGACCTCACGACGTACTCCGACTTCACGGTGGCGCCGGGAGACCGGATCGCGTTCACGATCAGCTGGCAGCCCTCGCACCGGCAGCCGCCCGCGCTGCCCGACCCCGAGGGATCACTGGAGGCGACCTCCGACTTCTGGCGTGAATGGGTCGAGCACTGCACCTACCACGGCCCCTACCGGGAGGCGGTGGTCCGTTCGCTGATCACGCTCAAGGCGCTGACCTACGCGCCGACGGGCGGGATCGTGGCGGCGCCGACGACCTCGCTGCCGGAGGAGATCGGCGGCGTACGGAACTGGGACTACCGCTACACCTGGCTGCGCGACGCCGCGATCACGCTCTCCTCGCTGCTGCGCACCGGCTACCGCGAGGAGGCCCGCGCCTGGCGCGAGTGGCTGCTGCGCGCGGTCGCCGGCGACCCGGAGAATCTGCAGATCATGTACGGCATCGCGGGTGAGCGCGAGCTCGGCGAGGCGGAGCTGGACTGGCTGCCCGGCTATGAGCGCTCGGGCCCGGTCCGGGTCGGCAACGGCGCCGCGCACCAGCTCCAGCTGGATGTGTACGGCGAGGTCACCGAAGCGCTGCATCTGGCGCATATGACCGGCCTGGCCCGCAACGACTACGCCTCGGTGCTCCAGCTCAAGCTGATCCGGTATCTGGAGAAGCACTGGGACCAGCCGGACGAGGGCATCTGGGAGGTGCGCGGTCCGCGCCGGCACTTCGTGCACTCGAAGGTGATGGCCTGGGTGGCCGTCGACCGCACGATCAAGCTGATCGAATCGGGCGACGCCGACGGGCCGCTGGACCGCTGGCGCGAGATGCGGGACGACATCCACCGCGATGTCTGCGAGAAGGGGTACGACAAGGAGCGGAACACCTTCACGCAGTCGTACGGCTCCAAGGAGCTGGACGCGTCGCTGCTGCTCATTCCGCAGATGGGCTTCCTGCCGCCGGACGACAAGCGGGTCATCGGCACGATCGAGGCGATCCAGCGGGAGCTGTCCACCGAGGACGGCTTCATCATGCGGTACCCGACCTCGGGCGAGGACGCCGGGGTGGACGGTCTGGAGGGCGACGAGGGCGCGTTCCTGGCCTGCTCGTTCTGGCTCGCCGACGATCTCGCGATGATCGGGCGGGTGGACGAGGCCAGGAAGCTCTTCGAGAAGCTGCTCGCGCTCCGTAACGATCTCGGGCTGCTGGCGGAGGAGTGGGACTCCCGGCTCCAGCGCCAAGTGGGGAACTTCCCGCAGGCGTTCAGCCATGTCCCGCTGATCGACACGGCGCTGAGGCTGACGGCCTCGGGGGCGTACGGGGGCTGACGCCCGTGTGGGATCGCTGGTCCCGTGTCCTTTTCCCACCGGCGATCCCCACTTTGTGCACAGAACCGCCCCGGTCAGCGCCTGCGTGCGCGGCCGGGCCGTGGGCGCGGTCCTCGCTGTTGTCCACGACCGGAGCGCCTTCCATGGCAGCACCTTGATCTGCGTGGACGGTGTCGGCTGCCGGGGCTGTCCCGCGCGCTTTTCCAGTAGCCTCCGGCGTCATGGACAGTCAGGGCGGAATCACCGTGCGGCGGGCTCTTGAGCTGCCGGGACTCCGGGCCGGGCTGCCCGAGGTCGTCGCCTGCGCGGACCGGCTGGACCGTACGGTGCGCTGGGTGCACGCGGGTGAGGTGCCGTACATCGCGTCCCTGCTCAAGGGCGGCGAGCTGCTTCTCACCACGGGGCTCGGGCTGGGCAGCCGCCCGGCCGAGCAGCGGGTCTTCGTCCGCAGGCTCGCCGAGCGCGGGATCGCGGCCCTGGTGGTGGAGCTGGGGTCCCGGTTCGACCGCCTTCCGGCGACGATCGTGGAGGCGGCTCGGGCCGCCGGGCTGCCGCTGGTGCAGCTGCACCGCGAGGTGCCGTTCGTCTCGGTGACCGAAGAGGTGCACACCGAGATCGTGAACGGCCATTACGCGCTGCTGCGGCAGGCCGAGGAGGTGCACCGGCGGTGCACGGAGGCGCTGCTCGACGGGGGCGGAGTGCCGCAGGTCCTCCGTATTCTCGCGGATTTCGCGGGCAATCCGGTCTTCCTGGAGACGGCCGAGGGACGTCTGCTGTACGCGGCGGCCCCCGGCACCGGTCCCGCCGCCGCCGATCCGCTCCAGATCTGGGAGGGGCTGCGCGGCCAGCGGGCGGCGCGCGCGGCGGGACCGCCTGCCGGGGCGGTGCTGGTGGACGTACCCGGCGGCGGGCACGGCACCGGGGCGGTACGGGCGCGGCTGGTGCTGCCCGCCGTATCCGCGCCGCCACTGCCGGTGCACCGGCTGGCGGCCGAGCGCGCGGCGGACATCCTGGCGGTCGTCCTGATGCAGGCCCGTCAGGAGGACGAACTCGCGGCCCGGGGCCGTGGCGACTTCCTGACAGATCTCGCGGAGGGCCGGATCCTCGCGGAGGACGCGCCCGCGCAGGCCAAGGTGCTGGGTTTCAAGCCGGGCGAGGGGCCCCTGCTGCCGGTGGTGATGCGGCTGGCGCCCGAGTCGGCCCCGGCAGGCAACTGGGCGCTGCTCGCCAGGGCCGTGCTGGAGGAGCTGTCGTCGGTGGGGGTGCCGGTGCTGCTGGGCGTACGCCCGGTGGAGGGGCGCGTTCCGCTGCTGCTCGGGCTGCGCACCGAGTCCGAGCGTACGGCGGTGGCCGACCGGGTCGCGACGGCGCTGCGCGCGGGCGTGGAACGGGCCGGGCTGGAGCGTCCCGGGACGCAGCCGCCGGTGGTGGTCGTCGGCGTCGCGGGCGGCTGGGCGGCGGCGAGCGCGGGGCTGCGGCACGCGGCGGAGACCGCGACGGCGGCCCAGGGGCTGCCGGACCGCGCCTGGTACGACGCCCGCAGGCTGGATATCGATCTGCTGCTGTGGCGGCTGCGTGAGCACTCCGATCTGGCGGCCTTCGTGGACCGCGCGATCGGTCCGCTGCGCGCGCACGACCGGACCGCACGGCCCGCGCTGCTGCCCACTCTTGAGGTCTATCTGGCCCACGCGGGACGCAAGGCGGAGACGGCGCGCGAGCTGCATCTGAACCGCCAGACGCTCTACAACCGGCTGGCACGGATCGCGGAACTGCTCGGCACGGACCTGGACGATCCGCAGACGGTGCTGGCCCTGAGCCTGGCGCTGCGGGCGAGACGCCACACGCTCTGACCGACGGAGCCCCCGTCGGCCGGTCAGCGGGGGCGGAGGGGCAGAGGTGTCAGTGGGATCGCCGGGGCCGTGTCAACTCGTCGTACACGCTGAGCACTTGCGCGACGGTCTCGTCCTCCGTCGGCCAGCTCGCCGCCTGCGCCAGGCCCGTCGCGGCGAGTTCCCGGCAGCGCTCGGGATCGCCGAGGAGGCGTATCACGGCGTCCGCGAGGGCCGTCGCGTCCCCGTACGGTACGAGTTCCGCCGCGTCGCCGACCAGTTCGGGGACGGCACCGACCGCCGTGGCGACCAGCGGGACCCCGAGCCGCAGCGCCTCCTGCGCGAGGACGGAGCGGGCCTCCCAGCGGCTGGGCAGCACGGCGACATCGGCGGCGGCGAGGAGTTCGGACACGTCGTCGCGGCGGCCGATGAGCTGGACGGGCAACTCGTCGTCCTCGATGCGGCGCTGAAGTGCGGCGCGCTCCCGCCCCTCGCCCGCGATGACGACCAGCGGCATGGGGTCGAGGTGACGCCAGATCCTGGCCGCGTCCAGCAGCGTGTCGTACCCCTTGCCGGGGACGAGGCTGCCGACGGCCATCAGCAACGGCCGGTCGACGGCGCCGAGTTCGGCGCGCGACTTGTTCTCGGGACCGTCGTCGGCGGGCCGGTGGGGCGCGGGCACCGCGACCGACGCGAGACGGGCGTCGCGCGCCCCGCGCTCGCGGGCCCGGTCGACCAGTTCCGAGGAGGTGCCGAGTACAACGGCCGCCGCTCTGGCGGCTCTTCGCTCCATCAGCCGCAGCAGCCGGCCGCGCGGTCCTTCGGCGTGCGCGCGGGTGTGCCAGGTGACGACGAGCGGCACGCGCATCCCACTGAGCGCGATCGCGGTCCGTACGGCGGCGTGCACACCATGCGCGTGCACCACGTCCGCGCCGGCGCAGGCCGCCCGCAGGGCCGCGACGGCCGCCGGATCGCCGCGCCGGGGCACGGGTACGTGATACGCCCCCGCGCCCCGGAAGTCGTAGGCGCGGTCGAGCTCGGCGGGGGCGCACACCGTCACCCGCACTCCCCTGGCGGCCAGACCGGCCGCCAGGGAGCGTACGTGCGCACTGCTGCCCGCACTGCCGCCGCCAAGTACCTGGACCGTACGCAGTTGTGTCACGTGGTCAAGGCTCCTGGATCGGGATGGGGGAACGGGTGGACGGCAGGGCTGCCCGGAAGCGCGGCGCGGGGCCCGAAAGTCGCTGCGCCAAGGATGCCAGTCCGTACGCACGTTCCGGCACCGCCGGGGCGTCGTTCGTGTGTCCGGCCCCTCAACTCGGCACCCGGATCACTCACATGGGTGAGAAGGCGCGATGGCCGACCCGGTCACCGTACGCCGTCGCGGCGACAACTCCCAGTGCGCGCGGGGCCGGGACGGCGGCTCCGGCGGTGGCGGCCGAGGGCGGTCGCGGGGCAGTGTACAGATCCGGCGTGCGCCCGGCGTGGTGGGTACGCCGGGCGAACTCCGATCCTCCGGGCGCCTGTTCGCGGAGCGCTTCGTATACGGCGCGCGGCTGTCCCGCCGCCTCTGCCCGCCGTACGGCCGCCGTAGGGGACAGCGCTCCTTTCGAAACACGCCCTAGCCGCCGGAGGCCGCACCCCGCGCCGTGGCCAGCAGTTCCTCCGCGTGCGCCCGCGCCGTTTCCGAGTCCTCCTGGCCCGCCAGCATCCGCGACAACTCCCGTACCCGGTCCTCGCCTTCCAGGACCGTCACCCCGGAGCGTGTCACCGAGCCGTCCACCGTCTTCTCGACCAGCAGCTGCCGGTCGGCGAAGGCCGCGACCTGCGGGAGGTGCGTGACCACGACCACCTGCGCCGACGCGGCGAGCTTCGCCAGCCGGCGGCCCACCTCGACCGCCGCCTTGCCGCCGACGCCCGCGTCCACCTCGTCGAAGAGATACGTCGGCACCGGATCCGAGCCCGCGAACACCACCTCCACCGCGAGCATCACCCGCGACAGCTCACCACCGGACGCGCCCTTGGCGATCGGCCGGGGCTGGGCACCCGGGTGGGGTGCCAGCAGCAGTTCGACCTCGTCGACGCCGTGCGGCCCGTGGACGACCGCGCGGCCGCCGACCTCGACGCCGTCCGCCTCCTCGGCGGACTCGGTCTGGCGGATGTCGAACGAGACGCGCGCGTGCGGCATGGCGAGCGAGGCCAGCTCGGCCGTGACGGCCTCCGCGAAGAGCGCCGCCGCCGCCGTACGCGCGTCGGTCAGCGCCTGCGCCAGCACGGACAGCTCGGACCGCAGGGTGTCCCGCTCGGCCGTCAGCTCGCCGATCCGTTCGTCGTCGCCCTCCAGCTCGGTCAGCCGCGCGCTGCTCTCCTCGGCCCAGGCCAGGACGGTGGTGATGTCCTCGCCGTACTTGCGGGTCAGGCCGGTGAGCGCGGCCCTGCGCTCCTCCACGGCGGCCAGCCGCAGCGGATCGGCGTCCAGATTGTCCGCGTATCCGGCGAGTTCACCGGCCACGTCCGCCAGCAGAATGGAGATCTCGCCCATCCGCTCGGCGAGCCCGGCGAGCGCGGGGTCATGGGACCGTACGGCCTCCAGCGCCCGGCCCGCTCCCCCGACCAGGGTCGTCGCGTCGACGCCCTCCGGATCCTCGGGGTTGCCCGCCAGCGCGGCGTGCGCGACGGACGCGGCGGAGGCGAGCGCCTCCGCGTGGCCGAGGCGCTCGGCCTCCGCGGCGAGCTCGACGTCCTCGCCCGCCCTCGGCTCGACCGCCCCGATCTCGTCCAGCCCGAAGCGCAGCAGATCGGCTTCCTGGGCGCGCTCACGGGCCCGGGTGGTCAGTTCCTCCAGCTCCGCGGCGACGGTGCGCAGCCTGCGGTAGGCCTCGGTGTAGGCGGCGTACGGAACGGCGACCGCGTCGCCCGCGTACCGGTCGAGCGCCTTGCGCTGCCGGGCGGGCCGCAGCAGCCCCTGCTGGTCGGTCTGGCCGTGCACCGCGACCAGGTCGTCCGCCAGCTCGGCCAGCACGCCCACGGGCACGGAGCGCCCGCCGAGATGGGCCCGCGAGCGCCCCTCCGCCGAGACGGTTCTGCTGATGAGCAGCGTTCCGTCGTCCAGCTCCGCCCCCGCCTCCTCGGCACGCAGGGTCGCCGGGGCGCCGGCGGCGAGGGCGATCCGCCCCTCCACGACCGCCGACTTCGCGCCGATCCGCACAAGCGCGGGATCGGCGCGTCCGCCGAGCAGCAGTCCGAGACTGGTGACGACCATGGTCTTGCCCGCGCCCGTCTCACCGGTCACCGCCGTGAAGCCGGGTGACAGCTCGACGACCGCGTCGTCGATGACTCCGAGCGACCGTATCCGCATCTCCTCCAACACGGTCATGACCATACGAGGTCCGGGAGCCCCCGCGCGACGGACCCCACCCCCGATTCCCTCGACCGGGCAGTGTCCGGGTGGTGCGCGGTCTGAGCGTTACGTACCGAATCCACCCGGAAACACCCCCTACGTCCTGTCGGTTTCGCACCGGCCGGTCCGGTCAGTGCGGCGCCCCGCGCCAGCCGGACACCGGCAGCGCGAACTTGGCCACCAGCCGGTCGGTGAACGACGCGTGATGCAGCCGCGCCAGCCGTACCGGGACGGCTCCGCGCCGTACCTCCACCCGCGCTCCCGGCGGCAGTTCCACGGTCCTGCGCCCGTCGCACCACAGCACCCCGTGCGGGGTGTTCGCCTGCACCTCCACCGCGAGCACCGTGGTCGGCGAGGTCACCAGCGGCTTCGCGAAGAGCGCGTGGGCGCTGATCGGCACCATCAGCAGCGCCTCGACCTCCGGCCAGACGACCGGCCCGCCGGCCGAGAAGGCGTACGCCGTCGACCCCGTGGGAGTGGCACAGACGATTCCGTCACAGCCGAACGCCGTGACCGGCCGTCCGTCGATCTCCAGGACGACTTCGAGCATCCGTTCCGGTGAGACCTTCTGTACGGCCGCCTCGTTGAGCGCCCAGTCCCGGTGGACCACATCGCCGTTGCTGCGCACGACGACATCGATGGTCATCCGCTCCTCGACCTCGTAGGAGCGAGTGACCACGCGGTTGACGACCTTGTCCAGATCGTCACGTTCCGCCTCGGCGAGGAAGCCGACCCTGCCCAGATTGACCCCGAGCATCGGGACGCCCGAGGCCCGCGCGAACGCGGCGCCGCGCAGCAGCGTGCCGTCCCCGCCGAGCACGATCAGCAGCTCACAGCCGTCGAGCGCGGCCGGGGTGGCGTCGGGGACCGTCTCCACGGACTCCGGCAGCGGCAGGTCGACCGCCTCCGCCGCCAGGACCCGTACGCCGAGTCCGCTGCGTACCAGTCCGTTCACGACCAGTTCCGCGCTGCGGATCGCCGCGGGTCTGCCGGTGTGGGCCAGCAGGAATACGGTGCGTTCTGCGTTCGACGTCAACGGGGTCCCTCCGCCACTGCACGGTCGACATCGGCCGGGTCCAGTTCGGGTGCTCCGGCCCTGAGCCACAGAAAATACTCAACGTTTCCGGAGGGTCCCGGCAGCGGACTGGCCGTGACTCCCCTTACTCCGAGGCCGAGTTCGCCCGCGCGCCGCGCCACGGTCCGTACGGCCTCGGCGCGGAGTTCCGGGCTGCGCACGACCCCTCCGCTGCCCAGCCGCTCCTTGCCCACCTCGAACTGCGGCTTCACCATCAGTACGAGATCGGCGTCCGGGGCGGCGCAGTTCACCAGCGCGGGCAGCACCACCCCCAGCGGGATGAACGACAGATCCCCCACGATCAGATCCACGGGCTCCCCTTCGATCGCTTCGAGCGTCAACTCACGTACGTTCGTACGATCCTTGACGGTGACGCGTTCATCACTCCGCAGCGACCAGGCGAGTTGGCCGTAACCGACGTCCACGGCGACGACATGGCCGACGCCGGCCCGCAGCAGGACATCCGTGAAACCGCCGGTGGACGCGCCGGCGTCGAGCGCCCGGCGGCCGGCGACCTCAAGTCCGAGCGGTACGAAGGCCGCCAGCGCTCCGGCGAGTTTGTGCCCGCCGCGCGAGACGTAGTCGGGATCGCCGTCGTCCTCGGTGACGACGACGGCGGCGCTGGTCTCCACCTGGGTGGCGGGTTTGGTCGCGGTGGTGCCGCCGACGGTCACCCGGCCCGCGGCGATCAGCTGGCTCGCGTGCTCACGCGAGCGCGCGAGGTTACGGCGTACCAGCTCGGCATCGAGACGGCGGCGTGCCAGTCCAGCCACGTTCGGTTCAGCTCCTGTGGTCGTACGCGGGAGAAGTCAGCGGGGCGTCGGCTGCCCCCGGGGCCCCTGAGGCGGTGGAAACCCCTGGGGTCCTGGGACGCCCTGAGGTGCCGGACGTGCGTCGAGCGCGGTCAGCGCGTCGCGCAGGCCCCGGTGTACATCCTCGTACACCTCGACATGGCCGTCCGCGGGGAGGTGGTCGGCGTCGGCGAGCCGGGTCAGCAGCGCGTCCACCTCGGCCTCGCCGGTGGGGATCCGCTCCAGGCCGAGCGGCAGGGGTGCGGCGGGGTCGTGGGCGGCGGGTCCGGCGGCCCCGGTCTCCCGTTCCCTCTCCCCCGCCGGCGCCCGATCCGTCTCCCGCTCGGGCCGCTCCCCGGGTCGTTCTTCGGATCGCTGCTCGGGCCGTTGCTCGGGCCGTTGCTCGGGCCGTTCGCCTGGCCGTTCTCCGGGCCGCCGCTCGGACCCTCGCCCGGCCGGGCCCGCCATCGAGTCGCTCATGCCCAGACGCTACCGCGAAGCCCTGCGGTACCGTCGATCGCGATGGCGACGATGGAGGAGTGCCGCGGCGCACTCGACAAGCTCTCTGACAATCTGGCGCAGGCGGACGGAAAGGTCCGCACCGCGGCCGGTTTCGACCGCTCGCTCAGCTGCCACATCACCGATCTCGATGTCACGTTCACCGGACGTCTGGTGGACGGCCGGATCGTGGTGACCGACACCGTGGAGGGTCCACCACCGCAGAAGGCCGAGATCCGACTCGCCATGACGGGCGACGACCTGGTGGCGCTGGTTGACGGTGAACTGAACTTCGCCCGCGCCTGGGGCTCGGGCCGGGTCGGACTGGAGGCCGGTTTCCGCGATCTGCTGCGGCTGAGATCGCTGCTCTGAGGGCGCGCCGTCGAGGCCCGGTGGGCGGGCCCGCTCCGGCTCACTTCCCCGACGGTACGGATTCCCGTGGCACGGATCGCGGCGGAACAGATCGCGGCGGCACGGCTCGCGGCGGCACGGATACGGGCCGTCGCGCCCGCCGTCCCGCCGGGACCACCAGCGGCGTACCGGTCTCCGGATCGTCGATGACCTGGCAGCGCAGCCCGAACACCTCCTCCACCCGCTCCGCCGTGACCACGTCCGCCGGGGCGCCCTCGGCCACGATCCGCCCGTCGCGCATCGCGATGAGGTGGGTGGCGTACCGGGCCGCGTGGTTGAGGTCGTGCAGGACGGCGACGAGCGTACGGCCCTGAGTCTCGTGCAGCTCGGCGCAGAGGTCGAGCACATCGATCTGGTGCTGGATGTCGAGAAAGGTGGTCGGCTCGTCCAGCAGCAGGAGCGGCGTCTGCTGGGCGAGCGCCATCGCGATCCACACCCGCTGGCGCTGACCGCCGGACAGTTCGTCGACATAGCGACCGGCCAGCTCACCGACCCCGGTCGCCGCCATCGATTCCTCGACAATCCGCTCGTCCTCCGGCGACCACTGACGCAGCAGCCCCTGGTGCGGATAGCGACCGCGCGCCACCAGATCCACGACCGTGATCCCGTCGGGCGCGATGGACGACTGCGGCAGCAGCCCCAGGGTCCTGGCGACCTTCTTGGCGGGCAGGGAGTGAATGGCCGTGCCGTCGAGCAGAACGCGCCCGCCGGACGGTTTGAGCATCCGCGAAAGCGCGCGCAGCAAAGTCGACTTGCCGCAGGCGTTCGGCCCCACGATCACCGTGAACGACTGGTCGGGGATCTCGACCGACAGGTCACTGGCGATGATCCGCTGGTCGTAGCCGAGGGTCACCGATTCCGCGGTGAGGCGCTGCGAGGTCATTAAGTTAGGTTAGCCTACCCTCGCAATCGATCACGCTGCGGGAAAGGCGAAGAGGCCATATGACCGACGCCCCCTTCCAGTTCTTCACCGTCGAGGTGCTCCGCACGGAGCGCGTCACCCCGTCGATGGCGCGGATCGTCCTCGGCGGCCCGGACCTGTCACGGATGGCCTCGGCCGGACGCGACCAGCGCGTCAAGCTGTTCCTGCCGCGGCCGGGCGAGCGCGAACCGGTCATGCCGGACCCGGCGCGGGCCGACTGGTACGACGCCTGGCGCGAGCTCGATCCCGGGATACGGGGCGTCATGCGTACGTACACCGTGCGCGAACTGCGCCGCGACCCGCACGAGTTGGTCATCGACTTCGCCCTGCACGGCACGGAGGGCAAGGACGGGACCGGACCAGGGACGAGGCCAAGGGCGGGGACGGCGAAGGCAGTTGTGGTGGTACGGCCGTGGACGCCGTGTCAGGACCCGCCACGCGCTGGGCGCGAGCGGCCCGGCCCGGTGCCAGGATCGCCGTCCTGGCACCGGTCGACGGGGAGAACGCCGGCTATGAGTTCCGGCCCCCGGACGGCACCGGCTGGATCCTCCTGACCGCCGACGAGTCGGCCCTGCCCGCCGTCGCCGGGATCCTGGAATCCCTGCCGCCCGGCATGCCCGCCCGGGTCTGGATCGAGGTCCAGGACCCGGCCGACCGCCAGGAACTCCCCACCGAGGCCGACGCCGAGACCGTCTGGCTGACCCGCGGCCACCACGCCCCGTCCGCCACGGCGGACGCGATCCGCGCCGCCGCTCTGCCCGGGGGCACCCCGTACGCCTGGGTCGCCGGTGAGTCGGCGACGGTGAAGGCCGTACGCCGCCATCTCGTCGGAGAACGCGGCTTCGACCGTAAGACCGTCACGTTCAGCGGCTACTGGCGCCGGGGTGCCTCCGAGGACCATCTGATGGTCGCCGGAGAGGATGCCTGACCGTCCCGCCCGACCATCCCGCCTGCCGACGGGACCGGACACAGAGCCGCGGACCCGCCACAGAGCCGCGGACCCGCCACGGAGCCGGGGACCCGCTACTGCCTCGCTACAGACCGAGCTTGGCCAGTGCCTTGCCCGCGTCCCGCGTGCAGGAGCCGTCACCCGCGTCCGTCCAGGCCGCCGCGCACAGCGCGCGCAGCCCGTCCAGCGCCGCGCCCTCCCCGTCGAGCACCAGCGCGCCGGCGCTGACGTACGCGGTCCAGCCACCGCACCCGAAGGCTCGCACCGCTCCGCCGGAACCAGACGCGTCGACGGCATCGGCGACACCGGTCACACCGGTCACATCGGTCACATCGGTGACGTCGGGCTGGCCGGTCAGCAGCCCGCGCAGATCCAGATCCACATACGTCGGCCGGTGCCGGGGCTCGGCGGTCAGCAGCTCCGCCGCGTCCGTCACCCCCGTCAGGACGAGCAGCGAGTCCACCCCTCCGTTGAACGCCCCCTCGATGTCCGTGTCCAGCCGGTCTCCGACCACCAGCGCGTGCTTCGCCCCGGTCCGCAGGATCGTCTCCCGGTGCATCGGGGGCAGCGGCTTGCCCGCGACCTGCGGCTCGGCGCCCGTCGCGATCCGGACGACCTCGACCGCCGCGCCATTGCCCGGCATGATCCCCCGCGCGCTCGGAATCGTCAGATCCGTATTGGACGCGAACCACGGCACGCCGTGGTTGATCGCGTAGCACGCCTCGGCGAACCGTCCCCAGGCCAGGTCGGGTCCCCCGTACCCCTGCACCACGGCGGCCGGGTCGTCGTCGGCCGACTCCACCGGTTCGAGACCGCGCTCACGCAGCGCGATCCGCAGCCCCTCACCACCGATGACCAGCACCTTGGATCCCCGCGGAAGCTGCTCGGCGATCAGCCGCGACACCGCCTGCGCGGAGGTGATCACATCGGCGGGGTCGGCGGGCACACCCAGCTCCGTCAGATGCGCGGCGACGGTGTCCGGCGGCCGGAGCGCGTTGTTGGTGACATACGCGAGACGCATCCCCCTGTCCCGGGCCGTGTTGAGCGACTCGACCGCGTACGCGATGGCCTCCCCGCCCGCGTACACGACCCCGTCGAGATCGAGCAGAGCCGTGTCGTACGCCTCGTTCAGCGCGGTCGTACTCCCGCTCGGCCTGGTCCTGCTCTGCTGGCTCATCCGTCTTACGCTCCTCGCTCGGGTTATCCCCCGATCATCGCTCATCCCCGTACCGCACATACGATGCCCGAATGAACACAACAGGTCCTGCGGACAAGGGGCTGCGGCTGATTCCGTTCCGTGGACTCCGCTATGTCCCCGAGCGCGTCGGCAGTCTCTCCGCGGTGACCTCGCCGCCGTACGACGTGGTCGTCAGGCCGGACGGGCTGCACCATCTGGAGTCGGCGGATCCGCACAACATCGTCCGGCTGATCCTGCCGCAGGCAGCCACCCCCGAGGACCGCCACCGCCAGGCGGCGGCGACGCTGGAACAGTGGCTGTCGGAGGGCGTCCTCGCCCCGGATCCGGAGCCCGCGCTGTACGTGTACGAGCAGCGCAAGGGCGAACTGCTCCAGCGCGGCGTCATCGGGGCCCTGGCGCTCTCCGCCCCGGCGGACGGCATCGTGCTGCCGCACGAGGACGTGATGCCGGATGTCGTGGCGGACCGCGCGGCTCTGATGCGGACGACCGCGGCGAACCTGGAACCGCTGCTGCTGACATACCGGAAGGGGGACGAGACGGCCGGTGCGGCAGCTGTGATCGAGCGCGTCATCCGCCGCTCCCCGCTTCTGGCGACGACCACGGAGGACGGGTTCAGCCACCGGCTGTGGTCGGTCACCGCGCCCGGAGACCTCGCGGAGATCACCGACGACCTCGCGCACCACCAGGCCCTGATCGCCGACGGTCATCACCGCTGGGCGACGTATCTGCGGCTGCGGGACGAGCACCCGGCGCCGGGGCCCTGGGGCTACGGTCTGGTGCTCCTGATCGACACGGCCCGCTACCCGCTCCAGGTCCGCTCCATCCACCGGCTGCTGCACGGGCTGCCGGCCGACCGGGCGGTGGCGGCTCTGACGGGCTCCTTCCGGATCCGTACGGTCGGCGGGCCGCTCCCAGAGGCCCTCGACGCGCTGGCCGACGCCGCCGCCTCGGGCAACGCGTTCCTGCTCGCCGGGGACGGCCGGTTCCAGCTGGCCGACCGGCCGGACCGGGACCTGCTGGCGCGTACGGTCCCGCCCGACCGGCCGGCGGCCTGGCGGAACCTGGACGCGACGGTCCTCCATTCCACGCTGCTCGACCACATCTGGCGGATCCCGGACACCCCGGAGCACATCGCCTACATCCATGACACGGAAGCGGCCGTCAGCAAGGCGGAACAGGACGGCAGCACGGCGGTCCTGATGCATCCGGTGCACGAGGACGTCGTACGGGAGCTGGCGCTCCAGGGCGTCACGATGCCGCGCAAGTCGACGTCCTTCGGTCCGAAGCCGGCGACGGGGCTGGTACTGCGGAGCCTGGATCTCGGCTGACGTAACCCTGGGCCGACATACGAGTGGGCGGCACCCGGGTCCGGGTGCCGCCCACTCGTATGTCACTCAGCTCGTCGCTCAGCCTTTGTCGTGCGTGTGCTTGTCGTCGATACCGGCCTCGTTGTCGTCATCGACATCGACGTCGGCATCAACGTCGACTTCGAAGTCGACATCGGTGTCGGTCTCGGTCTCGGTCTCGGTCTCGACCGATGTGCCGGGCTCGTCCTCGTCCTCACCCATGGCATCGACGAACTCGACGCCGTCCAGCTCGGCGAGACGGTCCGAGGCGTCCGTCGCCCCGTCCTTGTCCGCCTCGATCGTCTTGCCGAACCACTCCCGCGCCTCGTCCTCACGCCCGGCCGACAGCAGGGCGTCGGCGTACGCGTACCGCAGCCGCGCGGTCCACGGCTGTACGGAGTTCGACGCCAGCTCGGGACTCTGCAGCGTGACGATGGCGGCTTCGATCTGCCCCATGTCCCTGCGCGCACCGGCCGCGACGAGCCGCATCTCGACCTGCCCGGCCTTGTCGAGCTTCTGCACCTCGGGCTCGCCGGCCATCGCCATCGCACGCTCGGGACGGCCGAGGCCGCGCTCGCAGTCCGCCATGACGGGCCACAGATCGACGCCCCCGGTCATCCGCCGCGCCGCCCGGAACTCGGCCAGCGCCTCCGCGTACTTCTGCGTGGCGTACGCGGCGAAGCCGGCGGCCTCACGTACGGCGGCGACCCTGGAGGCGAGCCGCAGCGCGATACGCGAGTACGCGTAAGCCTGCTCGGGGTCCTCGTCGATCAGCTTCGCGACCATGACGAGGTTTCTGGCGACGTCCTCGGCGAGCGTCTTGGGCAGGCTCATCAGCTCCTGCCGGACGCTCTTGTCGATCTCGTCACCCGTGACGTCCTCGGGGATGGGCAGCCGCTTGATGGGCTCGCGGTCGCGGTCCCGGTCGTCCCGGCGCTCGTAACCGCCACCGCGGTTGTCGTCACGGCCCCGGTATCCACCACGGTCCCCGCCCCGGTCGTCGCGACGCCCGTAGCCGCCACCGCCAGCGCCACCGCTGGGACGCCCGCCCCGGTCATCACGGCGCGGACCACTGGGACGGTCGTCCCGGCGCCCGTAACCGCCGCCACCGCGATTGTCGTCACGGCGGGGTCCGGCGGAACGTTCATCCCGACGGAAGCCGCCCGGCCGGTCGTCACGGCGGTCGTCACGGCCCCGGTATCCGCCGCGGTCGTTGTCCCGGCGGGGAGCGCTGGGACGGTCGTCACGACGGAAACCACCGGGCCGGTCATCACGACGGTCATCCCGACGCGGACCCGAGGGCCGGTCATCACGACGATCATCACGACGGAACGCCGGACGATCGTCACGCCGGTCGTCACGACGAGGGCCAGCGGGGCGATCGTCGCGGCGGTCGTCACGACCCCTGAACCCGCCGCGGTCGTTGTCCCGGCGGGGGCCGCTGGGACGGTCGTCACGACGGAAACCACCGGGCCGGTCATCCCGACGCGGACCCGAGGGCCGGTCATCACGACGATCATCACGACGGAACGCCGGCCGGTCATCACGCCGGTCGTCACGACGAGGACCAGCGGGCCGGTCATCCCGACGCCCGAAGCCGCCACGGTCGTCGGAACGATGCGGAGTGCTCGGGCGGTCGTCACGACGCCCGTACCCACCGCCGCCGCCACCGGTCGGCCGTCCACCACCAGTCGGCCGCCCACCGCCACCAGCGGGCCGGCCACCGCGGTTGTCATCCCGACGACCGTAACCGCCACCGCTGAAACCGGAATTGGGGCGACCGCCGCGGTCGTCCTCACGACGCGGACCGCCGGAGCGGTCATCGCGACGGGGGCCGGTCGGCCGGTCGTCACGCGCACCACGGAACCCGCCACCGCGATTGTCATCACGGCGGTTGTTGTCATCACGACGGAAACCACCACGGTCCCGATCATCACGCCGCGGTCCGCGCTCGCGGTCGTCACGACCTCCGCGGAAGCCGCCCCGGTCACCGCTGTCCCTGCGGCGCTGGTCGCGCTCAGGACGGTCGTCGGAGGAATTGGGGGACATCGGTTGGGCTCCTGTCTTCGGGTACCGCAGTCATTCTCGCGCAGTCGGCCTTCCGATGCGCTTCGGGCAAAAACGGGTGGAAACAAAAAAAGACCCGTGATCCAGCGTGAACGCTGGACCACGGGTCCATGAAAGATTGTTCGGCGGCGTCCTACTCTCCCACAGGGTCCCCCCTGCAGTACCATCGGCGCTGTGAGGCTTAGCTTCCGGGTTCGGAATGTAACCG
>NZ_JBVKAK010000006.1:194472-497881 GCF_055639435.1 Streptomyces sp. NPDC039430 | reverse complement strand
TGGTGGAGTGGTTGCAGGGGTTGCAGAGCGAGCAGGTCGAAGCCCGCCGCCACGACCACCTCCCCCTCAACCGCGTCCAGGCACTCAGCGAACTCCCCATGAACCAACCGCTCTTCGACAGCCTGGTCATCTTCGAGAACTATCCCGTCGACACCGACGCGGCCGACCGGCATGGTCTGAGCGTCAGCGAGGTCGGCTCGGTCGAGGCGACCAACTACCCCCTGAACCTGGCAGCGTTCACCGGCAAGCGTCTGACGCTGATCCTGCTCTTCGACCCCGACGTCTTCGAGCGGTCGACAGTCGAGGGGCTGCGCGACCAGCTCACCCTGCACGCCAGGAGCCTGGTGGAGGTCACGGACGAGAGGATCGCCGACCTCGGCCTCGTCACCCCCGGCCGACGGAACGAGATCCTGCGGACCTGGGGCAGAGGCGCCCCCGGCGACAGCGGACACACCCTCACCGAGATCTTCGCCGAACAGGTGGCGCGGGTCCCCGGCAACACCGCCCTGATCGTCGGTGACGAGCGGATCTCCTACGCCGAACTGGACGCCCGCGCCAACCGCCTCGCCCATCACCTCGTCGAGCGGGGGGTACGGCCCGACTCCCGGGTCGGCGTCTGCCTCGGCCGCCGCACCGAACTGTTCGTCGCGCTGCTGGCGGTACTCAAGGCCGGCGGGGCGTACGTACCGCTGGACCCGGAGTACCCGGCCGACCGTCTCGCCTTCATGGTCTCCGACTCCGGAGCCGGGCTCGTCGTCACCGACAGCGCCTGCGCCGGGGCCCTCCCGCCCACCGACGCCGGACTGCTGCTCCTGGACGACGCCGCCGAGCACGCCGCCGTCGCGGCCCGGCCGGGCCATGCGCCGGAGGTGACCGTACGGCCCGACAACCTCGCCCATGTCATCTACACCTCAGGCTCCACCGGCCGGCCCAAGGGCGCCGTACTCCCGCACCGCGGTGTGCTGCGCGTCGCCCGCGACCCCAAGCTGGCGATGACCGAACGCGATGTGGTCGGCCAGCTCGCCACTGTCTCCTTCGACGCCGGCACCCTGGAGATCTGGAGCGCGCTGCTCAACGGCGCCGCGCTGGCCGTCAGCCCCACCCGTGTGATGTCCGCGGCCGAGACCGGTGAGTTCCTGCACTCCCGCGGTGTCACCGCGATCTGGATCACCGCCGGACTGTTCCACGAGATCGTGGACAGCGATGTGCGGGTCTTCTCGGGGCTGCGGCTGATCATGTCGGGCGGTGACACCCTCTCTCCGGCACACTGCGTCAAGGTGGTCGGGCAGCTGCCCGGTGTCCGCGTGATCAACGGCTACGGGCCGACCGAAGGCACGGTCTTCACCTCGCTGTTCGTCGTCAACGGCAACTACGCGGGCACCGGCCCGATGCCGATCGGCACCCCCATCGCCGGCACCGGCGTGTACGTACTGGACGCGGCGCTGCGGCCGGTGCCGCCGGGGGTGGCCGGGGAGCTGTATCTGTCCGGCGACGGTATGGCGCGTGGCTATGTGAACCGGCCCCGGATCACCGCCGAACGCTTCGTCGCCGACCCGTTCGGTCCCCCCGGATCCCGGATGTACCGCTCGGGAGACCTGGTGCGCTGGCTGCCCGACGGCAACCTCGACTTCGTCTCCCGCACCGACTTCCAGGTCAAGATCCGCGGACAGCGCATCGAACTCGGTGAGATCGAGTCGGCCGCCGCCGGGTATCCCGGCGTCGCGCAGGCGCTGGTGCTGGCGCGCGAGGACATCCCGGGCAGCAAACGGCTGGTGGCGTACGTGGTGCCCGAGTCCGGTGCGCCGGTGCCCGAGCCCGACGAGGTGAAGGACTTCATCGGCCGCTCGCTGCCCGCCTACATGGTGCCCGCCGCCGTAGTGGTCCTGGACGTCTTCCCGCTCACCCCGAACGGCAAGGTCGACCGGCGGGCGCTGCCCTCGCCCGAGGAGATGGCGGGGGAGGGCGGCGAGGGGCTCGCCCCGCGTGACCCCGGCGAGGAGCTGGTGGCGGGCATCTGGGCCGAGGTGCTGGGCCTGGAGAGGGTCGGAGTGCTGGACAACTTCTTCGATCTGGGGGGCGATTCGATCCTGAGCATTCAGGTGATCTCCCGGGTCCGCGAGGTGTTCGCCGTCGATCTGCCGGCCCGCACGCTCTTCGACAACCCGACGGTCGCGGACCTGGCGTCGGCGGTCGAGTCCCAGGTGCTGGCGGAACTGGAGTAGCGCGCCGGAGCGTGGCCCGGGGCCGGAGCCGGCCCCGGCGGCACCTGCCGTACGCCGGCCCCGGCGGTACCCGCCGTACGACCTCGTGGCACCCGTACGACCTCGTGGCACCCGTAGAGGAGAGAGACGCATGGACGCGGCATCACGCGAGAGCTGGATTCAGTCCCTGCCCGAGCACGTACGGGACAGGATGCGCTCACGGCTGGCCGGCGGCGGCGACGGGAAGGCCCGGCCCGGCCGGATCACCCCGGCCGGCCGCGACCGCGACCTGCCGCTGTCGTTCGCCCAGCAACGGCTGTGGTTCCTGGACGAGTTCGAGCCGGGAAGCGCCGAGTACAACTCCTGCGCGGCGCTGCGGGTCACCGGCGACCTGGACGTCCCCGCGCTGGCCGGCGCGCTCTCGGCGCTGGTGGTGCGGCACGAATCGCTGCGCACCACCTTCGACGCGGTGGACGGACAGGGCATACAGCTCATCGGTGAACCCTTCGCGGTGCCGGTGCCCGTCACCGACGTGCCGCCCGCTCCCGAAGCCGAGCGGGACCTGATCGTCCGGAGCCTGCTCAGGGCCGAGGTGACGCGCCCCTTCGACCTGCGCACAGGACCACTGCTCCGCGCGCTCCTGGTGAAGCTGGACGACACCACGCACATCTTGGTTCTGACGATGCATCACATCGTGACGGACGGCTGGTCGATGGGCATCCTGGAACGCGAGCTGAGCGCGCTCTACGCCGCCGCCCTGCTGCCGGGGCCGCGTGAGACCGCCGCTCTGCTGGAGCGTGCCGGGCTGACTCCGCTTCCCCTGGGCTACGCGGACTTCGTCGTCTGGCAGCGCGAGCGGCTCAGCGGCGGCGAGCTGGACCGTCAACTCGACTACTGGCGCAAGAAACTGGCGGCGCTCACACCACTGGACACCGCCACCGACCGGCCACGGCCCGCCGTACGCGGGTACGCCGGCGCCGCGTACCCCTTCCGGTTCCCCGCCGGGCTCACCGAGCGGCTGACCGCCCTCGCGCGCGGGCGCGGCGCGACCCTCTTCATGGCCGTGACCGCGCTCAGCCAGCTCCTGCTGTCCCGCCACTCCGGCCGCCGCGACATCGCGGTCGGCACCCCTGTCTCCGGACGCGACCGGGGCGAGGTGGAGCCGATCGTCGGCTTCTTCGTCAACACCCTGGTGCTGCGGTCGGACGTGGACGAGCTGCGTACGTTCGGGGAGTTCCTGGACTCCGTACGGGAAACGGTGCTTGAGGCGTTCGCACACGGCGAGGCGCCGTTCGAGCAGGTCGTGGACGCCCTCGTGACCGAGCGCGACCTGAGCCGTCTGCCCCTGGTACAGGCGATGGTCGCGCTCCAGAACGCTCCCTCCGCGCCCCTGCGACTGGACGGCGTGGAACTGGCCGAGGAGCCGCTGCCCCGTGATTTCTCGCTCTTCGATCTGACCTTCACCTACTGGGAGGAGGATGGGGAGCTGCGGGGTTCGGTCGAATACAGCACGGATCTGTTCGACGCGTCCACGATCGAGCGGCTGACCGGGCATCTCGTGACGCTCGCCGAGGCGCTGACCGCGCCCGGTGGTGCGGAGCGTCCGATGGCCGGGCTGGCCATGCTGACCGGGAGCGAGTTCGCACGCGTCGCCGCCGAACGGGCCGGTGCGGAGAGGAGATTACCGGACACCAACGTGGTCGAGCTGTTCCAGCGGCAGGCGGCCCGCACCCCCGACGCGCCCGCGGTCGTCACCGGCGCCGGGACACTGGGCTACGCCCAGCTCAACGAGCGCGCCAACCGGCTCGCGCACGAGCTGGTCGCCCGGGGCGTCGGTGCCGAAGACGTGGTCGCGGTCTCCCTGCCACGCTCCGCCGATCTGATGGTGACGCTGTACGCGGTGCTCAAGACGGGCGCGGCGTATCTGCCGGTCGACCCCGACTACCCGGCCGAGCGCGTCGCGGCGCTGCTCGCCGACGCGCGCCCCGTACAGGTGATCACCCAGCGCGCGGCCGATCTTCCCGTACGGCCGGAGCCCGGCACCGGGCACCTGGTGCTCGACCGGCCCGTCACACGCGAAGCGCTCGCCGCGCGATCTGCCGCGGACCTCACCGACGCGGACCGGCGCGCCCCGCTGCGACCGGGAAACGCCGCGTACGTCATCTACACCTCGGGCTCCACCGGCCGCCCCAAGGGAGTCGTCGTACCGCACGGCGGACTCAGCAACTACCTTCACTGGTGCGCCGGTTCCTACCCCGGCATCCGGGGCGGCGCGATCCTGCACTCCTCGGTCTCCTTCGATCTGACCGTCACCACCCTGTTCGCACCGCTCACCGTCGGCGGCACGGTCTACGTCAGCGCGCTGGAGGACATCGACCCCGAGCTGTGGGCCGGCGGCGGGCCCGCGCCCACCTTCATCAAGGCCACCCCCAGCCATCTGCCGCTGCTCGAATCGCTGCCCGACGAGGTGCTCGCGCGAGGCGATCTGGTAGTGGGCGGCGAGCAGTTGCTCGGCGAGGCGCTCGCCCCCTGGCGGGCGCGGCACCGCGACGCGAGCGTCGTCAACGAGTACGGACCGACCGAGGCCACGGTCGGCTGTGTCGTACACACCGTGGCGCCCGGCGACACCGACCCGGCGGGCGCGGTCCTGATCGGCAGACCCTCCTGGAACATGCGCGGCTATGTCCTGGACGGGCTGCTGCGGCCGGTGCCCGTGGGGGTGCCGGGGGAGCTGTATCTCGCGGGTGAGCAGCTGGCCCGTGGGTATCTGGGCCGGCCGGGGCTGACGGCGGAACGTTTCGTGGCGGACCCGTACGGCCCGCCGGGCGGACGGATGTACCGTACGGGCGACCTGGTGCGCCGTACGGCCGACGGCGCCCTGGAGTACCAGGGCCGCACCGACGACCAGGTCAAGATTCGCGCACACCGCGTCGAACTGGGCGAGGTGGAAGCCGCGCTGGCCGCGGCGCCCGGTGTCGGACAGGCGTGTGTGATCGCGGCCGAGGCCCCCGGCGGACTGCGGCTGGTGGGGTACGTCACCGCGCGCCCGGCCGGCTCCGTGGGTGCGGACGGCCCGGACGGCCTCACACCCCACGCGTCCGGCCCCGGCCTCGAAGCCGCGGCCCTCAGGGAGTACGCGGCCCGCGCTCTGCCCGACTACATGGTCCCCGCCGCCGTCGTCGTCCTCGACACACTGCCGCTGACCATCAACGGCAAGGTCGACCGCAGGGCGCTGCCCGCCCCCGACCCCACGCTCTTCGCCTCGGCCGCCGAGCGCGTCGCCCCGCGCAACGCCCTGGAAGAGGCGGTGGCCGGCATCTGGATGCAGGTGCTCCACCTCGACGACATCGGCGTCCTCGACAACTTCTTCGAACTGGGCGGCAATTCGATCCTCAGCATCCAGGTGATCTCCCGGGTGCGGAAGACCTTCGGGATCGAGCTGTCCGCCCGCGCGCTCTTCGACCGGCCGACCATCGCGGAGTTCGCCGAGCGGGTCGCGGAGGGCCGGGCGGCCGGACACACCGCACGCATCGCCCCGGCGGGCCGCCACCGTACGCTGCCGCTCTCCTTCGCCCAGCAACGCCTCTGGTTCCTGGACGAGTTCGAGTCGGGCAACCCGGCCTACAACGCGGGCGGAGTGCTGCGGCTCACCGGCCCCCTGGACATCTCCGCGCTCTCGGCGGCGCTGTCGGCGCTGGTGGTACGGCACGAATCACTCCGTACCACCTTCGACGCCGTCGACGGCCGCGCCGTACAGCTGATCGGTGATCCCTACGCGGTCCCGGTCCCGGTCACCGAGCCCACCGCGACCGACCCGGACGAACGTGAACGGGAACTCCGGACCGCCCTGGCCGCCCAGTTCGCCCTGCCGATGGACCTGCGGAACGGCCCGTTGCTGCGCGCCCAGCTGGTCCGCGCGGCACCCGACGACCACGCGCTCGCCCTGACGATCCATCACATCGTGACGGACGGCTGGTCGATGGGCGTCATCTCGCGCGAGCTCGGCGCGCTCTACAACGCGGCGCTCGAAACGGGCTCGCGCGAGGCCGACCGCCTTCTGCGGCACAGCGCCCTGCCGCCGCTCCCCGTGCAGTACGCCGACTACGCCGTGTGGCAGCGCGAGCAGCTCTCCGCCCAGGAACTCGACGCCCAACTCGACTTCTGGCAGTGGAAGCTGGCCGGGGTGCAGCCGCTGGAGCTGCCCGCCGACCGGCCCCGGCCACCGGTCCTCGGCTACGCCGGCGCGCTGCACACCTTCCGGCTCTCCGCCCACGCCACCGGCGGACTGACACGCGCGGCCCAGGAGCACGGCGCGTCCCTCTTCATGGCCACCACCGCCCTCAGCTCCCTCCTGCTCGCCCGCTGGTCCGGCCGGAAGGACATCGCGCTCGGCACCCTCAGCTCCGGACGCGACCGGGCAGAGGTAGAAGGGCTGATCGGCTTCTTCGTCAACACCCTGGTCCTGCGGTCGGACGTGGACGAACTCCGTACGTTCGGGGAGTTCCTGGACTCCGTACGGGAAACGGTGCTTGAGGCGTTCGCACACGGCGACGCGCCGTTCTCCCGGGTGGTCGACGCGGTCGTCACCGAGCGTGACCTGAGCCGCCCGCCGCTGGTACAGGCGCTGATCGCCTTCCAGAACACCCCCGCCCCGCCCCTGCGGCTGCACGGGGTCGAACTCTCCGAGCAGCCGCTCACCCGTGACTTCTCGCTCTTCGATCTGACGTTCACCTACTGGGAGGAGGACGGGGAACTGCGGGGTTCGGTCGAATACAGCACGGACCTGTTCGACGCGTCCACGATCGAGCGGCTGACCGGGCATCTCGTGACGCTCGCCGACGCACTGGCCGCGCCGGGTGGCGCGGAGCGTCCGATGGCGGCGCTGGCGATGCTGACGGAGGGCGAGCGGGCACGCGTCGACGCGGACCGGGCGGGCGCGGAGCGGCCGTTGCCGGACGTCACCGTCATCGAGCTGTTCCAGCGGCAGGCGGCCCGTACCCCCGACGCGCCGGCCGTTGTCAGCGACTCCGGAACCCTGACCTACGCCGAGCTGAACGAGCGCGCCAACCGGCTCGCGCACCATCTCATCGCGCAGGGCGTCGGACCGGAGGACGTGGTCGCGCTCGCGCTGCCCCGCTCCGCCGCACTTGTCGTCGCGCTGCTCGCGGTCCTCAAGACGGGCGGCGCGTATCTGCCGCTCGACCCGGGCCACCCCGCCGACCGGCTCGCCTACACACTGCGGGACGCAGAGCCCGTCCGCGTACTGACCGACACCGCCACCCGCGAACTCGTCGCGGACAGCAAATGCCCGCTGCTGCTCCTCGACGATCCCGCAGGCGGCGAAGGATACGAGCCCGCCGCCCACGCGGTGGTGGATCCGGTCCGCAGGCACGCCGCCCACCACCCCGCGTATGTCATCTACACCTCGGGCTCCACGGGACGGCCCAAGGGTGTGGTGATCCCGCACGCGGCGCTGGCCACCTTCCTCACCTGCATGGCCGACCGATTCCCGCTCACGGCCGCCGACCAGCTGCTCTCCGTCACCACCATCAGCTTCGACATCGCGGCGCTGGAGATCTATCTCCCGCTGCTCGCCGGCGCGCGGGTGATCGTCGCGGAGCAGGAGGCCACGAGCGATCCCGACCGGCTGGCCCGGATCCTCGAAGACTCCGGGGCGGGCATCATGCAGGCCACCCCGTCGCTGTGGCGGATGCTGCTCGCCGTACAGCCCGACGCGGTCAAGGGCCTGCGGGTACTCGTCGGCGGCGAGGCGCTGCCGCCGGATCTCGCGGAGCGGCTCGCCGGTTCCGCCGCGAGCGTCACCAACCTCTACGGTCCGACCGAGGCCACCATCTGGGCGACCACCGAGGACATACGGCCCGGCGTACGGCACGGGATCGGCGGCCCGGTCTGGAACACCGGGCTGCACATACTGGACGGGCTGCTGCGGCCGGTGCCCGTGGGGGTGCCGGGGGAGCTGTATCTCGCGGGTGAGCAGCTGGCCCGTGGGTATCTGGGCCGGCCGGGGCTGACGGCGGAACGTTTCGTGGCGGACCCGTACGGCCCGCCGGGCACGCGGATGTACCGTACCGGCGACCTGGTGCGGTGGACCGGCCGCGGCACCGTCGAGTACCTCGGGCGCACCGACCACCAGGTGAAGATCCGCGGGCTGCGGATCGAACTGGGCGAGGTGGAAGCCGTGCTGGCCGCCGGACCCGGCGTGGGACAGGCGTGTGTGGTGGCCGCCGAGGGGCCGGGCGGGCTGCGGCTGGTCGGCTACGTCACCCCGCACCCGGACGGCTCGGTGACCGGCGCCGCCGCCCCCGCCACGGATGTCCTCGGCGGCGCCGCCGCCACGGATGTCCTCGGCGCCGTCGATCCCGTCACGGATGTCCCCGTGCTTCACACCGACGCGCTGCGCCGGCACGCGGGCCTCACCCTGCCCGACTACATGATCCCCGCCGCGCTCGTCGTACTCGCCGAACTGCCCCTGACGGCCAACGGCAAGGTCGACCGCAAGGCGCTCCCCGCGCCCGAGCCGGCCGCCACGGCCGGAGAGCCCGGCGCACGGCCGGTCACCGGCACCGAAGTGCTGCTCGCCGGGATCTTCGCCGAGCTGCTCGGTCTCGACGACGTGGGCCTGGACGACAACTTCTTCCATCTCGGCGGTGACTCGATCCTCAGCATCCAGCTGGTGGCGCGCACCCGCGCCGCGGGAGTGCCGATCACCTCGAAGGACATCTTCCGCGCCGCCACGGTCCGCGCGCTGGCGGAGCTGGTCGACAGCGCGGCGCACGGACCGGGCGACGGGCTGCGCGACGGAGCGGGTGACGGAACGGGTGACGGAGCGGCGCCACAGACCGCGACGGCGGCCGGGCCGCTGCCCCTCACGCCCGTACAACGCCGCTTCTTCGAGACGTACCCCACCGACCCGCACCACTACAACATGTCCGTCCAGCTGGAGCTGGCACCGGACACCGATCACGACGCGCTGATCCGGGCCGTCACCGCCGTCATGGCGCGCCACGAGGCGCTGCGGACCCGCTTCACCGGCAGCGGCGCCACACGTACCCAGCACATCGGCCCGGCGTCACAGCGGGTCCCCGTCGCCAGACGCGACATCTTCGGTGTCACCGCGACGGAACTGGCAGAGGTCATGGACCGGGCGGCTGCCGAGGCCCAGGCATCGCTTGACCTCACCGAGGGCCCGGTGGCGCGCGCCGTCCTCTTCGACGGCGGCGCGGACAGCGCGCCCCGGCTGCTGCTGGTCGCCCACCACCTGGTGACCGACGCGGTGTCGCTGCGCGTCCTGCTCGCGGACATCGACTCCGCCTACCGGCAGGCGCGCGACGGCGAGCCGGTCACGGTCGCGCCGGTCCGTACGTCCTTCGCGCAGTGGGCCGCGCGCTTGTCCGAGCACGCCGGGGCCGGCGCGTTCGCAGCGGAACTCCCTTACTGGAAAGAGGTGCTGGAGCAGGAATCCAGTCCTCTTCCCCTGGACGGGCCGGGACCCAATACGGTCGCCTCGGAGGCGGAATTCACCGTTGAACTGGACGAGCCGGAGACCGAGGCGCTGCTGCGTACGGTGCCGGCCGCGTTCCGTGTCCGTACGGAGGACCTTCTGCTCACCGCGCTCGGCGCGACCCTTTCCGGATGGACGGGCGGCGCGGGCGTCACCATCGACCTCGAAGGCCATGGCCGGGGTGAGCTGTTCGACGACCTCGACCTGTCGCGTACGGTCGGCTGGTTCACCACCGTCCATCCGGTCCGTCTGAGCGACCCGGGTGATCAGCCGCCCAGGGCGCGTGTGAAGCTCGTGGGCCGGCGGTTGCGTGCCGTCCCCAACCAGGGACTGGGTTACGGCGCCCTGCGGTACCTCCAGCGGGAACCCGTGCTGGTCGCCGCCCCCACGCCACAGGTGGTCTTCAACTACCTCGGGCGGTTCGACGACGCCCCGGGGGCCGCGGAGGGCGGTCCGGTACGCGCCGTACTTCCGGCCGTCGCCCAGCAGAGCGACCGCGCCGAGCGGCCCCATCTGCTCGACATCACCGGCGTCGTCATCGGCGGCCGGTTCAGGCTCGCCATCCGCTATTCCAGCGCGACGCATCACGAAAAGACCATCGCGAAGCTCTCCGGGGAATTCCTGCGCGAATTGCGCGCGCTCCTCGGCTGACGCCTCGCGCGGCCGTATCCGAATGAGAGGGAAAAGGAAATGTCGGTACCGTTCGAGAACAATGAGGCTTTCTATCTCGTACTCGTCAATATGGAGGGCCAGCACTCGGTGTGGCCCACCTTCGCCGACGTGCCCAAGGGCTGGGAGGTCGTCTTCGGCCCGCAGCGGCGGCAGGAGTGCCTCGACTTCGTGGAGACCAACTGGACCGACATGCGGCCCAAGTCGCTGATCGAGGCCATGGGCGCGTGACGTGACCCGTACAGCCCATGGATCCCGCACGCCCCGCACCGCCTGTACCGCCCCCACACCCCGTACCGCCCGCGCAGTCCGCACACCCCGCACACCCCGCGCAGTCCGCACACACCGGACGGAGGACAGCACATGACCGAAAGCTCTCCCACCGAGGCCAATGTGGCCCGGGTGCGTGAGTACTACCGGCTCGTGGACGCGGACGACGTCCTCGGACTTGTCTCGCTCTTCGCCGAGGACGCCGTCTACCGGCGGCCGGGTTACGAGCCCATGCGCGGTCACACCGGCCTGACCGCCTTCTACACCGGCGAGCGTGTGATCGAGAGCGGCCGGCACACCGTCGCCACGGTCGTCGCCCGGGGCGACCAGGTCGCGGTCAACGGTGTCTTCGAGGGCGTCCTCAAGGACGGCCGCCAAGTCCACCTGGAGTTCGCCGACTTCTTCCTGCTCAACGGCGAGCGGCGGTTCAGCAGGCGGGACACCTACTTCTTCGCCCCACTCGTATGACCCATCCCGCCCCACCACGCCACACCCCGATCGCACGAACCGCCACAGGAGGCCGGAGTGCATATCGTGTCCACACCAGTAGCCCGACCACTGACGGCGCCGGAGCGCGCGGAGCGCTCCGCCGCCCCCGCCTTCGGCACCGCGTTCACCGAGCACATGGTCTCCGCCCGATGGAACCCCGAACAGGGCTGGCACGAAGCCGAGTTGGTACCGTACGGTCCGCTGCTCCTGGACCCCGCCACGGTCGGTCTGCACTACGGCCAGGTCGTCTTCGAGGGGCTCAAGGCGTTCCGTTCGCACACCGGTGAGGTCGCGGTCTTCCGGCCGGACGCCCACGCCGTACGGATGCGCGCCTCGGCCCGGCGCCTCATGATGCCCGAGCCGCCCGGGGAACTGTTCCTCGCGGCGGTGGACGCCCTGGTCGCCCAGGACCAGGAGTGGATACCCGACGACCCCGGCATGAGCCTCTACCTGCGCCCCATCCTCTTCGCGAGCGAGCGCACCCTCGCCCTGCGTCCCGCCCGTGAATACCGCTTCCTGATGGTCGCGTTCATCACCGAGGGCTACTTCGGCGCCGCCCAGCGCCCGGTACGGGTCTGGGTCACCGACGAGTACTCCCGGGCCGCCGCCGGCGGCACCGGAGCCGCCAAATGCGCGGGCAACTACGCCGGAAGCCTGCTCGCCCAGGAGGAGGCCCAGAGGAAGGGATGCGACCAAGTCGTCTGGCTCGACCCGGTGGAGCGCCGCTGGGTCGAGGAGATGGGGGGCATGAATCTGTTCTTCGTCTACGGATCCGGCGACTCGGCCCGGCTCGTCACCCCGCCGCTGACGGGCAGCCTGCTGCCCGGAGTCACCCGTGACGCGCTGCTGCACCTGGCACCCACCCTCGGCGTGCCGGTGAGCGAGGCGCCGCTGAGCCTGGAGCGGTGGCGGGCCGACTGCGCTTCCGGTGCGATCACCGAGGTCTTCGCGTGCGGCACCGCCGCCCGCATCAGCCCCGTCAACGAGGTCAGCACCAAGGACGGCTCCTGGACCATCGGCGGCGACGGGACCGGTGGCAGGACCGCCGACGGCGACGGGACCGGTGGCAGGACCGCCGACGGCAACCGGGCGGGTGTGAACACGGCCGGCGAGATCACCGGCAGGCTCTCCGCCGCGCTGTTCGGCATCCAGCGCGGCCAACTGCCCGACCCCCACTCCTGGATGCGGCCGGTGTCCCCGGCCAGACAGTCGGCGACCACATGAACGAGACCGCCGGCCGCGACGAACTGATCGCGTCACAGCGTCTGTTGAACCTGCTGGAGGAGACGGGCGCACGCTACGAACTCCTGGCACACGCGCCCGAGGGCCGGACCGCGCTCGCCAGCGCGCTGCGCGGCCACGCACTGACGGCGGCGGCCAAATGCATGATCGTCACCGTGCTCGGCGGCACCCCCGCGGAGCGGCACCTCCTCGCGGTGATCCCCGGCGACCGCCGGGTGGACCTGGAGCGGGTCGCGGCGGAGTGCGGCGGACAGCGCGCCCAACTCGCCCGGCGCGACCTCGCGGAGAGCCTGACCGGCTGTGTGAGCGGCAGCATCATCCCGTTCTCGTTCCATGACGAGCTGACCGTGCTCGCCGACCCCGCGCTCTTCGCGGAGCCGACGCTCTACTTCAACGCGGCCAGGCTGGACCTGTCGGTGGCGCTCGCCACCGAGGACTATCTGACGCTCGCCAACCCCAAGATCGTCCCGATCGCGGCCTGACACGGGCGGTGACCGCGTCACCGTCCAGCCGGCCGGAAGCGGGAATCAATGTGAGAGGACCGACACCCCCATGACCGTGCTCGACGAGATCATCGGCGGAGTACGCGAGGACGTCGCCGCACGTCAACGACTGGTGTCCGAAAGGGAGGTGCGCGAGCGGGCGCTGAAGCGGGCGCCCGCTCTCGACGCCGCCGCCGCGCTGCGCGGCGGCACGGGCGTGCGGATCATCGCCGAGGTGAAGCGGGCCAGCCCGTCCAAGGGCACACTGGCCGCCATCGCCGACCCGGCCGCGCTGGCGGGGGAGTACGAACGCGGCGGCGCGGCCGCGGTCAGCGTCCTGACGGAGGGGCGCCGCTTCCACGGCTCACTCGCCGACCTGGACGCGGTCCGCGCCGAGGTACGGATCCCCGTCCTGCGCAAGGACTTCGTCGTCACGCCGTACCAGCTGTGGGAGACCAGGGCGCATGGCGCGGACCTGGCGCTGCTGATCGTGGCGGCGCTCGCGCAGGACGAACTCGCCGCGCTGCTGAAGCTCGCGGGCGAACTGGGGCTCACCGCGCTGCTGGAGGTGCACGACGAGGAGGAGACCGATCGCGCGGTGGCACTCGGCGCACCGGTGATCGGTGTCAACGCCCGGGATCTGAAGACCCTCCATATCGACCGAGGTACGTTCGCCCGGCTCGCCCCGCGCATCCCGGAAGGGGTGGTACGCATCGCGGAATCCGGTATCCGGGGGCCCGAGGACGTGGCCGAGGCCGCTGCTCACGGGGCGGACGCCGTGCTGGTGGGCGAGGCGCTGGTGACCGCCGCGGGCCCTGGCCCCGCGCTGGCGGCACTGCGCGCGGCGGGGCGGGCCGGACGGGCGCCGGGGGGCCGATCGCGGTAGTGATCACCGTCGCGCCGGCACCGACGTCGTCGGGCGGCCCACCCGGTTCATCCGGTTGATCCATTGCTACGCCGATCGCGTCGCGTCGCGTCACGTCCGCGGCCAGTGCCACGAGCCTTCCCAGTACCTCGCGTTCGAGGTCGGGGAACGACCGCTCCTCGCCGTCTGCGATCCACGTGGCGAAGGCGACGCCGAACATGGTCACGCCCGATTCCGCGGCGAGCGTGGCCGTCACCTCCGGAACACCACGCGACCGGAGGGCGGCGGCGACCGCCGTGGCCGGCCGGGCCGACTTCAGCGGGTCCCGTTCCCGCAGCGCCGGGTTCTCGGAGATGATCCGCTGCCGCCGCCCGGAGTGGTCGCGGCGCTCGGCCGGGAAGAACGTCGCGGCGGCCGACAGCGCTGACTCAACGATCTCCAGCGGTGACGCGTCCGGAGCGGCCGCGGCCACCCCGTCCAGGAACGCCCGCTCCATTAGTTCCTGCCCGCCGAGGAGCACCTCATGCTTGTCCGTGAAGTGGCGGAAGAACGTGCGCTCGGTAAGCCCGACGGCCTGCGCGATGTCGGCGGTGGTCGTCCTGTCGAAGCCGCGACTGATGTGGAGGTCCATCGCCGCCGCCTGTAGTCGCTCCCGCGTCCCGGGCTCCCATCGCACCATGAGTCCACTTGTGATGACAGTGACCGACATGGGAGCTACAGTGACATCAGTGACTGACATCAGTGACTGACATCGCTCGCTTTCCCCAGGCCTGACCATCGGACCTGATCATCGAAGGAAGTCCTTCACATGCGCGTTTTCGTTACCGGAGCATCCGGGTGGATCGGTTCCGCCACGGTCGACGAGCTGCTCGCCGCCGGCCACGAGGTGACCGGGCTGGCCCGCTCCGACACCTCGGCCGCGTCCCTCGACGCGAAAGGCGTCCAGGTCCGCCGCGGCGACCTCGACGACCTCGACAGCATCCGGGAGGGCGCGGCCGCCGCCGACGCCGTCCTCCATCTCGCCAACAAGCACGACTTCGACAACCTCGCCGCCTCCAATCAGGCCGAACGGGCCGCCGTGCAGGCGATCGGCGACGTCCTGACCGGAACGGGCCGCCCGTTCCTGCTGGCGTCCGGCGTCGCCGGTCCGGCGCGGAGCCGTGGAACGGTGACCGAGGAGGACCGGTCGCCGTTCCACGGCCCGGAGTCCCCCCGGGGTGGCAGCGAGAACCTCGCGCTGGAGTACGTCGATCGCGGCGTGCACACGGTGAGCCTCCGGTTCGCCCCCACCGTGCACGGCGACGGCGACCACGGATTCATCGCGGCCCTGGTCGCGATCGCCCGTGAGAAGGGGGTCGCGGGCTACGTCGGCGACGGCGTGAACCGCTGGCCGGCCGTCCACCGGTCGGATGCCGCACGGGGCACCCGCCTGGGGCTGGAAAAGGCCCCGGCGGGAACTCTCCTGCACGTGGTGAGCGAGGAAGGGATCCCCACGCGGGAGATCGCGGAGGCCATCGGACGGGGACTCGATGTTCCCGTCGCCTCGATCGCACCGCAGGACGCGGAGAAGCACTTCGGCTGGATCGGCCACTTCTTCGCCATGGACATCGCCGCGTCGAGCGCTCGCACGCGGGAACTTCTCGGCTGGGTCCCGAGCGGGCCGAGCCTCCTCCAGGACTTGGACGCGGGGTCCTACTTCCGCGCCTGACGCGCCTGAGGCGCTGGTTGTGCGGGCGGCCCCCCGGCCGCACAACCACACCGAAGCCCACCTTCGTAGCCGCGGGCAGCGTGGCCAGGCCGATCGCGATCGGGTTCCAGGCGGCCAATGAGCAGGTGATCGGTGTTGGCGCGAAAAGGAAACAGAGACGAGCCCGCGACGCCTGTTCATGATCCGCCCGGCCGTTGTCCGTATTCGTGATTGTCGTCGTGGCCGCACCGGTCCGAACGCGGGTACCGGTGCGGAGACCAGATACACCAGATCAATCGGAGAAGGCCGGTGCGGGTCCGCTCCGGGCCACTCCACCGATCCACGGATGCCTGGCGGTGTTCCACAGGTGGGTTCCCATTCGTCCGGCGCGCCCTCCTTGCCGCGCTGTAATCGAATTCAAGCCGCCGGTTTTCCGCATTGTCCGCCCTGTCTCGCGCACGACGGTATCCGTGACGTTTTCCGAACCGACCAACCGGTCCGTTCGTCTTCATGATGAAGACCTCGCCGAAGACCTCGGTGAAGTCTTCGGCGAAGTCCGTCATGAAGACGACGACCGGCGGCGCGGGCATCGCCCGGGGGCATGGTGGCGGTCGACCGCCCGGCAGTCGCGCCACCGTCGGCAGCCATGCGAACTCGCCTTTCTGGTGGCGGAAATGCTCGCCGGCCGGCCATCCAGGGAGACCCTCCGGTGACGCCCCGCCGATCCCGCGGACCGCTGTGACCGGGCCGTGGCCGGGCATCGCCGGTTGTGGAGGAGGCGGCGCTGGGGTAGGTCCGGCTCCGCCGCCCGGTTCACGTACGACCTGCCGTGTTACCAGCGGAAGCGGAAGGGGTGCGGCCGGATCCTCCGGCGGAGTTTTAGCCCTCGCTAAAGCACCCTCGCGGGCCACTACGGAATTCTGGCCACATTTCCTGGAGATGTTCTGGGGCTCTGCCCATTCGGGCATAGGAAGAACGCCGCCGGCGGCTCGGCGCCCTTTGCCGGGCGCGGCTCAGGACTGCGGCTAAACTCTTGGAAAACGGCTGGGTTGACGCGCTATCACCTACAGCTGACCCCTCTTGGGCAGGTGCAGCCAGCTGTACCTCCATAGGCGTGCGGCCTCCCCTGTCGGATGTGATGGGGCGGACGCACTATGGAAGTCATCGAGGCCAACGGTACTTTCGAATGTTTCCGATAGCCCTTGGCGACTCGTGGTAACGTCGAATGCACTTGCGAGTTGAAACGGTGGGAGCGGCTCGTCGCCGGTGAATCCGAGGCCGGGTCGACAGTGCGCACGGATCCTGCGGGGGAGTATGCGTCGCATATATTTTACGCCTGAGAGCCTGTCGCAAACCAGAGTTCTTCCGCAGGTCGATCAAGTACGCGAGTCCCTCTTCGCCCTGGAAGAGCTGAGTCTGGGCGGCGGCGGACCGGTGTTCAAGCCATGGCGCAAGAAGGTCGGCAACTCCGGCAATATCCGCGCGCTGGTGAGGCTCGCCCAAGTGGTCCGCCCCATCCCGGATATCGATCAAGTGGTGCGAAGACTGGGACTTGACGCGCGTAGCGCCACGGAGGACGGCGGCCTCGCGGAGCCCTCCCCTTCCCGGGAGAGACCCCAAGTCGTCCAGGATCTTGAGGAGTTCCACCGCATCGCGATAGCCCCGTACTGGAAAGCCATCTCCAAGCGGCTGCACGCCGACCGCACCGCGCGCGGTCAGATCATGCTCAGCGACGGCGTCGGCAAGCTGCTCTCCACCCTCCACCCGGCCATCCGCTGGGACGCTCCGATCCTCGAAGTCCCGGGAAACGGGGACGATTTGAAGCTGGAGTCGGGCGGCCTCGCGCTGGCGCCCTCACTCTTTCTGGCGGGCCGGCCCCCGGTGCTCTCCGGCGGCGGATCCGACGGACGCCCGGTGACGTTGATCTACCCCACCCGGGCCAACCCCGAGTGGGCCGACTCGCTGTGGGAGTCCAAGGGCGGCGCCGAACACGCGCTGCACGCGCTGGTGGGGCGTACGCGCGCGTCGGTACTGGAAGCCCTCACCAGCAGTTGCACCACCACCGAGGTCGGCGAGAGTGTGGGTATCTCCTCTGCCGCGGCAAGCCAGCACACTTCGGTTCTGCGCACGGCCGGGCTGATCACCACTCTGCGCACCTTCAACAAGGTGCAGCACACCATCACCCCGCTCGGCGTCGCGCTGCTCAACGGCGACATGGCGGACAAGTCCTAGTGACCTGAGCCGGAGAGCGGCGGCCAGAACTCCTCGACGCGGTCGCGGTTCCGGTACATGCGCCAGTAGACGTCGGCCAGCCGGTCCGGGTCGACCACAGTGATTCCGGGCGGCAGAGAAGCGCTCTCGAAATGGTCGTGGCCTTCGCTGCCGGCGATGACGGAGCCGACCGTGAGCGTGCCGACGTATACGCCCAGCGGGGCGACTTCTCCGTGGAGCGAGTACAGGTAGTTGCGGGTGGCGGCCATGGCCGGTCCGACGCCGCTCATGCCCGGTATGGGGCGGGCGGCGGTGAGGCCGTGGGTGACGAGTATGGCGCCGTCGCCGTGTGCGGTCATCGCCGGCAGGACGGCGCGGGCGATCGCGACGGGTGTGAGAGTGAACAGGTTCAGCAGCTCGCCGAGCCGGTCCGCGGTCAGCTCCGTCGCGGGCCGAGGCATGGCCGTCATCGGCGCGGGCGAGTACTCCAGCACGTCGATGCGGCCGAAACGTTCATGGACTCTCGCCACCAGTGCCGGAATGCCGGCGGGGTCGGCCAGATCAGCGGGGAAGGCCGCGGCCTCGACGCCGTTGGACGCGAGGGAGCGGACCAGCTTCTCCAGCCGTCCGGGTCGACGGGCGACGAGAGCGACCCGGAAGCCCTCACGGCCGAAGCGATGAGCCAAAGAGACTCCCAGGCCGGTACCGGCCCCAAGAATGGCGATCACAGGGGACATGGCGACGCACTCCTCGCGCACGGCGGCGGGCAACTTGAACACACCTTCAACTTAACGTGGACGGTACCACTAAACTTGAGGAGACACTCAAGAAAGGATCCGCGGTGCGTGCAGACAGGGAAGACGGAGCCGGGGCGGTCGGCAGCCGGGGCGGGCCGAAGGCCGTGCGTGGGCTGCGGAGTGACGCGGCGCGTAACGAGGAACGGCTGAAGTCGGCGGCGGCCGAGGTCTTCCGGGAGCGCGGGCTCGGGGCTCCGGTGGATGAGATCGCCAAGCGCGCGGGAGTCAGCGTCGGCACGCTCTACCACCGTTTCGGAGGCCGTGAACGGCTCATCGACGCCGTGGTGCCGGACGCTCTCGCCGCACGCTTGGAGGAGGCCGGCCGCTGGGCACTGGAACAGCGGGACGCGTGGAAGGGGTTCGCCGGCTACATCGAGCGTCTGTGCGAGATCCAAGCGAGCGACCGCTCGTTCGGCGAGGCCCTCAGCGGCGGGACCCTGGGCTCACGGCGTCTGATCGACGTCTGCTCGGCTCAGGCGGAGACCGCTCACCGGGTCGTCGCCAACGCACATCGACAAGGCACCCTGCGCAAGGACTTCACCCCGGCGGATTTGTCGTATGTGTTCTGGTTCACGACCGCTACGCTCCAAGCCACGGCCGGTGGCGATCCGGACGCCTGGCGCCGCGGCATCGCCTTCCTTCTCGACGGCCTCCGCACCCGCTCCGCCGTGGAAAGCGGGCGCGACGAGGCGAACTGACGCGGCAACGTCAATGTGGTGCGTCAGTGGGTCCTGACAAGCCGTCGTCCGCCGGCGGGCCGGCGGGCTCTACTCCCCGACGATCCACGCGTACGCGGCCTGCGCCGTGAACTCGCTCTGCCCGGCGGGGAAGAGCAGCCCCGCCGTACCGAACGCCGGATCCAGCGGCGCGCCGGGTGTGGCGGCGTAGGGGACCGCGACACATCGCATCCCCGCGGCCCGCGCGGCCCTCACACCGGGCGCGGCGTCCTCCAGTACCACGCAGTGGGCGGGTTCGGCTCCCAGCCGGCGCGCCGCCTCCAGGAAGACGTCCGGCTCCGGCTTGCCGTGCGCGACCTCCTCGGCCGAGACGGTCGTGGTGAAATACCCGTCGAGTCCGGTGACGGCGAGCGCCAGTTGGATGGCCGCGCCGGACGATCCGGACGCCACGGCCATGGGTACGCCCTCGGTGTGCAGCCGTTCCACCAGCTTCCGCATCTCCGGGAATGTCTCCGTCGACGCGCGCACCCGCTCCAGATAGAGCCGGTTCTTCTCGGCGAGCAGGGTGTCCAGCGGCGCGTCGATCCCGTACTCCCCGCGTAGCGCCTCCAGTGTCTCGCGGGTGCTGATCCCGATGAACCGGCTGTGGTGCTCCCAGCTGAAGTCGGACACACCGTACTGGGCCAGGAGCAGCCGTCCGGCTTCGTAGTAGTTGGGCTCGCTGTCGACGAGTGTTCCGTCGAGATCGAAGATGACCGCAAGCGTTTGGGAAGTGCTCATACGGTCCAGCATGCCAAGCCTTCCGTCAGCGTCGCTCACCGACGGCCCGGCCCACCGACTCGACCAGCGGCAGCAGCCGGTGCGGCACCCTCTCGCGCAGCGCCATCTCCGTACGCGTACGGACCACACCCGGCAGCTGGATCAGACGCTGGACCACGTCCTCCAGATGGCCGTTGTCGCGCGCCACGACCCGGGTGAGCAGATCCCCGGCACCCGTGATCGAGAAAGCCTCCACGATCTCGGGTACCTCCGCCAGTGCGTCACCGACCTCGTCCAGATGCCCCTGCGTGACCTCGATATGGACAAAGGCGAGCACCGGATGGCCAAGGGCGGCCGGGGAGAGGAACGGCCCGGTGCCGGTGATCACCCCCTCGCGCTCCAGTCGGTCGAGCCGGGCCTGGAGCGTTCCCCGGGCGATCCCCAGGATGCGCGCGTACTCCCGCACGCTGGTACGCGGCCGCTCGATGAGGAGCCGCAGGATGCGGGTGTCGAGCGCGTCCACCGCCATCGTCCGCCGGCCTCCTGCCGTCCGTGGGTACGGCCCGAGCCTGTACCAATGGCCCCATTATGTGGGACCGGCTATGTGGGACCGGCTATGTGGGACCGGCCTGAGCCATCAGCCCCGGGCCGTCGGGCGACGCGGGCGACGGCAGGCTGATCCTCTCGGCCACCTCGCCGCCGCCGGCCTCGGCGGCGCTGTCGCCGTCACTGTCGCCGTCTTCGCTCCCGGCGCCGGGAGCACGGTCGTCCAGCGTGATGGTGACGGTGGTGCCCGCGTGCGCGAGGGTGTCCAGACCGGTGCCGATGCGTTCGTACAGAGTGGTGGCCAGCGCCCAGTCGCCGTCACCCGCGTCCGTGGTGTGCCGCGTGGTGAACAGGGAGATCAGGATGGCGATCAACGAGCGCCCGGACAGCGCGGCGGCGATCCGGTCATCTCCCCGGTCGGTGATCCGCGGAGGCATCCGGAAGTGGGAGTGACGGCCCGCCTGGCCGGTGATGAACTCCCAGGTGTCGCGGTGGCAGACCAGGGACGCCGACGACACCCGGGCGGCGCGCTTCAGCAGCTCACCGTGCTCCTCGGGCACGGGGGTCACACGGTGCATGGGGCTCATGGAGTGCATGGGGGTCACGGGGTGCAACGCGGTGACGGGGGTCACGGGCGGCGCCTGTCGCGCGGGCTCCCCGGGCGTGCGCAGACCCCCGTCCGCGTCGTCCATACGGGAGGTCAGCGCGGTGATGTCCGCACGGACCGCCGCCAGCTCGCCGCGCGCCTCTTCGAGGTGCGCCAGCAGCGGGCCGAACTCCCGGCGCAGCGCGTTCAGGAGCGAGGGCGCCACCCGCTCCGGGGGCCCTGGCCAGGCCCCCTCCACCGGGACACCCCGGGGAAGCGCCGAGGGTCCTGACAGCGCCGAGTCCCCGTGCGGCCGCGCAGGATCGTCGGAGGGCTCGGGCAAGGTATCGGGCGAGGGCTCGGCCGGTGCCGACGGCTCGGACGGCCCGGGGAGCACGGTCCGGGCGTCGTCCTCCTCACGCTGGCTGGGAACGCTGGGCATACCGGGAACACTGGGCATACCGGGGACGCTGGGCATACCGGGGACGCCAGACGCACTGGGGACGCCAGACATACCGGGTACGCCGCCGGGCATACCGGGGACCTCGGGCAGGCCCGACACGCCGGGCACCGTCATCCCGGGCGGAAACAGCGGTCCGTCGGCCGTACCGAACGGAAGCGACGGGTGGCCGGCGGACCCGGGACGGAGTCCCTCGACCGCCTCCTTCAGCTGCTGGACCTCGTCCTGAAGGATCTCCACGGCGGTTTCGACGGTCTGCCCCAGCTCCTCCCTGCCGCGCGCCAGGCCCTCCTTCGTCTCCCGGAGCTCCGTACGCAGCTCGTTCAGCCCGGAGGCGATGGCCTCCTGGGTGGCCCGGTGCGCCTCGTCGCCCGCCATCCGGAGCCGGTCGAACCCCTCGGCGAGGGCCGCCCGCAGCTCCCTGCGTGTGTCGGTCAGCGAGTTGTGCAGCATGCTCAGCAGGGTGTGGGAGACGTCGTCCTTGTTCCGGGCCAACACTGTTCCTCGTCTCTACGGTAAGTAGTCATCTGATCTCTGGCGGTACACGCCCCAGGTGAAACCTCGGGAACGGCGATAACTGACGCACCGCCACTCTTGGGGGTGGTTGTGCGATGGATCCGGAGTGGTTGAGGCCGTTGTGGTTTGGCGCCGGGGTTTCGGCCCCAGGCGCCCGTCCCGTCCACCCGTCCCGTCCACCCGTCCCGTCCACCCGTCCCGTCCGTACGGCGGGCGGGCGGGTCGGGCGGCAGGTCAGGAGCCGGCCGGCGGACGCGCGTGGCAGATTGCCGCCATGGCGACTTACCGCCAGTATCCGGCGCTGTGTTCGAAGAAAAGGAGCGCCGAGACTCTTCGCAGCACCCGAACCCACCTCCTGCACCGGGTGCTTGAGGAGAGGCAACTCATGACCAGAGCACCGGCGAGACGCGGAGCCCGGCTGCTGGCAGCCGGGCTCTCGCTCGTACTGCTCCCCGCCGGACAGGCCGTCGCGGCCGGCGCCGGCCACACCTCCGCCACCACCGACGCGGCGCAGCCGTCGAACGCGACCGCCCGCTCCGCGCACACCGTCACGCTCGTGACGGGCGACAAGGTGACCGTCACCGATCTGGGCGGCGGTCGGCGCACCGTCTCCGTGGAGCGTCCCGAGGGCGCGACCGGAGCGGTGCGCAGCGAGATCTCCGGCGGCAGGATCACCGTCGTACCGGACGAGGCCGCGCCCTATCTCCGGTCCGGCGCCCTCGACAAGCGGCTCTTCGACGTCACATCGCTGATCGAGCTGGGTTACGACGACCGCGGCGCCGACACACTGCCGCTCATCGTCACGTACGGCAAGGGCAGCAGGGCCGCGACCCCGCGCGGCGCCGACCGGATACGGTCGCTGCCGAGCGTCAATGGCGCCGCCGTCGAGGCGTCGAAGAACGGAACGGCCTTCTGGCGTACGGTCGTTCCCCCCGCGTCATCAGCGTCATCAGCGTCATCAGCGTCGTCAGCGTCCCCGACACGCGCAGCGTCCACAGCCCCTTCAGCCCCCGCCACGGCGCGGTTCGCGGCCGGCATCGACACGATCTGGCTCGACGGGCGTGTGACGGCCGGCATGGCCGAGAGCAACGCACAGATCGGCACCCCGAAGGCGTGGGAAGCCGGCCTCACCGGCAAGGGAGTCAAGGTCGCCGTCCTGGACACCGGCGTGGACGCCGGACACCCCGATCTCACCGGCCGGTTGGCCGAGACCAAGAGCTTCATCGAGGGCGAGGAGGTGGCCGACCGCGCGGGACACGGCACCCATGTCACCTCCACCGTCGGCGGCAGCGGCGCGGCCTCGGACGGCAAGGAGAAGGGCGTCGCGCCCGGCGCCGGTCTCGCCGTCGGCAAAGTGCTCAGCGACGCGGGCACCGGCAGCGAATCGCAGATCATCGCCGGTATGGAGTGGGCCGCGAAGGATATCGACGCCAAGATCGTGTCGATGAGCCTCGGTTCGACGGAACCCAGCGACGGAACCGACCCGATGGCCCAGGCGGTCAACACCCTCTCCGCGCAGACCGGCGCGCTCTTCGTGATCGCGGCGGGCAACACCGGCGGCGCGGGCACCATCGGTTCGCCCGGCGCCGCGGACTCCGCGCTGACCATCGGCGCCGTCGACTCCGCCGACCGGCCCGCCTACTTCACCAGCCAGGGCCCGCGCCACGGCGACAACGCCCTCAAGCCGGACCTGTCCGCCCCCGGTGTCGGCATCCTCGCCGCCCGCTCCCGGCTCACCGAGGGCAGCGGCCCGTACACCACGATGAGCGGCACCTCCATGGCCACCCCGCATGTCGCCGGAGCCGCCGCGCTGCTCGCCGAGAAGCACCCCGACTGGTCCGGGCAGCGGCTCAAGGACGCGCTCATGAGCACGTCCGCGCGGCTCACCGACTCCGCCTACGCGCTCGGCGCGGGCCGGGTCGACGTACCGGCCGCCGTAAACGCGGCCATCACCGCGACCGGCAGCGCCGACCTCGGCTTCCACCGCTGGCCGTACGAGGACAACCAGCCCGTCACCCGCACGGTCGGCTACGCCAACTCCTCCGGCAGTCCCGTCACGCTGAGCCTCGCCGCGGAGGGCGCCGCCGACGGAGTCGTGACACTCGCCGACACCACCCTGACCGTCCCGGCGCACGGTACGGCCACGACGACCGTCACCGGCGACGGCACGAAGGCCCCCGTCGGCAGCACCTCGGGCCGTATCGTCGCGAAGAACGGTGACACGGTCGTCGCACACACCGCCTTCGGCCTGGTCAAGGAGGAGGAGCGGTACACCCTCACCGTCCACGCCAAGGACCGGGACGGCGCGCCCACCGCCGCCCCGCTCGCGGTGCAGAGGCTCGCCGAAGGCCATGACCCCTTCTCGGCCACGGTCGGAGACTCCGGAACGCTCCAGCTGCGCCTGGCGCCCGGCAGCTACGCCGTCTCCTCGTTCCTCGACGTACGCGGCGGCAAGGGGAAGGACTCGCTCGGCCTCGGTTTCCTCTCCGAACCCGAGGTCGTGATGGACCGCGACCGCGAAATCACCCTGGACGGGCGGCGGTTGCGGGAGATCCGGGCCGAGGTGGACCGGCGGACGGAGACCCGTCAGCTGCTGATGGAGTTCACCAGGGAGGCGAACGGCGCGTCCTACGGCGGGGCCGTGCAGGTGCCCCTCGCCTACGACAGTGTCTTCGCGGCCCCCACGCGTGAGCCCGCCACCGGAACCTTCGAGTACCGCACGGTCTGGCGCCTCGGCAAGCCCCTGCTGGAGCTGACGGCGGGGGGCAAGCGGATCGGGGAGACCGTCGTCCAGTTCGGTTCCGCGCTGCCCGCGGGGCGGCAGCGGCTCCCGCTGGTCGACGCGGGTACGGGAAGCAAGGAGGAGTACGAGGGCGGGTCCGCGCGCGGCAAGGCCGTCGTCGTCCGCGCGAGCGACGCCGTCAGCCCGCGACAGCTGGCCCGGAACGCACAGGACGCGGGCGCCAAGGCGCTGTTCGTCACCGACGACGCGCCCGGCAGGCTGCTCGCCGACTTCGCCACGGAATCCGGCGAAGAGCGTCCGCTGACCATCGCCACCGTCAACTCGGCCGACGGCACACGGCTGTTGGAGTCGGCGAGGCGCCACCACAGCGCGGAGCTGACCGGCACGCGCCACACCCCGTACGTCTACGACCTCTCCGAGGGCCACCCCGGGGCCATCCCCGAGGATCTGGTCTACCGGCCGGGGAAGCGTGAACTGGCCGTGCTGGACACGAAGTTCCATGCGGCAAAGCCCGTCGACGGCGGAGAGTTCCGCTACTCGATCACGGACACCTTCCCCATCGGCTTCGGCTTCCCGGAGAAGACCGCCTACCCGGCGGAGCGCACCGACTACGTCAGCACGGGCACCGGCCAGCACTGGCACGAGTCCGTCACGGCGGGCCCGACCACGCTCGAACAGCGCGGCGGCGTGGTGACCTATCGCGGCGGCACACACTCCGCACTGAACTGGTTCAAGCCGGTGCTGCATCCATGGCTGGGCACCGGGCTGGGCTGGGGACAGCAGCGCAGGGGCAATGACCTGCGGTTCAACACACCGGGCTGGGGCGACTCGGGCCCCGACCACACCGGCTTCGGCGATGTGTGGAGCGACGACTCGATGACGCAGACCACCGAGGTGTACGCGAACGGGCAGCTCGTCGACCGCAAGACCAGCTCGGGCGCGTACGCCTGGGACGCCGACCCGGCCGAGCGGACGTACAAGGTCGTCACGGACACCACCCTCGACCCGGAACGCTGGCGGCTGTCCACCAAGGGCCACTCGGAGTGGACCTTCCGCTCCGCGGAGACCCCCGCGGACCGCGAGACCTTCCTGCCGCTCCTCAACCTCGGCTTCGATGTCGACACCGATCTCGCGGGCGACGTGCGCGCGGGCAAGCGGCTGTCACTCGGCATCTTCTCCGAGTACGTCAAGGGAGCACCGGACACCGGCACGATCGGTGGCGGCCGGCTGGAGGTGTCGTACGACGACGGCAAGAGCTGGACGGCCGTCTCCCTGGACCGGGCCGGAGGCAAGCGGACGGCCTGGGAGGGCACCGTACGGATACCGAAGGACGCGGTGTATGTCTCCCTGCGCGCCTCCGCCACCGATGACCGGGGCGGATCGGTGACCCAGGAGATCATCCGGGCGGTGGGCGTCAAGTAGCGCCGCTTCAGGGCTCGGTGGCCCTGTCGCCCTATGACTCGGTGGACCGGTACGGCCGACAACGTGCGCCGTACCGGTCCACCGGGCCCCGCACCACCGTGAACTGCCGGACGAAGGCCGAAGGGAACAGGCCAACTCGCCCCGCACACAGGTGTATAGCGACAAGGGCGTACCAACTCCGTCCTCTAGTCTGTCAGTTCGTCCGCACACCCGCGCGGGTAGGCATCATCCGTCCCTTCTCGGCCCCCACATTCAGGAGCGTCCCCGTGACGGTCGGCAGGCTCAGGCGCCAAATCGACACGAGTAAGCCCCACCCCGCTCGTGTGTACGACTATTTTCTCGGCGGCAAGGACCACTACCCCGTCGATGTCGAGATGGCGGAGCAACTGGCCGCGGGCGCGCAGCGCGGCGCCCAGATCAACCGGGAGTTCATGCACCGCGCCGTCGCCTGGACGGCTCGCGAGGGTATCGACCAGTATCTCGACATCGGTACGGGTATCCCCACCGAGCCGAATCTGCACCAGGTCGTCCAGGAGATCCTCCCGGCGTCCCGGATCGTCTACACCGACAACGATCCCATCGTCCTGCGCCACGCGGAGGCTCGCCTCGTCAGCGGCTCACAGGGGGCCACCGACTACCTGGAGGCGGATGTCCGCCGCCCGGAGGAGATCCTCGAACACGCCCGTGCGTTACTGGACTTCAGCCGCCCCGTGGTGCTGTCGCTCATCGCGCTGATGCATTTCGTCCCGGACGAGGACGACCCGTACGGCATCACCCGCACCCTGGTGGACAGCCTGCCCTCCGGCAGCGTCCTGATCGTGTCGCACGGCACCGCCGATTTCCTCGATCCCGAGCAGGCGAGCAAAGTCACCGGGACCTACCGGAAGGGGGGCATCTCCCTGTGCCCCCGCACCCGCGCCGAGGTGGAGCGGTTCTTCGAGGGAACCGACCTCGTGGACCCGGGCCTGGTCAGGGCGCCCGAATGGTACCGGGACACGGCGGCGCCGGAGCGCGAGGAGAGCGGCTTCTATGTCGGAGTGGCGCGCGTACGGTAGGCAATTCCTCCCCCCTGTCCCCGGCCGGGACAGGAACGGGCGCCGCTAAGCTGGCCTCATGTCTGATACTCCGCAACCCGTTGCCCGTCCGCGAGGGCGTCCGCGTAAAGACGCCCAATTCGCGCCGACCGACCAGGTGATGGCCGCGGCGATCGAGGCTTTCTCGGTGCACGGATACAACGGGGTTTCCCTGCGGACGGTCAATGACCAATTGGGTGTCAGCCGCAACCTTCTCTATCAGCGCTTCGGCTCGAAAGCCAACCTGTGGCGCGCTGCCGTCGACTGGGCTTTCCGCCCGCTCCTGGAGCATCTCGAAGCCGCGGACGACGAATCCGCCGACCCCATGGTGCGGCTGCGGGTACTGATCCGGAGTTTCATCGAGTATTCGGCGACCCGCCCCTATCTCGGACGTCTGGTCACGGTGGAGGGAGGGGCCCATACGGAGCGGGTGGACTATCTCTACCACCAGTACATCGAGCCCGTACGATCGCGAATCACCCCCGTTTTCGATCTGCTGCGAGAGCAGGGACGAATCAAGAATATCCCGTACGAGGTCTTCTATTTTCTTCTCACTTCCGGCGGTCCCGCGCCCTATGGACAGATCGGGTTCGCCGCGCTGATGAACCCGGAAGTGACCTCACAGGACGAGGCGCGCGTACGGCTCTACGCCGAGAATGTCGCCGAAGTGCTCATCAACGGAATCTCCCTGCCCGGCTGAGGACGCGGTGGGCCCCGGGCCGCGCTTCCTCAGCCGCTGAGCGGGCCCGTCACCGGATGAGCAGATCCCGCAGGGCCTTGGCGATATCGGCGGGAGCTTCCTCCGCCATGAAGTGGCCGTAGGTGACGGAGACATGGCGCAGATCGGCGGCCCACGCTCCCCAGAGGGCCCGGGCGTCGTAGCCGAGGGCCGCGCCCCAGTCCTGCTGGAGGACGGTGACCGGCATCCGCAGCCGCTCGCCGGCATCCCGGTCCGTACGGTCGTGGTCGGCGTCGACGCCCGCCGAGGCGCGGTAGTCGGCGACGATGGAGGGCACCGCGGCGCGGCAGGCGTCGAGATACGCGGCGCGGACATCGGCGGGGATCGCCCGCGGGTCGCCGGTCCAGCTGTCCAGGAAGTGGCCGAAGAAGTCGTCCGCGCAGGCGGTGATCATCCGCTCGGGCAGGCCGGGCGGCTGGGCCATCAGATAGAGATGGAAGCCCACGGCCGCGGTGGTGCCGTGCATCACCTCCCACATGTCCAGGGTCGGCAGCACGTCCAGGCAGGCCAGGTGGGTGATCGTCGCGGGGTGGTCGAGGGCGGCCCGGAAGGCGACCAGAGCGCCCCGGTCGTGCCCTGCCAGCGCGAAGCGCTCATGACCCAGCGCGCGGGCCAGGGCGACGATGTCGGCGGCCATGGTGCGCTTGGAGTATGTGGCGCCATCGGCCTCGGCGGGTTTGTCGCTGGCGCCGTAGCCGCGCAGATCGGGGCAGATCACGGTGTGATCGGCCGCGAGATCGGCGGCGACATGCCGCCACATCAGATGGGTCTGGGGGAAGCCGTGCAGCAGCACGACCGGACTGCCCGTGCCCGCGACGGCCGCGTTCAGCGACACGCCGTCGGCGACGGGAACGCGCCGGTAGTCGAAGCCGGCGATGGCAGGCGTCATGGTTCCGCCTCTTTCCTTTGACTGATCCGGTCGGCCGGGGTGACGTGGCCGCCCCGGCCGGACGGTGTGAACAGGTGCCTTCAGCCTGCCGGGCGCGAATGAGCATCGGATCAGCGCGCTATAGCGTGGCCGGGGGCGCAGCCACGCCCGACGGAAGGGGTGGTCACGGGTGCGGGTCGGGTTCGGGGTCCTGGGGCCGGTGACGGCCTGGGACGGTACCGGGGGCGCGATCGGGCTGAAGGGCCCTAGGCACCGCGCGGTGCTGGCCCGGCTGATCGTCGCCCGCCGCCGCGTCGTCCCGGTCGGCCGCCTGGTCGAGGATCTGTGGGCGGATCCGCCGCCGGGCGCGGTGGGGGCCGTACGCACCTTCGTGGCCGCGCTGCGCCGCGCGCTGGAGCCGGAGCGTCCACCCCGCGCCCCGGCCGGGCTGCTGATCACGGAGGGGCCGGGATACGCGCTGCGCGCGGAGTTCGACGCCGTGGACGCCTGGCGCTTCGAGCGTGCGGTGACCACCGCCGCGACGCTGCCCCCGGGAGACGCGCTCGCGCGGCTGGAAGAGGCGCTGGGGTGGTGGCGAGGGCCCGCGTACGCGGAGTTCTCCGACGCGGCCTGGGCCCGCGCCGAACGCTCCCGCCTGGCCGAACTGCGGCTGCACGCCGTCGAGCGGCGGGCCGAGGCCCGGCTGTCCCTGGGCCTGGCGGCCGAGGCGGTGCCGGACCTGGACGCGCATGTGTCCGAGCACCCCTGGCGCGAGGACGCCTGGCGGCTGCTGGCACTCGCGCTCTACCGGACCGGCCGCCAGGGCGACGCGCTCGCGATGCTGCGCCGGGCACGCACGCTCCTGGTGGAGCAGCTGGGCGTGGACCCGGGCCCGGGGCTGCGCCGGCTGGAAGCGGACATCCTCGCCCACGCCGACCACCTCGACCCCTCGGCCGGAGAGGCCGGGTCTTTCGGACCGGGCGGACCGGCCGGACCGCCCGGCAGTGGGGACGGCGCGGCGGGACAGGTGTGGGCGCGGGCGGCCGCCGCGTACGACCGTACGGTCGCCACCGGCGCCCGTGCCCGCCTGGAATCGACCGTGGGTCTGCTGCGCGGTCTCGCGGTGACCGGGGGCGGCGGCCTGGAGGCCGCCCGCCTGCACCGCGTGGCGGCCATCACGGCGGCGGAGGAGCTGGGCGACCCGGCGCTGACCGCCCGGGTGATCGGCGCGTACGACGTCCCCGCGATCTGGACGCGCTCGGACGACCCGGAGCAGTCGGCGGCCGTCGTGGCCGCCGCCGAGCGCACCCTGACCGCGCTCCCTCCCGGCGGCCACGAGGGGGCCGGGGCCCGGCTGCTCGCCACGATCGCGCTGGAGTCGCGCGGCACCCCGCCCCACGCCCTCCGGCGGGGCGGCACCCGCTCGGCACGCGGCCTCCAGGCCGCCCGGCAGGCGGAGGCGATCGCACGCGGCCTGGACGATCCCGCACTGCTGGCCTTCGCGCTCAACGGGGTGTTCATGCAGACCTTCCACCGCGCGGGTCTGGCTCCGCGCCGGGACGGGATCGGCGCCGAACTGGTCGCTCTGGCCGCCCGCCACGATCTGGTCACCTACGAGGTACTCGGCCACCTCATCCGTCTCCAGGCGCGCGGCGCGCTCGCCGACTTCTCCGGAGCCGACGGACACGCGGCCGCCGCCGACCGGCTGGCCGAGCGCCATGAGCTGCCGCTCGTGGGCGTATTCACCCGGTGGTACCGGGCGTTGCGGCTGGCCGAGACCGGCCGGGCACCGGTGGCCGAGGTGGAGACGGCGTACCGGCACGCCGCCGCGCGTCTCGACGGAGCAGGCATGCCCGGCCTGGAACGTGGCCTGCTGCCGCTCGCGCTGCTGTGCCTGCGGGTGCGGCACGGTCTGCCGGCCCCGGCCGGCGAGCACCTCGACTGGGGGCCGTACGAGCCATGGGTCCGCCCCCTCGTGCTGCTGGCCCGGGACCGCCGCGACGCGGCCGGGACGGCGCTGCGCGAGAGCCCGGACCCGCCGCCCGACCTGTTGTTCGAGGCGCTGTGGTGTCTCACCGCGCGGGCGGCCGTCGCCCTGGGTGACCGGGAGACGATGCGGCGTGCGCACGGCGCACTGGCCCCGGCGGCGGCGGAGTTGGCGGGAGCGGGCAGCGGCCTGCTCAGCCTCGGCCCGGTCGCGAGATACCTCGATGAGCTCGCCACCGCGGGATCGGCCGGCACGGAAGGACCGTAAGCCCGTAAGTCCCGCGGAAACCCGTAAGTCCTGCGAAAGCCGTTGAGCTGCCACAGGGAAAGCCGAGGCACCACCGTGGCCCGTTGGCCCTCCACCCACTCGTGACGATCAAGGCCTACTGTGCCAATGGCCCAGTGGCTCAGAGCCCGCTTGAGCCACTGGGGCCAAGGGTGCTGTGATGGAACCATCAATGGCGCTGCGGATCCCCGCGGCGCCTTTCTCATGCCGGAGTGAAAACGGGCGGGCTGGCAGTGCTGAAGAGGATGTTCGTGAGTCCCGATCCGGGACGGCTGCGGCTGTACGGTGCCGTACGCGCCGTTCTCGGCATCGGCCTGGCCGTCCTCGTGTGCGGGGCCGCCGGTCATCCCCTCGCCGGAGTCATCACCGGTGGGCTCGCCGCGCTCCTCGCCCTCTTCACGGTCACCGACACGACGGTCCGCGGCCAGGCCGTCACCACCGCGCTCCTGCCCGCCGTCGGCTTTCCGGTGCTCGCCCTCGCGTCCGCGCTGCACGATCACCCGCTGCTCCGCGACGCGGCGTTCCTCGTCGTGGCCGCCGCCGGGGTGTACGCCCGCCGCTGGGGGCCGCGAGGCCATGCCCTGGGGGTCTTCGGATTCATGACCTTCTTCGTGGCGCAGTTCCTGCACACGGTCCCCGCGCGGCTGCCCGGTCTGTACTCCGCGGTTCTGCTCGCCCTGCTCGCCTCGTCGGCCGTGCGCTTCGGGGTCTGGTGCTACGAGCGACGGCTGCCGCCGCCCGCCGTACCCGCGCCGCCCGGTGCGTCCGGCGTGGTCCGCACGGCCACCCGGCAGGCGGTTCAGGTGGCCGTCGCGGGTGCCCTCGCGCTCGGCGCGGGCCAGCTGCTCTCGCAGGACCGGTGGTACTGGGCCGTCGGCGCGGCCTGGTGGATCTTTGTGAACACCGCCTCACGCGGGGAGACCCTGGTCCGCGGCTTCCGGCGGACGGTCGGCACGGCCGCGGGATGCGCCGTCGGGCTGGTCGTGGCGGTACCCCTGCACGGCGCGCCCGGCCCCACCGCCGCGCTCGTCGCCCTGTGCGTGTTCGGGATCTTCTACACCGCCGCGGTCTCCTACAGCTGGATGATCTTCTTCGTGACCGTCATGGTCGGCCTGCTGTACGGGCTGCTCGGGGTGCTCGACCCGGGGCTGCTCGCCCTGCGGCTGGCGGAGACCGGTGTGGGGGCGCTCGGCGCGACGGCGGCCGTCCTTCTCCTGCTGCCGGTGACCACACACGCCGTCACCGACGCGTGGATCCAGCAGGCGCTGCGCTGTGTCCACGGCTGCACCACCACGGCCGCCCGCCGCCTCGCCGGGGACGAACACGCCGACCCCGGGCCGCTCGCCGCGGAACTGGAGCTGCTGCTCGGCCGGGTACGGATGTCCCTCGCGCCGCTCGTCCACCCGCTGAACCCGTCGCGGGCGCGCCGGGCCAGAGCCCGCCAGGTGCTCGTCCTGCTGGACGCATGCGCCCGCGAGGTACGGGGGTTCGCCGCGGTGGCCGCCGACCCCGCCGCCTCGCACGACGCCCGGCTCGTCGCCGCCTGCCGCCGGGTCGAGGCCGCCGTACGCGAGCTGGCACCGCCCGTGGCGGAGCCCGCCCCTCCGGTGCCCGGGGCGCCGGAGACGCCGCACCACCACCCCGGGGCCGAAGCGGCGCTGGCCCATCTGCGGGGCCTGGAGCGGGCCCTCGCGGATCTCTCCGCGCCTCTGCGCACGGCGCCGCGCGGCCCGCTCGTCCCCGCCTGAGCTGCCGGAAGGCGCCTCGAAACGGCCCACCGGGCCGGGCGATTGGTCCAGACCCCCTGCTACCGTCTGCCCCGGACACCGGGGGAGCGGTGGCCGACGCGACGGGCGCGGAGACGCGACGGGCGCGGAGACAGCCGAAGAGATCAGCCGGAGAAGGGGACAGACAGTGAGCGGCAGGAACGACGGGCGGGCCTTCATCGGATCGTTCACCTCCACGGGGGGCCGCGGGATCACCACCGTCACCGTGGACGAGGAGACCGGAGCCCTGACGGAGCGCGGAGTCACCGACGCCGTCGCCGATCCGTCCTACCTCGCGCTCGCCCCGGACGGATCCGTGCTCTACGCGGTCTCCGAGACCGAGGAAGGCGCGGCGGCGGCGTTCAGGACACCGGCGGCGGACGCGGGGAACGGAGCGGCTCGGCCGCTGGGGGAGCCCGTACCGGTCTGCGGCGCCGGCCCCACCCATCTCACCCTCGCCGCCGGGCATCTGCTGACCGCCAACTACGGTTCGGGCAGCGTCACCGTGCTGCCCGTCGGCACCGACGGCGCGCTCCGGCCGGCGAGCGGAGTGACCAGGCACGAAGGCTCCGGGCCGCATCCGGACCGCCAGCGCGGACCCCACGCGCACCAGGTGGTCACGGACCCGAGCGGCCGGTGGATCCTCACCACCGACCTCGGTACCGACTCCGTCCGGATCAGCGCTCTCGACGCCACCGCCGGCGAGCTGACACCGCACGCCGAGACCGCGCTGCGCCCCGGCACCGGACCGCGCCATCTCGTCTTCCACCCGGGCGGCGGCCACGCGTACGTGCTCAACGAACTGGAGCCGACGCTCACCCTGTGCCGCTGGGACGCGGAGCGGGGTCTGCTCGAACCGGTGGGCGAAGCCCCGGTCCTGCCCGACGGTGTGGACGTCGAGGGCTTCGGCTCCGAGGTGGTCGTGTCGCACGACGGACGCTTCGTCTGGGCGGCGGTCCGCGGCCATGACAGCATCGCCGTCCTCGCGCTCGACGCGACATACGAGAAGGCCGAACTGGTCACCTCGGTGGACTGCGGCGGGCGCTGGCCGCGCGATCTCGCGCTGGACCCGGCGGGCGGCCGCCTCTACGCCGCGAATGAGCACTCCGGGGATGTGACCTGGTTCGACGTGGATCCGGCGACGGGTATTCCGGTACGGGCCGGTTCCCTCGCGGCCCCCGCCGCCTCCTGCGTGGTCTTCGGCTGACCGGTCACCGGCCGGGTCACCGGTCGGCCCTCCGTCCCGGACGATCCTCTCCGTACGGGCGAATCCACCCGTACGAGCGGACGTGACCGTACGCACGAAGGCGACCGTACGCACGGATGTGTCCGTACGCACGGATGTGTCCGTACCGACGCGGAAGGGCCCGCGCCGGAGTGATCCGGGGCGGGCCCTTTCCATGGGTACGGGCGTGCTGCGCTCCCGTACTCAGGGGCGTGCGGCGCACGGCCGGTACGGGTGCGTCAGTGCGTCGGCGTCCCCTGCGGCTGCGCGGGAATGCCCAGTGCGGCCGTGTACTTCGACAGCACCAGCTTCCCGATCGCCGGGTACGCGCCCAGCGGCTCGGCGGCGGCGCAGTCCGCCTCCTTCAGCGCCGCTTCGAGCAGGCCCTCGGGCAGCTCGGGACCGATCAGATACGGGGCGAGCGCGAGCTGGGTGGAACCGGCCTCGCGCAGTTCCTGGGCCACGGCCGCGATCGAGCCCTCCTCGTCGAGCGCGGCGGCCATGACCGGTACGGCGAGGCGCGCGGCCAGCAGCATTCCGGTGATCCCCGCGGTCTGCACCGCTTCCTTGCCCCCCACTGTGGCCAGGATGATCCCGTCGGCCGCGGTGGCGACCGTGAACAGCCTGGCGCGGTCGGCGCGGGCCAGGCCGGCCTCCGACAGGCGTACGTGCAGCCCTTCGGCGAGCAGCGGATGCGGACCGAGGACATCGGTCAGCTCCGCGGTCGCGCCGCTGTCCGCGACGGCCTGACCTATCCGCGTGACCAGCCCACTGTCAGGTCCCGCGAGCAGCGGTACGACGACGGCGGCCGGACCCTCGGGCTCGGCCACCTCGCGGCCCGCCGCCTTCGCCAGCTCGTAGCGTTCGGTACGCAGCGCGGCGGTCCCGGCCAGGACGCTCTGCAGCGTGGGGTACTCGGAGTCGTCGCCGTCCAGGAAGCCGATGACGGCGTCGAGGCCGGGCAGCTCGGAACGGGCGATACTGACGACCTCTTCGGCCAGACCGCGGACGGCGGCCGAGGGCGTGCCGGGCACGGCGACGACGAGTGCCGACGCGCCTTCGGGAGCAGCGACCGGTTCGGGGCGGCGGTGGCGCCCCGACTGACGGGGTCGCGGCATTCGTACAGGCAGGCCGGATGCGGGCCCAGTGGGGGTGCTCATGGCGTCGAATGCTACTGGTTTTGTGGGCGCGGCTGTTCGGGGAGGGGGCAGTGGCGAACCATCTGTCCTTATTTATCCGTTAGGTGTTTTTCTGCTCATCCATCCTGTTCTGTCAGGACGTTCAGCAGGCGCGCGTCGTGCGGCAGCCGGAGCGCGTCCCCGGCGAGCGCCCCCGCGATGAGCAGCGCCCCGCCGAGCGGATCGGCCGCGGCGGACACGGTCGTGGCGTGCGGAAGTTGACCGGCCAGTTCGGCGCGCAGAGGAACGAGCAGCGGCTCGCCGAGGTTGAACAGCCCTCCCGTGAGGGCGACTTCGCACGCGCCCGACGGCGGGCAGACCGCCGCGGCGGCCTCCGCGATATGCCGCGCGGCCGTCGAGACGATGCCCTCCGCGACCGGATCGCCGGCCGCGCAACGGGCCACTTCCGGCGCGAACGAGGCGAGTACCGCGGGCCGGTCGGTACGGGGATAGAGCAGTCCGGGCAGTTCGGGAGCGGGCCCGAAAACCTCTTCCAATCTGGACAGCAGTGCGGGCGATCCGCCGCGCCGTCCGTCGTGCGCGCGCATGGCCGCTTCCAGTCCCGCCCGGCCGATCCAGGCGCCGCCGCCGCAGTCACCCAGCAGATGACCCCAGCCGTCCGCGCGCCGCCAGCCGGTCAGGTCCGTGCCCAGGGCGATCATGCCCGTACCGGCCGCGACGACCGCGCCGGGCCGCTGGCCGAGTGCTCCCGCGTACGCGGTCACCGCGTCCGCCGCGAGCGCCAGCCGCCGCACCCCGAAGGAGCGCTCCAGCGCCGCGGGCAGTTCGGCGCGCAGTCCGTCGCCGAGCGTCGCCATCCCGGCGGCGCCGATCGCGACCGCGGACAGGGCGCCAGGACCCGCACTCGTGTCCGCGTCCACGCCCGCCCGCGCCAGCAGGGTGTCCACCGCGGGCAGCAGCCGGGCGAGCAACTGCCCGGCGTCGATACCCGAGGGGCCCGTGCGCACGGGCCCGGCGGAGGCGGTGGCCGCGACCGTGGTCACGCCCGCCGTCCCGTCGGAAGCGTCGGAAGACGTCGAGCCGAGGGCGAACCGCAGCCCGGAGCCGCCGGAGTCCACGCCCAGCACCCAGCTCATCGGCACACCAGGTTCATCGGCACACCACGTTCATCGGCGTACCCAGCTCATCGGCCTCGGCAGGCTCATCGGCCCCGGTCGGCTCACGCGGGCGTCCGTCTCACGGCAGCCGCCAGTCCACCGGCTGCGCCCCCTGGCCGATCAGCAGGTCATTGGCCCGGCTGAACGGACGCGAGCCGAAGAAGCCGCGGTCCGCCGACATGGGGGAGGGGTGGGCCGATTCGACGGCCGGGTAGTCCCCGAGCATCGGGCGGCAGTTACGGGCGTCACGCCCCCACAGGATGGAGACCATCGGCTTGCCGCGCGCGACCAGGGCGCGAATGGCCTGCTCGGTCACTTCCTCCCAGCCCTTGCCGCGGTGCGCGGCGGGCTTGCGGGGCGCTGTCGTGAGCGCCCTGTTGAGCAGCAGCACCCCTTGCCGCGTCCAGGGCGTCAGATCGCCGTTGGAGGGGCGCGGCAGGCCCAGATCCGTATGGGCCTCCCGGAAGATGTTCTCCAGGCTGCCGGGCAGGGGCCGCACCTCGGGCGCCACCGAGAAGCTCAGCCCCACCGCGTGCCCGGGGGTCGGATACGGATCCTGTCCCACGATCAGGACCCGTACCTCGTCGAACGGCTGCTGGAAGGCGCGCAGCACATTCGGTCCGGCCGGCAGGTACGTGCGCCCCGCGGCGATCTCCGTACGCAGGAAGTCACCCATCTCGGCGATGCGTCCGGCCACGGGGCCCAGCGCATCCGCCCATCCGGGCTCGACGATTTCGTTCAACGGTCGTGCTGCCACGGGGGGCCACTCTACTGGTGCGCACGGCACGCTTCCGCACACACCCGTCAACCGGCCCCCGCCGGGCGGTATTTCAGACGGCCCGGTGGTACTGCTGCGGGGTGTGTACGCGCCCGCCCAGCTCACCGGCGGCGCGGCGGGCCCAGGAGGGGTCGCGCAACAGCTCCCTGCCGAGCAGTACGGCATCGGCCTCACCATTGGCGACGATCTTCTCGGCCTGCTCGGGCTGGGTGATCAGACCGACCGCCGCCACGGGCAGCCGCGTCTCCGCCCGGACCCGGGCCGCGAACGGCACCTGGTAGCCGGGACCGACCGGAATACGTACGTCCGCGGCGTTGCCGCCACTCGACACATCGAGCAGATCCACTCCGTGCGCCAGCAGCTCGTCCGCCAGGCGCACCGTGTCGTCGACGGTCCAGCCCCCCTCGTCCAGCCAGTCGGTCGCGGAGATCCTGAAGAAGAGGGGCAGCTCCTCGGGCCACTCGGCGCGTACGGCGTCCACGACCTCCAGCGCGAACCTCGCGCGGTTCTCGAACGAACCGCCATAGGCGTCGGTGCGCCGGTTGCTGTACGGCGACAGGAACTGCCCGATCAGATAGCCGTGCGCGCCATGCACCTCGACGATCCGGAAACCGGCCTCCCTGGCCCGCCGCGCCGCCGCCGCGAACTGTCCGACGATCTCCTTGATCTGCTCCACGGTCAGTTCGGCGGGCAGCGGATGGCCCTCCGCGAAGGGCAGCGCGCTCGGCGCGAGCGGCTCCCACCCATGGGCCTCGGCGCCGACGGGACCGCCGCCCTTCCACGGCCGGTCGGTCGAGGCCTTCCGGCCGGCGTGCTCGGAAGTCGACGCCGGTGATGGGTACGGCTTCACGGTGCGTGCCGGGTGTCGCATGTAAGTCGGTTCAGTTGGCGTGAGCGAGCTGGATGCCGGCGACGGTGCCCTGCGAGGCGAGGAAGCGGGTGATCCGGCGGAACGCCTCCACCTGCGTGTCGTTCCAGATCCCGAGGTCGGCGGGGCTGATACGGCCCTCCGGGCTGACGGCCGTGGCCTCGACGAGGATCAGCCCGGTGCCGCCGGTGGCGCGCGCGGCGAGATGGGAGAAGTGCCAGTCGTTCGGCACCCCGGCGTCCGGGCCCGTCACGTCCGCGGAGTACTGGCACATGGGCGCCATCCAGACCCGGTTGGGGATGGTCAGGGACCGCAGGGTGTACGGCTCGAACAGTGCGCTCACGGCGGACTCCATTCGGAACGTGGGGCATCGGTGCGTGGGCCACCGGTACCTGGGGCATCGGTACGTGACGGACGGGCCGCCGCCTCGGCGGGAGACCCGTCAACGCCTCGTACGATACCCTTCGTAGTAAGGCGAATGTCAAACTACGAGAACTCTCGTACAATGGACTCTCGCCCGACGAGATCTCGTCGATCAAGCGCGATGAGGCGCGATGGACGGGATGAACGCGATGAACGCGATGAAGTGGAGCCCCGCCGTGACCGCCGCGACCAGTACACGTGAACTCGCGCACCCCTCGTGCGCGGAGATCCGGCTGGAGGGCGTGCTGCACGCGCTCTCCGACCCCTTGCGGCTGCGGATCGTCCGTGAGCTGGCCGTGGTGGACGACGAGCTCTCCTGCTCGCACTTCGAGCTGCCCGTCAGCAAATCCACCACCACCCACCACTTCCGGGTGCTGCGCGAGAGTGGCGTGATCGAGCAGAACTACCGGGGGACGGCCAAGATGAGCGGACTGCGCAGGGAGGATCTGGACCGGCTCTTCCCCGGTCTGCTCGACAGCGTTCTCGGCGCCGCCGCCGCGCAGGCCGGCCGGCTCGGTGACGGCTGATCCGGGAGCGGCCACGGTTGATCCGATGAGCCGACAGGGTGCCGTACGTCTCGGCACGTGCGCGCCATGACAATAAGGGTGGATTGCCTGATTAAGTTGTGAATGTGTCGGAACATAAATTGATTTCCGCCCAGGAATCCCACGAGCGCGACGCTTACCCATGGCCCGTATGGGAAGTGCAGGGGCACGGCACCGTCACCGGTGCCGGGGACCCCAGGGACGGCGCCGCGCGGCGCGAGATCCTGCCCCCCTGGGTCGATATCAGGCTGACCTTCGCGGACGGCGCGCGCATTGATGTGCTCGCGGTGGTACGTGACGGCCGGATCGCCATCGAGGACGCGCAGGCCGACCCGCCGCTCGCCCTGGACGGTTTCGCCGCGCTCGCCGAGGCGATCGAGGCGCCGCTCCACAACGCCTGCCAGGTGGTCGCCGGCCGGCACCGGCCGCCCGCGCCCCAGCCCGACGACGGCGCGGTCTGCGCCGACGCCCCGGTCGCCCCGCTCGCCGCGGGCCCCGGTGACGGGTCGCAGCCGCTGTCGGGGCCGGAGGGGGCGATGGCGCTGGGGGAAGCCGAGCCCGCGTTCGAGTCCCCGTCCGCGCCTCAGCCCGTACCGGCGTCAGAACCCGCACGGGCGTCAGAGCCCGTACCGGCGCCCGAACCCGTACCGGCACCCGAAGCCGGGCCCGTCCACGCGTCGGGTCCCGTTCACGCGGCGGGGTCCGCGCCCGAGCGGCCGGCCGAACGGCCCGCGGGGGAGCCGGCCACAGAACCCGCCCCGCCCGCGCGGCCGGAGTCCGAGCCGGCGGTCGCGCAGCCGTCCGCGCCGGAAGCCGTCCAGGAAGCCCCGCAGGACCAGGTCCAGTCCGGCCGGCACCGCGCCCGTCCGTCCCTCCCGCGCGGCAGCGCCGCCCGGCAGGGCGTCGCCGAGATCTACCGCGCCGCCCAGCAGGCCGGCCAGGACCCGGTGCTCGCCGTGATGTCCGCGACCGGGTTCAGCCGCCGCAAGGCGCTGAGGCTGATCGCGGGCGCACGCGACGAGGGTCATCTGACCCCCCGCCACCACCGGCGCTGACCAACGGCGTTCGTCCCGTCAGTCACTTCCCGCACCGCACGTACGGTTCGTCGCCTGGCCGGGTGTGCACCTCACATGGCGCGCATACGGTTCATCTCGGACGTCTGCTGTGAGATGACATCGTTCGCCATCTCCTCGACCTGGACGTTGTTGCCCTCCGAGAGCGCCTCGGTGGCCATGGTGATCGCGCCCTGATGGTGAGTGATCATCAGCTTGAGGAACAGCTCGTCGAAGGCCTTGCCCTTCGCGGCCCGCAACTGCTTCAGCTGGGCCTCGGTGGCCATTCCGGGCATCGTGCCGTGATCATGGCCCTGGTGCTTCTTCGCCCCGCCGTTGTTCTTCAGCCAGGCTTCCATCATGCCGATCTCGGGCTTCTGCGCGTCGGCGATCCGTGACGCGAGCCGCTTCACCTGCTCGGAGCCCGCCCGTTCCGGCACGAGCGCGGCCATGTCCAGCGCCTGTCCGTGGTGCACGATCATCATCTGCGCATAGGTGAAATCGGCGGAGTTGGGGGTGTTGTCCGGCGCCGCCTTCAGCGCCTCCTCGGCGGAGAGCGTCCTGGCGGGCTCGCCCGGCTTCCCGGGGGCCACCACCCCAGCGCCCTTGCCCGCGTCGGCCTTTGCCGCGTCCGCGCCGCTGTCGCTGCCCGATTCGCAGGCGCCCAGGGCGAGTACGGCGGCGGCGACGGCCGCCGCGACGGCGGACCGGCGAACACGCGGGCTCCGGTGGCGGATCAACACGGCGACCTCCTGCGGCACATGGTGTGGTGGACATTTCCTAGCACGCTTGAGGCAACGAGTGATCAAAAACTTTCATTACATCTCTGTTGCCATCTGTTGAGATGTACATGAGAGGGACGATACTGCCGAGGTCCGTGACCCGCTCATGTCTGGGCGGGGATACAAGGGAGGACGTAGTGAGTTCGTTGCACACCACCCGCGTGCGGCGCAGACGTCTGGGCGTGGCGGCAGCCGCGGTCGGGCTCTTCGCGACGTTGCTGACCGCCGGTCCGGCGGTCGCCACACCCGACCCCGGCGACCGTCAGGCCAAGGAGAAGATCTCCAGCGGCCAGGCCGCCGAGGTGAAGTCGGCCATCCAGAACGGCGAGATACCCGGCGTGGACGAGATCGTCCACAGCCGCAACATCAGTCACCTCGCCAATGTGCCCAAAGACCTGATCAAGGGGACCAATTCGGACCTCGCCTTCCAGGGCAAGTACGCCTTCTCGGGCAACTACGACGGTTTCCGGATCTTCGACATCAGCAACCCGAAGTCCCCCAAGACCGTCGCGCAGGTGCTCTGTCCCGGATCGCAGAACGACATCTCGGTCTCCGGCGATCTGCTCTTCCTCTCCACCGACTCCTCGCGCAGCGACAACTCGTGCACCAGCACGACGCAGCCCGCCACGGAGAAGTCGTCCTGGGAGGGCATGAAGATCTTCGACATCAGCGACAAGCGGAACCCCAAGTACGTCGCCGCTGTCGAGACCGCGTGCGGTTCGCACACCCACACGCTGGTGCCGGAGCGCAAGGACGTCTACATCTACGTCTCCTCGTACTCGCCCAGCGCTTCCTTCCCGGACTGCCAGCCGCCGCACGACGGTATCTCCATCATCAAGGTGCCGCGCAAGTCCCCGGAGAAGGCCGCGATCGTGAACTTCCCGGTGCTCTTCCCCGAGGGCGGAAACCCGGGAGCGCCCACCAACCCGGGTGTCTCGGCGACCACCGGCTGCCACGACATCACGGTGCTGCCCTCCAAGGACCTTGCCGCCGGTGCCTGCATGGGTGACGGCATCCTGTTCGACATCAAGGACCCCGAACGCCCCAGGGTGATCGACCAGGTTCAGGACAATGTCAACTTCGCCTTCTGGCACTCGGCCACCTTCAACCAGAGCGCCAACAAGGTCGTCTTCACCGACGAGCTGGGCGGCGGTGGCGCCGCCACCTGCAACGCCGAGATCGGTCCGACCAGGGGCGCCGACGGCATCTACGACATCGTGGGCAAGGGCGACAAGCGCAAGCTGGTCTTCCGCAGCTACTACAAGATCCCGCGCTACCAGGCGGACACCGAGAACTGCGTGGCCCACAACGGCTCGCTGATCCCGGTCAAGGGCCGCGACATCATGGTCCAGTCCTGGTACCAGGGTGGCGTCTCGGTCTGGGACTTCACCAACTCGTCGAAGCCGAAGGAGATCGCGTACTTCGAGCGCGGTCCGATCTCGGCCGAGACCATGGTCGGCGGAGGCACCTGGTCCTCCTACTACTACAACGGCCACATCTACTCGAACGACATGGTCAAGGGCTTCGACGTGCTCCGGCTCGACGACCGTGTGACCGACCCCGCGAAGCGGGTGCGGATGTCCGAGCTGAACGTGCAGACGCAGCCGGACTACTTCGACCGCTCCGGCCACTGAAGGATCGTGTCCTGACTCGTTCCGCCGGGCGGGCAGCCGCCCGGCGGAACGCCGAGTTCCCATTCCAGCCCGTAGCGCTGGAACAACTCGGCGCGCAGTCGCGGCAGCGGCATCGGGGCGCCCGGCATCAGAACGGCGAAGACCGCTCCCATCAACAGGGCGCGCAGCAGCGGATAATCGCTGTCCGGATCCTGTGAGCCGTACCGCTCCACCGTCTCCCGCAGCAGCCCGGCGAGCCGCTGCTGTTCCGGGCACTGCACGAACCCCTCGGCCTGCAGGATGCCGGCCATATGAGTCCGCATCAGGACGGGGCTGTCCTCGGTGAGCCCGAGAATGGCGTCGATCGCCCGTGCCAGCCGCTCCCGGCCGTCGTCCGTGGCCGGTTCGCGCTCCAGGGCGGTGTGCAGCGTGCGGTGCATCAGCCGGTGCACGGCGGACTGCAGCAACTGCCGCTTCCCCGGGAAGTAGTACGAGACGAGACCGCGCGCGGACCCCGCCCTGTCGGCGATGTCGGCGAGCGTCGTGGCCTCGTAACCGCGTTCGGCGACCAACTCCACCGTCGCCTGCAGCAACCGCTCCCGGGAACGCCGACGGAGTTCTTCATTGACCGATGCGCTCCGCGGGGACATGCTTTACTCCTGCGTTGACTGGCTCCAAGCCAATATACTCAGCGCGTCCCGTCGCAGACCCTTCCGGGCCTGGTCAGCGGGGCTTCCGCCTGCCTTGGGCGACGCGGGGGATCGTCCAAGGCAGGCGATTTCGGCATGCCCGGCCGGCGCGGTGGTGCCCGTTTCGGGCCTCTGGCCGCCCGTTTGAGGCTCTGTTCGCGGCCCTCTTTACGGGTCTATCGCAACGGTCCCCGGGCCGCCAGGGCGATAACGGGCCGCAGTCCCGCCGGGCGCTCCTCGACGGGCAGATGGTCCACGAAATGGACCGAGCAGCCCAGCTCCACCGCTCCGCCGTCCGCCTCGCGGTCGTCGCCCACCATCAGCACATCGTGCGGATCCTGCCCCAACTGCTCGCAAGCGGCCTGGAAGAGCCTGGCGTCGGGCTTCTGGATGCCGTGCTCGTACGAGAGCACATACGCGTCGACGAACGCGTCCAGGCCGTGGGCGCGGAAGACCGGCCGCAGATCCCAGCCGATATTGCTCACTACCGCGATCCCGATGCCCTCGCGTCGCAGCGTGCCGAGTACTTCGGCGGCATCGGCGTACGGACGCCAGGCGTCCGGCGTCATATGACGGTCGTAGAGCGCGTCGTACAGGTCCGGGCCCGGCAGCTCCACCTGCCGGGCGAGCCCCGTGTACGCCGCGCGGTGGCGCCCGGCGCTCTCGTCGCGGGTGGCCCACAGCCCGGCCAGATCCGGCGGCACCCGCTCCGGTGAGGAGCCACCGGGCAGCGCGCCCGCCACGGCGAGCCGCATCGCGTACCGCCGCACTTCGTCGGGGGGTACGGCGATGCCCGCCTCGTCGAGCACGGCGCGCAGCCAGGAGCCCGCGGATTCGATTCGGAAGAGGGTTCCGGAGAAGTCGAAGAGCACACCCTTGAAGGTCATGCGTACGATCCTCGCCGGGTCACCGCTTCCCGGACAAGGTCACGCGCCCGTACACCGAGACCGAGAGCGCGACCAGACAGCCACCGAAAAGCCACCCGGCCATCACGTCCGTGCCCCAGTGCACCCCCAGCCAGAGCCGGGTGAGGCCCGCCCCGGCCACCGATACGGCCGCGACGACGACCGCCGTACGCCACAGCCGGCCGCCGGCCCCGTGGCGGCGTGCCAGCCACAGCAGCAGCCCGCAGGTCACCGCGGCGGTCATGGCGTGTCCGGAGGGGAACGCGGCGAAATGCGCGGAGTCGACCGGGTCGGGCCAGCGCGGGCGCTCACGGCCGACCGCGGCCTTCACCCCCTGGGAGACGGCCGCGCCCAGCGCCGCCGTCCCGGTCGTCCACAGAGCGAGCAGCCGCTCACGCCGCAGCCACAGCGCGATCACGGCCACCGCGGTCAGCAGCCGCATCGTCCAGGGATCCCAGACCCAGTCGGTCAGCACCCGGTTCGCCCAGGTCGCGCCGGGCTCGGCCACCGCGCGGCGGTGGAGGCCCTCCGCGACCCACCGGTCGAAGGAGACCAGCGGGGCCCACTCCGCGACGACGAGGACGGTCAGCACCCCGGAGAGGACGGCCAGCAGCGTTGCCACCGCGCCCGCTCCGGTGAGTCCGGCGAGCGGGGGACGGGCCGGGGACGACGGAGAGGACACGGGGGCCGAGGGGGAGCGCATGGGGTGATCCTCGCGCACGCGGCGCCCGGAGGGCCATCCCGGGGTGGGGCGGGCCATCCCGGAGGCATTCCGGGTGGGGCGAGCCGCTCCAAGATGGGGCGGGGCTATCCCAGGGCGCGAAGAGCCGGTACGAAGGCGACGAGCAGCGGCACCACCGGCACCAGCGCCGCCGCCGCGGTCAGCCGCAGCCTGCGTCCCGCGGTGAGCCGGGGTACGGGCGACAGCAGCCGGTTCACCCGCTGCGGCAGCTGCGCGTCCGGTGTGGTGCCCGGCCCGAACACGCCGCGGTCCTCGTTCAGTTCGACCAGCGCGAGCGCGATCGTCAGCCGTCCGAAGCGCCGCGAAGCGACATCGTCCGCGGCCAGTTCGACCAGCCTGTGCATCTCGTCACGGAACGCCGCGAACACCGGGACCTGCGGGAATCCGTTCGCCAGCGCCCCCGAGCAGTGCAGCAGCCAGTCGTGCCTGGCGCGCGCGTGGCCCTCCTCATGGGCCAGTACGGCATCGAGCTGACGCCCCTTCAGGCGGCGCAGCGCGGCCGTGGTGATGACCAGCTGGGGCGCGGCGCCCGGCAGCCACCACGCGCCGGGACGCTCGCCCTCCAGGACCACGAGGGGCTCACCGCTCGGCTCCTCACCGGGCAGCACGGGGGAGCGTACGAGCAGCTCCTTGCGGCGCTGCCGGCGTCGGCGGCGGGCCCGGTGGATCTCGCGGGTGAGCATCGCGGCCGTCCAGAGGCCACCGCAGGCCAGCAGCACGGTCAGCACGACGGTCCACGGCCCGTGCGAACCGAAGGCGTAGGCCTCCACCACCCCGCGCGGGGCGGGCGCGAAGACATGGCCGCGGACACGGAGCCAGGAGGCGGCGGCGCTGAAGGTCATGGAGAGCGCGAAGCTCAGCAGAACGGCCGCCACGACGCACTGCCACACCCAGAGCGCCACCACCGGCTCGCGCTCCGGCCAGTCGGCGCGCGACAGGAGCCGCGGGGCGACGACGGCGGTCAGCGCACCGAGCAGCAGCAGTGCCAGGGAGACCATCATGGGAGCCAGAGTATGAGGGGTGCGCTACTCAGGGGTATGTCCTTACCTGGCAAGTGACCCACGACACGTTTCGGCGCGGGCGCCGCTGGTCCTGCGGGGCGGATCCTCCCGGGCCGGCCCGACAGGCCCGGCCGGGCCGGATTGAGCGGGAGCGAGCCGAGACCCCCTGTGATCGGCCGTGATCAGAGCGTGAGCAGCATCGCCAGCATCGCGATGCCCATGGCGAGCCGGCAGACCAGCGCCAGCTCCGGCCGCTCGCCCCAGCCCGCCACTGCGGTAGCGCCCCCGCCCTCGGGGCCGGCGGTGGCCGGAACGGGCAGCAGCCGGGCCCCCGCCCACAGCACATAGCCGGCGTAGTACACCAGCAGTACGCCGGTGATCAGCGGCGCTCCGCTCCCCGCGCCGGTCGCGCCCGCCATGTGCGCGCTGTGCGCCCCGGCCGGGGCGACGGCCATGGCCCCGGCCATGTAGACCATCGCGAGCATCCCCAGCAGATGGTGCAGCCGGTGCCCCGAACCGCCGCCGCGGACGAGCGTATGGAGCGCCGCGCCGCAGAACACCACCACGTATCCCGCCCAGACCCACCGGGGCGGTGTCAGCACGGCCGCGGGCACCGCCATGGCCGCCATCCCGAACCCCATCAGGGCCTCACCGCCCACCGAACCGCGCTGCTCGCCCACGCTGCCGCGCAACCGGAGCAGACAGTAGCTCCCGGCCGCCGCGCAGAGCGCGACGAGCAGCCAGCCGGACGTCGCCGTTCCGTGCATCGCGCACCTCTCCGTCTACGGACTCGTCCAGAAAATGCCCGACGCCGACGATGCGCATACGAGCGCAGAGGGACACAGGGGGAGCGCACCGGGGGTCACGGGCCCGGCGGGGCACCGCCGTTCGGTTATTCGCATTTCAGTGGAAACGGAAAGCGTAAAGAAAATCGACTGACACGCCGTCGATTTCACGGAACGAATTCCTGGTGCGCGTGGCCTTGTGGTGACGGTAGCGCCCGACTACTTTGCGAAGGCGTGCCCTTGGGGGCCGGGCGGACTGCCGCCGCCTGTAAAACCCCCCACCCCGCGGGCTTTACGTCTTTCTGGCAGAAATCGAGTGGGAGGCATTCCCCCATGCATATGTCACGACGGTCCGCCATCGCGTCCGCGCTGGCCGCCTCGGCCGCCATCGCCGGCGTCGGCGCAGCCCAGCAGGGTGCGTCGGCCTCCGAACCGCGGCGCCGCGCACAGCCGGCCCCCGCCGCGAGTCCCCCCGGCGACGTGGTCGGCAAAATCACCGTGGGCTACCAGGGCTGGTTCGCCTGTACCGGTGACGGCGCCCCCATCAATGGGTGGTGGCACTGGAGTCAGAACATGAGCCAGCCGCCGTCGCTCAGCAATACCACCATCAAGTCGTGGCCGGACATGCGGGAATACTCGCGCGGTTACCCCACCGCCTACCCGAACCTGAACAGTGGCCAGCCCGCCACGCTGTTCTCCTCGTGGGACCAGCAGACGGTCGACACGCACTTCCGCTGGATGCGGGAGAACAACTGCGACACGGCCGCGCTCCAGCGCTTCAACCCCTTCAGCCCCGAGGGCCCGACCCGGGACGCGATGGCGCAGAAGGTGCGCCAGTCGGCCGAGGCCAACGGCCGCAAGTTCTACATCATGTACGACGTCACCGGCTGGACGTCCATGCAGTCCCAGATCAAGGAGGACTGGACGTCGAAGATGAGGGCGCACACCGCGTCCAGCGCCTACGCGAAGCAGAACGGCAAGCCGGTGGTGTGCATCTGGGGCTTCGGCTTCAACGACCCCGGCCGGCCCTTCGCCCCCGGGCCGTGCAAGGAGGTCGTGGACTGGTTCAAGGCCCAGGGCTGCTACGTCATCGGCGGCGTGCCCACCCACTGGCGCAACAGCACCGACGACTCACGCCCCGGCTTCCAGGACGTGTACCGCGCGTTCAACATGATCTCGCCCTGGATGGTCGGACGGATCAGCAACGTCGCCGACACCGACCGGTTCTTCCGCGACGTCAACACCCCCGACCAGGCGGAGTGCAACGCCCGCGGCATCGACTACCAGCCGTGTGTGCTGCCGGGAGACCTCCAGGAACGCCACCGCGCCCACGGTGACTTCATGTGGCGGCAGTTCTACAACATGGTGCGGCTCGGCGCGCAGGGCATCTACATCTCCATGTTCGACGAGTTCAACGAGGGCAACCAGATCGCGAAGACCGCCGAGACCGGTTCGCAGGTGCCGTCCGGATCGGGTATCTGGGCGCTGGACGAGGACGGCACGTCCTGCTCGTCCGACTACTACCTGCGGCTGACCGGCGACGGCGGCCGGATGCTCAAGGGACAGATCGGACTGACGGCCACCAGGCCCACCCGGCCCAGAATCTGACGGTACGTCAGACAGGACTCGCGGGCAGCGGGACGCCGACATACGGGCCGCCGGGACACCCCGGCGGCCCTGCGCGTCAGCGTGCCGGCAGATGCCGGGCCCGGTTCTCCCGGCCGCGCAGCCGCGGGGTGAACGTCGCGTGGAAGATGGTGGAGGCCGCCCCCACCGCGGCGGCCTCCGCGCTCAGCACGGACGGCTCGACCGCGACCCGCCGCAGCCGTCTGGCGGTCGGGAAGGCGTTGACGGTACGGGCGATCTCGTCCAGATAGAAGCCGGCGACGTCCTCGGTGAAGAAGGGGCCGCCGAGCACGATCAGATCGATGTCCAGCAGATCGACCATGCCCAGCGCCCCCCGCCCCACCGCCTGCGCGACCTCGCGTACGGCCGCCGCCGCCGCGGGGTCGCCCGCGGCGGCGGCCTCGCCCACCGCCAGGTAGGCGGCGGTGCTCCCGGACGTACGCCCCGGCGCGGCCGGTACGGGACGCATCCCGCCCTGTACCGCGAGCTCCGGTACGGACACCGGCGGATTGCACTCGGGGAGGATCTCCGGGCGGCCGTCCTTGGCCACCCGCCCCAGCGCTATGGCGCACAGCTGCCCGAACTCCCCGGCGTTGGCGCTGATCCCGCGGTACAGGTCGCCGTTGAGATAGAGCCCCGTACCGACGCCCGTACCGAGATAGAGATACGCGAAGTCCCTGGCCCTGCGGTCGCGCCCGATCCACCGCTCGCCGGCCGCCGCCGCGGTGGAGTCCTTCTCCATCAGGACGGGGCACGGGAAGTGGTCCTGGAGCAGGTACAGCAGCGGCAGATCGCCCCAGGCCGACATCAGCGGCGGCCCGAGGACCGTGCCCGACGCGATGTCGACCGGCCCCGGTACGGCGACCCCGATCCCGAGGAAGCCGTCCTCCCGCACCGACCCGCGCGCCTCCGCCAGCGTCTCCCGGCCCAGCGCGGCCACCCGTTCGACGAACTCCGCCGGATCGATGTCGGCGGTGACCGGGCGGGTACGGGTACGGACGATCGCGCCGTCGAGATCGATGACGACCGCGGTGAGCACCTCCGGGTCGATATGGATCCCGAGCGCGTGGGCCGCCGTCCCGCAGAGCCGCACCGGCGTACGGGGTTTGCCCGAGGTCGCGCGCCGCTGGGCGTCCTCGATGAGGATGCCGCGGTCCAGCAGCGAACGGGCGATCCGGGAGACCGACTGCTGGGTGAGGCCCGTGCGGTGGGCGATCTCGCCCCGGGTGATGGTGCCGGAGAGCCGCACCGTCTCGATGACCACACACTCGTTGAACGAACCCAGATCGATCTGGTTGACCCCGCTCCAGGACTGGCTTCCCGCCGTGCTGTCCGCGGGGCGGTCCGTGCCCGGCAGGCCCGCGACGTTCTCGCGCAGCCAGCGCACCGCGGCGCACGGGGCGTCGGGCCGCGCCGTCGCGTACCGTTCCAGCTCGGCCGCCAGATCGAGATAGACGCGGCGCGAGGACTCCGGATGGCTGGTGCTGTCGAGCGCGATCATGGCCCGGAGAAAGGTGCGCCAGGTCGACCGCGCGGGGATCTGATGGCGTGTCACCATGCCGTCCGGAGCGGTTTGTTGGAGTGCCGGGCCGCCCGACGCGTCCCAGAGCGTGATGGCGTGCAGCCCGAGGCCCGGATGGCTGCGGCCCGCCTCGGCCAGGTACTCCGCCAGCCCGTACGGCGGAGAGGCGTCGCCGTCCGGCCCGCGTGCCGTCGCCGCCGTCAGCGCGGCCTCCACCGCCCGGCCGAGTCCGGCGAGTACGTCGGTGCCGAGGACCGTCCCGGCGGCGGACTGCCGGGGAACCCCCTGTCCGGTGCCGGCGAGGAGCACGGCGCGCCGCGCGTCCACGTACAGGCCCATCACCCAGACCTCGCCGCTCGGCAGCGGCGGTCTGGTCGGTACGGACGGGGCGGGTGTCTCGTCGGGGGAGAGCCGCCAGCGGCGCCGTATCCCGGCGACCGTGGCGTGCGAGAGGCCCAGTTCCCTGGCGACCGCGCGCGAGGCGCCGCTGCCCCCGGGCGCCAGCAGCGTACGGGTGACGACCTCCGCCTCGTCCACGGTGGCGGGCCGGCCGGTGCGCGGCCGGTGTCCGAGACCGTCGATCCCCGCGCTCGTCCAGCGCTGCCGCCAGGTGCCGACCGTCTGCCGTGACACTCCGAGCCGACGGGAGATCTCGGCGTCGCGGAGCCCCTCGGCGGCGAGGAGGACGACGTTCGCGCGGGTCGCGAGGGGGCCGCCCTCCTCGGCCCAGCGGTGTAAGACGGCCCGGTGGTCCGGGGGCAGAGAGCCGACCGGGCCGTCGTTCTGGGGGGCTTCAGACATCGCTGCCTCCGGCCCCGTGACGCGCCGCGGGACGGCCCGCCGCCGGGGTTGTACGACCGGTGGACGAGGCCGTACGGCCTGCCGCCGGGTGCGTACGACCCGTGGACGAGGCCGTACGGCCCGCCGCCGGGCGGTCCCCGGGCGTCAGCCGCAGCGTCAGGATCTGGAAGGGCCGCAGCGTCAGCGCGACCGAGCCGTTCTCGCACGGGCGGGCGGCGAGCGGCTCCTCCAGGAGGTCCGTCTCGCACACCGACGCCACCGGGAACGCGGCGGAGAGCGCCGTACGGGCCCGGCCGCCGCGCGACTCGTAGAGCCGTACGACCACATCCCCCGAGCGGTCGTCGGCGAGCTTCACCGCCTCCACGAGCACATCGGGATGGTCCACCGAGACCAGCGGCGGCGCGGCGGATCCAGCGGGCTCCGAAGGTCCCGGGCGCAGCGGCAGACTGATGGCGTACCCCTCCGCGATCGCGTCACCGACCCCCGCCCCGGGGCGTACGGAGTGCCTGAAGCGCTGTGGCCCCCGGTCGGCGTGCGGGTCGGGGCTGTGCGCCGCGCGCAGCAGGGTGAGCCGTACGGTGGTGGTCGTACCGGCGTCCTCGCGGGTGTGGCGCGAGACGTCGTAGCCGTACGTGGCATCACCGGCCAGCGCCACGCCCCAGCCGTGCTCGCCCACATGGATCCAGCGGTGCGCCCAGAGCTCACAACGGGCCGCGTCCCCGCCGGAGTTCTCGTGCGTGGGGCGCGCGACATGGCCGAACTGGACCTCCGCGCGGCTGTGTTCGGCATGGACGTCGAGCGGCCAGACGGCCTTGAGGAGGGTGTCGCGCTCGCGCCAGTCGATCTCCGTGTCGATGGTCAGGGACCGGCTGCCGGCGGTCAGTGAGAGCGTCTGCCCGATCGCGGACCTGCCGGTGTTCCGTACCACCCGGACGGCCGCCAACAGCGCTCCCTCCTCGCTCACTTCGACCGATTCCGCCCGGTCGAGATCCCGGAACACCCCGCGGTGGCGCGCGTCCAGGTCCCGGGCACTCCAGCGCGGCGGATCGTCGCGGTGCAGCCGCAGCAGATTGCCCGCCGCCCCCGGGGCGACGGCCTCCCGCCCGGTGGCGAGGTCCAGCATGGAGCGTACGAGCCCCTCGGCGTCGACATGGACCCGCAGCAGCCCGTTGTCCAGCAGCCATCCGCCGCCGTCCGTGGGCCGTACGGTCACCGGGGCGACCCTGTCGGGCTCCGGCGGGACAGGCTCGGGAACGACACGCTCGGGAACGACACGCTCCGGAACGACACGCTCCCGAACGACAGGCCCGGTGACGGCGCGCTCGGAAGGCGCGGGAACGACCGCGCCGCGACCCAGGGCCGGTGCCTCGGCCAGCACGGCGACGCGTCCGTCGGAGAGCCGCTGCCCACCGCCCGTCGGCCGGTCCCGGTCCAGGACCACCACCTCACGGCGCGCCAGCGGCCCCGCGTTGAAGACGGACGCGCCGGTGGCGCCGCCGACGTCGGACGTTCCCACGGCCCGGCGGATCAGCCGCTCCAGCCGGCGGTGGACCTCGCGGTGGACATGCTCGGCCTCCTGATGCGCCCACGCGGTCGAGGTGCCGGACAGCAGATCGTGGCTCTGCTGGAGCAGGACCTTCTTCCACAGCGTGTCGAGTTCGTCGTACGGATAGGGGACGCCGTCCCGTACGGCGGCGGTCGCCGACCACAACTCGGCCTCGCGCAGCAGCGATTCGGCGCGGCGGTTGCCGCGCTTGGTACGCGCCTGACTGGTGTACGTGCCGTGGTGGGACTCCTGGCGGAACTCACCGCGCCACACCGGCGCGTCCGGCCGTACGCCGAGGGCGTCGCGGAAGAAGTGCGCGGGGTGCCGGCTCGCGACCCGCGGCGAGCCTTCGAGATCGGCCAGCCGCCGGGCGCGTTCCAGCGTCCCGGGCGTGGGGCCGTAACCGTCGGCGTGGCCGAGCGGCACCAGGGAGCGGGCCGCGTCGCCCTGATCGGCGAACGCCTCCGCGACGCCTGCGAGTTCGGCGCCGTCGAGTTCACCGCCGGCCGGTTCGTCGTGAGTGAGGGCGGAGGCGGGCGGGAAGTGGCTGAGGATACGGGTGCCGTCGATGCCCTCCCACCAGACGGCCGGATGCGGCACGGGACCGGAACGCTCCGCGAGGAACCAGCGGGCCCCCGCGAGCACCGCCAACTGCGGGAAGGCGGCGCTCAGTCCGGAGGCGCCGGGCAGCCACACGCCATCGGTGTCGGTGCCCAGCTCCTCGCGGTGGAAGCGGCGGCCGTACACGAACTGGCGGGCCAGCGCCTCGCCGCCGGGGAGATTTCCGTCGGGCTCCGCCCACATACCGCCGACCGGCACCCAGTTGCCATCGGCGACGGACTTGCGCACCCGCTCGAAGACATCCGGATGGCGGTCCTTCATCCAGGCGTACCGGTGGGCGGCGGGTGCGGCGACGGTCAGTTCCGGGTACTCCTCCGCCAGCGCGGCCAGGGTGCTGAAGGCGCGGGCGGTCTCGCGTACCGACTCGCGCGCCGGCCCCAGCACGGCCGCTCCCAGGGGTGCGCGTCCGACGACGGAGACGGTGTGCGCGGACTCGTGCGCGCGACGGGCCAGTACGGGGGCGAGGATCCGCCGCGCGTCCGGGGCCGTCCCGGCGACATCGCGCGGATCGACGGCGTCCACGGCCTCTTCGAGGGCCCGCAGGATCGCGTACCGGCGGGGCAGTTCGGCCGGGAGCGCGCGCATCAGACCGTCCAGGACATCGATGTCATGGATCAGCTGCCAGATGCCCTCGTCGCGTACGGCGAGATCGGCGCGGAGCAGCCGGTACAGGGGCTCGTCCCCGGCGGTGACCGGATCCCCGTAGTGCGCGCCCGCGCCGGTATCCGCGTCGATCGGCGGATTGGCGGCGACCTCGACGAACAGCCGGACCGGCTCGCCGCCGCTCGCCGGGGCCGACACCGTCATGGACCGGTGCAGCCGGTGCAGCCCCTGGAGAGGGGTGCCGCGCGGGTCGTGGACGAGTCCCACGGCGCGGCTCCCCGGCCCGCCGGGGCTCCCGAGGCCGGAGCCGGACGCGAAGCCCGGGCCTGACACGAGGCCGGGGCCGGGATCGAAACCGGAGCCCGGCTCGAATCCGAGGTCGAAGACCGCCTCCACCCGCTCGCCCGCCCAGCGCTGCGGGACGGTGGCGTGGACCTGGAACCAGCTGGTCGACCAGGGACGGCCCCAGGCGTCACCCACGAAGAACGGTGTGTAGTCGGCCCGGAGGGCCACATCGACGGGTACCGGCTCACCGGGGATGTGCCAGGCGCTGATATCCATCGGAAGCCGCCCGGTGTACAGCGCGGGACGCAGTCGGGCGGCGAGGAAATGACTGATCCGCGCCTCTCCGGAGTTCCTGCGGTCATACATGGGCGGCCCTTCCTGTCCAGCCAGTAACCGCCATGTAAAACCACGTGTGTTATCAAGTCAACGGCTTTCCTCTGCCTTCTTCTGCCTGGTGGTGACGGCGTGCGGCGGAATTGTCAGGTTAATAAATTGACGAATGGCGAAGGCGTCGGAAAGTAAGTGAATTGACAACGCGTGAGGGGAAGGCCGGCCGCCGCCCGGCGCCGTGTACGAGTGCTGTGCGAGCGCCGTGTCGCTGCCGCGCCGCTGCCGTGTCAGTGCCGTACGGGCTCCGGCTTGCGACAGACGCTTTCCACCGGGAGCGCCCTGCCCTGCCGAGCCGAGTCGAGCAGCGTCAGCATGACGTCGAGGACATGGCGCGCCAGTTCGGCGGACGCCCGGTGCGGGCGGCCCTCGGCGAGCGACTCGGCCAGGTCCGCGAGTCCGGTGCCGCGCCCGGCACCCACGTATCCGGCCGTGACCGGCAGCGTCTCCCACTCCCCGGCGCCCCGGTGCAGTTCGACCGTTCCGTCGAAGCCGTTCGGATCGGGGACGGACAGCGAGGCCTCGGTGCCGTACACCTCGATACGGGGCAGCCGGGCGGCCTGGATGTCGAAGCTCATCACCAGCGTGGTGAGGGCGCCGTTGGCGTGCCGCAGTATGCCCGTGACATGCGTGTCGACCTCCACCGCGAACCGTTCTCCGGCCCGCGGCCCGCTGCCGATCTCCCGTTCGTCACGCGGCCGGGATCCCGCGCCCGTGACCGTGATGACGGGCCCCAGCAGATGGACGAGCGCCGAGAGGTAGTACGGACCCATGTCGAGCAGTGGGCCGCCGCCCCGCCGGTAGTAGAACTCCGGGTCCGGGTGCCAGCGTTCGTGGCCCGCCGTGGTCATGAACGCCGTCGCCGCGACCGGCGCGCCGATCAGCCCGTCGTCGACCGCCTTGCGCGCCGTCTGGACGCCCGTACCGAGCACGGTGTCGGGCGCGCAGCCGATCCGCAGCCCGCCCGCCCCGGCCGCGGCCAGCATCCGGTCCGCCTCCGCGCGCGTGGCGGCCAGCGGCTTCTCCCCGTACACATGCTTGCCCGCGGCGAGCGCGGCCAGGGCGACTTCGGCATGGACCGCCGGGATCGTCAGATTGAGTACGGCGTCCACATCGGGGCGCGCCACCAGCTTGGCCACCGATCCGGCCACCGCCGTGCCCGGTACCCGGGCGGCGACCGACGCGGCGCGTTCCTGGTCGAGATCCGTGACGGCCGTCAGTGTGACGTTCTCCAGCCGCTCCAGTGTGTCCAGATAGGCGCCGCTGATCTTGCCCGCGCCCACCATGCCGATCCTCAGCGGCTCGCCCACAGCAGTCCCCTCTCGGTGAGCACCCGTACCTCGGGCACGTCGAAGTCGTCCGGTTTGTGGCCGATGGTGGAGACGAAGACCCGTCCCTCGCCCCAGGTCCTGGTCCAGACGGCGGGCATGGTGACCGGCCGTGCCCGCTCCTCGTCCGCCGCGAACTCCGTGGTCGCCAGGACGTCGATCAGCGGGTCGGTGGCCAGCCAGTACTTCTCCGTATGGACAGCGAAGTCGCTCAGTCCGGCGATCACCGGATGGTCGGCACGCTCCTCGGCCAGCGTGACCTGGTGGTCGGAGAAGCCGGGCGGATGCATCAGGAACTGCCCGCCGGTGAGCAGCTGGTAGCCGACATCGCCCCGGAAGGAGTCCACGATCCCGCCGTGCCAGCCGGCCAGTCCGGTGCCGGCCAGGACCGCCGCGGTGAGTCCGGCGCTCTGCTCGGCCGTGATCTCGCCCATCGTCCAGCACTGGACCACCAGATCGGTGGCGGCGAGCAGCTCGGCGTCCGTGTAGACGTCCAAGGTGTCGGAGATCCGGATGTCATAGCCGCGGTCGCGGAGGAAGGGCAGGAACAACTCCGTGATCGCCACGGGCTGGTGTCCCTCCCATCCGCCGCGGACCACCAGGGCCCTCCGGGCGTCGGATGTCTCGGACGTCATGGTCGTGCACACTCCCATCGGTGTTGCGTGGCAGGTCGGGTGTCGCGCGGCAGGCCCAGCGAACGTGGGCATACGTATGGCGGAATAACGTACTGCCATCCGAACGTATGGAGAGGGAGATCTATTTGTCAACGACTCTACCAAATGGGCGGCGGAACGGCGTCAGTGCTGCCCGAGCCGTTTGAGCAGAGTCCGCAGCGAGTGGGCCGCCTCGGTGACCGCGAGAGCGATCTCCTCCGCGCGGGCGTCGTCCATCCGGCTCTTGGGCGCGGAGCAGCTGATCGCGTCGCCGCCGCCATGGCCGGTGCCGAGCGCCACGGCCACGCACCGGATGTCCGGCGAGTTCTCGCCGTCGTCCATGGCCCACCCGCGCAGCCGCGCCTCGGACAGCTGGCCCAGCAGCGCGTCGGGGTCGGTCACCGTGTCCGGAGTGAGCCTCTCCAGCGGCCAGTTGAGCCGCATCCTGACCTCGGCCGCGTCATAGAGGGAGAGCATCGCCTTGCCCAGTGCCGTGGCATGCGCGGGCAGTCGCCTGCCCACCGCCGAGTACATCCGCAGGGCATGCCGCGACTCGCGTTTGGCCAGGTAGACGACGTCCGTACCATCGAGCCTGCCCAGGTGCACCGATTCGCCCGTCTCCTCCGCCAGGGAGTCGAGCACCGGGCCGGCGAGGCTCGCCACATCGTCGCCCTCCAGATAGGCCGTACCCGTCAACAGGGCCTTGAGGCCAAGGCTGTAGCGGGTGCCCGACGGATCCAGGTCCACCCAGCGGCGCGCCTCCATCGTGCGCAGGATCGCGTGCAGGCTGCTCTTGGGCACGGCCATCGTGCCGGCCAGTTCGGCGAGCGAGAGCCGGGCGCCTTCCGCGCCCAGCAGTTCGAGGACCTCAAGGACCCGAGCCGCGGACTTGACCTCTTCGGGCTTGCGCCCCCGCGCTGCTGCTGCCACCGATTCCACGGAACCTCCGCTTCTCGCACCGGTGCCCCTCGGCGAACCGGTCGGCACGAATCTCGACGTGCGTCTTGACGCTATATCACCCCAACCATAAGTTCAGTCACTCCAACGCCATTCGGCCTTCTGAACGGTTGATCCTTAGGTAGGGGCCATGCGTATACCTATGTCAAGGAATATCCGGCTCGCGGCGGTCGCCGTCGCCACGGCGCTCTCGCTCACCGCCCTCTCCGCCTGCGGCGGTTCCTCCGACTCCGGAGGAGACTCCACCTCGCTGGAGATGTGGACGTTCAAGCAGTCCCACGTCGGCGCGTTGCGCAACGCCGCCGCCGAGTTCAAGAAGCAGACAGGCATCTCGGTCACGGTCGAGTCCTACACACCCGACGACGCCTACACCACCAAGGTGCAGAGCGCGGCGAAGACCGGCGACCTGCCGGATGTGCTGGAAGTGCACTCCGACGGCGAGGACCGGGTCTTCGGCGCGGCGGGGGTCGTGTCCGACCTCGGCGACGACTTCACGGGCGACTGGGCCGGCCGTATCCAGGAGTCCGTACGGGAGTCCGGACTCATCACCGACCAGCGCTACAAGGACTCGCTGTCGGAGGCCGCCAAGGACCACGGCATCGAGAAGGGCGCCCGCTACAGCGTGCCGCTGACCGTGGGCACCTTCGGCATCGTCTACGCCAACAAGAAGATGCTCGCCGAGGCCGGTATCACGGAGCCCCCGGCCGACTGGGCGGGCTTCCTGGACGCGCTGAAGGCGACCACCGACAAGAACCCGAGGACCGGCGGCGTGTCCCTCGGCCTCAAGGTCCAGTCCACCGGCCTGACCTGGGTCCTCCAGCCGCTGGCCTTCAGCCAGCTCGGACAGCGCGGATACGAGAGCCTCTTCGGCAAGGAGCGGAGCGCCGACTTCGGCTCGCCCAACGGCATCAAGGTCCTGAGCATGTACGACCAGCTCACCCCGTACTGGATGCCGGGCGCCCAGTCCCTCACCATCGACCAGGCCGACCAGGCCTTCGCGCAGGGCAAGTCGGCCTTCAACATCGGCGGCACCTTCACTCTCGCCTTCCTCAAGCAGAACGGGATGAACCCCGACGACGTGTTCGCGTTCGGGCTGCCCTCCCCGAAGGACGGCGCCGTCCCCGACCGCGCGCTCGGCCCGCTCGCGCTGACCAGTCTCAGCGTCGCCGCCACCAGCGAACAGCCCGACAACGCCAAGAAATGGCTGGCGTTCCTCTCCACCAAGGACATCGCCGAGCGCTTCGCCAAGGACGCCTCCGACGTCCCGGCCACCGAACTCGGCGCCGGCTCCGCCGCCGTACTCGGCCCGGCGCTCGCCGCCATGGTCGACAGCTTCAAGGGCAGCCCGCAGAACACCTACGACCCCAGCCGCGGCAACGAGTTCCGCGCGCCGGGCTACGAGCAGGACGACGCGGGCGCCATCCTCACCGACCTCACCCCGCTGGGGCAGCAGTCCGTCGAACAGACGGCGAGGAAGCTGCGCGAACTCAACGCCTCCTACTGGGCGGCGGCGCGGTGACGACGGCTCCCCGCCGGCGCATCCGTCCGTACGAGACGCTCACCGGATACCTCTTCGTCGGCCCGGCGGTGGTCCTGTTCTGTGTGATGGGCCTGTACACCGTCGGGTACGGCTTCGCGCTCAGCTTCGCGACCTGGAACGGCTTCACCCCCAACTGGACCTGGGTCGGGCTGGACAACTACGCCGACCTGCTGTGGCGCAGCCCCGTCTACGCCCCGCGGGTACGGCACGCGGCGGTCAACACCCTCTGGGTGATGATCGCCGCACCCGCCCTCACCGTCGCGGTCGCCTTTCCGCTCGCCGTACTGCTCAACCGGGTCAAGCGGTTCCAGTCGGTGCTGCGTTCGGTGTACTTCCTGCCCTATGTGACCAGCGGGGTCGCGGTCTTCTTCGCCTGGCAGTACATCCTCCAGCCGGACGGTGCCGTCAACTTCCTCCTCGACGGTCTCGGGCTCGGCTCGCTCCAGCAGCCCCAGGGCTGGCTCGGCAATCCGTCCACCGCCATGCCCACCATGATCGTGGTGACGGTCTGGGGCCATGTCCCGGTCGCGATGCTGCTGTATCTGACCGGTCTGCAGGGGATCGACCGCAGTGTGCTGGAGGCCGCCGAACTGGACGGCGCGGGCTGGTGGCGCACCAACGCCTCGGTGGTCTGGCCGCTGGTGCGGCCCCTCACCGCCATCGTCGTGCTGCTCAATCTGCGTGAATCGCTCCAGGGCTTCCAGACCTTCCTGGTGATGACGAACGGCGGCCCCGGTGATCACACCAATGTGCTGGGCCTGGAGGCGTACCGCCTCGCGTTCCTCAAGAATCTCGCGCCCACCCTGGGGCTCGCCAGTGCGCTCGGCTGGATCCTGTTCGCCGTCGCGCTGGTCCTCGCCCTGATCAACCTGCGAGCGCTGCGGAGCAGAACATGACCTCGCTCTCCCTGAAAGCCCGTACCGGTGCGCCCGACGAGAGCAGGGCACGCACCCGCCGGCTCGTCGCCCGTACCGTCGTCGGCGTACTTCTCGGTCTCTACGGACTCGTCAGCGTCTACCCCTTCCTCTGGATGGTGTCCGCCGCCTTCAAGGACCAGATCGAGGTCGTACGCGGCGGGCATCTGATCCCGGCCAACCCGACGTTCGACACGCTCGTCGACACCTGGAACAAGCTGCACTTCTTCGACTTCTTCCTGAACAGCCTGCTGGTCACGGTCTATACGGTCGTGCTGACGCTGGTGATCTACGCGGCGGCGGGCTACGCCTTCGCCGTGCTGCGCTTCCCCGGACGGGGCGCCCTCCAGAAGCTCTTCGTGTCCCTGCTGTTCGTGCCCGGCATCACGGTGATGCTGCCGATCGTGCTGCTGGAGAACAAACTCGGCGTACTCGGCACGCACTTCGGGCTGGTGCTGCCGTTCGTCAACGGCGGCGCCCCGCTCTCGGTGCTGCTGATGACCGGTGCCTTCCTGGCCGTCCCGGGCGAGCTGCGCGACTCCGCGCGCGTCGACGGGGCGAGCGAGCTGCGGATCTTCACCAGCGTCTATCTGCCGCTGGCCAGACCCGCGCTGATCACCGTCGCGCTGCTGACGGCGATCCCGACCTGGAACGAGTTCCTGCTCACCCGGGTCTCCCTGAACGATCCGTCCACGTACACCCTGCCGCTGGGACTCCAGTACCTCTCCACGGAGAACGTGCCGCAGTACAACAACCTGATGGCGGGCGCGCTCATCGTGGTCATCCCGGTGATCCTGCTCTTCCTCAGCCTCCAGCGGTACTTCGTCAACGGGCTGGTCGGGGCGGTGAAGGGCTGACGCGGGCCCGGTCGCCGCGGCGGCCGCTCGCGCTAGGCTGCGGAGGTCCCGGCCGACCCAGGGCAGGTCGGGCATACCGAACAGGCCGGACAGAGGAGAGCGCGCACCATGGACGTCCCCAGCCACCCCACCGTCCCGCACCGGACCGGCGAACTCGTCTACCGGGACGCCACGGCGGCCGACGCCGACGCGCTCGTCGCGCTCATAGAGTCGGCGTACCGCGGCGACAGCAGCCGTACGGGATGGACCACCGAGGCGGACATCCTGGAGGGGCAGCGAACCGACCCGCGAGGGGTGCTCGAAGTGATCGAGTCGCCGGGCAGCCGGCTGCTGGTCGCCGAGCGGGACGGCGAGCTGATCGCCTGCTGCCAGCTCGAACACCGCGACGACGCCGCCTACTTCGGGATGTTCGCCGTACAGCCGGGCGCGCAGGGCTCCGGCCTCGGCAAGCAGGTCCTGGCGGCGGCGGAGCGCATCGCGGGCGAGACCTGGGACGTGCGGGAGATGCATATGACCGTGATCACGGTCAGGGAGGAACTGATCGCCTGGTACGAGCGGCGCGGCTACCGCCGTACGGGAAAGCTGCACCCCTTCCCGTACGGCGACGAGCGCTTCGGTATCCCGCAACGTGCCGACCTGGAGTTCGAGCTGCTGGTCAAGCCGCTGGGCTGAAACGCCGCCGGACCGGAACGCCGCTGTGCCGAGACGCGGGGGCCCGGCCCGGTCGGGCCCCGCGCGGGTTCGGGCGGGCCCCGCGCGGACTCGGCGGACTCGGCGGACTCAGGCGGTGAACCGGCCCGTGCGCCGGATCTCCGGGAAGTCCGTGGTCACCGCCCCCAGCTGGAACGCCCGCGCCAGCCGCAGCTGGTCCTGGGTGTTCACCACCCAGCCGATGATCCCCAGCCCCTGCGCGTGCGCGCGCTCCACGACCTCCAGGGTCAGTCTCCTGATGTTCAGGGCCAGCCGGGCGGCGCCCACCGCCCCGGCCCGGTCCACGATGTCGGCGCCCCAGCGGCTGGCGATCAGTACGGTACGCACGCCCGGCACCAGCGAGGCGATCTCGGCGACCGCCTCGTCATGGAACGACGACACCTCGACGCGCTCCACGAGCCCCCGCCTGAGCATCACCTCCGCCAGCGCGCGGGCCGCGGCCCTGTCCTTGATCTCCGCCTGGAGCGGCGACCGTACGGCGTCCAGCACCTCTTCGAAGACCGGGACGCGCTCGCCCCGCCCCGCGTCCAGCTCCCTCAGCCCGGCGAGGGTGTGGTCGGCGATCGCGCCCGTTCCGTCGGTCGTACGGTCCACGTCCGTGTCGTGCATGACGGCGAGGGCGCCGTCCTTGGTCAGATGGAGGTCCAGTTCGATGGCGTCCATACCCGCGCGCTCGGCATGCAGAAAGGAGCGCAGGGTGTTCTCCGGTTCGACACCCATCACTCCACGATGACCGATGGTCTGGAAAGTCAAGACGATCCTCGCTTCCGTCGACGGCGGCTCCCGCGCGCAGCCTAACGGCCAGGCCCCTCCCTGGGACCCGGCCGCGCACCAGGCAGTCCGGAGGCCGGTTGAAGCCCGCCGGGCTACGCTGGTTACGAGTGTGCGACCCCTGGGTAACGGGAAAAACTACGGTGACCATGGGGGTGCGCAGGATAATTTGTGTCAGCCCTGCTTGTAAGGGAGAAGCGAAGCCCTATACGGTGTCTTGACGCCAAGTTCTCCCGTGGAGGAAGTGACATGACGGAAATTCTTGCGCAGGACGCCGCCGTAACCGGTATATCGAGCGCTGCCCGGGTGATCGATCACCCGGCCTGGCGGGAGCTCAAGAATGCCGTCGAGGAGATCCGCCCCTGGCAGTCCAAGGACGGCTCGATCGACTTCGACGCCGAGGGCGCCCCGGCGCGCGCTCTCGTCGAGGCGGCGGTCGAGCGGGTGATCACCGCGGTCGAGCGGCTGTCCCCTCTCCTGCCGCACGACTCCGCCTACCACACGGCGCTCGTCGCCGACCTCCGCAAATGGGCGGACGCCGCCTTCGACGTCCCGGACTTCCTGGACTCGCTGCTGGCCTTCCAGCCCGCCGCCGACCGGGTGGACGGCCTCCAGCACCTCGCCGTCTTCCCGATGTACACGCAGAACGGCAACCCCGACCGCAATCTCGAAGCGGTGGTGCTGCGCATGGTCTGGCCCGAGTGGCTCGCCGAACTGGAGCGCACGCGCTACGACAACCCGCTCTTCTGCGGCATCACCTTCGAGGACTTCACCTCCGGCTACGACACCAACTCCGCGGTGTTCTTCCCGGAGACCATCGCCGTGCGCGAGGCCCCGGAGCGGTTCAGCTGGGGCGGGATCTTCTGCGACCGCGAGGCCGCCCGCTTCCGCCGGGTCATCGACGCGGCCGTCCGTACGCTCGGCGTCGAACTGCCCGACGACATCAGCGCGATGGTCGCCGATCAGGACCGCTGCCAGCAGGCTTTCGTGCTCTGGGACATGGTCCACGACCGTACGCACAGCCATGGCGACCTGCCGTTCGACCCCTTCATGATCAAGCAGCGCCAGCCGTTCTGGATGTACGGCCTTGAGGAGCTGCGCTGCGACCTCACCGCGTTCCGGGAGGCCGTACGGCTGGAGGCGGACGGTGTCGCGCAGGGCCGCGACGTCCAGTACGCCGTCCTCTTCGACCGGATGTTCCGCTTCCCGGTCACCGGCGCGCGGGTACGCAACTACGATGGACTCGGCGGCCAGCTGCTCTTCGCCTATCTCCACCAGCACGATGTGGTGCGCTGGACGGACAACACCCTGCGCATCGACTGGGAGCGGGCCCCGCAGATCACCAACCAGCTCTGCGCGGAGATCGAGGACCTGTACCGGGCCGGCATCGACCGTCCCAAGCTGGTCCACTGGTTCGCCGCCTACGAACTGGTCTCGACGTATCTCGCCCCGCACCCCGGCTCCCGCTGGGCCAAGGGCCCCGACGCCCTCGACCTCACCCAGCCGCCTCGTAAGCTGGTCGACGACGTGCTTCCGGACGAGTTCCCGCTCAGCATGTTCTACGAGGCGCTCTCCAAGAAGCTCAAGAACGTGATCGCCTCCACCAAGGGGATCACCGCCAACGACACCGGGCGAGCGGCCGCGTGAGCCCTCGCGAGCGAGAGGCCACGGCCATGAACGGGAACGGTGCCGGAAACGGCGCACTGGACGGCGCCGTGATCGCGGTGGCCGGAGCGGCGGGTCCCGCGGGCCGGGCCGCCCTGCTGCGGCTCGCGGCGGCGGGCGCCACGGTCGTCGGCGCGGACGCGGACGCCACCCGGCTGGCCGAGGCGGTCGACGCCGCTCGGTCGCACGGCGGCGCCACGGTCACCGGCGACACCGTCGATCTGCTCGACCTCGCCGCCACCCGCGCGTGGGCGGACAAGACCGAGAAGGAGTTCGGCCGGATCGACGGACTGGTCCATCTCGTCGGCGGCTGGCGCGGCAGCGCCTCCTTCGCCGAGACCGATCTCGCCGACTGGGACCTGCTGGAGAAGCTGCTGATCCGCACCGTCCAGCACACCTCCCTCGCCTTCCACGACGGCCTGCTGCGCAGCGATCGCGGGCGTTTCCTGCTGGTCAGCGCGGCGGGCGCGACGAAGCCCACCGCGGGCAACGCCGCCTACGCCGCCGCCAAGGCCGCCGCCGAGGCATGGACGCTGGCGCTCGGCGACGCCTTCCGCAAGGCGGGGGGCGAGGAGGGCCCCCGGGCCGCGGCTGCCATTCTGGTGGTCAAGGCACTGGTGCACGACGCGATGCGCGCCGAGCGCCCGAACGCGAAGTTCGCGGGCTTCACGGATGTCACGGATCTGGCCGAGGCCATCGCCGGATTCTGGGACCGGCCCGCCCGGGAAGTGAATGGAAACCGCCTGTGGCTGACCCCCGAGCCGTGAGGTCCCGTGCGACGGACGCGCGCCGGCATCACGACCCCGACGTACGCGGCTTCGCCAGCGACAACTACGCGGGCGCCCACCCCGAGGTCCTGGCGGCGCTCGCCGTCGCCAACGGCGGTCATCAGATCGCCTACGGAGAGGACGACTACACCGGTCACCTCCAGCGCGTCATGCACAGCCACTTCGGCCCGACCGCGCAGGCCTTCCCGGTCTTCAACGGCACCGGCGCCAACGTGGTCGCGCTCCAGGCGCTCACCGACCGGTGGGGCGCGGTCATCTGCGCCGAGACCGCGCACATCAACGTGGACGAGGGCGGCGCCCCCGAGCGGGTCGCCGGCCTCAAACTGCTGACCGTACCGACCCCGGACGGCAAGCTCACGCCCGAGCTGATCGACCGGCAGGCGTACGGCTGGGACGACGAGCACCGGGCCATGCCGCAGGTCGTGTCGATCACCCAGAACACCGAACTGGGCACGGTCTACACGCCCGACGAGATCCGCGCCATCTGCACGCACGCCCATGAGCGGGGCATGAAGGTCCATCTCGACGGGGCGCGGATATCCAACGCCGCCGCGTCGCTGGACGTCCCGATGCGCACGTTCACCAACACCGTCGGTGTCGATGTCCTCTCCTACGGCGGCACGAAGAACGGCATGCTCTTCGGCGAGGCCGTCGTCGTCCTCGATCCGGACGCCGCGCGGGCCATGAAGCATCTGCGGAAGCTCTCCATGCAGCTCGCGTCCAAGATGCGGTTCGTATCGGTGCAGTTGGAGGCGCTCCTCGCGGGCGATCTGTGGCTGCGCAACGCCCGGCACAGCAACGCGATGGCCCAGCGGCTCGCGGAGGGCGTACGCGCGGTGGACGGGGTGGAGATCCTCCACCCCGTCCAGGCCAACGCCGTCTTCGCGCGGCTGCCCCACGAGGTCAGCCTCCGCCTCCAGCGGAGGTTCCGGTTCTACTTCTGGGACGAGAAGGCGGGCGACGTCCGCTGGATGTGCTCCTTCGACACGACCGAGGACGACGTCGACGCCTTCGTGCAGGCCCTCAAGGAAGAGATGGCGCGATAGCGAACGCGCGCGTCACGCGACAGCGGACGCGCGCGGACAGGCGACCGGCCGGAAACCCATCGGTTTCCGGCCGGTTCCGCCTCTCGCGACGCTTCCCGCCGCCTACTCTCCTCCGTCCTCCGAGGAGGACGGAGGAGAGACGTTTCAGCCGGTCTCCGCCGTACGGACCTGCGCCGGGGTGGGCGCGGTGCCGCCGAGGTGCGCGGGCACCCACCAGGTGTCGGCCGCGTCCCTCGGGCGTACCGGATAGGCGCGCTGCGCCGCCTCCAGCAGCTCCTGCACCCGTTCGCGCAGGCGTCGCGTGATCGCTCCCGCGTACTGGTCCGCCGCCGCCTCGATCTGCTCACCGACCCGGATCGTGACCGGGATGTGGCTGCGCTTGAAGTTGCGCGGCCGGCCCTTGGTCCACACCCGCTGGGTGCCCCACAGCGCCATCGGGATCAGCGGCACCCCGGCCTCCTGCGCCAGCCGGGCCGCGCCCGACTTGAAGCTCTTGAGTGTGAAGGACGGCGAGATGGTCGCCTCGGGGAAGACCCCGACGATCTCGCCGGAGCGCAGCGAGTCCAGCGCGTGGGAGTACGCCTGCTCGCCCTGCTGGCGGTCCACCGGGATGTGCTTCATGCCGCGCATGAGCGGACCGGAGACCTTGTGCCGGAAGACCGACTCCTTCGCCATGAAGCGCACCAGACGCTTCTGCGGGAGCGCCGCGAGCCCCGTGAAGATGAAGTCCAGGTAGCTGATGTGGTTACTGACGAGCACGGCGCCACCGGTGCGCGGGATGTGCTCGGAACCCTGAGTGTCGATCTTCAGGTCCAGCGCCTTGAACATCGTACGGGCGGCGCCGATGACCGGCCGATAGACGAGCTCTGCCATCAGGTGAGGACCCTTCTGTTCCGGGGAGGGTTCTCCCGGCGGAAGTTACGCAGCCGTAGGTTTTCGGCATTGCGCCGATGGTGCCCCATACGCGGCCCCGTGGCCAGTCCTGGTCTGTGCGTCCGGCGAGATTCTCGTCACGTCGGCGTCATAGCACCGCAGCGCAGCCGTAGTGCGCCGGACCAACAGGTACATCTCGCACCCCGGGCGGCGGCCGAGGACCGCGTGGAGGAAGGCGAAGGCGAGCGCGCGCCCGGCCCCCGCCGGTCGCCGCCGGTCTCCCTCAGGGCGGCGGCCGCGGAATATTCTCCGGTGGTGCCGGCGCTTCACGAGGCGATGAGTACGACAGGACTCATGCGCGTGCGGCGGTGCTCGCCAGAGGCGGGCGCCCTCATCGTGCTGCGCGGGGACGGGAGGCCCATGGTGCGGGGGAACGACGGCGGTGAGCGGCTCGGCGCGGCCGAGCTGGGCGGCGAGCTGGGGGAGCGGGCGACGCTCGTCCAGTTCTCCAGCGCGTTCTGTCAGCCGTGCCGGGCCACCAGGCGCACCCTCGCCCACGTGGCGGGCATGGTCGACGGCGTCTCCCATGTGGAGCTGGACGCCGAGGAACGGCTGGAGCTGGTGCGTGAGCTGGGCATCCTCAGTACCCCGACGGTGCTGGTACTGGACGCCGCGGGCCGCGTCGTACGGAGAGCGGCCGGTCAGCCCCGCACAGCGGATGTGATCGCCGCGCTGGGCGAGGCGCTGTGACGCCGGGGTGTGACGTGAGGGCGGCCGTTACGTACTTGACTGCGCCCGCCACCTATCGTCACGCTGACGAGGTGCCCCAAGAACTCCTTCTCTACGGGCGGGCCCATGTCGACCTGGCCCGCAACGCGAGCGCGCGCTGTCCGGCTGTCTGAGCAGCCACGGCCCTGTTCGCCACTCCCGAAGAAGGACAACTCCATGACGGCCACACCCGATCTCTCCACTCCCCGACTGGCCTCTCCCGATCTGCTCCGCTCCGTGTTCCGGCAGCACGCCGCGGGCGTCGCGGTCATCACGGCCCAGGGGGAGGGCCCGGTCGGATTCACCGCCACCTCCCTCAACTCGGCAGCCGCCGAACCCCCGTTGATCTCCTTCGGCGTGGGCACCTCCTCCTCCAGCTGGCCGGTCCTCGCCGAGACCGACCATGTCGGCGTGCACATACTCGGCGAGCACCAGAGGGATCTGGCGGCCACGTTCGCGCGCAGCGGCGCCGACCGGTTCGCGCCGCCCACATCCTGGCGGACCGGGCCCGAGGGGGTGCCGGTGCTCGACGGCGTACTGGCCTGGCTGGTCTGCCGGGTGATCGCCCGGGTCCCGGCCGGGGACCACCGGCTGGTGATCGCGCAGGCCGTCGTCGGCGACCCCGCGGGCGGCGGCCGGCCGCTCCTCTACCACCAGGGGCGGTTCAACGCGCTGCGCGACTGAGCGTTCTGGCTCCGGCTCTCCCGCCGCGTTGGCAAGGTCACAGTTCCAAGCGCTTGCTCAGCGGGAACACTCTGGGTGTACTGGCGAGTAATATTTACTCCGGTGCGCCGGTCTCCCCGACCGGAAACCGCCCGATAAGGCGCCTATGCTGCGTGCAACAAGGCAGCCCAGAAATGACGATGCAGTAGGAGAGCCGGCGTGAGCTTGAGGATCGTTGTCTGTGTGAAGTACGTGCCCGACGCCACCGGCGACCGGCACTTCGCCGATGACCTGACCGTCGACCGGGACGACGTGGACGGTCTGCTGTCGGAGCTCGACGAGTACGCGGTCGAGCAGGCCCTGCAGATCGCCGGGGACTTCGACGGGGACGGCGACGCCGAGATCACCGTACTGACCGTCGGCCCCGAGGACGCCAAGGACGCGCTGCGCAAGGCGCTCTCCATGGGCGCCGACAAGGCCGTCCACGTCGAGGACGACGACCTGCACGGCACGGACGTCATGGGCACGTCCCTGGTGCTGGCCAAGGCCATCGAGAAGACCGGCTACGACCTGGTCATCTGCGGTATGGCCTCCACCGACGGCACGATGGGCGTCCTGCCCGCGATCCTCGCCGAGCGGCTCGGCGTTCCGCAGGTCACGCTGCTCTCCGAGGTCTCGGTGGCGGACGGACTCGTCAAGGGCCGCCGGGACGGCGACACCGCGAGCGAGCAGCTGGAGGCGTCCCTGCCGGCGGTCGTGTCGGTGACGGACCAGTCGGGCGAGGCACGCTACCCGTCCTTCAAGGGCATCATGGCCGCGAAGAAGAAGCCGGTGCAGTCCTGGGACCTGGAAGACCTGGAGATCGACGCGGACGAGGTCGGTCTCGAAGGCGCCTGGACCGCGGTCGACTCGGCGACGGAGCGCCCGGCCCGTACGGCGGGCACGATCGTCAAGGACGAGGGCGAGGGCGGCAAGCAGCTCGCCGCCTTCCTCGCGGAGCGGAAATTCGTCTGACACGGTCTCGCGGGCCGGAAGCTCGTCCGGCCCCCGTCCGCGCCCCACTCGCCGCCCGCCCCCGCTATCTTTCGCAAGCAGGAGAGAAGAAGTCCCATGGCTGAAGTTCTCGTCTATGTCGACCACGTGGACGGTGCCGTCCGCAAGCCCACCCTGGAACTGCTGACGCTGGCCCGCCGGCTCGGCGAGCCCGTCGCCGTCGCGCTCGGCCCCGGCGCCGAGAGCACCGCCCCCGCGCTCGCCGAGCACGGCGCGGTGAAGGTGCTCACCGCCGACGCCGCCGAGTTCGCCGACTATCTCGTCGTCCCGAAGGTCGACGCGCTCCAGGCCGCCTACGAGGCCGTCTCGCCGGCCGCCGTGCTGCTCCCGTCCTCCGCCGAGGCCAAGGAGATCGCCGCGCGCCTCGCGGTCCGCACCGGCTCCGGGATCATCACCGACGCCGTCGACCTGGAGGCCGGGGAGGAGGGTCCGGTGGCGACGCAGTCCGTGTTCGCCGCCGCGTTCAGCACCAGGACCCGGGTCTCCAAGGGCACGCCCGTCATCACCGTCAAGCCCAACTCGGCCCCGGTCGAGGCCGCTCCGGCCGCGGGCGCCGTCGAGGCGCTGACGGTCTCCTTCTCCGAGAAGGCCACCGGTACGAAGGTCGTCTCCCGCACCCCGCGTGAGTCGACGGGACGCCCGGAGCTGACCGAGGCCGCGATCGTCGTCTCCGGCGGCCGAGGCGTCAACGGAGCCGAGAACTTCGCGGTCATCGAGGCGCTCGCCGACTCGCTCGGCGCGGCCGTCGGCGCCTCCCGCGCCGCCGTCGACGCCGGCTGGTACCCGCACTCCAGCCAGGTCGGCCAGACCGGCAAGTCGGTCTCCCCGCAGCTGTACATCGCCTCCGGCATCTCCGGCGCCATCCAGCACCGCGCCGGTATGCAGACCTCGAAGACGATCGTGGCGATCAACAAGGACTCCGAGGCGCCGATCTTCGACCTCGTCGACTACGGCGTCGTCGGCGACCTCTTCGAGGTCGTCCCGCAGCTCACCGACGAGATCAAGATCCGCAAGGGCTGATCCGCCGGCGTTGTACGGGCCCGGGGCCGCGTGGTGACCATCACCGCGCGGCCCCGCGTCGTTGACGCGGCGCGAGCCCGCCGATTAACTTCATTCAACGGATTGTTGATTCCGCAGAGCGGAAAATTGGAGGGTGTGGGAATGGGGCAGCAGGAGAAGGTGGCCACGAGTCTCCCGGACGCGGTCGGCGCGGCCGTCGGCGTCTCCCTCGCGTCGGTCGACGCGGAGCTTGCCCGCCGCTACCCAGGCGACCCGGGCACCCGCCAGCCCGTCCACACCGTCTACGTACCCGGCGACGCCTTCGCCGCGGACACCATCCGCTCCTGGGGCGACCAGGCGCTCGCCGCCCTCGACGAACACGCCCCCGACGCGGCCGCGCTCGCGCGCGTGCTCGGTCTCTCCGGCGAACTGGCGGAACCCGTGTACGAGCGCGTACGGGACAAGCTGAGCCGTGAACCCGTCGAGGACCTGCGCGTCGACTTCGAGGACGGCTACGGCCCCCGCCCCGGCCACGAGGAGGACGAGGACGCCGCCCGCGCCGCCCGGCTCGTCCACGAGGCGTACCGGAACGGCACCGCCGCCCCGTACATGGGCATCCGGATGAAGTGCCTGGAAGCCGCCGTACGCGACCGGGCGATCAGGACACTCGACATCTTCCTGAGCGGACTCATGGAGGCGGGCGGCCTTCCCGAGGGGCTGGTCCTGACACTCCCCAAGGTCACCTACGCCGAGCAGGCCGCCGCGATGGCGCGGCTGGCCGGGGAGTTCGAGAAGGCGCGCGGCCTGGAACCGGGCCGGATCGGGTTCGAGATCCAGATCGAGACCAGTCAGTCGATCCTCGCCGCGGACGGCACCGCCACCGTGGCCCGGATGATCGACGCGGCCGGCGGCCGGGCCACCGGGCTGCACTACGGAACCTTCGACTACAGCGCCTGCGTCGGGGTCAGCGCCGCGTACCAGTCGAGCGACCACCCGGCCGCCGACCACGCCAAGGCCGTCATGCAGGTCGCCGCCGCCGGCACGGGCGTACGGGTCTGCGACGGCTCCACCAACGTCCTGCCGGTCGGGCCCACCGCACAGGTCCACGAGGCATGGCGGCTGCACTACGGCCTCACACGGCGCGCGCTCGCCCGCGCCTACTACCAGGGCTGGGACATGCACCCCGGCCATCTGCCGACCCGCTACGCCGCCGTGTACGCCTTCTACCGCGAGGGCCTGGAGCAGGCCGCGGCCCGGCTGGCCGCCTATGCCGCCAGGGCGGGCGGCGCCGTGATGGACGAACCCGCCACCGCCAAGGCGCTCAGCGGCTACCTGCTGCGCGGACTCGACTGCGGCGCCCTCGACAGCGACGAGGTCACCGGGCTCACCGGTCTGACCCGCGCCGATCTGGAGACCTTCGCGATCCCACGCCGCGCGGACCTGACGGTCACCGCTCCCTAGACGCTGTCCGGCCGGGCCGTCGTCATCACGCTCGCCGGGCCGTCAGCGCCGCTCCCGCTCCCGCGCCCGCAGGGGAAGGGGGAGCGGCGACGAGCCGTGTCCTCGCCTCCCGCTACTCCGCCGCTACTCCGCCTGCGGCGGGATCTCGCCCGAACCGCGAGCGATCAGCCGCGTCGGCAGCACCACCTGTGAGGGGGCGTCGGCCGCCCCGTCGAGCCGGTGGAAGAGCCGCTCCGCCGCCGTACGGCCGAGGGTCGCCGCGTCCTGCGCGATGACCGTGACGCCCGGGTTCAGCAGATCGGCGAGCTCGATGTCGTCGAAACCGACCAGGGCGACCGGGCGGTCGTGCGCGGCCAGTACCCGTACCACCGTCACCGTCACGCGGTTGTTGCCCGTGAAGATCGCGGTGACCGGCTCGGGCCCCGCGAGCATCGCGACGACGGCGTCGTGCACCCGCTTCGGGGCGGTCGTGCCGAGCGAGACCCAGTCGTCGTGTATCGCCAGCCCCGCGTCCGCCATCGCCGTGCGATAGCCGCGCAGCCGTTCGCTCGCCGTGTGGATACGGGGCTGGTCGCCGATGAAACCGATCCGGCGATGGCCGTGTGCGATCAGATGGGCGACGCCCGAGCGGGCACCGCCGAAGCTGTCGGACAGCACGGCGTCCGCGTCGATCCGCCCCGCCGGCCGGTCCACGAAGACCGTCGCGACCCCGGCCTTGATCTCCGGCTCCAGATAGCGGTGGTCGTGCCCGGCGGGGATCACGATCAGCCCGTCCACCCGGCGCGCGCACAGGGCCAGCACCAGTTCCTGCTCGCGGTCCGGGTCCTCGGCGCTCGATCCGTTGATCAGCAGCGCGCCATGGGCGCGGGCGACCTCCTCCACGGCGCGGTTCAGCGGCCCGTAGAACGGGTCCGCGAGATCCTCCAGGACGAGGCCGATGCTGGCGGTACGCCCCTTGCGCAGCACGCGCGCCGAGTCGTTGCGGCGGAATCCCAGCGCGTCGATGGACTCCTGGACCCGGCGCTCGGTGTCCGGTGTGACACCCGGCTCCCCGTTGACCACCCGGGAGACCGTCTTGAGTCCTACTCCGGCACGCGCGGCCACATCCTTCATCGTGGGCCTGTTGCCGTAACGGGGCTCGGGGCGGCGGGTGTTGTCGGCCACAGTGCGCTGTCCTGTCGTCGTTCCGTCGGTGTTCCGGCGTTCATTCGCCGGTCGCTTTGCCGTGGGTTTGCCTGCTACGGCTGTGGCGTCGAGCATAGGCCCTGGACAACGTTGTCAGGGGAATGGAGACTGTTCATCGAAGCCGCTGTTCCGTCCATCCCCGGTCTACGCGGGGATACCTCATCGCCGGGAGATCCCACACCGATGCATACCGACCCCGTTGCCTCACTCGACATCGGCGGCACCAAGATCGCCGGCGCGCTGGTGGACGGCAACGGCAGGATCCTCGTACGGGCACAACGGCCCACACCCGCGCGGGAGGACGGCGAGACGGTGATGCGCGCCGTCGAGGAGGTCCTGGCCGAGGTGTCCGCGTCCCCGCTCTGGGCGTCGGCCACGGCGATGGGTATCGGCAGCGCCGGCCCCGTGGACGCCTCGGCCGGCACGGTCAGCCCGGTGAACGTCGCGGGCTGGCGCGGCTTTCCCCTGGTGGAACGGGTGCGGCTGATCACCGGCGGGCTGCCGGTGACACTCGTCGGAGACGGTGTCGCCATCACCGCGGCGGAACACTGGCAGGGCGCCGCCCGCGGCTATGACAACGCGCTGTGCATGGTCGTCTCCACCGGGGTCGGCGGTGGGCTCGTCCTGAACGGGAAACTCCACCCGGGTCCCACCGGCAACTCCGGTCACATCGGCCACATCAGTGTGGAGCTGGACGGCGATCTCTGCCCCTGCGGCGGCCGGGGCTGTGTGGAACGCATCGCCAGCGGCCCCAATATCGCCCGCAGGGCGCTGGAGGGCGGCTGGGAGCCGGGACCCGACGGTGACACCTCCGCCGCCGCGGTGGCCGCCTCGGCACGGGCCGGGCATCCGGTGGCGATCGCCTCCTTCGAGCGGGCCGCCCAGGCACTGGCCGCCGGCATCGCCGCGACCGCCACACTGGTCGAGATCCGTATCGCGGTCATCGGCGGCGGAGTGGCGAACGCGGGAGAGGTGCTCTTCGCGCCGCTGCGCCGCTCGCTCCAGGACTACGCCTCGCTCTCCTTCGTCCAGGGCATCAAGATCGCCCCGGCGCTGACCGGCCGGGACGCGGGTCTGGTGGGCGCGGCGGCGGCCGCCGCCGCGGTCGGCGGACGCGACGGGACGGCCGCCGCGGTCGGCGGCTGAACGCCGGGCTCCCGGGGAGCACTTAGCGAGTCGTCTGGCAGGCCATGCGCTGGCTGCCGCGGAACTTCACACACAACTCGGTGTCGGAGCCCGTGTCCTCGGCGGGCCAGCCGTGCGTCAGCGCTTTGCCGGAACGCGTGGCCGTCGCCGTATCGACGAGCTGTCCGTCCCGGAACAGGGACACGGTGCGCGAGGTGACCTCCCTCGGCGGATTGGTCCAGATCGCGGTGACCGCGTTCCGGCCGCCCTGCCCTTCCAGCCTGATGCAGACCTGCGGTCCGGAGAAGTGGTGGGTGCAGGCGCTGCTGTCGGCCGCCGCGGGGGTGGCGGACAGCGACACGGCGAGGCCCGCGAGCGCGAGTGTCAGCGCGGACCGCCGGGCGCGCGGCAGCGGTGCGCGCGCGAGCGCGGCGCGCGGTGACGGAGCGGACACCGACGGATCGCGCGTGGGCGGCGGGGCGTGCGCGGGCGGTGCGGGCGCGGGCGGTGCTCCGGTCATGCCGGTTCTCCGGCGCGTACGCGTCACTTGACGCCGCAGGAGCCCGTGTCGGTCGCCTGGTGCGGTACGACGACGAGGAACACGTCCGAGTCGAGATCCATCACGACCTCGGCCGGTGTGCCCTCGTCCCGCCGTGCCCGCGCGAACTCCTCCGCGGGCCAACTGCCGCGCGGTCCTCCCGCGGGAAACTTCTCCAGCACCGTCCGGCGCATCGATGACCCCCTTGCTGTGTCGAGCTCTCAACGACGTGCCTCGGGGTTGTGTTACGGCCCGGCGGCGACATCGGTCCGTACAGAAGACGCCCACGGGGCCTCGGCACGACCTCGATCCGGACACAGCTCGGACACGACCGGTCGGCCGGTGCGGGCTCCCCGGTCTGCCCGGGGGTTTCCGGGGCAGGGTGTTGCGGGCAGTCCACTGAGGGCTACGGAAGAGGGGGAACCGTGATCGTCTGGATCAACGGTGCGTTCGGAGCGGGCAAGTCCAGCACCGCACGCGAACTGATCGACCTGATCCCGAACTGCACTCTGTACGAACCCGAGCTGATCGGCGGGACGCTGGCGGAGCTGCTGCCGCAGAAGCGGCTCGCCGAGGTGACCGACTTCCAGGACCTGCCGATCTGGCGCCGCCTGGTGGTCGACACGGCGGCCGCGCTGCTGGCCGAGGTGGGCGGGGCGCTCGTCGTGCCGATGACGCTGCTGCGCCAGGAGTACCGGGACGAGATCTTCGGCGGACTCGCCTCGCGTCGTATCCCCGTACGGCACGTGTTGCTGACAACAGATGAAACGATCCTGCGTGGCAGGATCGCGGCCCGTGAGGCCCAGGAGGCCCATGGGGCCCGCGAGTCGGGCGGGTCTCGCGCGGACGACCCGGGCGGGCACGGGGCGGGCGGGCACGGAGTGGGCGAGCGCGTCCGGCGCGGGGGTGACGCGTACATCGAGCCCTACCACGCGGCGCTCGGCTGGCTCACCGGCGACGCCCTCGTGATCGACAACTCCGGTCTCACGGCCCGCGAGACCGCCGTCTGTCTCGCGGAGGCGGTACGGACCGGCACGGCGGGCCTCTGCGAGATCGTGCAGACGCCCGAGCCGACCGCCGAGACCGTCGCGGCGGGCGTCCTGCTCTTCGACGAGCAGGACCGGGTCCTCCTCGTCGATCCCACGTACAAGCCCGGCTGGGAGTTCCCCGGCGGAGTGGTGGAGGCCGGTGAGGCGCCCGCCCGCGCCGGGATACGTGAGGTCGCCGAGGAGATCGGCATAGAACTCACCGAGGTGCCCCGACTGCTGGTCGTCGACTGGGAGCCGCCGAGGCCGCCGGGGTACGGCGGCCTGCGGCTGCTCTTCGACGGCGGTCTGCTCCCCGCGCACCTCGCCGGACAACTGCTGCTGCCGGGGCCCGAGCTGCGGGGCTGGCGTTTCGTCGGCGAGGAGGAGGCCGGACGGCTGCTGCCGCCCGCCCGTTACGCACGGCTGCGCTGGGCTCTGCGGGCCAGGGAGCGCGGGACCGTACTCAACCTGGAGGACGGGATCCCCGTGGGCTGACGGCGCCCCCAGAGGCCCTCGGGTCCGCTCCGGAGCGGACCCGAGGGCAGCTCCGGAGCGGCGCGGCGGCCGTTCCGGGGGCCACTCCGGGGCGGCCCCGGCCGGCGCCGGTCCCCTCAAGCGTCGTCAGGCCCGCTTGGACCGCGCGTAGTTGACCAGGAACAGGGCCTCGGAGACCGACAGGCGTTCCAGCTCTTCGGGGGAGACGCTCTCGTTCACCGCGTGGATCTGCGCCTCCGGCTCGCTCAGCCCGATCAGCAGGATCTCCGCGTGCGGATACAGCTCGGCCAGTGTGTTGCAGAGCGGGATGGAGCCGCCCATTCCAGAAGTCTGCATCTCCTGGCCGGGGTACGCCACGCGCATCGCGTCGGCCATCGCGGTGTACGCGGGGCTGGAGGTGTCCGCGCGGAACGGCTGCCCCTGGCCGACCTGTTCCACCGCGACCCGCGCGCCCCACGGCGTGTGCTTCTCGATGTGGGAGATCAGCAGTCCGGTCGCCTCGGCGGCGTCCTGGCCCGGCGGCACCCGCAGGCTGACCGTCGCCCGCGCGCTCGCCTGGATCGACGGGGTGGCGCCCACCACGGGCGGGCAGTCGATGCCCAGTACGGTCACGGCCGGGCGGGCCCAGATCCGGTCGGAGACCGTGCCCTCGCCGATCAGACCGACACCGTCGAGCACCTTGGCGTCCTCGCGGAAGTCGGCCTCGTCGTAGGCCAGTCCGTCCCAGACGGCGTCCGAGGGCAGCCCTTCCACGGTGGTGGAGCCGTCCTCGGCGCGCAGGGAGTCGAGGACCCTGATGAGGGCGGCGAGCGCGTCGGGCGCGGCCCCGCCGAACTGGCCCGAGTGCAGGTTGCCTTCGAGGGTGTCGACGGAGACCCGGACCATCGTCATGCCGCGCAGTGTGGCCGTGACCGTCGGCAGGCCCAGCCGGAAATTACCGGTGTCGCCGACGACGACGGCGTCGGCGGCCAGCAGCTCCGGGTGGGCCTCCGCGTACCGTTCGAGACCGCCGGTGCCCTGCTCCTCCGAACCCTCCACGATCACCTTGACGTTGACCGGCACCCCGCCGTTCGCCTTGAGCGCGCGCAGGGCCAGCAGATGCATCAGGAAGCCGCCCTTGCAGTCGGCCGCCCCGCGTCCGTACCAGCGGCCGTCGCGCTCGGTAAGCTCGAAGGGCGGTGTCACCCAGGCGTCCTCGTCCAGGGGCGGCTGCACGTCGTAGTGGGCGTAGAGCAGCACCGTGGGCGCGCCCTCGGGGCCCGCCAGCAGGCCGTGGACGGACTGGGTGCCGTCAGGGGTGTCGAGGACCGAGACCTCCTGGAACCCCTCCGTACGCAGCGCGTCGGCGACCCAGCGCGCGGCGGCCTCGCACTCGCTCCTGGGGAACACCGCGGGATCCGCCACCGACCTGAAGGACACCAGCTCCGCGAGCTCCGTACGGGCACGGGGCATCAGCGACGCTACGGTCTCGGCGATCGGATTCGCGGTCATGGGCACGCTCCTGGTGGGTACGACGTTGTCTCAGTCGGGTGTTACGTCGAAGTCTCTGCCGATCCTCCCACAGCGGGTTCACCGAGCCAGCGCCGTAGGATGCCGTTCGACAGCAGGGGCCACCGGTCGGATCAGGAGCAGAAGCACATCGTGAGCAGCGAGAACGCAGACGCCGGAAGCGAGCACGACGAGCGGGTGTGGGATGTCGTCGTGGTCGGCGCAGGGCCGGCGGGGGCCTCCGCGGCATACGCGGCGGCGGTCGCGGGCCGTCAGGTGCTGCTGGTGGAGAAAGCCGAGTTGCCCCGCTACAAGACCTGTGGGGGCGGGATCATCGGGCCCTCGCGCGACGCGCTGCCGCCGGGCTTCGAGTTGCCGTTCCGGGACCGCGTGCACGCGGTGACCTTCTCCCTGAACGGCAAGCTCGCCCGTACGCGCCGCTCCAAGCGCATGCTCTTCGGGCTCATCAACCGCCCGGAGTTCGACGCGAGTCTGGTGGAGCACGCGCAGAAGGCGGGCGCGGTGCTCCGCACCGGCGTGACGGTCTCGCGCGTCGAGCAGCACGGCCCGGCCGTGCCCGACCGCCGTACGGTCGCCGTCGTCCTGTCGGACGGCGAGACGCTGCTGGCGCGGGCCGTGGTCGGCGCGGACGGCAGTGCCAGCCGGATAGGCGCCCATGTCGGGGTGAAGCTGGACCAGGTGGATCTGGGGCTTGAGGCCGAGATCCCGGTACCGCCGACGGTCGCCGAGGACTGGGCCGGGCGGGTGCTCATCGACTGGGGCCCGCTGCCCGGGAGTTACGGCTGGGTGTTCCCGAAGGGCGACACGCTCACCGTCGGCGTGATCTCGGCGCGCGGCGAGGGCGCCGCCACCAAGCGCTATCTGGAGGACTTCATCGCCCGGCTCGGGCTCGCCGGCTTCGAACCGGCGGTCTCGTCCGGACATCTGACCCGGTGCCGTAGCGAGGACTCACCGCTGTCGCGCGGCCGGGTGCTGGTCTGCGGGGACGCGGCGGGGCTCCTCGAACCGTGGACCAGGGAGGGGATTTCCTTCGCCCTGCGCTCCGGGCGGCTCGCGGGGGAGTGGGCGGTACGGATCTCGGAGTCGCACGACGCCGTGGACGCCCGCCGCCAGGCGCTGAACTACGCGTTCGCCATCAAGGCCGGGCTCGGCGTGGAGATGGGCGTCGGCCGGCGGATGCTGGCCATCTTCGAGCGCAGGCCGGGACTGCTGCACGCGGCGATCACGGGGCTGCGCCCGGCATGGAACATGTTCGCGGACATCACCCGCGGTTCGACGACACTGGCCGGTGCCGTACGGACCCATCCGCTGGCCCGCCGCGCGCTGGATCTGCTGGACCGCAGGCAGCCGCAGACGGGGACCGGGACGCCGGACGGCGGGACGCCGGAGCCCGGTGCGGCGGGAGTGACGGGTGCGCCGGAGGCGGGCGCCCGGGAGTGAGCGACGTTTCCTGAGCGGCCGGCCCGGGGCGGCCGGCCCTGAGCGGCCGGACCGGGGCGGCCGGACCGGGGCGTATGGCCTGGGGGCGGACGTGTCCGTGTCCTGGGCGTCCGGGCCGGGGGCCGTCGTGATCAGGAATCCGTCGTGATCAGGAAGACCGGGTGGTCGGGGGCCGCCGCGATGATCTCCGCGTCGGAGGACTTCGCGGTGACTCCCTGGAAGTACTGGTTGACCTCCCAGCCCCAGCGCTCCAGATAGGAACGCAGGATCGGGAGCTTCTCGCTGTCGGGGATCTCCGTCGCGGTGAACGACCTGACCTTGCGGCCGACGCGCAGTTCACCGGCGCCCGCGGCGCGCATATTGCGTACCCACTGCGAGTGGCCGCGGGCGGAGACCAGGTACTGATCGCCCCCGTAGGCGTGCGGGTTGACGGGGATGCGCTGAATCCGGCCGCTCGTGCGACCGCGTACGGACAGTTCGGCCGAGCCGAGGAGGCTCACGCCGTGCCGGGCGAGCCGGCCGATGAAGCCGTTCATCCGGACGGTGAACGGGCTGGCCTTGAGGTAGTGCGGCTGCTGCGACACGGCGAATCTCCGGGGTGTGAGATGAGGGTGGGGCGGGGAGAGCGTTGATGCGTTGCGAGAGCACTGCTCTCGCTTGAGAGCAGTGTGCATCCGGCGGCGCCCTAAAGCAAGAGCAGTGCTCTCTCTTTTGGTCGGTGCTCCGAACGCATTACACTGCTCCGAATGACGACCATCCGGGGAGCCAGGGAACGGGCCCGCACCGAAGTCACGGCGGCCATCAAGGACGAGGCGCGCAGACAGCTCGCGGCCGAGGGCGCGGCGAAGCTCTCGCTGCGCGCCGTCGCCCGCGAACTGGGCATGGTCTCGTCCGCCCTCTACCGGTACTTCCCCAGCCGCGACGAGCTGCTGACCGCGCTGATCATCGACGCCTACGACGCGGTCGGCTCGGCCGCCGAACGGGCCCTCGCCGCCGCCGGCCCCGCCGGTCCCCCCGGGCGCTGGACCGCCGTCTGCGTGGCGGTACGTGCCTGGGCCCTGGCCCATCCCCATGAGTACGCGCTGATCTACGGATCGCCCGTGCCCGGCTATCAGGCGCCCCAGCTGACGATCGAGCCCGCGTCCCGGGTCGGGCTGGCGCTGATCTCCGTCGCCGCCGACGCCCACCGCGCGGACGGCATCGCGCTTCCGCCGCTACCGGAAGATCTGCGTCCGGAGGCCCGGCGGCTCGCGGCCCAACTGGCGCCGGGCCTTCCCCCGGAGGTGATGGCCGCGGTCGTCGCGGCCTGGGCCCAGCTCTTCGGACTGATCTCCTTCGAGGTCTTCGGCCAGTTCAACGGCCTGGTCGAGGTCCGCGGCGAACTGTTCGCCCACGCCGCTCGGCGCATCGCGCACGAGGTCGGGCTGGTGGACCGCCCCCGTACACCCTGACGCCCTGACGGGCCGGTGCGCCGGGGCGACTCGTACCTCCTCTACTCCTCCGGGAGTACGGGGCGTCACCCCGCCCGGCTGACGACCGGAACGCGCCACGGGTCTAGCGTGACCGCCATGGAAGAGCAGCACAGCCGCCGGGACCGGTGGAGGGAAGGGAGCCGGGGCGCCTACGGCCCCCACTGCCGGCGCGGCGGCCCTCCCTGGGTGCGCGGCCTCGGGCCGTACGGCGGCGGTCGGCCGTACGTCGGGCCTGCCCGGGGACAGGACGGACCGCCGTCCCGGCTGCCCGGGGGCCGCCGTCCCGGCCGCCGCCCCGGCGGGAGAAGAGGCCGGCTGCCCTGGCCGTCCACCCTCTTCCTGGCCGTCTTCGTACTGGTGGGGACCGCCTTCGCCGCCGCCGACCAGCCCGACCGGCAGCCCCTGGACAGCTACGCGCGGCTGCTGCTGCTCGCCGGTCCCGCGCTGCTGCTGTTCCGCCGGAAGCACCCCGTCGTCGTTGTCTTCGGGGTCTGGGCGACCGCGCTCGCGTACTTCGCCGCCGGCTATCCGTACGGACCCGTCCTCGTCACCGTCGCGCTCGCCTGCTTCGCCGCGATCGTCATGGGTCACCGGCAGGCGGCCTGGTGGGCGGTCGGCACGCTCTGGGCGGGTCATCTGCTGATCGTGCACTGGCTCTACCGCTGGCTGCCCCCGGCCCACGACAGGCCCGCGCCATGGGGAGAACAACTGGTCATCGCGGCCTTCGTGCTCGCCCTCTGCGCGGCCTCAGAACTCGTCCGGGTGCGCCGCGAGCAGTGGGCCAGGGAGGGCGCCGAGCGCGCGGTGGCGAAGAAGCGGCGGGAGAACGAGGAGCGGCTGCGGATCGCCCGCGAGCTGCACGACGTACTGGCCCACTCCATCTCGGTCATCAACGTCCAGGCGGGCGTGGGGCTCGCCCTGCTCGACTCCGATCCCGAGCAGGCCCGCACCGCGCTCACCACGATCAAGGCGGCGAGCAAGGAGGCACTCGGCGAGGTACGGCAGGTCCTCGACACCCTCAGAACGCCCGGCGACGCCCCGCGCGCCCCCGCCCCGGGCCTCGACCGGCTGCCCGAACTGGTCGAACAGGCCGCGAGCGCCGGACTGGCCGTCGGCATCCGACGGGACGGGGAACGGGCGGCGCTGCCGCCCGGCATCGATCTGGCCGCCTTCCGGATCATCCAGGAGGCGTTGACCAACGTGGTGCGCCACTCCGGGTCCCGTACGGCCGAGATCGGCCTCGGCTACGCGCCCGAGCTGCTGGAGCTGCGGATAGACGACGCGGGTCCGGCCACCGGCGGCGACACGGGCGGCGGCGGCAACGGTCTGGTCGGTATGCGCGAGCGGGCCGCCGCGCTCGGTGGCACGATCGAGGCCGGTCCGCGTCCGGACGGCGGTTTCCGCGTACGGGCCACGCTCCCGCTGCGCCCCGGGGACTGAACGCCCGGAGTCCGGAAGCGCCCCGAACACGCCTGGTCCGGCCCGGAACACCCGGGACCCGGGCGGAGCTCGCACACCCAAGGCCTGAGCAGGGCCTGAACACCGGCCTCAGCTGGGCCTGAACACCCAGGGCCTGAGCCGGGCCTGAACGCCAAGGAGACACCGTGATCCGTGTACTGCTCGCCGACGACCAGTCGCTCGTACGCGCCGGCTTCCGCGCGCTGCTCGCCGCCCAGCCGGACATCGAGGTCGCGGGCGAGGCGGCGGACGGCGAGGAGGCGCTGCGCCGGGTGCGTGAACTGAGCCCCGACGTGGTGCTGATGGACATCCGGATGCCGCTGCTCGACGGGCTCGCCGCGACCCGCGGGATCACCGAGGACGGCCGGCTCGACCAGGTGAAGGTGGTCATGCTCACCACCTTCGAACTCGACGAGTACGTCTTCGAGGCGATCCGCTCCGGCGCCTCCGGCTTTCTCGTCAAGGACACCGAACCGGAGGAACTGCTGCGCGCGGTGCGGGCGGTGGTGGAGGGGGACGCGCTGCTGTCCCCCGGGGTCACCCGCCGGCTCATCGCGGAGTTCGCGTCCCGCTCCAAGGCGCCGACGGGCCTCGCGGAACTGGCGGTACTCACCGAGCGGGAGCGGGAGGTGATGGCCCTGGTCGGGATCGGACTCTCCAACGAGGAGATCGCCCGCAGGCTGGTCGTCAGCCCGCTCACAGCCAAGACGCATGTCAGCAGGACGATGGTGAAGCTGGGCGCCCGCGACCGGGCCCAGCTGGTCGTCCTCGCCTATGAGTCGGGGCTGGTACGGCCCGGCTGGCTCGGTTGACCGGCGAGCGTGTCCGGTCGCCGTCCCGGGAGTTGCCCCCGGAGCCGTCCCGTCGGGCCCCGACCGGGGCGCGGGAAGCGCCACAGGACCCGGACGACGCGCGCCGCGAACGCGAGACACGCGGCGACGGCGGCGACGCTCCGGAGCGCGTCGGGCAGGTCGAAGTACCACGCTGGTGCCGCGATGACGCCGTACACCAGCGCCGCCGCGAGCGCGCCCGTCAGCACGGCGAAGCCGATCTCGACCGTGACGGCGTCCCGTTCGGCGTCGCCGCGCGTGGTCCCCGCGATCCGTTTCCCCATGGCCCGAGTCTGGCCTCGCCCATGGCCCGGGGCAAGGCGCCACCCGGGGAAGGGGCGCGGTCAGACGGCGGACGTCTCGCGCCAGAGCCTGGCGGTTTGCGGATCGCCGGTGAGGGTGACGGCGTCCAGCGGCAGCCGGTTCCAGAGCGTCAGATAGAGCCGCTCGGCGGGACCGGCCAGTTCGCAGTCCGCGGGGCCCTCAGCGGTGCGTTCGGTACGCGGAGGACCGGCGGAGATCCGTACCGTCCAGACGTCGTCCGTGTCCGTCGTCCGTACGCGCAGTACCCGCGGTGCGTCGGACCGCACCCGGCTCCGCTCGCGGCCGTGGAAGCCGGTGAGCAGTTCGCCGATGCCGTCCGCCGCCAGGCCGGAACCCACCGGCGGGGCCGCCGTGTGCCGGACGGACCCGAGCGCGGAGTGCGCGTCCACGCGGTGGACCGCTGTCTCGTGCGCCTGCCGCCGGGCCCAGAACGCGAGCGGTGAGGGCGCGGGCAGGAAGGTCCAGCAGGCCAGTCCGGCGGGCGCTTCGGTCAGCGCCGCGACCAGCAGAGCGTGTGCTTCCCGGTACCACTCGACGAGCGCGTCCCCGTCGAGATCCGGCTCGGCGTCGGGGCGGCCGGGGGTGAGCCGCCCGTTCGTCACGAAGCCCGTCGCCCAGCGGTGGACGGTGCCCGTGTGCCGCAGCAGATCGCGGATCCGCCACTCGGGACACGTCGGCACCGGCGCGTCCGTACCGGCCTCGGCGGCCGCGTCGGCCAGCGAACGGCCGTCGCGGGCAAGGCAGATGAGGTGTTCAGCGGTCTCCACGCCCCGCATTGTGCCAGTTGGACCGGTCAGACCCCGTGGGGATGCGCCGACCCCTGCGTGTGACGGAGCAGCCGTATGAACGCCCCGATCGCCGCCGCCTGGATGAGTACCGAGAGCACCAGCGCGGGATAGAGGAATCCGGCGGACTCCGCGACCGCGTCGCCCAGCAGCCCGCCGCCCACGAAGAACGCGAAGATGGTCGGCGCGGCGAGGAAGAACAGCCACACCCCGGCGAACGAGGCGTCCTGGTGCTGTACGAGAAGGGTGTCGACCGCGACGAATACCGTCGCCGCGGCGACCAGGCCGAGATAGATCTGCGACGCGCGATTGCCGAAGGTCAGCCGCGCGAGTCCGGTCAGCCGTCCTGAGTTCATTGCTGTCTCTCCCCTGAAGTGGTGGTCCCTCCAGGGTGGTTCGGTCCGAACGGATGTGCCTGAGTACGGCTACTCATCCGTGGGGCGTGCCCACTCAGGCCGGTGCGCGGACCCCGTCGGTCGCGCGGACTCCGTCGGTCGCGCGGACTCGGCCCGTCGCGGGGACTCCGCGGGGTCCGCCGACGCGTTCCGCGCGGAGTAGCCGATGAGCGCGGCGGCGCCCGCCAGCAGGGCCACCGTGGTCAGCGCGAGAGGCAGCGTGAACCAGTCGGCAAGGAAACCGATCGCGGGCGGCCCCAGCAGCATCCCGCCGTACCCCAGCGTCGAGGCGGCGGCGACCCCGCCGGGCCCCGCCAGCGCCCCGGCGCGGCCGATGGCCACGGGGAAGATATTGGCGAGGCCGAGACCGGCCACGGCGAAGCCGGCCAGAGCCGCCCAGGCGGTGGGCGCGAGGGCGCCGACCAGCATGCCGAGCGCGGCCGTGACGCCGCCCGCGACCAGGGCCCGGGTCTGGCCGAGGCGCTCCAGCAGGGCCGTACCGGACAGTCGTCCCGCCGTCATGGCCAGGGCGAAGAGCGAGTAACCGGCCGCCGCCAGACCGGGGGTGGCGTCCAGGTCCTGGGTGAGATGGAGCGCGCTCCAGTCGGCCATCGCGCCCTCGCCGTAGGCCGTGCACAGGGCGATCACACCGAAGAGGAGGACCAGGCGCCGGGTGCGTCCGTCGAGCCGCCGCGGTACCGCCGCCGTCCCCTTCGTGGTCCCCTTCGCCTCGCGCTCCGTTCCCTCCGGGACGGGCGCGGGGTGCCGGAGCAGCGCGGGGCCGGTGACGGCGGTGACGAGCAGACCGACGCCGGTCAGGAGCGAGAGATGGACGGCGGGGGAGAGGCCGCCCGCGACCAGCCCGCCCAGCCCCGCCCCGATCATGCCGCCGAGGCTGAACGCGGCGTGGAAGCTGGAGATGACCGGGCGCCGCAGGGCGGCCACGAGATCGACGGCCGCGCTGTTCATCGCGACGTTCAGCCCGCCGTACGCGGCGCCGAAGACCAGCAGCACCAGCCCGAGCGTCAGGGCCGAGTGCGTCTGCGGCGGCAGCACGATACTCAGCGAGAGCAGTACGGTGCACACCACCGTCACCGGATGGCTGCCGAAGCGACGGCACAGCCGGCCGGTGAACACCATCGTCACGACGGCGCCCGCGGAGACGCCGAGCAGTGCGAGTCCGAGGGCGCTCGCCGAGGCCCCGGTCTGCTCCTTGATGGCCGGGATACGGACCACCCAGCCGGCGAACATGAAACCGTCGAGGGCGAAGAACACGGTCAGCGCGATGCGGAGGCGGGAGAGCGAGGACCGGGAGCCGGGTTCTCCGGCGGGTCCTCCCAAGAGGGCCGTCCCCACTTTGTTCATTTGCGGCACAAAACGAGAGTAGAGGCCGTGGCCCGTCCCCACAAGCCGTCGGCGGCGTTCCGTGAGCCATCGGGCAGCGCCCGACGGGCCGTCCGCGTCGGTCGCGGATCATGGGAGACTCGCCCCCATGAACGGCAAGGGGACGACCGCCCGGACGAGGCTGGAGAGAGGCCGCGGCGCACTCGGTCCGGCACTGGAACTGGTGCACACCGGCCGTGCGCCCACCCGCGCGGTGCTGACCGCGGAGCTGGGGGTCACCCGCGCCACCGCGGGCGCGGTCGCCGCGGAGCTGGAGGCCCTCGGCCTGATCCGGGTCGACTCGCGTCCCGGCGCCGGCGCCGGTTCCCAGGGCAGGCCCTCGCACCGGCTGTCCGTCGACGACAAGGGGCCCGTCGCGCTCGCCGCACAGGTCCACGCGGACGGCTTCCGGGCCGCGTTGGTCGGGCTCGGTGGCCGGATCGTCGCCACCGCTCCCGTGCGCGGTACGGTCACCGCGGATCCGGCGCAGATCCTCGGGGAGGTCGTCGAGGCCGGGGCGGGGCTGCTGCGGACCACCGGGCTGCGCTGCGTCGGCGCGGGCCTCGCCGTACCGTCGGCCGTCGCCGAGCCGGAGGGCACGGCGCTCAACCCCCTGCATCTCGCCTGGCCCGCCGGGGCGCCGGTGCGGGAGATCTTCGCCGAGCGGGTACGGGCGGCGGGCATCGAGGGCCCGGCGTTCACCGGCAACGACGTCAACCTCGCCGCGCTCGCCGAGCACCGGCACGGCGCGGGACGCGGCGCCCAGCATCTGCTCTGCGTCGCCACCGGACACCGGGGGGTCGGCGGCGCGTTGGTGCTCGACGGCAGGCTGCACACCGGCAGCGCGGGCCTCGCCCTGGAAGTCGGCCATCTCACGGTCAACCCGGAGGGCCGCCCCTGCTACTGCGGCAGCAAGGGATGTCTCGATGTCGAGGCCGACCCGCTCGCCTTCCTCACCGCGGCCGGCCGCGCCCCCGGCCCCGAGGTCTCGCTGCTCCAGCAGGCTCGCGACCTGCTCCGCACGGAGCACGCGGATCCCGCCGTACGACGAGCCACCGAGGAACTGATCGACCGTCTCGGGCTCGGGCTCGCGGGGCTGGTCAATATCCTCAACCCCGACCGCATCATCCTGGGCGGCCTCCACCGGGAACTGCTCGACGCCGACCCGGAACGGCTGCGCGCCGTCGTCGCGGACCGCAGCCTGTGGGGCCGCAGTGGTGGCGTACCCATCCTGCCCTGCACCCTGGACCACAACAGCCTGGTGGGCGCGGCCGAGGTGGCGTGGCAGCCGGTGCTGGACGATCCGCTCGGCGCGCTGGCCCCCTGACCGGAGGCCGTTCGGGTGGTTCGGGAGGCGCTGCCTTCGGTTCGGGAGGCGGTGCTTTCGGTTCGGGGAGCGCTGCCCGCGGTCCGGGGAGCGGTGCTTTCGCCGGAACGCCGCCGGCGGTGTTGTCCGGGTCAGCTGATCACGGCCGACCTGGCCGAGGCGTGCCCGTGCTCCCTGGCCATGGCGCCGAACTCGGCGCCGGGAAAGGGCCCGTCCGTCGTCGCGCCGTACACCGGGCGCAGGGGCAGGGCGAGCGCCGCGGGCGGTGCGGTGAGGGTGAACCATATGCTCTTCCCCGTGTCCCCCCGGGCCCGTATGCCCCAGCTCTCGCTCACCGCCGCGATCAGGGCGAGACCGCGGCCGCCGGTATCGAAAAGACTCGCGTCGCGGACCGTGGGGAGGCGCGGATCGTGGTCGCTGACCGAGACCATGAGCCGTTCGAGCAGAAGCTCGATATCGACCGTGCACCGTTTGTCCGGCTGTGCGTGCCGGTGCACGTTGGTGAGCAGCTCGGTGACACCGAGCGCCGCGTAGTCGATCAAGGGATCGAGATGCCAATAGCGCAATTGCGCCGAGATTATTCTGCGGACCTGTCCGATCCGCGACGGCAGGGCGTGGAGCTCCACCGTGCAGTGCCTGCTGGGCTGGCTGATCACGGCCACGACTCCCCGAAAAGAGGTCCGGAAGAAGACGAAGATCGGATCCAGCAACTGGCGCGTTGCTGATCCCGCCCGGCGGGGCTGGATCACAACGTCACCGCCGGTTAACCCTGAGTGATGTGAGATCAGAGTGAACCCAGGGGCTCGGCTTCGCAACTCGGGCAGACCGGACCGCCGTTCGTGGCAGGTTTCCGGCTAATTCCGGAAGAATTCCGGACATGTTTCGGGCGGGGTCGGCGCGGCGCGCCCGACGGCTCAGGTCTTGGTGTGGCTCGCCCTGCTGACGGTGTCCATGAAGCGCCCGGCGAGCGCCGTCGCGTCGGGCCTCCGGCCACGCTGGCCCATGGTCAGCCGGTAGCGGATCCCGTTCAGGGTGGCGACCGTACTGCCGCTGCCCGCGAACCACGGCTTGGCCGTACGCACGGCCCGCAGGGGCGCGCTGTCGATCACCCGGCCGTAGCTGGTCAGCAGGGCCAGCCTGCCGTCCTGGATCAGGACCTGGCCCGCCCTGGTGAGTGAGCGGGGCCACCGCTCGATCCGTACCCCGCGCGCGCTGAACTCCGGCTCAGCCATAGCTCTTCAGCCCCCTCCGTACCGTTCCCCGTGCCCGTTCCCCTCAAGTCCCCTCAAGAGTCCCCTCAAGGCAGTGTGCACAAGTATGCGGGCAGGCACCAGAGCGCGTTTCCGGCGGGGTCCAGAAGCGATTCCTATGGCTGCCCAAAGTCAATGTTTGCGCAGGTGGTGGCGGTACCGTTAGGGGACGGGGGCCGGTTCGAGGGACGAGGAACGGCGCGCATGACTGGACGAGACGGATCCGGTACGGACCGGACGGCGGCGGCCACGGACGGGACGGCGGCGGCCACGGACAGGATGATGACGCCCACGGACGGCCGGGCGATGGCGACCGTCGACGTGGACCGTAGCGATCCCGCCTACCGTGCATGGCTCAAAGAAGCCGTACGGAAGGTCCAGGCAGACGCCAACCGCTCCGCCGACACACACCTGTTGCTCTTCCCGCTGCCCGAGCGGTGGGGAATCGATCTGTATCTGAAGGACGAGTCGACCCATCCGACCGGCAGTCTCAAGCACCGGCTCGCCCGCTCGCTCTTCCTCTACGGGCTGTGCAACGGGTGGATCAGGCCCGGCGCACCGGTGATCGAGGCGTCCAGCGGCTCGACGGCCGTGTCCGAGGCGTACTTCGCGAAGCTGATCGGGGTGCCGTTCATCGCCGTGATGCCGCGTACCACCAGCGCGGAGAAGTGCAGGCTCATCGAATTCCACGGCGGGCGCTGCCACTTCGTGGACGACTCGCGGAAACTGTACGAGGAATCGGCCCAGTTGGCGGCCAGGACCGGCGGCCACTACATGGACCAGTTCACCTACGCCGAGCGCGCCACCGACTGGCGCGGCAACAACAACATCGCCGAATCGATCTACCAGCAGCTGAGGCTTGAGCGCTATCCGGTGCCCGCGTGGATCGTCGCCACGGCCGGCACCGGCGGCACCTCCGCGACCATCGCGCGCTACGTCCACTACATGCAGTTCGACACCCGGATCTGTGTCCCCGACCCGGAGAACTCCTGTTTCTTCGACGGCTGGACCCGGCACGACGCACAGGCGTGCAGCGAGCGCGGCTCGCGGATCGAGGGCATCGGCCGGCCACGGATGGAACCGAGCTTCGTGCCCGGCGCCATCGACCGGATGATGAAGGTGCCCGACGCGGCGAGTGTGGCCGCCGTGCGCGCCCTGGAGCGGGCCATCGGACGCAAGGCGGGCGGTTCCACCGGCACCGGACTGTGGAGCGCGCTGAAGATCGTCGCGGAGATGGTGGCCGAGGGGCGCAAGGGGAGTGTGGTCACGCTCCTCTGCGATCCGGGCGACCGCTACCTCGACAAGTACTACTCGGACGCCTGGCTGGCCGGACAGGGACTGGACATCGCGCCGTACACGGAGACGCTCGACCGCTTCCTGGAGAACGGAGTCTGGCCGGACTGACGGACTGACCGGCGGACTGGCTGACGTGGCGGACGGGGTGACGGGCCGGCGGACCGCGGGGTGGCGGACTGACGGGCGGAGGGGCCGGCGCTGCGGAGGGCAGGCTCCGGGTTCCTCAGCCGACCGCCCGGAGGCCGCCCCCACCGGTGAGCCGCGCCGACAGCCGTACGGAACCCTCCCGGGGCGCCCGAACCGCCAGCGTCGTCGCCTTCGTGTCGGCCCGTACGCTGCCGACGGCCTCGATCCGCGCGACATCGCGGCTGCCCGCGGCGAGCAGGAACCACTTGCCCGAGGGCGACTTCCAGCGTGTCCCCGCCAGGATGTGCTGCCCGTACCTGCCGCAGGCCGCGGTGTTCACGGCCTCGGCCACCACCGTGCCCGGCGCGTTCGCCACGGACGCGGGCCGCTGGAACTGCACCAGGATCCGGCCGGGGCCGCGCCAGGTGTCGGCCCGGGTGCAGACCCAGGTGGACCGCCCGGCCGATTCCGGCAGCGGCTGCTCGGCGAACGCCCAGTTGTTGACGGCCCGTACGCCGGAGCCGCGCAGCGTACGCAGTGCGCACGCGGTACGCGCCCAGCTGAGCAGTGCCGGACCGCTCGTCGCCTCCCGGGGGCCGCGGGAGGGCGTGCCGCCGGGCGGCGGGGTGTAGGTGAGATGCGCCGGGGAGGGTTCGCCGAGGTCCGTGACGAGGAACGAGTGCCGTTCGGTGATCCTCTCCGAGGTGCGGAGCACCATCACCGGCCAGGCCACGCAGTCACCGCCGGCCGCCGGAGCCGGTACGGCGCCGGTCACGCCGTCGGCGGAGACGCCGAGGCTCCGGGCGGGGGCGTCGGGCGCCAGCAGATCGCGGGTGGCCGACCCGGCGATCCACGGGGCGAGCAGATAGCGGGCTCCGTCCGGGGTACGGCTGACCGCGAGCGCGGCGGCCGTCGTCATGTCCGCCTGGTCGGCACGGGCGAAGGCCAGGGACGGCGTGTCCCCGCCGGGCGCCGGTCCCGCTTGGTTCCCCGACTCCGGCAGAGACCGCCGCAGTGGCCCCCGCTCCGGCAGCGGCACCCGCGGCGACACCGGCTCCGCGTACCGGACGATCCGCTGGCCGTCGTGGAGCAGGACCACCGCCGCCCCGTCCAGGTCGCCCGCGTACAGCAGACGCGGTGGCTGCGTGGGCGGCGCCGTACCGGTGCCGGTGGTGGCGGAGACCCTGACGGCGGGCCCAGGTCCGCCCCAGACGCGCAGCGCGCGCTTCAGCAGCGCGGTGTCGTCGGTACGGCCGCCTCTGGCGGGCCAGACGGAGAAGTCGATCCGCGAGGTGCCGGCCCACGCGTCCCGTGGCGCGCGTTCCAGCAGGGCCGGGTCGAGCGCGCGGGCGAGCGCGGCCGTACCGGCCGGACCGTAGAGGGAGCCGTCCGCGCGAACTCCCGCGAGGGACTGCTCCGGAGGGCCGTCCTCGGGCAGGGACACCGCCAGCACCGCCCCGGCCAGCGCGATCGCGACGGCCGCCGCCGCGATCCTGGACCGCTGTCTGCGCCGGAGCAGATCGGTCGGCCGGGTCTGCACCGTACAGGGGTCGAACTCCGCGGTGGCGAGCAGCTTTCCGGCCCGGCCCTCCCGATGGGCGGCGAGCCGTTCCGCCGTACGCACCGCGGCGGCCGGGTCCGCCACCCCGGCGTCCTCCAGCAGAGCGCGCACCGCCTGCTCGGACAGGCCCTCAAGCACGCGCAGGGCGAGCGCGGCACGCGCGGGCGCGCTGACCGTGGACAGGGCCTGGTCCAGGGCGAGTTCGTCGGTGCCGCCGGCCCGGGGGAAGAGCCGCAGCCCCACGACGAGCGGCAGGCCGGCCCGCGGCCGGGCGGCGAACACCCGCCACCAGGACGACGGCTGGTCATGGGTGAGCGCGGCGCGCAGCACCTGACCCCGTAGCCAGGCGTAGGCGGAGCCGCTCGGCGTGCGCTGCCCCGGCACCCGCGCCCGCGGGTCGCCCTTGCGCGCGGCCGGCAGCACATGCTGGACGGTGGCATGCGCGGTGAGGACGCGTCGGTGGCGGCCCAGCGTGGGAGGGAGAGTGAGATAGGCCAGCCGGACCAGCCGCGGGTAGTGCTCGACGAGGGCGGCCTCGGCGTCGTTGACGCCGGGACGCGGGCCCGTTGTGGCGTTGTCGGTCGGCTGTCGGTGGCTCGGCATGGGGACGGTGCCCTTCCGCATGTACTGACGCGTCGTCGCGTCGTCGCTCGACGCTGCTCAACAGGCCAAACGAGCGAAGGGGGCGAAGGTCACAGCGGAGTGATCATGTCCGGCCCGCGGGACGGCAGTTGACGCGCCCCCGGCCGCCGCCGCGCCGCGTGGGCATGCCCTCAGCCACGCAGCAGCCGGTCAACGGCCCGCCCGAACACCACCCTTCCGGCACGCGCGGTCAGCGGGTCGAGCGGCCTCGGCAGCGGACCGATCCGCAGCTCCTCCTCCCAGCGCACCAGCGTCGCGCCGGACACTTCCCGTACGTGGATCTCGGCCCAGCCCGTCATGGCCCGGCCGCGCTTCTCCAGTCGGCAGAGGCCGGGGACGCCCGGCGCGGGCGGCTGCCAGCGGACGACCTCCATCGGGTCGTCGAACGCGGCGCGGCCGAGTCCGGTGCGGGCGACGAAGACGGTTCCGGTGCGGGTGGGGCCCGGGGTCAGGACGGAGATCCGCGTCAGCGGCACCTGGTGCGCGTGGGCCGGCCAGTCGGTGAGCCGGCGCCAGACCTCGTCGGCGGACAGCGGTGAGGTGCGGTCGATACGGAAGGCGCTCACCCGGCGATCGTAAGCCGCGCGCCGTACCCGAGCCGCGCGCCCCACCCGGTGTCGCACGCCCCACCCCACCCGAGGCATCCGGGTGCGGGCGAGCGCGCTAGTCGTCCTGCCGCGGTACGGCGGCCCGCCCCGGCGACTCGCCCTCCAGCGGCTCTCCCGGCCCCTCCGGCCCGCCCGCCACCACCAGCCCCGGCAGGTACTCGGCGATCTCCTCACGGGCCGCCGCGGACAGTCCCGAGTCCGTCACCAGCGTGTCGACCTGGTCCAGCGTCGCGAAGGAACTCAGCCCCACCGTCCCCCACTTGGTGTGGTCGGCGACGACCACCACCCGGCGCGCGGACCGTACGAAGTGCCGGTTGGTCTCCGCCTCGCCGAGGTTCGGGGTGGACAGACCGGCCTCGGCCGAGATGCCGTGCACCCCGAGGAAGAGCACATCGAAGTGGAGCGAGCGGATCGCCTGGTCCGCCACCGGGCCGACCAGTGAGTCCGACGGCGTACGGACCCCTCCGGTGAGCACCACCATCGCCGCCCCCGGCCGCTGGCCGCCCGCGCCCCCGGTGGCCCGCTGGCCCGTGTGGAACACATCGGCGACCCGCGTCGAGTTGGTCACCACGGTCAGATCCGGTACGTCCAGCAGATGGTGGGCCAGGGCGTAGGTGGTCGTACCGCCGGACAGCGCGATGGCGCTGCCGGGCACCGCCATGGCCGCCGCCGCCCGCGCGATGTCCTCCTTGGCGCTCAGCTCCAGCGCCGACTTCGCCTCGAAGCCCGGTTCGTGCGTACTGGCCTCGACCACCGGCACCGCGCCGCCGTGCACCTTCTCGATGACACCCTGGCGCGACAGCGCGTCCAGGTCCCGGCGCACGGTCATGTCGGAGACGCTGAGCCTGCGCGTCAGCTCATTGACCCGGACCCCGCCGCGCCTGCGCACCTCGTCCAGGATCAGGGCACGGCGCTGCTCCGCGAGAAGATTCTGGTTGTCGCTCACCGCAGGGCCGGTCCTTCCGCGTCGTCGTGTTCGGTCATCAGGGGCCTCATCCTGCCACGCGGTTCCGGCGCACGCCCCGGTGGTTGACGGACGCGGGGGGAGGGGAGATTCAGTGGGGGCCGGGGCGGCCCCGCCGTCGTACCGAGTCATTCCGAGAGCGAGCCACCGAAGTGTCCCCAGAATCACCGGATCCGGATCCGCGAAGTGGCGGAACCGCGCTCGAACTTCTGGTCCACGGCGTCGGCGGGGCCACCCCGCAGAAGATGCTCGACGATCCGCGTACGGTCAGGATCACCGGAGACGAGACGGCCGCCGTGTACCGGCGCACGGACGACGTGGACGCCGAGCTCCACCCCGAGCGCTACGAGGGCCGGCCGGTCCCCGAGGCGTACTGCTGGTCCAATCTCACCTCGGGCAACGGCTCGCGGGCCCTGTGGCTGCTGCTGCTCCCGTTCATGGTGGTCAACCTCGCGCACTGGATGCGGCCGGCCACGAAGGGCCTGGGCAGATCGCAGCGGCTGTACGGCGTGCTGGTACGGCTCGTGGCCCTCACCCTCACCGTGCTGCTGACCGCCGCGGCCTGCGAGGTCGCGCTCGATCTGACGGCGTGGCAGTGCGCCGGGTCGGCGCGGTGCGTCGCGGACCGCTCCTGGCTCGGTTTCCTGTCGCCCGAGCAGCATGGCTGGTGGTCGCAGCCGGGGCGCAGGCTGGCCCTCGCCGCCGTGGTGCCCGCCGCGCTGGTGGTGCTGTTGTGGTACCTCTCCAACCGGACCTGGAGCGCGTACGAGGCGCAGCGCCCGCCGACGGGCGAGCCCGCCGCCGGCGAACCGGCCGCCACGCACGAGGCGCCCGGCGCCGAAGGCGCGCCGGCCACGGGCGACGACAGGGCCACGGGCGACGACAGGGCCACGGGCGACGACAGGGCCACGGACGACGGGCGGGCGGCGGGCGCCGGCCGGGCCGCGGACGGGAGCGGGGCCGCGGACGAGAGCCGGGCCGCGAGCGACGACCCGGTGACGGTACGGCCCGCCCTCGGCCGCCCCGGCTTCTGGTACGGACGTCGGCTGGTCGCCCGGCTCCGAGCCGCCCACACCGCCGCCGGCTTCCTCACCATCGCCGCCGCGCTCACGGCCGCCGCCACCGACCACGACCGGAGCGCCGACGGCGGCCCGCTCGGCCCGCTCGGGCTGCTGCTCCAGGCAACGCTGGCCGGATGCGCGGCCGTTGTGCTCTGGGTCGTGTGCAGCCGGGGCCGCAGCGAGCGCAAGCGCGACGGCTCCCTCGACAAGCTGCTGATCAGCGCCCTGCCCGGCTCCGCGCTCAGTCTGCTCGTGCTGGCCGTCGTCCACGCCGCCTGGTCCAGGCCCGGCTGGGTCTCCGCCGGCGGGCTCCCCGGCAATCCGACGTTCCTGGTGCTCGCGCTGGCACAGATCGCCCTGGTCGTCGTGCTCGTCGTCACGGCCCAGGTCCTGCACCGCCGGGCGCCGCATCCTCGGATCGCGATGCGCGGCCTCGGCGGGCCCGCCGTCGCGATGCTCGCCTGCGCCCTGGGCGGAGTGATGACCGGCGGCGTCGCCCAGCGCGTCGCCGACTGGCTCGACGGGGACGCCACCCCCGGGATGGGCGAAGGCGCGATCGTGGGCCCGCCGGTGCTGCTGAGCTGGCAGGCCTCGGTCATTCCCGTGCTGCTCGTGCTGCTGCTGATCCCGGTCGCCGTCCTCGGCGTCCGTACGATACGGGCCGCCCGCGGGCTGGCCCCGCTGATCGAGCGGGAGTACGAGAAGGAGACGGCGGACCCCCTCCGTACCCGCCAGGTGGCGGGCGCGCGGGCCAGGGCCGCGCTGACCGACTACGCGCCCCGGCTCGTCGGAGTCGTCTCCGGGGCCTCCCTGCTGCTCGGCGCGGGCGCGGTCGCCGGGTCCTGGCTGAGCGGACAGGTGCCGGGGGAGGCCGCGGAAGGCACCGACTCCTTCGTCGAGTCCGTGGCCGACACCGCGCAGTCGATCGGCTCCTGGCTGGTCGGCCTGGGCTTCCTGCTCTTCGTCACCTGGGGCCGGCGCGCCTACCGCGACGCCTCCGCCCGGCGCACCATCGGCATCCTCTGGGACGTGGGTACGTTCTGGCCGCGCGCGGCCCACCCCTTCGCGCCGCCCTGCTATGCCGAGCGGGCGGTCCCCGACCTCACCTGGCGGATCGTCTCCTGGACCGGTCGCACGGGCGGCAGACTCGTCCTGTCCGGCCATTCCCAGGGCAGTGTGCTGGCCGCCGCGGCCGTCTGGCAGCTGCGGTCCGCGACCCGTCACCGGGTGGCGCTGCTGACGTACGGCTCACCGCTGGAGCGGCTGTACGGCCGCTGGTTCCCCGCGTACTTCGGCGCCGAACAGCTGGGGCAGCTGAGCAAAGAGGTGCACTGCTGGCGCAATCTGTGGCGGTCCACCGATCCGATCGGCGGGCCGGTGCGGGTTCCCGAGGACGGCGACCGCCCGGAGGTGGACCGCGGGCCGCTGAGGGATCCGCTCGCCTACAGCCGTACGGTGCTCCATCCGCTGCCCGAGCCGATCCTCGGCCACTCCGACTACCAGGCGGACCCGGTCTTCGCGGAGGAACGGGCCGCGCTGCTCGACCGGCTGCCCCCGGCGGCGCTTCCCACACAGCGGGGCGAACGGGCGCCCGAGAGTCAGGGCAGCTCGGGCAGATCGTCCGCGTAGAGCAGGGTCAGGTCGTCCGTGCTGGTCTCCGGCAGCTGGGCGACCCGGCCCGCGTGCCGCTCCACCATCGACTCGAACGTCTGGCGCGCGGTACGGCCGTTGCCGAAGGCGGGCCCCTTGGGCAGCGCCGTGAAGTACTTGAGCAGCGCCTCGGCCGTGCCCTCGCCCAGCCGGTACTCCTGCTCCTCCGACTGCTGTTCCACGATCCGCAGCAGTTCCTCGGGCACGTAGTCGCTGAAGGTGATGGTCCGTGAGAAGCGCGACGCGACCCCGGGGTTGACCGTCAGGAACCGCTCCATCTCGGCGGTGTACCCGGCGACGATCACGACCACCGCGTCCCGGTGGTCCTCCATCAGCTTCACCAGCGTGTCGATCGCCTCCTTGCCGAAGTCCCGTCCCGAATCCTCGGGGGAGAGGGCGTAGGCCTCGTCGATGAAGAGCACGCCGCCCCGCGCCCGGTCGAACGCCTCCTGCGTACGGATCGCGGTCGAGCCGATGTGCTCGCCCACCAGGTCGACCCGGGAGACCTCCACGAGATGGCCGCGCTCCAGGACTCCGAGGGAGTGCAGGATCTCGCCGTACAGCCGGGCCACCGTCGTCTTGCCGGTGCCGGGGGAGCCGGTGAAGACGAGATGACGGCGGACGGACGCCGCCTTGAGGCCCGCCTCCTTGCGGCGGCGGCCGACCTCGATCATGTCGGTGAGCGCCCGGACCTCGCGCTTGACGCTGTCGAGGCCGACGAGCGAGTCGAGTTCGCCGAGGACGGCCTCGGAGGCGCGGGCGGGTGTCGTCGCCTCCGGGACGGTGTCCAGGAGCCGGGCGGTGGCGCTCTGCGTGCTCTGCGCCGGGACCGCGCCGAGGAGTCCGGCGGACTGGGTCGCGGTCAGCACGGCCGACGGTTCCAGGGCCGGCGTCGGCGGGACCAGCACACCGCTCTCGTCGCTGGTGCAGTCCTCGACGGTCGGCCCGTCCTCCGCGAAGTCGTACCCGCCGCGCGCGCACCGTTCCGTACGGCACCGGGTGAGCGTCGTACGGCAGCCGTCCATCACATGGAAGCCGTAGCCGCCGCTGCCCGTCACCCGGCAGCTGTGGAAGGTGCCGCGGCCCTCGGCCGAGACATAGAATCCGGCCTCGGCGGGCGAGGTGACCGTGCAGCGCTCGATGGTGGGATCGGCGCCCTTGGTGACGATGACCCCGGTCTGGACGCCGTCGATGGTGCAGGAGTTGAGCGTGCCGCCGCTGCCGTGGTCACGGAACCAGGCACCGGTGGACACCTCCCTGATCCGGCAGTCGTCGAGCTGCGCGGTGGCCCCGTCGCTCACCGACACGGCCGTGTTGCGCACCTGCGAGATATCGGTGTCCACGACATCGGCGCGCGAGCCGCGGTCGAGGACGAAGAGCGCGTCGGGCACATCGTGCACCCGGCAGGAGTCGAGCACGACGGTCGCGCCGTCGCTGACCCAGACGGCCGGGTAGTCGCCCGTACTGTCATGGATCTCGCACTGGTTGGCGTCGACGCGGGTGCCCGGATCCCAGACGGAGAGCCCGTTGCGGCCGAAGCGGCGCACCGTCGAGCGTGTCAGCGTCAGCACCGAGCGGGAGCGCAGATCGACGGCGTTCTCCGGGATGTCGTGGATATCGCAGTCGGAGAGGGTCAGTACGGCGTCGGTGTCCAGGGTTATCCCGTCCGCCGAGGTGCGGTGCACGGAGGAGTCGGTGAGATGGGCCGCGGCCCGGGACGCGATCTGCACACCGGTGCCCTTGATCTCGTACACCTCGCAGCCGACCGCCTCCAGACCGCTGCCCTCGCCGGTGACGGACAGCCCCGAGCCCGAGGCATGGTGGATCCGGCAGCGCTCCAGCCGTGGATGCGCGCCGCCGCGCACGGAGATTCCGGCCTGTCCCGCGGCGACGATCTCGCAGTCCTCGAACACCCCGCCCGCTCCGTCGAGTACGCCGATGCCGACCCCCGCCGGATTGTCGACGGTGCAGCGGCGGACGGTCGGGCGGGCCGCGCCGCGCACCTCCAGGCCGGCCGCGGAACGCGTCACGATCCGCAGATCCGACAGCTCCGGTGTGCCGTCCTCGACGAGCAGCGCGGGAGCCGCCGAGTCCTGCCCCTCCACATGGAGGTCCTGGACGGTGGCGGAGGCGCGCACGGTCAGCGGGACCCCGTCGGCGGGCGCGATGCGTACGGAGCCGAGCGAGCCCTCCGGGCCGCGCAGCGTGACCGCCCGCGTGACGACGAGATTCTCCCGGTAGGTGCCCGGGGCGATCGTGAGGACGTCGCCGTCACCGGCGGCCTCCAGGGCTGCGGCGAGGGAGGCGTATTCGCCTGTGCGGCGCCGCCAACGCGATGTTCCGGTGTGCGTCACCTGGACCGTGCCCTGTGCCATGGCGCTGCTGTGCCCCCACCTCGTGCGTGTGCGCGTGTTCTGCCGTCCCGGGTACCGGCCCCGGACCCCGGCCGCGAAGGCGGACCGGGCGGCACCACCGTAGCGCGCGCGGAGGCGCCGAGTTGACGTGAACGGCCAGGGTCTCGTCCCGGCTGCCGGGAAGGCATCGCCTCAACTGCCCGCGCCGGTACGTCCCCAGTCGGGACCGGCCGCCGCCCAGGCGCGGTCGAGCCGCCGGTAGCGCCGCTGTACGAGCCGCCAGACGATCAACCGCCGCGCGCCCTCCACGAGTCCGACGGCCAGCGCCGTCGCGCCGAATCCGGCCAGAACCGCGTGAACGCGCGCGCTGGTCGCGTTCATCGGGCCCCGTAGCTGCTTGTCGGTCCGCCGGTCGGTCCACATACTGAACGTGTCGCCTGCGCGCGGATCGCGCAGCGGGGCGGAGACCGTACCGGTCCGCGCGCTGCCGTCCGGCGCGTACCACGTGGCGGTCACGCGGGTGCCCGGGGAGCGGTTCGAGAGTGACTCCGCGTCGTACGCGCTGCGGCGCTGGTCGGCCGCGCGGTCGACGACCACGGCGGTCGTGCGATGCCGCTGCTCGTGCTGGACGCGTACGGTGGCCCGCAGCGAGGAGTCGAGGGTGTTGCCGCAGAGCCAGCCGGCGGCGGGGGTCGCGAGGGCGAACAGCAGCACCGCTGTCAGAGCGACCCAGGCTTCCACGAGATCGGTGCCTCGGCGCAGGGGATTGTGCCGCCAGCGCCAGATCCCCACGATGATGCGCACAGTCCCGCACCTCCTTCCCGTGTCCCTTTTAGCCGTGGGGAACGGGATTTACGCGCGGAGGAGCGCAAGAGAGAGCAAGCTCACCTCGATGCCCCCTGCACGTAATGTGGGGGATACCGGGTGGTGTTCCTGTGACGCGTGGGTTTCGCACAGGTGTCACGTCGGACGAACGGGCGTCCGGAAAGGCGTCGTTCAGGGTGGGAAGCGCGAAGCGGGCGGGCGCCACGCGGCCACCCCGCCGGGCACCTGGGACCCCCGGCAGGTCAGTACCCCCCGTCGGTACCTCCGTGCCGCCGCCGTTCCCGTGCTGTCACAACGGCCGAGCCGTCACTACGGCCAACTGTCCGACATCCCCCGCGCTGTCAGTACCCCCGCGTCTGGTAGGGCCGGTTGTACGGATCGTCGTACTGCGTGTGCGTGGGCTGCGCGGCGGGCACCGGACGCGCGGCCGCCGGACGCATCGCCTCGTAGCCCGTACCGGGCATGGGGCGCTGCGGCTGCGCCTGCTGCTGGGGCTGCTGGCCGGGGTACCCCCGGGGCGGCGCCTGCTGCGGGATGTACGGCGCGGGCGCGTGCTGGAGCGGCATGGGCTGCGGCGCCTGCTGCGGGTAGCCGCCCCCGTACGAGGAGTACGAGGAGGCCGACGGTGAAGGAGCCGCCGGGAGGGCGGGCAGCGCGGCGGGCAGAGCCGGCAGATAGCTGTTGCCCGTGTCGTAGGCGGAAGGCACTCGGATCGGGGCGATCTGAGGCGTGCCCCGCTCCGCGACCAGGGAGTCGTAGATAGGGGTGTCCGGGAACGACGGCGCGGTGTAGTAACCGCCGCCGTAGGTGGCGCGGGGGGAGGTCATAGGACATAAGTTAAGCCCACCATGTGCCGGTTGGGGAGTCCGATAAGGGGGTTGTTTCGGGAGCTGTGGGTGGCTTCGGATCCCCAATGCGAGCGAACATGGGAAAAACGGTCGTCCGATGGCGTTCAGATCGTGTAAAGGGCAGGCTATCGGGGGGTTACGGCGATCCGACGGGGTCCGGCCGGTGTCCCAGCGATTAGGTTGGCCGCGGGTAATCTTCGGACACCGCGACTCGCGATGGGGGCGAGCATGTCCATGCTTAAGGGAGCCAATCTTCCGGTACAGGCGCAGGCCGTACGCGTCGAATTGGGATGGCGTTCAGGACCGGGAGTGCCGGACGTCGACGCCTCGGCACTCCTTCTCGTGTCGGGAAAGGTCCGCTCGGACGCGGACTTCGTCTTCTACAACCAGCCGGCCCACGCGTCCGGGGCCGTACGTCACGAGGGCAAGAACACCGGCCCGGACGGTGTCACGGACACGCTCGCGGTGGATCTCGCCCGGGTCGAGCCCGCCGTCGAGCGGATCGTGGTGGCGGCCTCGGCGGACGGCGGCAGTTTCGGCCGGGTACCCGGTCTGCGGGTACGGGTGCTGGACGCGGCCTCCGGCACCGAGATCGCGCGGTACGAGAGCCAGGACGCGACCGTCGAGACGGCGTTCCTCCTCGGTGAGCTGTACCGGCGCCAGGGGAGCTGGAAATTCCGGGCGGTGGGGCAGGGCTACGGCAGCGGACTGGCCGGCCTGGCAACGGACTTCGGCATCTCCGTCGACGACGAACCGGCGCCGCGCACCGCCCCGGCGGCCCCGGCGCCCGTACGTCAGGCGCCCGTACGTCCGGCGCCGGCGCGGTCCGAGCCGGTACGCCCCGAGCCCGCACGCCCCGCGGGCTCCACGCGGCCCGCCGCGCCGGCTCCGCCGCCGCCTCCGGCCGCTCCGGCCCCGGCGCCCGCACCCGTACGGCTGAGCAAGGTGACGCTGACGAAGGACGCCCCGTCCGTCTCCCTGGCCAAGCAGGGCGGCACCTCCGGCGCGATGCGCGTCAACCTCAACTGGCAGACGCGTAAACAGTTCAGGGGCTGGGGCGCCAAACTCGGCCGGGCCGTCGCCAACCACAGCGATCTCGATCTCGACCTGTGCGCGCTCTATGAACTGACCGACGGACGCAAAGGCGTTGTCCAGGCGCTCGGCAATGCCTTCGGCGCGCTCAACCAGCCGCCGTACATCCATCTCGACGGCGACGACAGGACCGGAGCGGTCTCCAGCGGCGAGAACCTCACCATCAACCTCGACCACAAGGACCGGCTGCGCCGCATCGTCATCTTCGTGACCATCTACGAAGGCGCGCGCAGTTTCGCGGATCTCGACGCGACCGTCACCCTCCAGCCGCAGCACGGAGCCCCGATCGACTTCGCGCTCGGGGAATGCACGGTGCCCTCGACGGTCTGCTCGCTGGCACTGATCACCAATACGGGCTCCGACCTCGTCGTCCAGCGCGAGGCGCGCTTTCTCGTACCGGACCGCGGAGTGAGCCCGCAGCGCACCATCGACTACGCCTATGGCTGGGGCATGAACTGGACGCCGGGCAGGAAGTGAACCGCGCGCGAAGTCCGGTCTCCCCCGACGCGGTGGGTCAGGGGTCAGGCGCGGTCTCGGGACGGGTGTACGTACGCCCCTTCCAGGCCGCGCCCCGGCCCCGGTAGTGCCGTACCGCGGAGTCGACCGTCATCAGCAGATAGAGCAGCGCGGTGAACGGCAGCAGCGGGGCCAGCCACGGCGACAGCCGGTAGTACCGCAGTATCGGGAGGTACGTCCCGGTCATCACCGCCCACGCGGCGAACCCCAGCCACCCCGCTTCCGTGTCCCCGCCGAACACCCCCGCACAGAGCGCGACGGGCGGCGCCAGATAGACCACCGCGAGACCCGCCACCGTGAGCACGAGCAGCAGCGGGTTGTGCCGGAGCTGCGCGTAGGCGCTGCGCGAGACCATCCGCCAGAGATCGGCCAGCCGCGGATAGGGGCGCACGCTGTCCACCCGCTCCGCCAGCCCCAGCCAGATCCGTCCCCCGCTCCGTCTGACCGCCCGCGCCAGTGACACATCGTCGATCACGGCCTGACGGATCGACTCGGGCACCCGCGCTCGCTCGGCGGCCTCCGTGCGCAGCAGTACGCAACCGCCGGCCGCCGCCGTGGTGCGCGCGCCGGGGCTGTTGATCCAGCGGAACGGATAGAGCTGCGAGAAGAAGTACACGAACGCCGGCACGACCAGCTTCTCCCAGCCGCTCGCGACCCGGAGCCGCGCCATCTGCGAGACCAGGTCCAGCTCGTGCGTCCTGGCCGCGACGACCAGCTCCCGGAGACTGTCGGGCTCATGGGCGATATCGGCGTCCGTCAGCAGCAGATACTCGGGGTCGCGGGCGCGGGCCAGCGCGATGCCGTGCCGCAGCGCCCACAGCTTCCCGGTCCAGCCGGGCTCCGGTTCACCGGGCGTGGCCACCGTCAGCGGCAGCCCGCCGTACCGCGCGGACAGCTCACGGGCCAGTCCGCCCGTACCGTCCGCGCTGCCGTCGTCGATGAGGAATATCTCCGCCCGGCCCGGATAGACCTGTGCCAGCAGGGACGGCAGGGACTCGGGCAGTACGGCCGCCTCGTCCCGCGCGGGTACGACGAGAGCGACGGACGGCCACCGCTTCGGATCGTCGTGGTCGGCGCCCTCGGGGCGTCCCCTCCGGTCACGGCCGCGGCCATAACCGGTGCCGTCGTACCGCGCCCCCTCACCAGCCGCGGCCTCCTCGCGCGCGGGGAGCCGTTGGTCGGTCCGCCAGAAGAACCCCTGACCCAGCAACAGCCAGCCCCAAGCGGCCAGCGAACCCATGGCGATCCAGGCAACGGTGCTCATTCGCCGCAGTCTGCACCACATCGACCGGACCGCACATGCTGTCGACTATGGTGACTGGGTGAAGATCGCACTCATGGACTCCGGCATCGGTCTGCTGGCGGCGGCCGGTGCGGTTCGCCGACTGTGCCCCGAGGCCGATCTCGTCCTCTCCTCGGACCCCGACGGGATGCCCTGGGGTCCCCGCTCCCCCCGGGATGTCACCGAACGCGCGCTGGTCGTCGCGCGGGCCGCGGCCCAACACCGCCCCGACGCGCTGATCGTCGCCTGCAACACCGCCTCCGTACACGCCCTGCCCGCGCTCCGCGCCGAGCTGGAGCCGCGCCTGCCGGTCATCGGTACGGTCCCGGCGATCAAGCCCGCGGCGGCGGGCGGCGGGCCCTTCGCGATCTGGGCCACCCCGGCCACCACGGGCAGCCCCTACCAGCGCGGTCTGATCCGTGACTTCGCCGCGAACGCCGGGGTCACCGAAGTGCCGTGCCCGGGTCTCGCGGACGCCGTGGAGAACGCCGACGAGGCCGCCATCGACCGCGCGGTCGCCGCGGCCGCCGGGCTGACCCCCCGTGATGTACGGGCCGTCGTCCTGGGCTGCACCCATTACGAACTCGTCGCGGAACGTATCCGTACCGCCCTCCGGCTGCGCGGTCTGCCGGCCGTCGTCCTGCACGGCTCGGCCGGCGCGGTCGCCGCGCAGGCGCTGCGCCGTATCGACGCGCGGTCCGCTCCGGCGGGGGTGGAAGACGGCGGGGAAGGTTTGGTCCCCGCCTCGGCGGGTCAGGGGGCCACCGGAGTGAACGTTCCCCTGAACGGTCAGGTGACCGGGGTTCCTGTGACGGGGGTTCCGGTGACGGGGCGCCTCACCGTGCTGCTCGGCGGGCGCGAGTCCGCACTGCCGGGACCCGCGCTGGCGTATGCCGAGGGACGGCTGCTCGTCGCCGTCAGTCAGGTTCACTGAAGGGTCCGCCAGGGGCGTGCGTGCCAGGGGCGTGCCGAAGCGTGCGCGAGCGGCCGTCGACCCTGTGACGTTGCCCTCCATTCGGCGGCCACAAGAATCCTCCTTGGGTGGAATCTGAGTACGCTGCTTGCCATGAGGGAGTACCCGCGGCAGGAGGGCCAAGGCGCCGAGCCCCTGCCCGAGACCTGGACCGGGCGCGCGACCAACCGTGTGCAGTGGCTGCTCGCCGCCGCGGGCGCCGGGTGCGTCGCGCTCGGGGTACAGCTGGCCGTGGACTCCAACTGGACGTCCGGTGTCACCGCCCTGCTGATGTCCGTCATCGGCTGTGTGGCGGCGGGCCTGCTGATCCTCTTCGGCACCCTGGCCTTCGTCCATGTGGCGGTGAGACTCGACGGCGACTGCCTGGAAGTGCGCTGCGGCCATATGGGACTGCCGCGCCGGCGTATCGAACTGGCGCATGTCGTGGACGCCGACTTCGTCCCCCGGGTCACCCCGCGCCAGTGGGGCGGCTGGGGGTACCGCTGGCGTCCCGAGATGGGCACCGCCGTGGTGGTGCGCCGAGGAGAGGCACTCGTCCTCACGTTGGGCGACGGCAGGACCTTCACGGTGACGGTGGACGACGCCGAGTCGGCGGTGCGGATCATCCGCGGCCGGCTGCTGCTGCTTCCCAAGCCCAACGCGGCGGGCGTCTGAGCCGCGGTTCGGGCCGTCGTTCGAGGGGTCGTTCGAGCCGTGGTTCCGTCGGCGTCCCGGCCGCTCCAGTCGAGGTCCGGGCCGTTCCGTCGGCGTCCGGCCGCTTCAGTCGAGCTCCGGCCGTTCCGTGGAGCGCGTCCAGATCCGTTCCGTGGTGCCAGTCCGACCCGTTCCTGGGGCCCGTTCGGGCCCGTTCCGTGGAGCCTATGCCGGGTCGGCCGCCCTGCGCGCCGTCGCCAGGCCCGCGAGCAGGCTCGCGCCCGCCGTCACCGGTGTGAAGCTCAGCGCGTTGCCCACGCTCGCCAACACGGCCAGTGCCGTCAGGGTGGCGCCCGCCGTCAGCACCACCGGAGTGGAGCACGGCGAGCGCCCCAGTCCGTACAGCAGCCAGCCGAAGACCGCCCCGAGCAGCAGTACGCCCACCACGCCCTGTTCCGCGGCCTGCTGGAGCGGCGCCGAGTGCGGCGTGCCGTCGGTGTCCAGCGACTGCGAGACGGTCGGGCTGAGGTCGCCGAAGCGGTCAGGCCCGACTCCGAACAGCGGATTCTCCTTCGCCAGCCCGGCCGCGTCGTGCCACAGCGCCACCCGGTGCTGGGTGAGCTGCCCCTCCAGCGAGACCGAGAGCCCCTCGGGCAGCGCCCGCTCCGCCACCGCCCAGGACACGCCGACGACCAGCGCGGTCACCAGCCCGAGCCCGGCGAGGGCGAGCAGCCGGCGCCGCATCCTGGCCGCCGCCAGCGAGCAGAGCAGTACTCCGAGCGCCGCGACGAACCCCACGAAGGAACCGAGCAGTGAGGCGGTGCCCGCGACCACCAGCGCCTGCACCCGCAGTGCCGCGCGCGCGGCCGGGCGCCGGGCCGCCGTGGCCGCGCAGCAGGCCGCGCCCGCCGCCAGGACGAGCAGCGCGGTGACCGCGCCGGTGCCGCCGGACGGTGTGACGACGGCCACCGTCGTACCGAACGTCCTGTCGCTCGATACGAGCGCCGCCACGAGCGCGCCGACCGACACGACCGTCGCGGTGGCGACCGGCACCAGCGACCCGCTGATCCGGCCGAACACATATCCCGCGGTGACGGCGAGCACCGCGAGCAGGGCGCCCTCGGGCCGGCCGTCGCGCCCCGCCGCACTGATCAGCGGCCACACGGCGCAGCCGCCGAGGACGAGAGCGCCCAGCACATCGGGTCCGCGGCCTCGTTCTCCCCCGGGGTCGCGGAGGTGTCCCCGTACGGCTTCCCGTACCGCGGAGTCCTCCGCCGGCGCAGTCATCCCGTCGACCCCCTGAGCTGTGACGGGCCCCGTCCGATGACGGCCGGATCCGGCCGTCAGGTGGTGGTCAGGGCTGGCGCACACGGTAACCGCAATCGTGGGGATATGTGGAGACCCTGCGAAGGAACGTTACTGCGCGCGGATGGCCGACGAAGCGACGGGGCCACCCTCCGATCTCCCGGCCGGATCACCCGATCGGTCTACCCGACACGGACGGACCGCCGGGCGCCCGGCGGACGGACCGACGGGCCGGCCGTCGGACCGCCCGGTGGACCGGGACCCAGGATCACCGTGCTCCCCGGCGCACAGCGGATCACCGTAGACTCCGCCGGGTGAGCGCCACCATGACCACCGTTGAGCCCCCTTCGCCCGCCCCCGCGCCCAGCGGCGGGCAGCGCCTGCTGCGAGGGCTCGCCAGGCCCGGCGCCGCGCTGGTGTCCGGCGTACTGCTCTACGCGAGCTTCCCGCCCCGCACCCTGTGGTGGCTGGTGCTGCCAGGCTTCGCCCTGCTCGCCTGGAGCCTGTACGGGCGGCGGGCGCGCGCCGGGTTCGGGCTCGGGTACCTCGCGGGCCTCGGCTTCCTGCTGCCGCTGCTGTTCTGGACGGGCGCCGAGGTCGGGCCGGGGCCCTGGCTCGCGCTGGTCGCGGTGGAGGCCCTCTTCATCGGCCTCACCGGACTCGGGATCGCGGTCGTCGGCCGGCTCCCCCTGTGGCCGGTCTGGGCCGCGGCCGTCTGGATCCTCGGCGAGGCGGTCCGCGCCCGGGTGCCGTTCGGCGGGTTCCCCTGGGGCAAGATCGCCTTCGGCCAGGCCGACAGTGTCTTCCTTCCCCTCGCCGCGCTCGGCGGTACGCCGCTGCTCGGCTTCGCCGTCGTGCTGTGCGGCTTCGGACTGTACGAGACGCTGCGCCAGGTCCTCGCGTACCGCCGGACCGGAACGCTCCCGCGCCGGGCCATGGCCGCCGCCGCGGCCACCGTGTTCGTCCCGCTCGCCGTGGCGCTCGCCGCCCTGCCGCTGGTCGACGACTCCGCCGAGGACGGCACCGCGACCGTCGCCGCCGTACAGGGCAACGTGCCGCGAGCCGGTCTGGAGTTCAACGCCCAGCGCCGCGCGGTCCTCGACAACCACGTACGCAGGACCCTCCAGCTCGCCGCCGATGTGAAGGCCGGCAAGGAGCCGCGGCCCGACTTCGTGCTGTGGCCGGAGAACTCCTCCGACATCGACCCGTACCGCAACGCCGACGCGCGAGACGTGATCGACCAGGCCGCCAGGGCGATCGGGGTCCCCATCTCCGTCGGCGCCGTCGTCACCCCCGACACCGGGCCGCTGCGCAACACCCAGATCCTGTGGGACCCGGAGCGCGGCCCGACCGAGACGTACGACAAGCGGCAGATCCAGCCCTTCGGCGAATTCCTGCCGATGCGCTCGCTGGTGAAGACGATCAGCCCCGGATACGCCGAGATGGTGCGCCGGGACTTCGGTCGGGGCACGAAGCCCGGGGTCTTCGACCTCGCGGGCACCGAGGTGGGGCTCGCGACCTGTTACGAGGCGGCCTTCGACTGGGCCGTACGGGACACCGTCACGCACGGCGCCCAGCTGATCTCCGTACCCAGCAACAACGCCACCTTCGACCGCAGCGAGATGACGTACCAGCAGCTGGCCATGTCGCGGGTACGGGCGGTCGAGCACAGCAGGACCGTGATCGTGCCGGTCACCAGCGGTGTCAGCGCGATCATCCAGCCGGACGGGACGATCACGCAGCAGACCGGGATGTTCACCCCGGACGCCCTGGTGGCCGAGGTGCCGCTGCGCTCCTCGCTCACCCCCGCCACCCGGCTGGGCACCCTGCCGGAAGGCCTGCTGGCGGCGGTCGCGGTGGCAGGACTCGGGTGGGTGGCGTTCCGTTCCGTACGCAACCGGCGTCACACCGCGGGCCGTTAGGGTCGGAGCATGGCAACACCTGACTTCATCCGAGAGATCCGGGCCACCGCCGGACACCAGCTCCTTCTGCTGCCGGGCGTGAGCGCGATCGTCTTCGACGACGAGGGGCGTGTGCTGCTCGGGCGGCGCGTCGACACCGGGCGCTGGTCGATCGTCGGCGGGATCCCGGAGCCGGGGGAGCAACCCGCGGTCACGGCGGTGCGCGAGGTGTACGAGGAGACCGCCGTGCGGTGTGTGGCGGAACGGGTCGTGCTCGTCCAGGCGCTGAAGCCGGTCACCTACCCCAATGGCGACCAGTGCCAGTACATGGACATCACCATCCGCTGCCGCGCTGTCGGAGGTGAGGCGCGGGTCAACGACGACGAGTCGCTGGACGTGGGGTGGTTCGCCGTGGACGCGCTGCCGGCGCTGGAGGAGTTCGCGCTCTTCCGGATCAAGCAGGCGCTCACCGATGCACCCACATGGTTCGAACCCACCACTTCGGAGTGAAGTGTGGGCGCTGACCATATCGGTCGGGGCCGACACCGCTCCTTAAGGTGCGGAACATGACCGCGCCCACCACACCCGAGTCCGTACCGGGTCCGGGCCCCCGTACCCCGGGGTCCCCCCGCACCGCCGACCGTCCCGCAGCCACCGACGATGCCGTTGTCCCGGCCTCGCTCTCTCTCGATCTGACGGGCCGCACCGCGCTGGTCACCGGCGCCGCGAGCGGCATCGGCCGGGCCTGCGCGCTGCGGCTCGCGGCGGCGGGGGCCCTGGTCAGAGCCGTGGACCGGGACGGTCATGGTCTCGACTCCCTGGCCGGGGAGTCGGACGGGCCGGGAACGATCGAACCGCGGGTCCTCGACCTGACCGATCTCGACGCGGCGGAGCGCGTGGGGCGGGGCACCGACATCCTGGTCAACAACGCGGGACTGCAACTGGTCCGCCCCATCGAGGACTTTCCGCCGGACGTGTTCCACACCGTCCTGACGGTCATGCTGGAGGCGCCCTTCCGGCTGATCAGGGGCGCGCTCCCGCACATGTATGGCCAAGGCTGGGGCCGAATCGTCAATATCTCCTCCGTACATGGGCTGCGCGCCTCCGCCTACAAGTCGGCCTATGTGGCGGCCAAACATGGCCTCGAAGGACTCTCCAAGACCGCCGCCCTGGAAGGCGCTTCGCACGGGGTCACCTCCAACTGCGTCAATCCGGCGTATGTGCGCACACCACTGGTCGAGAAGCAGATCGCCGACCAGGCCGAGACACATGGCATCCCCCGGGAGCGGGTCGTGGCCGATGTCCTGCTCCAGGACTCCGCGCTCAAGCGGCTTCTGGAACCGGACGAGGTGGCCGAGGCGGTGGCCTATCTCTGCACTCCTCAGGCGTCGTTCATCACGGGCACCTCGCTCGCGCTCGACGGCGGCTGGACCGCGCACTGACCACGCACTGACCGTGCACTGTCCTCGGGCGGGCGCTGTCGGGTCTCGGCGGGGGTATCGGCTGGTCTCGGCGGCGCCCCGGACGGGAGTCGACGGTGGGGCGGGAAGGGGGCTGGCGGTGGCCCGGAGGGGGTTGCGGTGGCCTCGACGGGGGGCCGGGTTGTCCACATCGCATCCGTTGTCCACAGGGCTGGCGCGGCCGGCCGTAGGGCGGGTAATCCTGTGTCCATGTCCGATGCCATGTCCCACGACCAGGCTTCCTACCTGGAGCTCCTCGCACGCGGCGCCGCGCCGGAGGCGTACGACCGCCCCGCGCTGCTCGCCCGTGCCGAAGGAGCCGGGCCGGAGGCGCTCGCCGCGCTGGAGCACGCCAAGCGGCTCGCCCTGCGGGTACGGGCCGAGCTCGCGGAGCGACGGCGCCGCGAGGCCGAGCTGTCGGCGCTCTTCGAGACCGCGCACGACCTGGCGGGGCTGCGTGATCTGGACGCCGTGCTGCGCGCGATCGTCCAGCGCGCGCGTTCGCTGCTCGGCACGGAGGTCGCCTACCTCTGCCTCAACGACCCGGCGGCGGGTGACACGTACATGAGGGTCACCGAGGGCTCGGTATCGGCCCGCTTCCAGCAGCTCCGCCTCGGCATGGGAGAGGGGCTCGGCGGACTCGTCGCCCAGACCGCGCGCCCCTACGTCACCGACAGCTACTTCGACGATCCGCGCTTCGAGCACACCACGGCCATCGACTCCGGGGTACGGGACGAGGGGCTGGTCGCCATCCTCGGCGTGCCGCTCATGCTCGGCAGCCAGGTCATCGGTGTGCTCTTCGCCGCGGACCGCCATGCCCGGGTCTTCGAGCGCGAACAGATCGCCCTGCTCGGCTCGTTCGCCGCGCACGCGGCGGTCGCGATCGACACCGCGAATCTGCTGGGGGAGACCCGGACGGCGCTCGCCGAGCTGGAGAAGGCCAACGGAATCATCAAGGAGCACAGCGCGGTCATCGAGCGCGCCTCGGACGTGCACGACCGGCTGACCGAACTGGTGCTGCGCGGCGGGGGTGTCCACGACGTGGCGAGCGCGCTCTCCGAAGTCCTCGACGGCACGGTGGAGTTCGCGCACCCCGATTCCCCTTCGGTGACCGCGCTGGAACTCACCGGCACCGCCGGCCGCGCCAAGCGCCACGGCGAGGTCTGGGGCGCGGCCGTATCGGCCGGCGGCGAACTGCTCGGCGCGCTCGTCCTGCGCGGGCACCCCGGCCTCGACCCCGTGGACCAGCGCACCCTGGAGCGGGCCGCCATGGTCACCTCCCTGCTGCTGCTCGCCCGCCGCTCCGCCGGGGAGGCGGAACAGCGGGTACGGGGCGAGCTGCTGGACGACCTCCTCGACGCCCCCGACCGCGATCCGCGCCTGCTGCGTGAACGGGGCGCCCGGCTGCGCGCGGACCTCGACGCCCCGCATGTGGTGCTGGCCGCCCGGATCGACGGCCCCGCCCCCGGCACGGCCGGCCCCTCGGCCGCCACCGAACGGGAGACCGCCGACCGGCGCCGCCTGTGGTCCGCCGCGTCCCATCTCGCGGCGACCGGACAGGGCCTGGCCGCCACCCGCGACGGCGGCACGGTCCTGCTGCTGCCGCTCGCCCCCGGCGACACCGCGGCCGAGCTGGCGCGGCGTACGGCCGGGCAGCTCGGCGGCGCCCTGCGCGAGTCCGTCACCATCGGCGCGTCCTCGGTCATCGAGGCGCCCGCCGCGCGTCCGGGCGCGATAGCCGAGGCGTACGCGGAAGCCCGGCGCTGCCTCGACGCCCTGCGGCTGCTCGGCCGCTCGGGCGACGGCGCGGCCGCCCAGGACCTCGGCTTCCTCGGTCTGCTGCTCGCCGACACCCGCGACATCGAGGGCTTCGTGCACCGCACCATCGGCGAGGTCGTCGCGTACGACCTGCGCCGGGGCACGGACCTCGTGCGCACCCTGGGCGCCTACTTCGCGTCCGGGATGAGCCCGGTCCGTACGAAGGACGAACTGCACGTGCACGTCAACACCGTGGCCCAGCGGCTCGAACGCGTCGCCCGGCTGCTCGGCCCCGACTGGCAGTCACCGGCGCGGGCTCTGGAGATCCAGCTGGCGCTGCGGCTGCACGCGATGTCGGAGGCGGTCGTACGGTGAACGGGGAGTTCCTCCGTATGACCGCCTCCGACAGTGCCCCTCAGGCTCAGCCGATACGGGAACCGGCGTCGTCGGCCCGCCGCGGCGAGGGCACCCCCGGCCGGGCCGGCTCCGCGTCCACATCGGCCAGATCGCGGTGCCGGGTCTCCCGGGCGCACACGATGGCGACGACGGTGATCAGCGCGGCGGCGATGACGTACAGGGCGATCGGCGTCGAGCTGTCGTAGTCGGCGAGCAGCGCCGTGGCGATGAGCGGCGCCGGCGCGCCGGCCGCGACCGAGGAGAACTGCGCGCCGATCGAGGCACCGGAGTAGCGCATCCGGGTCGCGAACATCTCCGAGAAGAACGCCGCCTGCGGCGCGTACATCGCGCCGTGCAGCACCAGCCCGACCGTGACGGCCAGGAGCAGATTGCCGAAGCTCGCGCTGTCGATCAGCGCGAAGAACGGGAACATCCAGGCGCCGACACCGATGGCGCCGATCAGATAGACGGGGCGGCGCCCGATCCGGTCCGACAGCGCGCCCCAGGCGGGGATCACCGCGAAGTGGACGGCGGAGGCGATGAGTACGGCGTTGAGGGCCGTCTGCTTGCTCAGCCCTGTCGAGGTCGTGGCGTACACCAGGATGAAGGCGGTGATCACGTAGTAGCTGATGTTCTCGGCCATCCGCGCGCCCATCGCCACCAGCACGTCCCGCCAGTGGTGCCGCAGGACGGCGACGAGCGGCATCTTCTCCGTAGCGGCCCCGGCGGCGGCCTTCCGTTCCTCGGCCTTGGCCAACGCCTCCTTGAAGACGGGTGATTCATCGACCGAGAGCCGGATCCACAGGCCGACGATCACCAGCACGCCGGAGAGCAGGAACGGAATGCGCCATCCCCACGAGGTGAAGGCGGCGTCCGAGAGCAGCGCGGTGAGTGCCGACAGCACCCCGGTGGCGAGCAACTGCCCGGCCGGCGCCCCGGTCTGCGGCCACGAGGCCCAGAACCCGCGCCGCTCGGCGTCCCCGTGCTCGGACACCAGCAGCACGGCCCCGCCCCACTCACCACCGAGCGCGAACCCCTGAATCAGCCGCAACACGGTCAACAGCACGGGCGCCGCCGTACCGATGGTGGCGTGCGTGGGCATCAGCCCAATGGCGAACGTCGCCCCGCCCATCATCAGCAGACTCAGCACCAGCAGCTTCTTGCGCCCGATCCGGTCGCCGTAATGCCCGAACACCAACGCGCCGAGCGGCCGCGCGGCGAAGCCCACGGCGTAGGTGAGGAAGGACAGCAGCGTCCCGACGAGCGGATCCGAGTCGGGAAAGAAGAGCTTGTTGAACACCAGCGCGGCGGCGGACCCGTAGAGGAAGAAGTCATACCACTCGATGGTCGTGCCGATGAGGCTGGCGGCGACGATGCGCTTGAGTGAACTGGGCGTTGGGGGAGCGGATGCCGAGGCAGCCATGGTCACCACTTCCGAGCGGTCTGGGGACGGTTGCTGTGTCGCCACACCGTAGGAATGCCCAGGTCAAGGGCCCATATGGTGGGACACCATAGTTCAGCCCCTAGGTGTGCGTGTGCGACCCATGTCAGGCATCCGGGACGGGCGACACGGGCGCCGACAAAATTCTGAGTCCGACCAACCATGCGAGTGCGTCGAGGCTGGCCGGGACATCACCGCTGTCAACGTTGATTACAGTCACGGCGCCGGTCTCCGGATGAGCAACGGTGACACCGCGCTCATCAAACGCGGCTAGGTGGTCGGAGAAGACCGAACCGGGAAGACCGAACCGGACGGAGAGCAGCCGTGTGGCCGGCGCGGTCACTCCCCGGAAGGAGTGGTCTGCGCCGGGCGCGCCGGACGCTACGGGGCCTCAGCGTTCACCTGAGTCACCCGCGCCGTGGAAATTCCCATGACCTCAACGATCCGGTCGGCGGCCCTCACGGAAAAGAGCCCCTTGGTCACGCTGAGGATGAATCCCGGCGCGGGAGGATGGTGCACCTCCCGCAGCAGAAAGAACACCTCCCCCTCCGCCGGGGAGAAAGCGAAGCACACCCATTCCGCGTGGTCGTTGACGGTCTCCGGATCGCCCCAACGCTCCTCCAGCGCCGTGCGATGGACATCGACCTGAGCGAGATACTTCATGTCGCCAAGGCGGACATCCCGTTCGGAAATCCTCTTCAACCCTGCTGGTTCCAGCTCACTCGCATCCATGCCTACCGCACCTCCGTGACGATGACTGGAACAGAAGCCCATTCGTCGCCGTCCTTGGTGAAGGAGCGGACGCCGGCTTCGGCTTGGCGTTCGCCGGGATCGGGCCCCTATGTGGTCCACCGTCGCCGGGCTCCGCCGCGAGACGGCGCAAATCAGCGTCGCCACCGTTGCCCGCCGCGCAGGCGTGTCCAGGATCTTCCTCCATGGACCGAGGAGACGATCCAGCGGATCACCACCGGGAACGCCCGTCAAACAGCGTCTCCGTCAGCTCATCACCGACAACCGCACCCTGGACGCACGGCTCAAGGCAGCCCGCTCGAACCTCCGCGCGTCTGCTGTTCCACCACGTCCCGCAGCTCGGCCACGATCTGCTCGTAGCGGGACGGGGTCACGTCTCCGACGTCGCGATGTGCCGATCTCCGCTCGCAGCGGTCCTGGCCGGGGATGTTGCACCGGTGACAGTCCGATCGCCCTGTGGCGGGTAGGCATGCGGTACCCGCGCCATAGCAGTTCCTGGGAGGAGAACGAGGCCATGCCGGAAGCGATCTACGGATCGCTGGGGGCCTTCGGGGGGCCCTCATCACCGCGGCCGCCGCATACTGGGGTCCGTGGAGGATGGCACAAGCCACCCGCAAGGATGCCCAAGAAGTCGAAGCACGGACCTGCGGAGACGCCGAGATCACACGCATCATTGCCATGCGGACGACTACGCGCCTCCGGCGGAATCACCTTGCGCAGACCATCCCCACGCTCGAACTGGGCTTACCCGTGGACTACGCCGCCTTCGACGCTGCGGTGACCTCCGCCCGGAACGCCGCGCGATCCGCACTCGACCACGCCCTGCACGACGGCGTCTGGGTGCAGCGGACCCATTACGGGACGCCTTTTCCTGCTGCCTCCGACGATGGCGAATTCCGTGTAATGAGCGCGCTCAACCGACTGACCGAACTCATACGTTCCGAACTCACACACGCGGAAATGATCAGGGGATCGGGGATCGGAGAGTGCCTAGTACTCCAGCCGTAGATCGTGATCTTGGTGGTGAGGGGCGCCGAGGCGGCAGGTGGCCAGCGTCGATCACCTTGCCCGAGATCGCCCACGCCGTCGCGGGCACCGGCTCCTTCTCCGTCTACTCGAGTTCACCGAGACGGAGGGCATCCCTTATCTCGCTGAGCTTCGCGGTCGTGGCCGGGGTCCGCTCCTGCGCTTGTTCAGCGAGTCGGAGGGCGTCGTCAATCTCGCTGAGCTTCACGGAGGACAGGACGGCCGCCCGCTCTATCAGGTCGTCCCGGGACACAGTGGTCAGCCACGTGCACGGCGTGAAGCCTGGACGCGGGAACGCGAGACGCAACACGCCTTCGAACGGCAGTCCTTCACCGGCGCCGACCGTCACTTCGATGCCCAGACCGCTGATGTCGACGCCCGCAGGAGCGACGACCTGCATCACCCGGATCTCGGACGTGTCGTCTCCCGACAGCAGTACGACCAACCTCCGCTCGTCGAACTGGACCCACCAGACTTCGCCACGTCGCACAAGTCCTCCAGACACATGACGGCAGGCAGACACTGAGCGACATCATGCGGTGGCCGCGGGTCACAGCGTAGACCCTGCCCGCCGGCAGGAGGCGTTCGAGGGCCTGATGGCCCGGATCGCGGGCCGGTTCGCACGGGTCACACCCCGATGTCGGGTCGGGCGGTTGGTGCTCGGGCTGCTGTCGGACCTGCCGCGCAAAAACTGCTGGACCATCGCGGAGTGGGCCGGAGAGAGCACCCCGGACGGCATGCAGCACCTGCTCGGGTGGGCCAAGTGGGACGCCGACCAGGTCCGCGACGACGTGCGGGCCTACGTGGTGGAGCATCTGTGGGACGACCAGGCCGGTTCTGGTGGTCGACGAGACCGGCGACGTGAAGAAGGGCACCGACACCGTCGGTGTCCAGCGCCAGTACACCGGCACTGCGGGCAGGATCGAGAACGCGCAGGTCGCCGTCTATCTGCAGCGCGAGACACGGGAGGCGATTGAAGCCGTCATGGAGGCTCGGCGCGCCCAAACACGCGCTGCCGCTGCCTACAGGAAGACGGCGCACCGCCTGAAGGACGGCGGAATCACCGGGGCCGATATTGCGCAGCTTCTCGGCGTCTCTCGCCAACGGGTATCTCAGCTCACGAAAGTCGACGACGCTTCCTAGGCCACGCAACGCACCGGGATGTGCCTTCGGCGGCTGGACGAAGATGTTCACGGATCCTCGCCCCTGCGCGGCCATCGTCGACCGCCTCACCTTCAACGGCACGATCATCGGGACCGGCACCGACTCCTACTGCCTCGCCAGCACCCGCGCATGGTTTTAGTGGGCCTTGAGCAGTGTGGACAGGCGCTCGCTCGGCGTTTTCCAGTCGAGCCTTGAGGGGCCTGCTGTTCAGTTCGGTGGCAACGGTGTTCAGGCGTCCGCGAGTGTGGACGGACAGGTCGGTGTTCTTTGGGAGGTGCTGCCGGAGCAGGCCGTTCTTGTCCGGGGCTTGTGACTCCTGGTCAGAAAGGCACGGACAGTCCGGCCTCTCGCAGTGTGATCAGCGCCCTGCCCATGCATTCCTCGACGGAGGCACCATCAGCCCGCACCCCTCCGGACAGAGGGCCACCACCGGCAGCGAAGGTCCACGCCGGCCGGCCGTCCCGCATTCGCTCCGCGTCTACCCGGATCATGGCCCCCACACCTTGCTCACCGAGCCATTCCAAGATGAGCAGGGTCGCGTCCTCGACGCCTTGGTCCGGATCCAGCTTGGGCCACCGCCCCTTTGCCCTGGTCATGACCGAACCCTACGCAGGCTCCTGCCCGGCCGGTCGGCGGGGCAGGAGCCTTGAGCAGACGAACGGGCCTGCGCGCAGGCGAGTTCGGGGTCGGCAACAGTCAGGTCGCCGAGCGCAACTCGTCCAGTTCGCCACTGATCGCCGCTCGCAGCACGTCATGCTGCGGACCGAGCCTGAACCGCTCGTCGCTCCACCGTTCTCGCGGATAGAGCCACACCGGAGCACTCAGCACGTCGGCCGGCTTCCAGTCGAACCGCGGCCAGACATGCGCTCGGGTTCTCGCCCCTCAGCGCAGCCCCGATCCGATCCGTCCGCCAGTCACCCGTCATGATCGAAACCTACATTCCGGTGATCAAGGACTGCTCCTGGCTCCCCACCCTCCCCATACCGTCCCTCAGGAGCTGCCCGGGCGAACAGGCCATCCCTGTCCTACGGCATCCGCGCCGTCGAATTCCGCGGCGAGATGGCCGAGTTATAAGGTTCGACCGGGGGTGACCATGGCCGATCGCGGCTGGTATGACGACAGTGAGTACCACGACGCAGTCCAACGGGCCGAACGAGCAACGCGATTCGGCTGGGCAACGATCACTGGCACGGCAGGAGCACTGGGCTGCGCACTGATCTTCCTGGTCGCGCTCTGCGTCGTCGCAGTCGTTGCTTGCCTATACGTCGTGGTGGCTCTGGACTACTAGAATCTGCCTTCACACTTCGCGCCGCCAAGGGCGCCTATGCGCGCCCGTACGCGGCCAAGTTCGTCGAGTGCCCCGGGAAGCGCCAACGTCGGTGAAGGCGATGCGCCAGCTCACGGCCACCAGTCGGCGCCGTTCGAGGAGGCCCCTTCACATGGCGTCAGCGTCCCCTTCGTTGCGGCGCGTGCACACGTCCCATATGACCGAAGTGCTGCTGGACCGCGCATGCCTCCTCATGCCACGTTCGAAGCACGGGGCAATCGGCTACGGGGGCGAAGGCGCTGGTGACAGAGTTCAGCACGAAGGCCGTGGAAGCGCCGGAGCGGTTCGAGTTGTTCGCGCACGCCACGTCACGGCCGCACATGCCCAACCGGCTCCGTAGCGACGAACACCACGACTTCCGCGCCACAGCGCGTCTTTTGCGCTTGGCCCGAGATCTACCAGGTCCACTGCCTGGTCTCAGGAAGGGGCCGCATAGCCCAAGACGGGCGTGACACCGCCCTCCACCCCGGGCAGTTCGTGATCGCGCACAGCAGCCGCCCAGCCCCGAGATCCCGGGGCTCCGAGGGGGCGAGTCATATCTCCGGCAGGGACCCACCGGCGTCCATGGCAGACCGCTGGGCGGCCCCGGTCCGTCACGTGGCTACGAGTCGTCGTCGTCCACAATGAGCGCAAAGGCTCGGATGCCGCTGTACGGAGTAGATGGAGTTCCTTCCGTCGGCTTCGCAGTCCGACAAGTACTGGTAGTAGCCGACGATTACCTCATCCTGGATGGTGCTCGGTGCGGCTGCCGTCGCCTTCGTGCCGACGGGCGCGGGCGCCGCCTGTGCGGCAGTGGTGCCACCGGTCAGCGGGGCGGCTCCCTCGCACCGCTGCGCCGGCGAGTGCATGTCGAATCCTCATTCTTCCCCCTCAGGTGAAGTGGGCTGTTCGGGCCCGCGGTATCCATGGTGCTGGGGGAGACCGTGGGTGTCGGGGATTCGCGTACGCCCGTGATGGAGTCGGCGCACCTCCACGACGTACGACCGCTCCTGGACGACTCCCCTGGTGAGGGCGAGGGGCTCGGGCTCGTGGACGTCGGGTGGGTCCTGTCAGTCGCGGGGCAGCAGTGTGCCCAAGGGGCCGAGATCCAGGTTGAGGTCTTCCATGCTGAGCCCGTGTTGTTCGCAGAGTTCATTCATGCGTTCGTCGAGCAGCATGAGTGTGGTGCCGATTCGGTCGACCTGGTCGTCGGTGAGATCGCCCTGCTCCACCCGGCGGATCGCCTGGCGTTCCATGAGCTGGCGCAGGAGTTCCACGATGGTCAGGACCAGCGCGACCAGGTCGCGTCCCATCTGGTCGCGGTCCACGTCGATCCGCGTACTGGTCACAGCGGTCCTCCGTCCGCCCAGGGAGCGGGAACCCGTTCGCTCACCGAGGAGAGCAGGGCGTGCAGTGACAGTCTGACCAACGGGACGTCCGCGATCGCGATGACGAGGTCGCCGCTCACGACCACGCCTGTCGCCAGTACGCGGTCCAGGAGGTCGACAAGGGGCACTCCGATGGGACCGGTCAGCGGCTCCGGGGTGGCCCAGGGGACGGGCTCACGCGTCGTCATCCTCACACCTCGCCGACGAAGGAGTAGGGCACCCAGGGTCCCGACATCTCGATGTCCGTGCCGGTCGAACGGCGGAGCCCCATGATCGTACGGGCGACGTCGTCGCTCCGTTTCTCGTCCACCAGGTAGGCGGCGTTGAGTACTTGCGTCCTGCCGGGCTCCAGCGGTTCCGGAGCGTGTGTACGCAGGTGCCGGGATGCCGCGGCCACGGTGCGCATCGCAGTGTCCACGGTCTCGGCGGCGCGCAGTGCTTCGTCGTGGTGCTGTTCGCGCCGCTTCTGGATGCCTCGCTTGCGGTCCAGATAGGCCCGGCCGTCGCCGGAGGACGGGTGTCCACGGCCCGCTCCCGTGGGCGCGGCGGCCGGCGTCGGTGCGGGGGCGGGCGGGGGTGTTGGCGGCGCGTACACCTTCACTCCCCACTCGACGCGCCCTTCGATACGGCGCAGGGCGGTGTGAAAGCGTTCGGCGTCCTGCCGAAGGATCTGCCGGGCTCGCTCGTCACTCCGGTAGAGCGTGGCCAGCGGAAGGGGAACCGCGGGTCCGCGCGCGGCGACCGCGGAGACGACATGGTGGTGGGCACGGGCGCAGCGTTCCAGTTCCTGCCGGTCCGAGAGGCGTTCGCGCCAGGCGTCCTCGCTGAAGTGGCCGGCCTCGACATGCTGGACGACGGCCGTGAGTGTGCCGAGGGACAGGGGCCGCACCGGGGAGTGCTCGTCGAGTCCCGGGAGCATCGCGAGTGTGTTGTGTTCGATGTGCGCGCAGACGGCGAACACGTAGGTGGCGGTGTGTTCCCGAAGCGTGGGGCCGGGCGCGGTCATGTCCCTCGCCTCTCCTTGGTGGGCGCCGGGGACGGGGCCTGTTCGAGACTGGATTCGAGGGCTTCCAGGCGGGCGCGGAGTTCATCGTTCTCGTCCTGGAGGGCCGTACGCGCGGCGCGTGAGCTGAGAGCCGGATCGGTCTCCCACCAGTCGATGCCGGCCTTCTTGGCGGTTTCCACGGACGCGACGAACAGCCGTAGCCGGATGGTCAGCAGCTCGATGTCGAGCAGGTCGATCTTGATGTCACCGGCGATGACGATGCCTTTGTCGAGGACGCGTTCGAGGATGTCGGCGAGGTTGGTGGTGCTCGTGCCGTAGGCGGGGGCGCCATCGGGTCTGAAGTCGACGGAGGTCACCGGGCTTCGTCCTCTTCCTCGTCCTCATCCGGCTCGTCGTCGTCCTCGTCTTCTTCCTCTTCTTCGTCCTCGTACGTCCAGTCGCCGTCCTCCTCGTCCTGTGCGGCCTCTTCCTCTTCCATCGCCTCTTCGTGGGTGCGGACGACCTCGCCGTCACGGATCTCGCCCCGCCACGCGTCCTCGGGCTCCTCGTCGGTCAGCGTGACGTAGCGCTGGAAGTGTTTGAAGTCCAGACGCAGACGCCGTCCCTGCGCACGCCACAGGTTCCCGGTCTTCTCGAAGAAACCGGACGGGTAGTACTCGACGACCAGGACGATGCGGGTCAGCGCCGGTGCCAGCTCGTGGAAGCTGACCGCCCCCCGGGTCGTGCCCTTGGCGCCTTCCGAGGTCCATACGATGCGCTCGTCGGGCACCTGCTCCTGGACTGTCGCTTTGAAAGCACGGGTGGACGGACCGACCTTCGTCTTCCAGTCGCTCGTCACCTCATCGCTCTGCGACACATCGCGTACGCCTTTGGTGAAGCCGCTGAACTTCTCGTACTGCGTCCAGTGGTCGTAGGCCGTACGGAGGGGCACGCCGACATCGAGCACTTCGATGATGCTCGTCACTTTGGTGTCGCCGGACTTGCGTCCCCCGCCACCGCCGAGGGCCTCCTTGGCCTTGCCCACGACGCTGTCCTTCACGCCCTTGAGCTTCTCCGACAGGATCGCCTTGCGCGGCGATTCACCCTTGAGGAGACGGGAACCGATCGCCGGCAGTTGTCCGCCGTTCTCCGCGACATCGGCGAGCTGACCGGTGACGTCCGTCAGTTTGCCGGCGGCCTTCTCGGCGAGATGCGCCACTTGGGCCCCGAGGTAGTTCGAGATCTCCTCGCGCACGCGCCCGAGAGCTGAACCGTCCGAGTCGGAGGTGTCCTGTGGTGTCCTGGCCATGTCGGACTACCTCCGGCGATCTGCGCGCGTGTGGGGTTTCGCGGCCGCCTTCTTCGCGGCCGCCTTCTTCGCGACGGCCTTCTTGGCCGGGGCCGCTTTCTTGGCCGGAGCGGCCTTCTTGGCGGGGGCCGCGGCTTTCTCGGCGGAGGCGGCACGTTTGGACGTGGCTGCCTTCCTGGCCCTGTCCCGGCCGGCGGACGTCGTCTTCCGGGCCGCCCCGGCGGACTTGGGCTGCCCGGAGGAAGTCGGTCCGGCGGAATCGCGGGCGCCCCGCCGACGATGCCTGGGCGGTGCCTCCTCCTCAGGCTCCTCCTCCGGCTCTTCTTCCCCCTCCTCTTCCTCCTCCTCTTCCTCCTCCTCCGGCTCTTCCTCGTACTCGTCTTCCGCCTCGGGCTCCTCCTCGTACTCGTCCTCCGGCTCCTCGCCCTTGGCGCCGAGGCCGAGCGTGCGTTCACTGATCGCGTCCGCGAGAGAGCCCAGGTTCCGGCTGGCGACGGCCGTCAGCGCGTTACGAGCCGCTTCGAGGCCCTCGGTGCGCAACTGCTCCTGTAGCTCGGCGACTTGCGGTACCTGGCCGAGGCGCCGTACCCCCTCGGCGAGGAGCTGGCGCGGTTCGAGGCCGAAGCGCCTGCCCGCCAGATAGGTCACCGCGGTCAGGGCCAGCCGTCCCTTCTTGGTGCGGCCCAGCACATAGCCGGCCGCCACCGCGGCGGCCAGCGTTACTTTGGTTCGTTCATCCATGAGTGCACCACCTTCGATGGTTCGCCTGGTCCGGCTCCCGCTTCGTCCAGTCGGTCGAGCAGCCGTTCCTCCGCCTCCTCGAATTCTTCGAGGCTGAGAAGTCCTTCTTCGAACTCCGCGTTCAGCGCCGTGAGTTGAGCGCGAATCAGAGCAGGGTCGTGAACCTGACGGTCGGCGGCGTCCATGAGCTGCTCGGCGATCCACGACACTCCGTGCACCGGAGCCAGCGGGAAGAGGAGGAGTCCGCTGATCAGACCCATGTCATGCTCCCGCGCCCGCGAATGGGCCGTCGGCCTCGACAAAGCTGTAACAGGGCAGCGGCCCCGCGACACGCAGTTCCACACGGTCCTGTCGGTCCGCGGCGAAGCCCTGCGCCGCGGCCCGGAACCGGCCGTCGGCCGCACTGTCGACAAGGAACGACATATTGAGCACACACCCGGGGACCTGAGGCCCCACGGCGACAGCGTGTGCCAGCGGTGTCAGCTCCCGTACGGCGTCCCGTCCCGCTTCCGCCGCCCTGCGTGAGAGCGCCGTGACCACCGCTTCGCCCAGGCGCAGATTCGCCTCGTAACCGGGACGTCGTCGTGCGGCTTCATGAAGCCTCTGGACGTTCCTGTCCTCCCGGACGAGAGACGCCAGGGCGTCGGACGGGGCGAATGCCTTGAGGTTCACCTCGACCCGTCCGGTGATCCGTTCCAGAGCCGTGAGATGACGGTCCTCGGCCGCCGTCAACTGCTCACGGACCGCGGCCTCGTCCGGCGCCACCATGCCGAACCGCGTGGGCAGGGACGGCCCTTCGGCGCTGAGCCGCAGCAGGAGATTCTGGTGGGCGAGCAGATCGCGGCGCCGGGCACGCAGTTTCGGCGGAGCGTCACTGACCACCGCCCCGAGCCGACCCTCCACGAGGACACGAAGGGGAAGCGGCGGGCTCCCCACTCCGGCGACTCCTCGCGGGGCGCGCCGCTCCGCCCCGACGATCGCGTAGACGTACACACCGTCGCCCGTCACCGGTCAGTCCTCCGCGTAACGTCGGCGCGTACCGGTACGGGCGGGAACGCGCCGCCGCGGCCTGGTCTCCTCGTGCTCTTCCTCGGAGTCCTCGTCCTCGTCCTCGTCGCCGCCGCCGACCGCGTGGCGCACCTTGTCTCCCACCGACTGGGCCGCCTTCTTCACTTTGCGTTTGCCGACAGCCTTCGCGGCCCCGCCGCCGAACAGTTCGGGGACCGTCGTACTGCGCGAGTCGAGCTCCAGGTCCAGCCGGTTGCACGCCTCGGCGAACCGGAGGTACGTGTCGACGCTCGCCACGACGATCCGGGCGTCGATCTTGAGGATCTCGATGCCGACCAGGGAGACCCTGATGAAGACATCGATCACCATGCCCCGGTCCAGGATGAGTTCCAGCGTGTCGTACAGCGTGCCGGCGCGCGGTACGCACGCGACCTCGTCGGAGTAGGTGGTCGTTCTCATGGGGGGCGTCCTCTCGTCAGCGGACCGGCTCGCCGTGCTCACTCGTCGGCGGCGCCTCGTCGGTAGCGGCGGACCCGGCGGTACTCAAGGAGTTCGCCGTCCCGGTCCACATGCACCTCGTAAGAGGCCAGCAGACTCGTGGTGTCCGGGATCCGGGCGAGTTCCAGAACATCGACGACGACACACCAGCCGTCGTCGGTACGCCGTACACCCGACACACCTTCCGTACGGTGGCTGATCAGGCTCTCCAGCCGCTCGCGCGCGGCACGTGCGGCGCCTTCCGGCCCATGCGCGGGCGAGGCACGCCGACGAGCCGCGGTTGATGTGGATCGTGGCCGCGTCCGAGGTTGTTCTGCCATACGGCAAGTCTCATCGTTATCGCGCGCACCGCATCCGCAGCGGGCGCTCGGGCTCCGCCGCGGTGCCGGCAGACGACGTCATTCCGTGAGCCGCGTACGTCTCTCCGCAGCCGGAACGCGCTCGCGCGGGTACGGGGCCGCGCCGTATGCGCCCGACCGGTGGGATTGAGCCGACAGAGGGAGGAGCGGACCGCCGGTGCCGCGCGTGCTCCGACGGTGTCCGAGCCCTCCGGTGGTGTCCGCGCCGTGGCGGCCCGGGAGGGGACGCCAAGAGGACCGGTCGCTCACCGCACCCGCGTCCTGTGCTCGGTGCGGGGGGCGGTGCCGTACGTGCTCCGGGGACGTTCCAGGGACTCCCGGCGTCCCTCACCGCTCCGGGTGGGTACGTAGTCGGTGACATGCACATCGCCGCGCGTCAGGTAGCCGGCGATCAGGCCCACCAGGCCCAGGACCGCCACGACGATGAAAGCCCCGAAGCCGCCGAAGTAGCCGGCGAAACCCAGCGCCAGGCCGGTCATGAGTCCCGCCATGGTCGTGTTCATCGTATGCGCCCTTTCTCAGGTCGTGACCTCTTCCGGCGCACCGCTCGGGGCCGCACGCCAGGCGAGGGGGATGTCCGGAGATCCGTGGATCACTCCAGGCGGTCGTCCCGTTCCTCCTCGTCCTCCGGAAGATCGATGTCGTCGACGGCGATGTTCACCTCGACGACCTCCAGGCCGGTCATGCGCTCCATGGCCGAGATGACATTCGTGCGGACATCCGCGGCGACATTGACGATGGGGAAGCCGTAGTCGATGACGACATCGACGTCCACAGCCGCCTGTCGCTCGCCCACCTCGACGTGCACACCGCGGGTAACGCTGGGCTGTGCGCCGGGCACCCGCTCACGCACGCCCCCGATGGTCCGCGCCACGCCGGAGCCGAGGTTGTGGATGCCCGGAACCTCGCGGGTCGCCACCCCGACGATCTTCTCCGCGACGCTGTCCGCGATCGTGGTCCGCCCGCGGCTCCCCGGAGGGCGGAGGCTCTCCTTCGGGTCGTGCTGTGCCGGGGTCTCATCGGTGGCCCGGCGTCCTTCGGTGGCCCGGCGCCCTTCGGTGACCGGGCGGTGTGCTGTGTCCGTCATGACATTCTCCTGAGAGATACGGACACCGGATCAGCGTCCGTCACAAGGTAGGACACGGGGAATCCGAAATCGTCACACATATGTGGTCTGTGCATCTATTCGTTCTGTGCATCGCGTAGGCTCAGAAGAGGGGCGTTCGGCCTGACCGTGCCGTCCGGCACACCGGGGGCCGGGAAAGGCCGCGCGGCCCACGAGAACGATCGCTTGGGAAGCGACTGTGGATGCGAAGCAGGAAAGACGCACACCACCGCGCCGTGCCGCCCCGAGCCCGGCCACCAGGCGCGACGCGCCCGCGGCCGGGCCGACCGGTGATCCCGGCGACGACCTCGGCGGCCTGGACAACGGGCTGCTGGTGGCGCGGGCCGCTGAAGGCGATGACGACGCGTTCGCCGAGCTGGTCCACCGCCACAGCGCACCGCTGCTGGCACTGGCGTACCACATGCTGGGTAGCGTCCCGGACGCCGAGGAGGTCGTACAGGACGCCTTCATCAGCGCCTGGCGGCGGCTTCCGGAGTTCCGCGGGGACGCGACGTTCCCTACGTGGATGTACCGCATCGTCACGAACCGATGCCTCAACGTCCTGCGCGGGCACGCGCCTTCGGTGTCCCTGGACGCCGTGCCCGAACCGACGGCCCACGACGCCGGTGGCGAACCCGCCCGTGCCGCGGAAAGCGCGGCCGCCACGGCGGCGCTGGTCCAGGCGCTCCACCACCTCCAGCCAGGCCAGCGTGCCTGCTGGACCCTGCGTGAACTGCACGGACTGTCGTACCAGGAGGTGGCGCAGGTCCTGGGGGAGAGCGAACAGACCGTGCGCGGCAGGCTCTTCCGCGCACGGCGCACCCTGCTGAAGGAGATGTCCTCATGGCGCTAGACGACCCCCGTGCCACCCGCCCGTGCGACGAGCCGGCTGCCTCGCACCAGGACGTCGACGCCGCGGAACTCGTCGGGGACGAGCGGCTGCCGTGCGGGCGACTGGTGGGCGACGTCTGGCGGCGCGCCCGCGCCCTCATGGACCAGAACGACCCCCACACGGCTGAGTGTGTGTTCTGCCGGCAGGCGGTCGGGGGACTGGCGGCTCTGGACCACACCACCCGCACACTGCGTGCGGAACACCTCAGTGCGCACACGGTCGCCCGGCGGGTCATGCGCGCGGTACGCGCCGAGGTGCGGCTCGGCCGGCTGCTGCCTCTGGACGATCCCGCGCGAGAACTGTGGATCGCGGAGACCGCGGTGGCGAAGGTCCTGCGTGGAGCCGCCGACCGCGTCCCCGGAGTGCGCGCCGCGAGCTGCCGCCTCGGCCCCGGCGGCGGCAGTACGGAAGTGACCGTCACGATGACCCTCGCCATGACTCTCGACCGGCCCCTCCCCGCTCGGGCGAGCGCGGTCCGCCGGGCCGTCGCGTACGCCGGTGTGCGCGAACTCGGCCTCGCCATCAGCGGTATCGACCTGAGGGTCGTGTCCGTATGGGAGCCCCGGATGTCGCCGCCGGCCCCCGCCGAACTCGCGACGAGGAGCGGACCGTGACCGCCGGTGACACGACCCGCGTCGAACGCGGCGCCGCCCAGGCCGCTTTGGCGGTCCCCGGGGTGGCCGAACTGCAGCCCACCCTCCGTCAGGCGCTGGCCGGTGCCGCGTCCCGGGCACGGGAGGCCATCGGGTCCCCGGCGCTGCCCCGCGAGGCCGGCATCCACATCGAACACACTCCAGGCACGGGTGCCTGGCACGTCCAGGTCCGTTGTGTACTCACCGACAGCCGCCGCGCCGCGGATGTCGCACGTGATGTCCGCGATCGCGTCCGATCGGCGGTCAGCTCACACGTAACCCACCACGGCACACCGGAACCTGTCACCGTCGTCGTCACGGTCACACGCATCACCCGTTCCGTGCCGCTCCGTTCCGGACAGCGCGGGCGGGTGCGGTAACCGACCGGGTCGGGTCCCCTCGGACTATTCGTCCTCTTCCTCTTCCTCGGTCTCTTCCTCTTCCTCGTCCCCGGCCTCGGTGGTCTCGTCCTCGGCCTCGTCTTCGGCCTCGTCCGCTTCCGCTTCCCGCTCGTCCGCTTCCCGCTCCTCGTCTTCGAGGGCCTCTTCGTGAGTGCGGACGACTTCGCCGTCGCGGATTTCACCACGCCAGCCCTCGGCGTCTTCGTCGGCGAGAGTCACGTAGCGCTGGAAATGCTTCAGGTCCAGCCGGAGTCGACGTCCTTGAGCGCGCCAGATATTGCCCGTCTTCTCGAAGAAGCCCGAAGCGTAGTACTCGACCACCACGACGACGCGCGTCAGGTCCGGGGTCAACTCGTGGAAACTCACGGCTCCGTGGGTCGTGCCCTTGGCGCCTTCCGAAGTCCAGACGATCCGCTCGTCCGGGACCTGCTCCTGCACGGTGGCCTTCCAAGCCCGGTTGGACGGGCCGACCTTGAGCTTCCAGTCCGATTCGATCTCGTCGGACATATTGACGCTGCGCACGCCTTTGGTGAACGAACTGAAATCCTCGAACTGCGTCCACTGGTCATACACGCTGCGCAGTGGCAGCCCTATGTCGATGACCTCGACGATATTGGTGGTCTTCGTGTCGCCCGTTTTCCCGCCACCCCCGCCCAGGGCCTCCTTGGCGCCGGAAACGATCTTGTCCTTGGCGCCCGAAAGGCTGTGGGACAGAAAAGCCTTCACCGGCGATTCGCCGCCGAGGACACGCTTGCCGAGGGCGAACACGCCTCCGCCGCCCTTCCCGGAGTTCGTGGGATCGGCGAGATCCGTCAGCTTGCCGACGGCCGAGCCCACGATTCGCTGGGCTTGCGCTCCGACGTAATTGCCGAGTTCCGTGCGCAGTCCCCGGAGCGGGGAAGCGACGTCTGTTTCCGGGCGTTCATCCGTCTTGGCCATCGCGGTTCACCTCCGCCTGCCCCGGCCGGCGGGAGGCTTCTTCGCCGCACTCCGCCCCGGTGCCTTGTCCTTCGCCGCCTTCCTGTCCGCCGCCTTCTTCTCCATGGCCTTCTTGGCGGGCGGATTCTTCGGCCCCGGCTTCCTGTCAGTCGGTTTCTCCGCAGGCGCCTGCCTCGTCGGCCGGCGCCGGGGGCGCCGAGGAGGCTCTTCTTCTTCCTCCTCCTCTTCCGCTTCCTCTGCCTCTTCCTCGGGTTCCTCCGGCGCGGATTCTTCGTCGAACTCCTCGTCGGGTTCCTCGTCCTCCGCCTCGCTGTCCGCCTCGCTTTCCAGCAAGGAGCGCGTCCGCTGCTGGAGGGCATCAGTGACCGATGCGACACCTCGGTTCGTCAATCCCGACAGAGCGGAACGCCCGGAGGTCAACAGCTCGCCGCGAACCTGCTCGCTGAGCTGACCGAACTGGGGACTTTCGGCGAGTTTCCTGATTCCCTGGCCGATAAGAGCCACGGGATCCAGACTTCGGCCCGCTACGACGGACAGAAGGCCGAGGGCGAGCTTCCCATTCTTTGTGCGTCCGACGACATAACCCGCCGCTACGCCGGCGGCCAGAGTCGCCTTGGTACTGGTGTCCATAGCATTTCCTCTGAAGAATGCGGTCTCTGCTGCCCCGAGAGCGCCTTCGTCTCCACGAAGGGTGCCGGACCATCGCCGGCCGGGTCACCATGCCCGGGTCATCACGCCCGGGTCACCGTGCGCGGGTGGGCTCCCGTGATCTGTCGTCCTCGTCGTCCATGCCGGGTACGTGTACGTCGAGAACGCTCACGTTGGCCTCCACGACTTCCCGCCCCGTCATTCGTTCGACCGCGTCGGTGACGTTGGAGCGGATGTTGTCGGCGGCTTCTTCGATCGGCGTCCCGTACTCGACGACGATGTCGAGGTCGATCGCCGCCTGCTTCTCGCCGACTTCGACCTTCACGCCCCTGGCGGGGTCGTCCGAGCGGCCGACCTTGTCGCGCATGGCGCCGAGGGTCCTGGACACACCACCGCCCATCGCGTACACGCCGGGCGTCTCCCGGGCCGCTATCCCGGCGATGGCGGAGACCACCGCGTCCGCGATATCCGTCTTTCCCTTCACCACGCCGTTTCTGCCGGTGTGCGCCCCCGAGGCCGCGGTCGCGCTCGTTTCCATGACGGGCTCCTTCGCTGTTCGAGTGGGTAAGTCCTGCGAGTCAGTGCCGCAAGTCGGTGCTGCGAGTCGGTGCTGCGAGGCTGCGAGGTCAGTGCTGCGAGTCCTTGTGGTCCCGCGCCTCCTGCGGGTCAACCCCGGTGTGGGCGGTGGCGTCCTTGCTTCCGCTGGGGCGCCGCGTGCGTCCCTTCGGGCCGGTGTCGTGCATGCCCTCGCTCTTGGACTTCCTGGCCTGGTCCTCGCCGCGCCGGGAGCGGCTCTCGACCGGCGTGCCCTCGGTCGACCGCTTCTTGTCCTCGGCGGAGGGCTCGCGGCCCGCGTCGGATTCGGGGGCGTAGCGCTCCGGGTGGAAGGAGCGATGCGCGCTGGGGTTGTCCTGTTGGGAGGTCTCGTCCACGTCCGGCGACCATCCGTGCTGATCGCGTCCCTTGAACCGGCCCGGACTCTCGCCTTGCGGAGAGCGGCTGCTTTTCTTCGGCATGAGAAGGACCTTCCTGTCGAACTCTCGCGCGCCCCGGGCGGAACGGCGACACACACTTCCGAGTGTACGCAAATCACCCAAAGGGGTATTTTTTGGAGCCTTGCTCATGGGTTTGCTCATGGGTTGACGAACGATGGTCCGGGCCGCCCGTCCCCGGCCGCGCTTGCGGGGGTGGAAGCACCGGCGCAGGGTTGAAACGGCGGTCATGGTGTCCGCTTCGTCCCGTCGTGCCTGCTTCTTCAGGAGGAAAGGTTGACCGCTGAAGCGACTTCTTCCGCCGGACCGGCTTCCTTCGTGGGCTCCCGTCCCTGCTCTCCGCCGGAATCGGGGGAGGAGGCTCCCGACGACCGGGCGGCGCTGTGCCGGACGGTCGCGGCGCGCTTCTCGGCCTGGGTCGAGGACGCCTCCCGGGACGTTCCCCTGCCCGGCGGAGGGCGCACCCCGGAGCGGTTCCGGATCCTCTCCGATTTGGGCCGGGAGGATCTGTGCCTCGCGCGCCTGGGTGAGGGACACCTCGACGCGACCGCGATCCTCGATGAACTCGGTGGTCCACCGCCGGGCCGCGGCGAGCGCTGGGGCGTATGGGCGGCGCACCCACCGGGCCCCGGACTCTCGGCGAACCGGCACGGCGGCGGCTGGCAGTTGAACGGCGTCAAGCCCTACTGCTCCGGCGCTCACGTCTGTACGCACGCGCTGGTCACGGCGGACACCGACGAGGGACGCCGTCTGTTCACCGTCCGTACCGGCCACCCCGGGATCGAACCCGTGCCGGGCACCTGGCAGGCGATCGGCATGGCCGGCAGCGACACCCCCGACATCGGGTTCTCCGCCGTGCCCGCTGAACCGGTGGGCGGCGCCGGGGACTACCTCGACCGCCCCGGCTTCCCGCACGGCGGCGTCGGTGTCGCCGCCTGCTGGCTCGGCGGAGCGCACGCTGTGGCCGACACCCTGCTCGCGGCGGCCGGGAAGCGCACCCCCGACACCCACACCGCGGTCCACCTGGGCGCCGTGGACGTCCTGCTCAGCTCGGCGCGTACGGTACTGGAACAGGCGGGGGCCGACATCGACGACGACCCGCTGGACGCGCGGGGCGGCGCGCGGGTACGCGGCCTGCGCACACGCGCCCTGGCCGAGATGGTCTGCACCGAGGTCCTCACGCGCGTGGGACGCGCCACGGGCGCGGGTCCGTTGTGCCGCGACGCGCGGCACGCCAGGGCCGTGGCCGATCTGACCGTCTACATCCGTCAGCATCACGCCGAACGCGACCTCGCGGAACTCGGACAGCTGCTCGCCGGAGACCTCGCCGGGGACCTCGCCGGGGACCTCGCCGGGGACCTCGGCGGGGACCTCCGCGCGGACCTCGCCGGCGACCTCCGCGCGGAGAGGGGCACCCGGTGACCGGCGTACGGCAGGCCGCCGCCGAGGCCATCGACGGGCCGGGCACGCCGGAAGCGCGATGGGCGTCCTGGGCAGGCCTGCGTCTCCTGCCCGTCGTGGATCTTCCCGCCGGCCCCGTGGTGGTCGTCGCCGCGCATCCGGACGATGAAGTGCTCGGTTTCGGCGGTTCCTTGGCCGCTCTCGCGGAGGCGGGCACCGAGGTGCGTCTGCTGTCGGCCACCGATGGCGAACGCTCACACCCGCGCAGCGCGCGGATCACGCCCGACCGGCTGGCCGCGGTCCGCGCGGGCGAGCTGCGGGCCGCCCTGGCCGAGTTGGGCCTGGCGGGACCGCCACCGCGACGGCTGCGCCTCCCGGACACACGGGTGCACCGGCACGAGCCACAACTGCGCGACAGCATCGGTGAGTTGCTCGGAGAATCGGGCGCCGCTCTCTGTGTCGCGCCGTGGACGGGGGACCTGCACAGCGACCACGAGGCCGCGGGCCGTGCCGCGGCGGCCGCCTGTCTGGCGGCGGGGGTCCCGCTGTGGCTCTATCCCGTATGGATGTGGCACTGGGCGCGCCCCGCGGACCCGCGCGTCCCCTGGCGGAGCGCCGTACGTATCCCGCTGACGAGCGGGGCACTGGAGCGCAAGGGACGTGCCGTCGAACGGTTCGTCAGCCAGATCGCACCGCTGGCGGACGGCCCGGAGAACGCGGCGATCCTGCCGGCGGAGGAGCGGGCACACCACAACAGGCCCTACGAGGTGGTCTTCCGGTGAGCACGCCCGCCGCCTACTTCGAGGCGATGTACGACGCGTCGCCCGACCCCTGGGGTCTGGCGGACCGCTGGTACGAGCAGCGCAAGTACGCGCTGACACTCGCGTCCCTGCCACGCCGCCGCTACCGCCGCGCTTTCGAACCCGGCTGTTCCGTAGGGGTGTTGACGGCGCTGCTGGCCGCCCGCTGCGACCGGCTGCTGTCCGCCGACCGTGTCCCCTCGGCGGTCAGGACGGCCTCCGGGCGCGTACGCGGTCTGCCGCACGTCGAAGTGCGCCGGCTGACCGTCCCCGACGAGTGGCCGCCGGGCACCTTCGACCTCGTCGTCCTCTCCGAAGTCCTCTACTACTTCGACGATCACGCACTGGACCGGCTGTTCACACGTGTGATGGACAGCCTCGAACCCGGCGGGACGCTCCTCAGCGCGCACTGGGAGCATCCGGTCCCCGAACACCGGCGCGTCGGTTCGGAACTGGCCCCGCTGCTGGCGTCGCTTCCCGGCCTGAGCCTGTTCGCGGACTACCGCGATCCCGACTTCACCCTGAGTGTCCTCACCCGTCGCCGCCCCGACGGGAGCGCCGCGCCGTCGCCGGCCGCCGACGAGGGGTTGGTGTGAACACCGCGCCGACCGTGTGCGTGGTCGTCATCCCCGCACACAACGAGGCCGCCACTCTCCCGGCGGCACTACGGAGCGTGCGCACGGCCGCCCGCCACCCGGCGCTGACCGGCATCAGGGTACTGACCGTGGTCACGGCCGACGACTGCGGTGACGACACCGCCGCCGTCGCGCGGGCACTCGGCGCACATGTCGTCGGGATCCTCCGCCGGAATGTGGGCGCCGCCCGCGCCGCCGGGGTCGCGCGAGCCCTGGACATCCTGCGCCACCACCGCGACGGTGTCTGGATCGCCTCCACGGACGCGGACACGGTCGTGCCCGCACACTGGCTCGCCCACCAGCTGCACCACGCGCGCGGCGGCTGGGACTGTGTCGTCGGTACGGTGCGCCTCGCGCCGCACCCTTCACTCGCCGCCGCGGTGGCCGCCCGGCACGACGCCGGCTACTTCGCCGGCCGCCCGAGCGCGGCCGGCGGCTGGTCGCATCCGCATGTGCACGGCGCCAACCTGGGCGTGGCCGCCGTCTCCTACCACCGGGTGGGCGGCTTTCCCGAGCTGAGACACAGTGAGGACCGCGCACTGGTCGCCGCCCTGGAACGGGCCGGCCGCCGGATCGTACGCACCGACCAGTGCCCTGTCCTCACCTCCGGCCGGACCACCCCCAGGGCCCCTTACGGCCTGGGGGCCCTCCTCGCTTCGACGGCACAGGACCTGCCGGGTTCCGGGCACGGCCGTAGGGGCCCGGCCGTAGCCCCGTCATAGCCGAGCGGCGATCGGCCTCGACATCGTCCGCGGTCACCCGTGACCGCGGCGCCTCAGCGCACAAGGCAGGGGCGTTTGCTGTCGAACTTCCAGTCGGGGACGAGGTAGCGCATCCCGACGGCATCGTCACGCGCCCCCAGTGCCTTCTCCTGGTACAGGTCGTGGGCCGCGAGGAGGCGGTCCATGTCGATCCGGACTCCCAGGCCCGGGGCGTCGGGCACGGCGATCTCGCCGCCGACGATGCGCGGCGGGGCGGTCGTGAGGCGCTCCCGTCCTTCCTGCCAGATCCAGTGGGTGTCCAGGGCGTTGTACTCGCCCGGGGCCGCGGCTCCGCAGTGGGTCACCATGGCCAGGGAGATGTCGAAGTGGTTGTTCGAGTGGCATCCCCAGGTCAGGCCCATCGCATCGCACAGTTGAGCCACTCGAACCGAGCCCTGCATGGTCCAGAAGTGCGGGTCGGCCAGCGGGATGGACACCGACTGGAGGGCGAGGGCGTGGGTCATCTGACGCCAGTCGGTGGCGATCATATTCGTCGCCGTGGGAAGGCCGGTGGCGCGGCGGAACTCGGCCAGGATCTCGCGTCCGGAGTAGCCGCCTTCGGCGCCGCACGGGTCCTCGGCGTACGCGAGCGTACCGACCAGGGGCCGGCACAGCTCGACCGCCTCGCGCAGCGACCACGCGCCGTTGGGGTCGAGCGTGATCCGGGCCTGTGGGAAGCGGTCCTTGAGCGCGCGTACGGCCTTGACCTCCTCGGCGCCCGCCAGGACACCGCCCTTGAGTTTGAAGTCGCGGAAGCCGTACAGGTCGTAGGTGGCCTCGGCCTGACGGACGATCGCCTCGGGCGTCAGGGCCTCCTCGTGCCGGATCCGGTACCAGTCCACGGCGGAGCCGGGGTCGCGGACGTACTCCAGGTCGGTGCGGTCGGCGTCACCGACGTAGAACAGGTAGCCGAGGACGCGGACGGAGTCGCGCTGCTGCCCGTCACCCAGGAGCGCGGCAACGGGCACGTCGAGATGCTGCCCCAGGAGGTCGAGCAGCGCCGACTCGACGGCGGTGACGGCGTGGACGGTGGTGCGCAGGTCGAAGGTCTGGTCGCCCCGGCCGCCGGAGTCGCGGCCGGCGAACCGGTCCCCGATCTCGCGCAGGACGCGCTTGTAGTCGCCGACCTTCGCGCCGACGACGAGGGGCCCGGCATCGCGCAGCGTCCGGGTGATCTTCTCTCCGCCCGGTACCTCCCCCAGCCCCGTACGTCCCTCGGAGTCCTTGAGGACCACCACGTTGCGGGTGAAGTAGGGGCCGTGCGCGCCGGAGAGGTTGAGTTCCATACTGTCCCGGCCGGCGACCGGGTAGACGGAGAGTGCGGTGACGGTCGGCTGGCTCATGACCGGGTACCTCCGGGGGTGCGGCGGCTGTGCGCCGGGGTGGCTGTCAGGTGCGTGGGGGACGGCGAGTCCGATGCTCATCAGGATGCGTGCTGTCGCGAGGCGAGGCTTCGCGGCTTGCGGAAGGTGCGGTGGTTCAGAGGCCGAGGACGTCGAGGGCCCACTCGACCGCCAGCACGCCGCCCAGCCCGAGGACCGCGAGCACCGTCGTGTAGGTGGTGCGGGTCTTGATCGCGTCGATGACCGAGAGGTTGAAGTACTCCTTGAACATCCAGAATCCGGGGTCGTTGACGTGGGAGAGCGCGATCGACCCGCAGGAGACGGCGAGGACCATGAGCTCGGGGTGGACCCCACTGCCCGCCAGGAGCGGCAGCACCACGCCGGAGGCCGTGACGACGGCGACCGTCGCCGATCCGAGAGCCACCCGGAGGATGACCGCGATGAGCCACGCGAGGATGATCGGCGAGATGGACCAGCCGTGCGTGAGGTCCTTGATGTAGTCGGAGATGCCGCCCTCGACGAGGACCTCCTTGAAGGCGCCGCCGGCTCCGATCACCAGAAGGATCATCGCCATCGCCTGGGCCGCCGACGTACAGGACGCGCTGACGTCCGCCAGGCCGCGGCCGATCCGCGGCCCGAACGCCCAGATCGCCAGGAGCAGGGTCAGCAGGAGCGCGATCGGCGCCGATCCGATGAAGGCGACGAAGTGCAGGAACGGGTTCGAACCGGATACGGCCATGTCGGTCACCGCCGCGCCCGCGATCAGCACCACGGGGAAGAGGGCCACGGACAGCGACCAGGCCATGCCCGGCATCTCCTCGTCGGTGAACACGCGTTCACTGACCAGGCCCTTGGGTATGGAGGGGTTCATCGCCCTGACGAAGGGAAGGCGCGGCCACACCAGGGCGATCAGCGCGCCGATGGGGATGGCGATGAACAGGCCGTAGAACAGCGTGAGGCCGACGGAGGCGTGGAAGGTCGCGGCCACGGCGGTGGGGCCGGGGTGGGGCGGGAGGAAGCTGTGCATGGTGGACAGGGCGATCGACATCGGCAGCCCGACCCACAGCAGGTTCGCCCCGGTGACGCGGACGATGGTGAACGCGACGGGCACGATGATGACGAAGGCGACCTCGTAGAACATGGTGACGCCGATGAGCATCGCCGTCACCACCATGGCCACCTGGACCCACCGCGGGCCGAAGGCGTCGAGAAGCCTGCCGGCTATGCGCTGCGCCGCGCCGGAATCCCCCATGACGCGGCCGACCATGGCACCGAGCCCGATGGTGAGCATCGTGTCACCGATCTGGCCCCCGATGCCGTCCGAGAGGACATCCGGGATCTTCGCCACCGGAATCCCCTGGACCAGCCCGACCCCGACAGCGACGAGCAGGAGCGCGGCGAAGCCGTTCAGTCTCAGCTTGGTCATGAGGAAGAGCAGAATCAGAACGCTGATCCCGACTACGAGCAGAGGCATGTCAGTTCCCCTTTGAACTGTGGGCCGAACTGTGGATCAGGCGGCCGGAGGCTCCGCGGGGCCGCCGGGCAGCTCGGTGGGCGTGCGTGGTGGGCGTGCCCGGTGGGTGTGCCCGGTGGGCGTGCGCGGGCTCGGGCTCGTCAGCCCGGTCGTCGTACGGCCCCCACCAGATTCAGGCCGTCGTCCAGCACCCTCGTCAGCCGGGCGAGATCGTCAGGACCGGGGTCGGTGAGCGGGGCGCGTACCGGACCGACCGGGAGACCGCGCAGCCGGGCGGCGGCCTTGACCAACGAGACGGCATAGCCGGGCACCTTGTCGCGCAGCTCGACCAGCGGTACGTAGAAGTCCCGCAGGAGCTTGTCGACACTCGCCGCGTCCCCGGCTCGCAGAGCGGTGAAGAAGGCGTTCGCGATCTCGGGGGCGAAGGCGTGGACGGCCGAGGAGTACGCGGGAACGCCCACCGTGCCATAGGCGCGGGCCTGGATCTCGGCGGTGGCGGCGCCGTTGAAGAAGAGAAAGCCGTCGGGTGCCGCGAGGGTGAGGCGCTGGAGCCGGTCGAGGTCGCTGTGCCCGTCCTTGAGCCCGACGACGGTGGGGATCTCCGCGATCCGCCGCAGACTGTCGGCGGTGAAGGCCACTTGGCCGCGCTGGTACGCGATCAGCGGCAGCCGGGTACCGGCGGCGATCCGGCGCAGCTGCTCCACCAGACCGTCCTGCGGGGCCTCGACCAGATAGTGGGGCAGCACCAACGCGGCGTCCGCGCCCGCCTCTTCCGCGATGCGGGCGAAGCGCAGCGCCTGCGCCCAGCCGTAGCCGATGCCCGCGACGACCGGTAGCCGGCCGTCGGCCACCTCCACCGTGGCCGTGACGACCGCGCGGTACTCGTCCTCGTCCAGCGCGCCGAACTCCCCGGTACCGCAGGCGGGGAACACCGCGCCGGGCGCCGTGGCCAACTGGGCGGTCAGGTACGCCCGGTACGACTCCGGATCGAGGCCGCCGTCCTCGCGGAAACTCGTGAGGGGGAAGGCCAGCACCCCACGCGCCATGCCGTCACGCAGCCGCTGGGTGACGCCTTCGGCCTCCGCGCTGAACCGTGTCATGAAGCCCGTCCCTGTATGCAGATGATGTCTATGTATGGGAACAGAGGTTAAGGTCGTGAACTGGTCCAGGTCAATGGGTGTGGACGACACGGATGTGGCGGCGTGGTGTGGTCGCGCAGACTTCCGCGTCGTCAAGGTGCGCGCTCTCGCCGCGCGTGGGCGAGAGGGCCCGGTCTTGTCCTGGCTCCGTCGGCGCCGAGGTGCTGCCGAGCGGGCGCGGTTCATGAACGTGAACTGCGACCCCCTGTCGTCGTGGGCCCCGGCCGTCGTGTGGGGGTGTGCGGCGCGGGCCTGACATGGTGCCGGCCGATCGGAAGCATCAGCGGACTGCCCGAGACGGGGTCCTCGACGACGCGGCTGTCGAGGCCGAACGCGACGCGGACGTTCTCCTCCGTCAGCACCTCGGCCGGGGTGCCCGCCGCGTGGAGCCGGCCCGCCGCGAGGGCGATGAGATGGTCCGCGTAGCGGGCGGCGAGGTTGAGGTCGTGCAGGACCATCACGATGGTGGTGCCGCGCCTGTGGTTCAGGTCGGTCAGCAGGTCGAGGACCTCGATCTGGTGGCTCGCGTCGAGGAAGGTGGTCGGCTCGTCGAGCAGCAGCAGATCGGTCTGCTGGGCGAGCGCCATGGCGATCCACACGCGCTGGCGCTGGCCTCCGGACAGCTCGTCCACGGAACGGCCGGCGAGTGGCGTCGTGGCTGTCGCTTCCAGCGCCGCCGCCACGGCCTCGTCGTCCTTCTCGTTCCAGCGGGAGAACATCCCCTGGTGCGGGTGGCGCCCGCGGCCGACGAGGTCCGCGACGGTGATGCCCTCGGGGGCGACCGGGGACTGCGGCAGCAGCCCCAGCGTGCGCGCCAGTTCCTTCGCGGGCAGCCGGTGCACCTCTTTGCCGTCCAGTACGACCCGGCCCTCGCGGGGCGCGAGCAGCCGCGACATGGAACGCAGCAGCGTCGACTTTCCGCACGCGTTCGCTCCGACGATCGCCGTGATCCTGCCGGGCGGGACGACAAGATCGAGGGACTCGATGACGGTGCGGTCGCCGTAGCCGAGGGTGAGGCGCTCGGCCGACAGCGAGTGGGTCCTGGTCACAGCGAGCCTCCGGCCCGGTTGGTGCGGATGATCAGATGGACGAGGTACGGCGCGCCGAGAACGCCGGTGACGACGCCGACCGGATAGCGGGCGCCGAAGGCGAACTGGCCGGTGAAGTCGGCGACCAGTACGAGCAGGGAGCCGACGAGTCCGGCGGGTATCAGCAGGGACGTGCCCGGACCGGCGATCCTGGCCGCGATGGGGCCCGAGAGGAACGCGACGAACGCGATGGGTCCGGCCGCCGCCGTGGCGAAGGCGATCAGCCCGACGGCGGCGATGATCACCGTGATACGGGTGCGTTCGACGCGCACTCCGAGAGCGGAGGCGGTGTCGTCGCCGAGCTGCATCGCGGAGAGGTCGCGCGACCGTGACAGCAGTACGGGAGTGAGCACGGCCAGGGCCGCCACGGTGGGGAGGGCCTGGTCCCAGGTCGTGCCGTTCAGGCTGCCGGTCAGCCAGCGCGTCGCCTCCTGGAGGTCCCACTCGGCGGCCTGGGACAGCACGTAGGAGATGACGCTGTCGAGTATCGCGGAGATCCCGATACCGATCAGGATGAGCCGGGTGCCGACCACGCCGTCCCTGAACGCCAGCGTGTACACCAGCATCGCCACGGCGAGAGCGGCGGCGATCGCGAGGACCGACACCTGCGTCTCGCCGAGGGACAGCGTCACGATCGCGATGGCCGCCGCGGCGCTCGCGCCGGAGCTGATCCCGATGATGTCCGGGCTGGCGAGCGGGTTGCGGAGCATCGTCTGGAAGGTGACACCGGCCAGGCCGAAGCCGAACCCCGCGGCCACGGCGAGGACCGCGCGCGGCAGCCGCAGCCGGCCAACCGTGAAGGACGCCCCTGGCACCTGCTCGCCGAGGATCACCCGGACCACCTCGCCCGGCGGGTAGAACGTCCGCCCGGCCATCAGGGTCAGGGCGAACGCGGCGAGGACGAGGACGGCCAGCACCAGGACGACGCGGCGTCGCCTGGACACCCGGCGGATCCGGCCGCGGGCCACGGCGTCGCGGGCCGGCGGCCCGGTGAGGACACGGGCGCTCACAGGGCACGCACCTTCTGTCGGCGGACGATGTAGATGAAGAACGGGGCGCCGATCAGCGCCGTCACGATGCCCACGTCGATCTCCGCGGGGCGCGCCACGATCCGTCCGGCCACATCGGCGGCCGTCAGCAGCGCCGCGCCCAGCAGCACCGAGTACGGCAGCAGCCAGCGGTGGTCCACGCCGACCAGCAGACGGCAGGCGTGCGGAACGACGAGACCGACGAATCCGATCGGCCCGGCCACCGCGGTGGCCGCGCCGCACAGCACGACGGCGCCGAGCGCGGCCACCGCCCGTGCCACGGCGACGCGTTCACCGAGTCCCGCCGCGAGTTCGTCGCCCAGTGCGAGCGAGTTCAGCGCGCGCGCCGACAGCAGGCAGATGGTGAAACCCACGACGAGGAAGGGCAGTACGTGCCCGATCCGGTCGAAGGACGCCCCGCCGACGCCGCCGGTCTGCCAGAGCCGGAAGCTTCCGGCGATGTCGTTGCGGGGCAGCACGACGGCGCTGACGAGCGAGGCGAACGCGGCCGAAGTGGCGGCGCCGGCGAGCGCCAGTTTCAGGGGCGTGGCACCTCCCCGACCGATCGTCCCGACCGTGTACACGAATACGGCGGAGACCGCGGCACCTCCCATCGCGACCCAGACGTAGCCGGTCGGTGAGGTGAGCCCGAAGAACGCGACCGCCGTGACGACGGCGAGCGAGGCGCCCATGTTGACCCCCAGGATGCCCGGGTCGGCCAGCGGGTTGCGGGTCACGCCCTGCATGACGCCGCCCGCCAGGCCGAGCGCCGCGCCGATCACGGCCGCGAGCACCGTACGGGGTATCCGCTTCGTGGCCGCCGCCTGTTCCAGGGACTCGTCCGCGCCGCCGAACGCCGCCCAGACGTCGGACCAGGCGATATCGCGTGAGCCGAGGGCGACGGAGGCCACCATGATCGCGGCCAGCGCCAGAACCGCGACCAGGAACCACAGCGTCCGGACGCGCGCCGGACGCCGCACCACGGCGGCGTCCGGCGCGTGTCGGGTGCCGGACGCCGTCACTTGACCTTGTCCGCGGCCTCGGCGAGCGCCGCGACGTAGTCGTCCAGCACCCACGAGATCGACAGAGGCGTCGGGTTCGCCGCGGTCCCCAAGGGGGTGCTCCCGGGCAGGAGGTAGGTCGAGTCGCGCTCGACGGCGGGGATCTTCGAGAGCAGGGGGTCCTTCTTGAGCGTCTTGATCAGATCGCCCTTCTCATCGCCGTAGCCGGTGATGATGTCGACATCGTCGAAGACGTCGATCTGCTCGGCGCTCTGCGTCAGGGCGAACTTGTCCGTGCCCTCGGAAGCCTTCGCGATGCTGCCCGGGATCTTCAGCCCGAGGTCCTCGAAGAACAGCGTCCGTGTGTCGTGTGCCGTGTAGAAGCCGACCTCACTGACGTCGCCGGGGTCGACGTGCGTCATGAACATCGCCGACTTCCCCTTCAGCTGGGGGTACTTCGCGACGGTCTTCTCGATGTCGTCCTCAAGGCCGGTGATCAGTTTCTCGCCCTCGTCGGCGAGCCCGATCGCCTTGCTGTTCGTCCGGATGATCTCGCGCCACGGTGTGGCCCACGCGGCGTCCGGATACGCCACCACGGGGGCGATGTCGCTCAGTGTCTCGAAGTCCTGCTTGGTCAGGCCCGAGTACGCGGCCAGGATCACGTCAGGCTTCGTGTCGGCCACGGCCTCGAAGTCGATGCCGTCGGTCTCGTCGAACAACACCGGTGTATCGGCCTTGAGTTCGTCGAGCCGCTCCTCGACCCAGGGCAGGACCCCGTCGCCGTCGTCATCGCCGAAGTTCGCCGCCGCCATGCCGACGGGTACGACACCGAGGGCCAGCGGCACTTCGTGGTTGGCCCAGTTCACCGTGGCGACGCGCTTCGGCTTGGACGGGATGGTCGTCTTCCCGAGGGCGTGCTCGACCGTCATGGGGAACGCGCCGGAACGGCTCTCGCCGGCCCCGTCCTCGTCGGCGGACGGACCACCGCAGGCGGCGAGGCCCAGCAGGGCGGCCGCCAGGGTGAGCAGGCGAAGGCGAGGGGAACGCATCGATTCTTACTCCACTTCCAGATACCAGTGGCGCCGGTCCTCACACGTCTGGGGCCCGGGATGCCGTCGTGGAGTGGTGCACCGTACGCGCAAGTCAGTTAGGTAAGCCTTGCCTTGGTGACTCTAGAAGAGGTCGCCCGGCGTCGCAATCGACCGTTTGAGACATCTGATGTAGCGATCAGGACACCGAGTGGCGCGGGACACCCCGGGAGCCGGGCGTCCCAGGGGGCGGAGAACCTGGGCGCCGGACTCTCAGCGCGCCCGGAACGTGCCCGGGGTGAGCCCCGTCGTGCGCCGGAAGGCCGCGCCGAACGCGCTCGCCGACCGGTAGCCGACGTGTTCCGCGACAGCCTCGACGTCCCAGCCCTGGCCGAGCAGGGCGACCGCGCGCTGTGCGCGAACCGCCGCCACCCAGCGCGCGAAGCTCGTGCCCGTCTCGGCGTTGAACGCCCGGGTGACCGTACGGGGGCTCACGCCGAGCGCGGACGCCCAGTCCGCGAGCGTCCGCGGATCGCCCGGATCCTCGCGCACCACCTCGGCGATCGGGCGCAGCAGGGCGGACGTGGGCATGCGCACGAGCAGCTCACGCGGCGACGGCGCCAGCACATCGAGCACCAGCGCCTCGGTGGCCGCCCGCGAGTGGCCGGGGAGCCCGGGGTCGCCGAGCCGTTCCAGCAGCAGCCGCAGGAGGGGCGTGATCTCGACGGCCACGGGCGTGCCGGAGATCGAGGAGGTGGTGGGGAAGCCGAAGAAGCTCGCACGGAACCAGGTCCCGGCGACCGCGGAGCCGGAGTGCAGTGTGCCCGCGGGCATCCACAGTCCCCACGCGGGGGTGATCGTCCAGACCCGCGCACCGACCACGGCCGTGGACGCGCCACGCTCGTTCCAGAGCAACTCGTGGAAGGGGTGGGAGTGTTCGTCCCAGACGGTGTCGTGCTCGACGACCTCGTCGTAGCCCTTGATGACGAAGGGCGCCTCCGTCGGGCCCGGCGCGAGGACCGGCAGCGACCTGGTCACCCTGGTCATGCGCGCACCCCGCCCGCACAAGAACACGCGGCGCGGGAGTCGGATCGCATTCCCACACCCTAAACGGCCGTATGTCCGGACGGCTCACGGCCGTGCGCGGGACCGGCCGCTCCGCCAGTGGCCGCTCCGGCTTGGCCGCTTGCGGCGGCGACCGCTCGGGCGGTGGCCACTTAGGTCGTAACGGAATTTGCCTAGGATGATTAGGTAGACGCATAATCGACTCAGGCTGACGGAAGGATGGTCATGGCAAGAGCTGGACTGACCGCGGAACGACTGACGCAGGCGGGCGCGGAACTGGCCGACCAGGTCGGCTTCGACAAGGTGACCGTCTCGGCGCTCGCCCGGCGGTTCGGTGTCAAGGACGCGAGCCTGTACTCGCATCTGAAGAACTCCCAGGACCTCAAGACCCGGATCGCTCTGCTGGCCCTGGCGGAACTCGCCGACCGGGTCGCCGCGGCCCTGGCGGGGCGGGCCGGCAAGGACGCCCTGGTGGCCTTCGCGAACGCCTACCGCGACTACGCCCGGGAGCATCCCGGCCGCTACGCGGCGACGCGGCTCAGGCTGGACCCGGAAACGGCGGCCGCCAGCGCCGGCGGCAGGCACGCGCAGATGACGCGGGCGATCCTGCGCGGCTACGACCTGACGGAGCCGGACCAGACCCACGCGGTCCGGCTGCTGGGCAGCGTCTTCCACGGCTACGTCAGCCTGGAGACGGCCGGCGGCTTCAGCCACAGCGCCCCCGACTCGGAGGAGTCCTGGTCGCGGGCGCTGGACGCGCTCGACGCCCTGCTGCGGAACTGGCCCGCGCCCTGAACCCGGCCATCACGGCGTCCACCGGCCGCCGCCGCACCGCCCTGGCGCCTGGGCACGACCGGACTCCTCGGTCGTCCCCGACTCGGGCATCTCGGATATCTCAGGCACATCGATCAACAGGCGGAGAAATGAACACCACGCACCACTGGATCACCACACCTGTCACCACACCCATCACCACGGACATCCTGCGCGGCGCGCTCGACCTCGAACACACCGCACACGGCGTCCTGCCGCACCGGCTGCCCGCACGGGCCCGCGCCCAGTTCTCCGACGGGCAGCTCGCCATGGCCGAGTCCCAGCCCTCCGGCGTCCGGCTGGCCTTCCGCACCGGGGCCACCGTCATAGAACTGGACGTGCTGCCCACCAAGCGGGTCTACGTGGGTGCCCCGCCCCGTCCCGACGGTGTGTACGACCTGCTCGTCGACGGCCGCCTGGCCGGCCGGGCCAGTGTGACCGGCGGCAGCACCCTGACCATCGACATGACCACGGGGACCGCCGAGCACCGGCCGGGCCCCGTCGGCACCCTCCGCTTCGCCGGCCTGCCCGACGGCGTCAAGGACATCGAGATCTGGTTGCCGCACAACGAGACCACCGAACTCGCCGCCCTGCGCACCGACGCTCCCGTCGAGCCCGCACCGGACCGGGGCCGCAAGGTTTGGCTGCACCACGGCAGTTCGATCAGCCACGGCTCGGACGCCGCGAGCCCCACCACCACCTGGCCGGCGCTGGCCGCCTCCCTCGGCGGCGTGGAGCTGATCAATCTGGGTCTGGGCGGCAGCGCCCTGCTGGACCCGTTCACCGCCCGCGCCCTGCGCGACACCCCCGCCGACTTCATCAGCGTCAAGATCGGCATCAACCTCGTCAACGCCGACCTGATGCGCCTGCGCGCCTTCACCCCCGCCGTCCACGGCTTCCTCGACACCATCCGCGAAGGCCACCCCACCACGCCGCTGCTGGTCGTCTCGTCCATCCTGTGCCCCATCCACGAGGACACCCCGGGCCCCAGCGCGCCGGACTTCAGCGACGTCAGCGAGGGGAAGCTCCGGTTCCGGGCCACGGGTGACCCCGGGGAACGGGCCGCGGGAAAGCTGACGCTCCATGTCATCCGGGACGAACTGGCCCGCATCGTGGAGCAGCGGGCGGCCGAGGACCCGCACCTGCGGTACCTGGACGGCCGTGAGCTGTACGGCGAGGCCGACGCCGCCGAGTTGCCGCTGCCCGACGCGCTCCACCCGGACGCCGCGACCCACCTCCGCATCGGTGAGCGCTTCGCCGGACTGGCCTTCGCGCCCGACGGGCCCTTCGCGGACCGCAGCGCCTGACACCCGGTCCGTGTGCGAGGCCATCACGACAACGGCGCGCACGGCCGGGATGCGTGAGGCATCTCAGGAGGGTGTCAGCGAAATCTCAGGCGGGTCCAGCAGAATCATGAGCACCGAAGGGAACGGGGGAGACCCCGTCCCGAGGTGGGGAGAGGTACCCGAAGCGGCCCAACGGGGTTCCGGGGAAACCTGGACCGGGTGCAAGCCCTCGCAGGTTCGAATCCTGCCCTCTCCGCACACCGGTGGCCCGGCCACCGCCCGATCCGGGCGGCGGCCGGGCCGTGGACGCCGGGGAGGCGAGGTGCGGACGCGCACCTCGCCTCCCCGCCGTTCAGGCGTTCTTGCGCCAGACCAGCACGGCCGCCACCGCCAGCAGCGCGATCGCCGCGATATCGATCCGCGCCACACGCATCGTCGCGTCGTTGAGCCCCGGGGTGGAGTAGGCGAACAGCAGGAACGTACCCATGCTGATCCCGCCGCCGACGAGGGCGGGCACCCGCAGCGACGGGATGAACGCCGCGCACAGCAGGGCGATTCCGACGAGTCCCAGTAACACCGCGCGGTGCCGCAGAAGCACCGTCAGATCAGCGGAGTGGGGACCGTCGATCGACACCCCGTAGGCCGTGGTGATCCGGGCGGGGGCCAGTGCGACGACTCCGGGCAGGAGGTTCACCGCACCCACGACGACGAACAGCGCGGAGGTGAGTCGGTCGGTCCACATAGGTAATCCGTTCAACAGGAGAAAGGGATGATCGGGGTGTTGGTTAGCATGCCCGCATGCGACCAGCGCTGCTTTCAGAAACGTGCCGTGACCAGGCCGCGTTGTGGTTGTGGCCGGGGCACGCGCTGTATGTCGGACCGTCCCTCGAACTGGACGTCCACTCCGGGGCGGTGAGCTGTCTGGCGGTGGGCGTCGACGGCGCGTTCACGGTCCGGCTGGAACACGGCAGGGCCCATGTCGCCCGCACGGCGCTGGTGGCGGCGCGAGTGCGGCACCGCGTCGTGGCCGACGGGGGCCGGATGGCCTTCTGCTACCTGGACCCGGCGTCCGCGCGGGAGCGGGCGTGCCGCCGGCTGATGAGCGGGAGCGCGGAACTGGCGGGCGACCACCGGCGCGAACGCGAACTGGCCTCCCTGGCAGCGCTGTTGGAGCAGGACGCGCCGCTGCCGACCGTACGGCAGTGGCTGGATCTCGCCGGGCCCGACGGCCTCTCGGGCCGCCGGGACCCGCGCGTACAGCAGGCGACCCGCCGGCTCTCCGAGCGGTCCGGGCAGCGGCTCCCGGCAGCGGAACTGGCGGCGGAGGCCGGGCTGTCCGTCTCCGCCTTCCTGCGGCTGTTCCGGGCCGAGACGGGCACGACGTTCCGCCGCTACCGGATGTGGACGCGCATGCTGAGGGTGGCGACCCTGCTGGAGACCTGGCCCGATCTCAGCACCGCGGCCGTCGAGGCGGGCTTCGCCAGCCCGTCCCACTTCAGCAGCGCCTTCCACGCGATGTTCGGCCTGCGGCCCAGCAGTCTGTTCTCCTCGCGACTGACGATCAAAGCCGCCGGATAGACGGGACCTGCCGACGAATACCGGTCTCATGGTGTGCGGCGGGCTTCCCGGTCCATGCTGTTCAGGTAGGCCCGCAGAAGTCCCCTCGCCGGGCGCGCGGTGAGCGGGACCCGTGGGGCCCGGTCGCGGTGCCACGGATAACCACCGGGCCCGCGGGTCGCCGAGGGGTCTTCGACGAGGGACTCCGCGACATGCGATCCATGCGCCACCGACATGGCCAGGCCATGGCCGCAGCAGCCGCCGATGTACCAGACGTCCGGGTGGCCGCCGACCCGGCCGACCACGGGCAGGTCATCGGTGGTCATGCCTATCTGTCCCGACCAGCGATGGGTGACCGGCACCTCGGCGAGAGCGGGGTGCAGCCGCCGCAGCCGCTCCTCCAGCCAGGTCCAGGTGGCGGTGCGCAGCGCGGCGGCCCGGCCGGCGGGCAGCCCCGGCAGATGGACGGCCCTGCCGCCGCCCACCACCAGCCGGCCGTCGTGGGTGAGCCGGAAGTACGGCGCCAGGGACATGCTGTCGACGAGGGCCGTTCCGGTACCGCCCCCCAGCGCCGCGCGGGCCTCGGGGCCGAGCGGAGCGGTGGCGACGGCGTGCACCTGAAGGGGCAGGACGGTGCCGACGGGCAGCCCGAGCGGCCCGGCCGCCGCGTTGACGGCCAGGACGGCCTTGCGGGCCCGCAGCGTACCGCTGGGGAAGAGCAGTTCGGTGGGCGTGCCGCCATCACCGGGGCGCAAGCCGCGCAGCGGGCTGTCGTCGTGGAAACGTACGCCCTTCGCGGCACAGGCCGCCGCCAGCGCACCGCTCAGCGCGGCGGGGTCGAGAGTGCCGGCGGAGCGGTGGAACAGGCCCGCGTGATACGGGACATCGAGGCGCTCGCGGATATCGGCGGCCGACAGCACGGGGACATCCAGGCCGAGCGCCTGATACGTCCGCGCCTGCCGGGCGAGGGACGCCAGGCCGGAGGCGGTACGGGTCGCCACGATCTGCCCGCCCCCGCGCAGCCCGCACGGCGCGCCCAGCTCCTCCGTCAGCGCGACCACGCGCTCCACCGCGGTGACGGAGGCCAGATACATGTCCCGCGCCATGGAGGGGCCGTAGCGGCGGGCGGCCCGGTCGATGGACGGACCGACCCGGGGCCCCAGGAGGCCGGTGCCCCGGCCGCTCGCGCCGGCCGCCGGATGACGGGCGTCCACGACGACGACATCCAGGGAGGGATCGCGTTCGATCAGGTGGTAGGCGGTGGACAGACCGGCCAGTCCGGCTCCCACCACGGCGACATCGGCGGTGAGCCCGCCGGTCACCCGCCCGGAGGAGGCGCCGGTGGTGGCCCGGTGCGGGCGGTCTTCGGGGGAGGCGTCGGGTGCCCAGCAGGGCTCCTCCCGTACCGGGGCCGTCACCGCTTCCCCCCTTCCGCCAGGGCGCGGAAGCCGCGGTCGTGCCAGATCAGGGGCCGCCCGCCCGCCGTGTGCAGGGCGGCCACCCGCCCGACGACGAGGCAGTGGTCGCCGTACGCGCGTACCTCCTCGGTCCGGCAGACCGACCAGGCGAAGGTGTCCGCGAGCACCGGTGCGCCGAGTACCTCCTCGTACGACTCGGCGGCGAAACGCTCGGCGGGGGTGGCGGTGGCGAACAGCCGTGCCCGGCCGCTCTGTTCCTCGTGCAGCAGGTGCACCGCGAAGGCGGAACCCGGAGTGATGGCCGCGAGCGTACGCGAGGTGTGGGAGAGGCAGACGAGCAGCAGCGGCGGGTCGGCCGAGAGCGAGGTGACGGTCGAGACGGTCGTCCCCACCGGCCCGTCGTCCGAGTGCGCCGTGACCACGGCGACGCCGGAGGCGAGGCCGGCGTAGAAGTCCAGGCAGAGTTGGGCGCGGGGAACGGACGTCTGATCCGCTTCCGGGCCGCCGGTACGCGCACCGGCTATGACGGGCTGCATCATGGGGCTCCTTCCTGTCCGGTTTCTTGTGTTCTGATCCGGCGACCCGGGGGCATGACGGCATGGCGGGGCCCAGGGCCCGCGGACCGTGTCTCACGGGCGGACGGCGCTGCTTCGAAGAGGGTCTCTAGCGGCCGGACTCCAGCGTGTCCCGCAGCGCCACGAGGGTGGTGCGCATGGTGTCCCGGTTGCGGGCCCTGCGGCGTACGACGCCGGTCACCAGCGGCGTGACGGCGGTGAGCGCCATGCCGAACGGGCCGGAGCGCCGGTCCCGCCACTCCTCCCGCACCTCGCATCCCTCGGGCAGCGGTGTGAAGCGGTATGTCCAGCCCGCCACCGCGATACCGAGGAAGCTCACATGGAAGGCGAAGGCGCGGCCGGGATCCGCCTCGACCACCTTGCACAGGGTGGGCCACGGCAGCCATCGGGCGCGGTTGCGCCCGATGAACCGCATGCCCGCCCTGGCCGGGCCGCCGCGTCCGATGATCCACGCGCCGCGGCACTCCGGGCTCCACTCGCCCATCCTCGCCACATCGCTGACCGCCGCGTAGGCGGTCTCCGGCGGCACCCGGATGACGATGCTCTCGGATATCCGTGAGGGGGAGTCGGCTTCCGGCGGGAGCGCGGCTGTCTGGTCGGTCACTTGTGGGTCGTCCTCTCCATGCCGGCCCTCTCCGTGGCCGGTGCGGGTTCGGGCACGTGCGGGGGCCCCGGCGCGGGCTTGCGGCCCGGCAGCCACCAGTTCCAGCGGCTCATCAGACGCATGGACGCCGGGACGATCAGGAGCCGGATGACCGTCGCGTCGAGCGCGATGGCCAGAGCCATGCCGAGGCCCAGTTGCTGCATGGGCAGGATGCCAGTGAACGCGAAGGCCGCGAAGACCGCGACCATGAGGACGGCCGCGCCGGAGATCAGCGGCATCGTGGCGGACATACCCCGCGCCACGCTTCCGATGTCGTCCCCGGTGGCGAGGTGGTCCTCGCGGACCCGGCTGAGGAGGAAGACCTCGTAGTCCGTGCTGAGGCTGAACAGCAGGGTGACCAGCAGCACGGGAACGAAGTTGGTGAGATGGCCGTCCACGTCGAAGCCGAACAGCCCGGCGCCCAGACCGTCCTGGAAGACCAGCACCAGCACCCCGTACGTGGCACCCACCGAGAGCAGGTTCATCGCGATGGCCTTGAGCGGCAGGAACAACGAGCGGAAGGTGAGGAGCAGCAGCAGATAGATGACGGCGAGCATGGTCGCGATGACCGGCACCAGCCGGTCCTCGATCACCTTGTTCGCGTCGACGCCCTCGGCCGTCTCCCCGCCGACGTCGACGCTCCAGCCTCCGCCGCCGGCCGTGAATCCGGCGGCCTCGGCGCGTACGGACGTGAGCAGGTCCCGCACCGAGCCGGAGGAGGCGGTGTCGTCGCCCACCACCTCGATGACCGTGGTCCTGCCGTCTCCTGACACGAAGTGCCCGACCGTGCCACGGGCGTCGGAGGGTAGCCGGTCGAGCGCGGCGAGGACGGCGAACGGCCGGTCCTGGCCGGCCCGGCGGAGCGTGCCGAACGCCGAGTCGGTCCGTACCACCCCCGGCAGTCCGGCGACAGTGTCGTGGAACCGCAGCAGCTTCGCCACATCCGCCCCGGAGCGTTCCTGGAGAGGTACGCGCGACTCGACGACCACCTGGACCGGCGCGGCGCCGCCCACCCCGAACTCGTCCCGCGCCGTGTCGTACCCCTGGCGTACGGCCGCGTCCGCGGGCACCACCCGGGCGTCCGGGGTGAAGGTGTCCAGACGCAGGGCGGGCAGGGCGAGCGCGCTCAGCGCCGCGACACCGACCACCAGGTACAGCACGGGGCGGCGCATGACGGCGTGGGTCACGCCCACCCAACCGCCGCCGGACCGGGCCGTGTTCGCCGGGCGGCGGCCGATCCTGCCCCACTCGATCCTGGACCCCAGCAGATGCAGCAGCACGGGCAGCAGCAGCACACTGGTCAGTACGGAGAAGGCGACCACGACCACGACGCCGAGAGCCATCGACTGGATGACGCTCAGATCCACCAGGAACAGGGTGGACATGGCGGCCACGATGGTGATGCCGGACGCCACGACGGTCTCGCCGGAGGTACGCAGCGTGCGCGCGAGCGCGCGCTCGCGGTCCTCCCGGGACAGCGGGCCGCCCCCGGCCGGCAGTTCACTCTTGAACCGCATGATCATGAAGAGCGAATAGTCCACGCCCACGCCGAGCCCCAGCATCGTGGCGGCGTTCTGCACGAACACCGACAGCTCGGTATGCCGGGCGACGAGCGCGAGGACCGCGAGAGCGAAGACGACCGAGGAGACACCGACCAGCAGCGCGGCGAGGGCGGCCGCCACGCTGCGGAAGAGCAGCAGCAGGACGAGGAGGATCAGCGGCAGGGTGACCAACTCCGCGAGGATCAGCCCGCGTTCGCTGAGATGGTTCACCTCGCCCCACAGAGCGGCCTGGCTCACCAGCGACACCCGCAGGCCCTGTGGCTCGTACTGCCGGCTCAGCCTGTCCTGGATGCCGGGCAGCAGACGGCGCGCGGTTCCGTCGTCCAGCTCGGAGCCGACGCGGACCAGCGCGGTACGGTCGTCGTCGCCGAGGAAGGCGGCGCGCGCCCGGTCACCGGTGAGCGTGGTGTATCCGTAGTCGCCCGAGGCCCTCAGGGTGTCGTCCCCGAGCACGGCCTCGGCGGCGCCCCGCACCCGCGCCTCGAAGGCGGGATCGCCGGCCCGGTACCGGGTGTCCTCGATCACGAGGGTGAGGGAGGTGGCGCCGCGCCCGTCGAACCCGTCGGTGAGCCGCTCGGCGGCGACGGCGGAGCCGGAACCCGGCACGTACCACCCACCGCCACTGAGCAGTCCCGGCAGCGGGGCCGCCTGCCAGCCGGCCACCACGAGCAGCAGCAGCCACAGGACGGCGAGCGGCCGTCGCCGACGGCTGGTCAGCCGGGACAGACGCGTCGGCAGCCGGGACGGGGCGCGGCGGTCCCTCATGCGCGGATCGCGATTCCGTGTTCGCGGTCGTCGGTCAGGATCTCCATCAGCGCGCGATTGCCCGTGGTGAGACGCTGGCGCTTGCCGGTCGCCTTGTTGACCATCTCCAGCTCACACCGGCCGATCTTGGTGTTCAGGCAGTGCTTGATACCACCGGGCGGGTTGTAGTAATTGAGCCCGACGAAGTCCTCGGGCGCGGCGGTGAAGCGGCCCCGGATGGCGACGGTCTCGTCGGAGCTGGTGAAGTCCCAGTAGAAATAGCCGAAGTCGGCCTTGGCCTTGAGCGCCTGGCGGGGCGCGGACAGGGAGTACTCACGCTCCTCGTGGCGCAGCACCAGGAAAGTGATCTTCGGTGTCCTGACCGGGCCCACCAGCTTCGTACGGCCGGTGACGATCTCCAGGAAGCTGTCCGGGTGGTCGTCGAACCCGGCCACCTGACCGAAGGCGTAGTGATCGGTGTGCCGGCTGCCCCAGTTGTGGTTCTGGCTGCCCGTCCAGCCGTCGACGTCGATCGTCTCGCCGTCGACCGTCAGCTTGCCGCTGTACGTCGCCAGGGGGACCCCGACCAGGCTCTTGGCCTTGGGGAAACCCGCGGTGTACATGCCCGGCGGCAGCAGGAGCAGCGGGGGTTCCGCGCCCTCGTACGTCAGGTCCCAGCCGATGTGACCGTTGGTACCGGCCGCCTCGCCCTTCAGCGCGCCCGTCTCCAGGACCCGGTCGTTCACCCGGGCGCTGAACGAGTCGGGGCTGAAGTGGCAGTCGGAGATCGGGTACTCCTCCTTGGCCACCACATGACGGCCGGTCGTCCCGTCGAAGTAGATGGCCCACAGTTCACCGATGGCGGCCTGGGGCATGCCGGCGGGACTGAAGATCGTGTACCGGATCCAGAAGGCCCGTGGCTCGGTCGGGTGGTTGCCCCGCTGGTAGAAGCTCTCGTAATGGCCGGCTTCCTGACCCGGACGGTACTGCGTCCAGTTCAGGCGCTCCGCGTCCGCTGTGCTGGGGTCCAAGTTCATCGGGTCCGTCTTCCCATCCGATACCGGTACTGGCTGCTGTACTGTGCGGTGCTCTGCTCATGGAGCGCCGGGCGCTCCCGTGCGCGCGTGCGCGGTCATGGACATTCCGTAGCGCGGTCGCAGGGTGATCGACGCCTGGTTGACGACCCGGTGCGAGGGCACGTGCCGGAACTCGTACCGCCGTACCAGGGCGGCGAGCAGCAGATGTGCCTCCATCAGCGCGAAGTGCTTGCCTATGCAGAGATGCGGACCGGCTCCGAAGGGCATGTGCGCGAAGCGGTGGCGCCCCTTCCTGCCCTCGGGGGAGAAGCGGTCCGGGTCGAAGCGCTCCGGATCGGTCCAGTGCCGCTCATGGCGGTGGATGTTGTAGAGATTCACCAGCAGCCGTGAGCCGGCCGGCACGGTGTGGCCCCCCAGCACGGTGTCCTTGAGCACCAGTCTGGGGACGATCGGCGCGGACGGGTACAGCCGCAGCGCCTCCTCGAAGACCTGGAGCGCGTACGGCATGGCCGCCAGGTCGTCCATGGCCGGCATACGGTCGCCGAGGACCTCGTCCACCTCGTCCTGCACCCGGCGCAGTGCCCGGCGGTTCCCGGAGAGCAGATAGAAGGCCCAGGTGAGGGTGATCGCGGTGGTCTCGTGCCCGGCGCCGAAGGTGGTGATGACCTCGTCGCGGACCTCGCGGTCGCTCATGCCCTCGCCGGTGTCGGCGTCCCGTACGTCCAGCATCATGTCGAGCAGATCGGGCGGTCCCTCACCGCGCGGGACACCGTCGGCCGCCGCCTTGCGGCGCTCCGCGATGATCCCGTACGTCATCTCGTCGATGCCCCTCATCACCTCCTGGAAGCGGCGGTTGCGCGGTGTGGGCCACTGGGTCGGCGGGCTGAAGGGGTTCTGGAGGCGGTCGAAGGCGTAGTTGATGGCGACATCGACGGCTTCCGGACTGATGCCGTCCCTGGTCTGCTCGACATCGGTGCTGAACATGCACCGGCTGACGATGTCGAGCGTGACCCGCATCATCTCCTCGTGCACGTCGACCACATCGCCGCTCCGGTACGTGGCGGCCATGTGGGTGACCTGGTTCGCGGTCGACTCGGACATCGACTCAAACATGCGGGCGATCGCCTGCTTGGTGTAAATCGGCTGCATCATGCGCCTGTTGCGCATCCAGCTCTCGTGATCGTCGCTGGTGAGCAGGCCCTCACCGAGGATCAGCCGGAGCGGGTTGTCCGGGCCGAGCTTGCCGTAGGTCGCGCTGTCGGTGAGCACCTCACCGGCCAGCTCGGGGCTGGACACGCCGTGCACGACGACGGGACCGAGCCGGTAACGGACCAGATCACCGTGGTCGCGCCAGCCCTGGTGCATGGCGTCCAGGATGTCCTTGCGGAAGTCCAGGACGCTGCCCAGCACGGGCAGCCCACGCGCCTCGGGCGCGGAGGGGGGCGTCGCCCACGACGGGGACGGAGCGGCGGCGGTGCCGTGTGTTGCCGTCATACGAGAGTCACTCCCCTTCACTTCCGGGCCAGGGCGCAGACCCAGCCGAACGAGCGGAGCGGCTCCGCGACGAACCGGGCGTCCCGGAAACCGGCCTTGCCCAGCATCTCCACCAGATCGGCCCCCGAGAGGATCCGCAGACCCTCGCGCTCCGACCGCTCGGTGAACCGCCGCCCGAGCAGACGCTGTTTCGCCGTGGGCTTCTCGGCGGCCTCCCGGCTCATCTCCAGGGTGATCGCCACCTGGCCGCCGGGCTTGAGCACCCGGTACGCCTCGCTGAGCCCGCCCATCGGGTCGGGCCAGAAGTAGAACGTCTCGATGGCGCTGACCTGGTCGAAGGACGCGTCGTCGTACGGCAGTGCGCCGGCGTCGCCCCGTTTGAACTCCACCCGGCCCGCGGCGACGCCGTCGACATTGCGCCGTACGGACTGACGGACCATCTCCGCGGAGTAGTCCACGCCCGCGACGAACCCCTGAGTCGCCTGCTCCGACAGGAGCTTGACGGCCATTCCGCCGCCGCAGCCGATGTCCAGGACGCGCTGGGAACGGCGTACTTCCATGTGCTCGATCGCCCACGCGGTGAGCGTACGGTGCTGCTTCGCCATCACATGGCCGATCAGCCGTCCGGCGCGCCCGTTCGGCTGCCGGAAGTTGTCCTCCACCAACTCCAGCGGCCTCTTCAGCAGTTTGTCGATCATCCGGACTTCCCTTCACGGTTCGCAACGTCTCGGGTGGTGCCACGGAAGGGGACGCCGGCCCCGGAGGGCGGACCCGGCGACTTCCGGGAACGGGTATGCGGGCCACAGCGCGCCCGGGGAGCGGCGCGCTGGTGTCCCGTCTGCCTGACGGCCCTGGGCGCGGTTCCCTCACCCACGGGAACGGCGCCGCGGCACGGCATCGGAGGGTCGGCGGAGAGGGCAGGATTCGAACCTGCGCGGGCCTGAGCCTGTACGGCGACCCGATCCGGGTTGCCCCGGAACCCCGTTGGACCACTTCGGGTACCTCTCCCAGCCGCGGGGGCGGACCGGCCGCTGCTCCCGCCGCGCCACCGATGCTGCCGCAGCTTCCTGAGATCACGCTGAGATCTTCCTGAGACCGCCCGCCCCGTCGCGGACAGGGGCAAATCGGTGGAGTGGACCGGAATCGAAGCGGGCAGCAAGGAAGGGTTCAACGGGAGGGAAACACCATGAACGACACGACCGGACAGCGAAAATCCCACGTCCGGGAGGGCACCGACCCACGCTGCCTGCGGCCCGGCGAGGCCGCACGACTCCTCGCCGGCGCCCCATGGCGCCGCCTGGTGGTGCTGGGCGACACAGCGATCGAGCGGGCCGCGGAACAGGTCGACGGATACGGGCCGCGACCTTGGTACGACAGGGTCGCGGCCGCCCTGGGCGACGCCGCCGAGGGCTTCGCGTACCTCAACCTCCTCGGAAGGCGGCAGCTGCGCGCCGCACAGGTGCGCTCCGGGCAGCTCCCGGCCGCCCTCGCCTTCCGGGGAGACCTCGCGCTGGTCTGCTGCGGCACCGCGTACACACCGGACGAGGCGCCCGACATGTACGGGCTGACGGCGGAGCTGGTACGGATCGTCGCGCCGCTGCGTGACGCCGGGTACGACGTCGCGCTGCTCGGCTCCTACCAGCTGGCGGGCTGGCCCGGACTGCCGGCCGGCCGCCGGGAACAGGTGGCCGAACAGCAGAAACGGGTCTCCGAACAGGCCAGGGCCGTCGCCCTGCGCCACGGCACGCTCTACATCGATCTCGCGTCCCACTACTCCGACACCGAGGTGGCGGCCGTGTGGAGCCGCGACCGGGCGCGGCCGAACAGCCTCGGCCACGCGGTCGCGGCCGCCTCCGTGGTGCGGGCCCTCGGCGGCAGGACGGCCGCCGCCGTGCCCACGGCCGGGGCCGACCACGGCCAGGTCAGGCCCTGGTGAACAGCAGTACGGCATTCTGACCGCCGAATCCGAAGGAGTTGCTGACGGCCACCTCGGCGCGCAGATCGCGCCCGGCCTTGAACACCATGTCCAGTTCCAGTTCCGGATCCAGGCTCTCCAGATTGGCGGTCGGCGGGATGTGACCCTCCTGGAGGGTCAGCGCCGTCACCACCGCCTCGATGGCCCCGGCCGCGGCCAGGGAGTGGCCCACCACACCTTTGACGGAGGTGACGGCGGGCCGCTCCCCGAGCACCCGGCGGATCATGCGGGCCTCGGTGGCGTCGTTGAGCAGCGTCGCCGTGCCGTGCGCGTTGACATGGTCCACCTCGTCCGGACCGACCCCCGCGTCGCGCAGCGCGGCGCGCACGGCGAGCTCGGCGCCCCGGCCGTCCGGATCGGGGGCGGTCGCGTGGAACGCGTCGGCGGAGGCGCCGTACCCGCTGACCATGGCCCGCACCGTGGCTCCGCGTGCCCGCGCGTCCTCGGCGCGTTCCAGGACGAGTACGGCCGCGCCCTCGGCCGGCACGAAGCCGTCCCGGTCGGCGTCGAAGGGACGGGAGGTGGCGGACAGATCGTCGCGGCGGTCGGCCAGGGCCCGCATCTGGCCGAAGCCCGTGATGAGCGAGGGGACCAGAGGCGCTTCGGTGCCGCCGGTGATCACCACGTCGCAGGCTCCGCTGCGCAGCAGTTCGCGGGCCGTGCCCACCGCCGTGGTCCCCGAGGCGCAGGCCGTAGCCGTCACCAGACTGGGTCCCCTGGCGCCGAACATCATGGACACGTATCCGGCGCACATGTTGGGCGACAGCATGGGGATGAGCAGTGGGGAGACCTTGCGGGCTCCGCGTTCCAGCAGCACCTTGTGCTGTTTCTCCCAGGTGGTGGCGCCGCCGATGCCGTTGCCGAGTACGACACCGACCCTGGTGGCGTCCCAGGAGTCCCGGTCGAGGCCGGAGTCGGTGACCGCCTCATGGGCGGCCACCAGCGCGAGCTGGCTGCTGCGGTCCAGCCGCCACAGCTGCTTGCGTTCGATGAGCCCGCCGGGGTCGAAATCGGTGACGGCGCACGCGAAGTCGGCGGGTATGCCGGCGAGCGCCGGTACGTCGGTGGCCGCCGTACCCGCCCCGGCACGGATCCGCTCCCAGCTCCGCTCGACCCCGGTCCCGGCGGCCGTGACCATGCCGACTCCGGTGATCGCCGCGTCGAACGGGGCCTGTGCCGGGGCGGTCGTCGGTGGGCGGGCCATCAGACGGTGGCCAGCTTGCCGGAGATGAGCTCGGCGGCCCGCCCGACGGTCGACTCGGGACCCAGGTCACTGTCCTCAAGAGGTACGCCGAACTCCTCCTGGGCGGCGACGGAGAGCTCCACGAGGGCGAGGGAGTCGAGTTCGAGGGCGCTGAGCGTGCTGGTCGGTTCGATGCTCTCGGCGTCCAGGCCGAAGGTGCTGGTGAGCAGTTCCAGCAGCTGCTGGTAGACGTCGTCCATGAGGGGTTTCCTTCCGGAGCCTAGACGTTCGTGGGTGTGCCGGCGGCGGGTGCCGGAGCGGCGTCGAACTGGTCGGTGAAGCGGGCGTAGGCGGGGTGGGCCACCGGCTCGAACTCCAGCGCGAAGGGCTTGAGGAAGTTGCCGAACAGCGCGCGGTCGCCGAACAGATGGATGGGGATGACCAGCAGCGCCCACTCGGGGCCCCACAGCCAGATCCACGCGAGCACCACGAGGGTCTGGGTGACCAGGCTGTGCATGACGTTGTAGAGCACGTAGTAGGCCCGGTGTATCCGCTTGGTCGCGCTGCGGTGGTAGGCGATCGCCCCGGGGATGTATCCGATGAGGTCGATATAGACGAACAGCCCGATCGCGGGGAGCCATCTGACCTCGTCGAGATGGGTGAGGAAAAAGGCCGCGGCGATCACCAGACCGAGCCCGTACTCCAGCCGGATCAGCCGGTAGGTGGTACGCGTCTCGAAGAGGTTCTTGCCGTCCATCAGCGCGATCCCGAGGCGGCGGTGACGGGCGCGGCCGTCAACTCGGCGACGGCGCGGGCGACCGCCTCGTCGCCGACCACCGAGGCGTTGCCCTCGAAGAGGCTGATGACGACCCGGGCGATGGTCTCCTTGAAGACCCGTTCGGCGACCGGGTCGAGGATGCCCGCGAGGCTGGGGATACCGAAGTCGAACTCGGCGCTGAAGTCGACCACGCAGTCCCCGCCGTCCGCGACGAGCCGCCAGACACCGGCGAACTCGGCGAAGTCGCCGTCGGTCTGCTCGAAGGTGATGGTCAGGGCGTCCCGGTCGAACCGGTCGGTCTCGGTCCAGCACAGGATGCCGTTGCGGAAGTAGACCTCCCAGTCGCTGACCTCCTGCGTGCCGGATTCCCGACGGGACGTCACCGAGCGGATGACCTCGGTGAACTCGGAGTACCGGCCGAACGCGCTGACGCGATCGAACGCCACTGCCGCGTCGACGTCGTGAACGCGGACCTTCACTTGCACGCTACGCATGGATTTTGTCACCTTCTGCTGTGGGTGCGTACCGGGCGCCCTGCGCGCGGCACGCGCGGTCGACCGCCTCGTAGAAGTAGTCCAGGTCGCTTCTGGTCAGAACGGCCGGCGGGGTGAAGCGCAGGACGAGATGGGAGTTGAGGGAGTGGTTGGCGATGACGCCGTTCATGATCAGCTCGATCAGCAGATCGCCCGCCGGCCCCGGCTGGGCGAACTCGATTCCCAGCAGCAGCCCTTGGCCCCGTACCTCCCGCACGGCGTCGCCGTAGTGCGACCGGACGATACGGTCCAGCTCCGGGAGGATCTCGGCGCCCAGCTCGCGGGAGCGGGTCACGAGGTCGTCCTCGTGCATCGCCGTGAGCGCCCCGCGTACGGCGGCCATCGCCAGCGGTGCCCCGGAGAACGTGGACGTGTGCAGATACGGGTCCCGGTCGAAGGCCCTGAACGCCTCCCGGGTGGCGACCACGGCCGACACCGGAACGACGCCGCCGCTGAGCCCCTTGCCGACGAGCAGCACATCGGGGCTGATGTCCTCCCGGTCGGCGCCCCACCAGGAACCGAGCCGGCCCAGACCGGTCTGGATCTCGTCCAGGACGAGGAAGGCCCCGTACCGGTCGCACAGTTCCCGCACCGCGCGCAGATAGCCCGCGGGCGGGATCACCACTCCTGCCTCGCCCTGCACCGGCTCGACGAACACACACGCCTCGCCGGGGGTCGCGGCCAGCTGTGCTTCGAGGGCGGCGGCGTCACCGTACGGCACATGGCCGGTCTGGGGCAGCAGCGGCCGGAACGGGTCCTGGAACACACTCTTGCCGGTCAGGCTGAGCGCGCCCATGGTCTTGCCGTGATAGCCGTTCTCCATGGCGATCAGCCGGTGGTGGCCACGGGTGCGGGCCAGCTTGATGGCCGTCTCGGCCGCCTCCGCCCCCGAGCCCGCGAAGTGCACCCGCTCCAGTCCTCGCGGTGCCACCGACACCAGGGCGTCGGCGGCCAGGGCGACCTGCGGTTCGAGGAAGAGGCGGGTGGCGACGGGGTGGGTGGCCAGCTGCTCGGCGACCTGCCGGATGACGGTGGGATGCCGGGCGCCCATCAGGAAGACGCCGTATCCGCCGCAGTTCAGGAAGCGTTCGCCCGTCGAGGTGGTGACCCAGGCACCTTCCGAGGCCACCTCGATGTGCCCGCCGAACAGCTCGCCGAGGGTCGCCCGGCCCTTGCTGAGACGGGCCCGGTACAGCCTGCCCAGCTCCTCACGCCCGAGGGCGGGCGCGGCGGCGGGGACGGCCGGGGGCGCGGCCGGCGGAAGAACGGATGTCGGTGTCGTCGATGGCATGGATCTCCCTCTCTTCAGGTCAGGCGCAGGGGGTGGCCCGCGACGTGGTCGAGGTACGGACCCGTGAAGCTGGACCGCGACGGCGGGTGGAACGACAGACCGTGTGCGGCGCCGGCCAGGTAGGCCACGTCGGAAGAGGACATGAAGGCCGTGCCGCCGAGCAGTTCGACGGCCTGGTTCAGCGCGTCGCCCAGCGCGTCCTGGGCGGCGTACCGGGCGACGAGCGTCCGGGCCAGCGCCGCGTTGCCGGTCTCGCCGTCCCTGATCATCCGGGCGGTGCCCTCCAGCAGCAGGGCGGCCGTCTCCAGCCGGGTGACCACCCGGGCGCGGTCGGAGTCGCTGCCCCGGCCGCCGTCGACGACCCGCTCGACCAGCCCGCTGACGATGCCGAGATAGCAGGCGGAGATGAGCAGTTCGAACCAGATCAGGCCGACGGTCTGGAGATCGTCCAGATTCCCGGCGTCGCCCTCCGGCTCGGTGCGCATCAGCAGCTGCTCGTCGACGAAGACGTCCGTGAGCCGCACCTCGTCGCTCTCCGCGCCCGCGAGGGTCCTGCTTCCCCAGAACGGATGGACACTGACCCCCTCGGTCTCCCGGGGGATCAGCAGCACCGCCATCCTCGGCTCACCGCTGTCGGTCGGCAGCGCCACGCTGGCGGTGAGCAGGTCCATCGAGTGCGACAGACTGCACGGCTTCTTGGAGCCGTTGATCACGAAGCCGCCGTCCGCCTTCGACGCCGACATCATCGGCGAGAGGATGCCCCGCCCCGGCCGGCCTTCCGCGAAGCCCGAGGCGACCAGCAGCCGCTGCTCCGCGATCCCTTCGAGCAGCGCCCACTCCATACCGCTGCTCTGGATGGACCCGGCCAGCGTGAACAGGGTCGCCACCGAGAAGTGGTGCATCGTGGTGGCGATCGCCAGGGACGGTGCCCGCGAGGCCAGGGCCCGTACCACGGCGAGGGCCTGGAGCGGATCGGCTCCCGCCCCGCCATAGGTCTTCGGGATCACCAGACCGGGGCCGCCGGCCGCGCGGAAGTGGTCGAGGGCGGGGTTCTTCGGTGCTTCCAGCTCTTCCAGCGGGGTGCCGGAGAGCAGATCGAGCAGGCCGGGCAGGAATGATTCGCACGTCTCGCGTGCGGCTTCCAACGAGCGCATGGATCCCCCTCTGTTCTGTCGTTCCGTCGTCGTTCTGTCGTGATGGCCTCTGGGCCGCGGGGTGTGCGACGGGTCCCGTACGGGCCGTACGGGCCCGGTGCGCGGTGCGGTCAGCGGCCGGCGGCGGCCTGGAGGGCCTTCCAGGCGCCGAACACCGCCTCGGAGGGACGCGCGCCGGCGGCGACGCTCACGCCCTGGATGTGAGAGGTGCGCAGGATGGGGTAGTTGGCCTCGCCGAACACGCCCCCGGTGAGCCCGGTCCCGCCGTGGGTCGGCAGATAGGGCAGGAACCCGATGTGGGAGTCGTTCACCTTGAGCAGCCCGCCCTGGGTGATCCGGGTCACGATCCGGTCGACCACCCCGGGGTCCCGTGCCCACGCCGAGTTCCGCAGCCCGTAGGCGTTGCTGTTGACGAAGTCGATGAACCGCTCCAGCAGGACCTCGTCGGGGGCGGGTTCGGCCACGATCACCGGCAGCAGCGGGAAGAACGTCTCCTCGCGGACCGCCTGGACCTCCCGGGCCTCCTCAAGTCCGTGTATCCGCACCACCGTGGGCTCAAGGAAGATCCCGGCCGTGTCACGGGTTCCGTCCTCCTGGATCGCGTGCCCGCCGCACACCAGCTCCGCGCCCCGGTCGAGGGCGTCACGCAGACACGAGAAGAACTTCTCGTTGCGCAGCACCGGAGTGAGCAGCACGCCCTCCTCCGACGACCGGCCGGGCCTGATCCGCGCCGCCTTCCCGGCCAGCAGGGCGACGAGTTCGTCGCTGACGTCCGGGTGGACGACCACCTGGTTGGGGATCATGCACAACTGGCCGGACCCGTAGAAGCTCTCCGTGATGGCCTCGGCCGCCAGGTCCAGGTCGGCGTCCTTCCACACCAGCACCACGTCGTTGCCGGCCAGTTCGAGAATCGGCTTCTTGCCCGCCGCGATGCAGCGCTCCTGGAAGCGCATCCCGTTCTCGCTGCTGCCGAAGTACATGATGTCGTCGACGAGCGGGCTCTCCAGCCAGGCGTCCAGCATCGGAGCCGGGTCGCCGCACACCACACCGAGGGTGCCGGACGGAGCGCCCAGCTCCGCCAGTACCGGCGCCACCACCTCCTGCAGTACGTACATGACGCCCAGCGGAGCGCTCCGCGGCGCCCGTACGACCAGGGAGTTGCCGGCCATGATCGCCGTCACACCGAGCAGCGCGCTGGAGAGTGGCGCGTTCTGCGGGGGATTGAGGCAGACCACACCGTCGGGGCGGCGGCGTACCGAGATCTCCCGCTCGCCGTGCCGGTACTCCTGGAGCATCTGGCTGCGGTAGAAGCCCAGTGACTCGGGCCCGAACACCTCCAGCGCGCCGGACACCTGCCAGCGGGCCAGTGCCAGCGGGTGCCCCTCCTGGACGAGCACCTCGGTGATCCGTTCGGCCTGCTCGGCGAGCCTGCGGTAGAGCAGGGTGCCGAACTGCTCGATCCGGGTTTCCGGGGGGAACGCCGCCCAGGGCGCGGCGGCCGCGGCCGCCGCCTCGATCGCCAGATCCGTGGTCTGACGGTCCGCCCGCGCCACCCGGCCGACAATGGTGGCCGGCAGGTTCTCGGCGGGAATGCGCCCGCTCTCCAGCTTCCGCTTCATGGTGAGCGTGGAAAAGGCATCGTCGAGCAGGGCGTCCGAGTCGACCACGTACACCCAGGTCCCGCTCGGAACGGCCTTTCCGTCGATGAGGGAAAGGTAGGTGGGGACTTCCTGACGAGGCGCTCCGGAATCTTCTTTTCCTGACGCCGAAGGCGTCGCGATATCGCTGCTCACGCAGCCCCTCCGCTCTCCATTTCCCATCGGCAGACGGGAATGTTCGCAGTTCCAAGTGGTGGCTATGACTTTCACATGGCCACCTGAAAATCCTCGGAGACGGCGCTGAGACGGCGCTGAGACGGCCGTTTCAGGGAAATGGAAGAGGCTCTGAGGAGCATGTCCCCGGGCACCCGCCCGGTAACTCGACGCCTCAGGCAACGGGAGTGAGATGACGACGCGCAGCGGAGAGGTATCCGACGAAGAAGTACTGGGAGTGCTGGAAAAGCTTCGTAAGGACGGCGACAATCCCAGCGCCTTCCTCGCGCTCAACTCCGGTAACGCGTACTTCACCGATCCGGCGGCGGACGGGGTGGTCGCCTATCGCGAGGCGGGCTCGTATCTGATCCAGTTCGGCGGCGTCCACGCCGCGCCGGAACAGCGCGAGACGCTGCTGCGGGCCTTCCTCGCGCACGCGCGCCGGCGGCGCCGGAAGGTCGTCGCCGTACAGGTCCTCACCTCGGACGTGGAGCTGTACGTCCGATGCGGTTTCACGGTCAATCAGGTCGGCTCGTCGTACTCGGTGCACCTGCCCGACTTCGCCCTGCGCGGAACGCGCTTCATGAAACTCCGCAACAAGATCTCGCGGGCCCGGCGCAGCGGCCTGGAGGTGACGGAGGTCTCCCACGAGGAGTGCGCGGCGGACATAGCCGGCATCGACGGCGCGTGGCTGCGGAGCAAGGGCCGTCATGTCAAGGAGATCGAGTTCCTGGTCGGCGAGCTGGGCGGGCCCGTACAGCACGCGCGCCGGCTGATGCTCGGCCGCCTCGACGGAGTGCCCATCGCGTATATCTCGTACTCACCCGCGTACGGCTCACGTCCCGGGTGGCTCCACGACCTGAGCCGCCGGCTCCCTGACGCGCCTCCCGGGGTGATGGAGGCGATCAATCTCACCGCGCTGGAGATGTTCCGCCAGGAAGGGGCGGAGTGGCTGCACTTCGGCTTCACCCCGTTCACCGGACTATCGGCCGAGCACGATCCGCCCGAGGCCAGCGCGGCCACCCGGAAGATCATGCGGCTGCTGGCCGACCACGGCGACAAGGTCTATCCCGCGGCCAGCCAGCTCGCCTACAAGGAGAAGTGGGGCCCTCAGCTGGTACTTCCGGAGTATCTGGCCTTCCACGGGCGCGCGAGGCTGGGTGCCATCTGGCAGATCCTCCGGGTCACGAAGTCCGTATGACCTCTTCCCCGGCCCCGGATATGGAGAGATGGGGGGATTGCCGGAGGATGTCCTGGAACCTGTCTCTCAGTCCGTGTCCGGGCTGAAGGCCCAGATGCTGCGACAGGTACTCGCGGGTGCGGTGGTAGGTGTTGAGCGCGTCGGCCTGCCGTCCGGACAGGTAGAGGGCGGTGATGAGCTGTTCGCAGAACCGCTCGTGCAGCGGGTACCTGGCGTGCAGTTGCTCCAGGCCGGGGATGACGGCCCGGGGGTGGTCGAGCCGGAGCCGGATATCGAAAAGCCTCTCGTAGGCTCCCACTCTGATCTCTTCCAGCTGGGTGTAGGCGACCTGACAGATCATTCCGTGCCCCGCGTCGATCAGCGCCGGGCCCCGCCACAGTGATACCGCCTCGGTCAGCAGATCAACGGCGCCTCTGGGGTGGTGCGCGCTCGCCGCTTCGGCGCGGGCCACCAGGTGCAGAAGCCGGGAAGCGTCGACGTCCTCCTCGGTCAGTTCCAGGACGTATCCGGTCGGTGACGTCCGGATGACATTGCGCAGAGCCGCCTTCCCGCCGTGCGCGACCAGCACCCGGCGCAGCCGGGCGATATGACCGTGCAATGAGTTCTCGGCGCTGTTCGGCGGCTCCTCGCCCCATAGTTCGTCGATGAGCTCACTTCGTGAAACGGAGCGCCCCGCCGATAACGAAAGTGCCGCGAGGATCGAGCGTAATTTCTCTCCCGGTATCCGGACCTGAACCCCGTCATCCATTACTTCCATCGGTCCCAGAAGATTGATCTGCAATTGGTGCCCATTGCCTTTCTGATGCGACCGGGGATCAGGCGCATGGAACGCCTCCCCCGGGGCCAACCCTGCGTACCTGTCGATAGTGACGTCCTACTCGTAGGTAAGAGGGCGCGGCACGACAGGTAGGATGTGTCGGCCATGAAATTTGGCTCGATCTCGACGTTCCATGCCGGATATCACGCCAACGAGAGGTGGGCGCACGCCACATCGTTCGGAAGCTTCTCCTGGGGCGAGGAGAAAACGCCGAAGAGGCCGCCGGGCGCCGCCGCCGACCGAATCCGAAGTTCCGCTTGAGTGCCCCAGCTCCGAACAGGTCCTTGCCTCGCCGTGCTTCCCGCGGAGGCGGCCCGGAGCCGCTGAAACGGGCGGTGTTCGTTGATCTGAATTTGTTCGGTTCTTTGCCATACACGTGCCGAGTGAGGTGGCATCCAGGGGCCGTCAGTTTCCGGTCGGTGCCCACCCCCGAACGGGGGCCGCCGCCCTGCCCGTTTCCCGCCTGTCGCCGCCCGTCCCGTCGGGCTCGGGCGGGCGCTTCCAGGCGCCGGCTCAGGACGACGGTGTCACGAGGCCCGTCTCGTACCGGCGGCGGGCCAGGGTGCCCCGTACGCGTATCTGCGGGCGGCCGTCCTCTCCCGTGCCCCGGCCCGTACCGGCGCAGCCGGCCGCGGACGGTCTCGCCGACACGGCCCGTGCGGTCGTTCGATAGGTTGGCCGGTCATGTGGGCATTGAGCGCCGGTGGATACCGCCGGCTGGGCGCGGCCGGTTCCCTGGCGGCCGCCGCGGGCGGCTGGGTCGCCGGTACGCTGCCGGACCGTGAACCATGGGGGATCTGGGTGCCCCACGGGTCCGGGTCCGCGGTGACCGTGGCGGGCGCCGTCCTGGCCTACGCCGGGCTGACCCTGCTCGTCGTCGCCTGGTGGCGGTACGGCAGGACCGGGGCCGCCACGCGCGACACGCTCATCACCCTCGCCTGGTGGGCGACCCCGCTCGCGCTGACGCCGCCGCTCTACAGCGCCGATGTGTACAGCTACATCGCCCAGGGCGCGATGGTCCTCGAAGGACACGACGTCTACAGCGCGGGCCCGTCCGTCCTCGACCCCGCCGGGCTCGGCGGCGACGCCGCCGCGAGTGTCGGAGGGAACTGGACCGACGCCCCCGCGCCGTACGGTCCGTTCTTCCTGATCCTCGCGCGCTGCGTGACCTGGGTTACGGGCGGCACGATCGTCCCCGCCGTGCTGGGGATGCGCCTCATCGCCGTGGGCGCGCTGCTGCTGATCGTGTGGGCCCTGCGGCGGCTCGCGCGGGAGCGCGGCACGAGCGAGAGCGGCGCGCTGTGGCTCGGGGCGCTCAATCCGCTGCTGCTCACGCATGTGATCGGCGGCATGCACAACGACGGGCTGATGATCGGTCTCATGCTGGCGGGCGTGGTGTTCGCCCTGCGCGGCAGGTGGATCGTGGGGGGCGCGCTCGTCGGGCTCGCCATGATGGTCAAGTCCCCTGCGGCGATGGCGCTGCTGTTCATCGGCGTGTACGTGGGTACGGCGGCGACCGGACCGCTCGTACGGCGGGTGGCGAAGGGGGTGGCGCCCGGTCTGGCCGCGGTGGCGGTCGCCGTCGCGGCGACGCTGCTCGGCGGCACCGGCTTCGGCTGGCTCAGGACCCAGAGCGTCGCGGGCACCATACACACCGCGCTCTCGGTCACCAGTGACATCGGTCTCGGCCTCGGTGAACTGCTGCACCTGCTGATCGGGACCGACCCCGGCCCGGTCAAGGCCGCCGTCCAGAACCTGGGGCTGGGGGCGGCGCTCGTACTGATCGCGTGCCTGGCGTGGCGGACGCTGCGTGCCCGCCAGGACGCGACTCGCGCCCCGGACACCGGCCCCGCTTCGGACGCCGGCTGTACCTCGGACACCGGCTCTGGTGCGGACACCGGCTCTGCCTCGGAACGTGCGCGTCCGCTGGATCCGGTCCATGCCCTGGGGCTGGCTCTCCTCGCCCTGGTCGCCCTCTCGCCGATGGTGCAGCCGTGGTACCTGCTCTGGGGAATGACGGTGATCGCCGCCACCAGGCCGTACGGCCGTACCGGCACGGTGCTGACCGTGCTGTCGGCGGCGCTCGTCTACGAGACCCATCCCTCCGGGGCCACCCCGTGGTACGGCTTCGTCCTGGTCGGCGTCGCCTGCGTGATCGGCACGCTCCTCGTCCGCCGTGAACGGACGACACCGGACCCGGTCCAGGCGCCGGTTGACGGGCTCGCCGTCGCCGCACACCGTACATAGCCGAGACTCCGGAGCGAGACGAAACCGGATGGAGACCCGGCGGGCGCGGTGAGGGGATGGCGCGATGCGAGGTGACGCGTCGGAGAGTCCGGAGAGTATGGACCGCGGGCGGTACGAGGAGTGACGCCCTGGGAACGGGAGGGATGGCGGGAGGCCGCCCTCGGGTGGGCCGAGCGTCGGCTCGCCGCTCACGGGCCGCGCGGCACGGCGTACGACCGGGGACCTGCGGCGCGCCGTGAGCCTGACGTGGCGGCTCAGCGCGATCGGGCGTGCCGGCTCCTGGGGCCGGGTCTTCCCCGGTGCGTACGGCGACGGCGACGACACCGGGACCGGCTCGGGCGCCGCGCGTGATGCCGAGAGCGCCCGCCGGCTGCGCGAACTCTTCACCGAGCCCCCGTTCCAGGGCGTGCCGCGACGGGGCGAACCGTGCCGGGAGGGGCACCGGGCTCAAGCCGCCCTGCGCTCCGCGCGGTCGGCGACCGGTACGCCGAGGGGGCGCGCGAGACCCGCCACGCCTTCGTCGAGGCGTTGCAGATGGCGCAGCACGCGGGCGGTCACCGTGTCCGAGCGCGGCGCGCCCGGGGCGTCGGTCCTGAGCATGGAGGCGATACTCGCGCCGGACTCGACCTCGCCCTCGGTTCTCTCGTCCTTGACCCGCGCGGCGATCACCTCGATGTTGTGCCCGATACGCCGCCCCGCCCGCCCCAGGCGCGGGTCGGGTGTGACCGTCCTGCTCTGCGGTACCAACTCCGCCGTCGCCGCCAGGGAACGGGCGTGATACGCGCAGGTCTCCAGCAGCGCCACCAGATAGCGCACGGTCCTGCGCCGGACCCGCAGCGGGGAGATCGGATGCGTCAACGGCGCGGTGGAATCACGCAGTTCGTCCAGCGCCGTGTCCAGATCCCGTGCCTTGCCGAGCAGATCGGACGCGGGGCCGCCGCTGAGCTGCTCCACCGCCGCCGACACCACATCGCCGAGCCGGTCCAGGACCGTGCCCAGCAGTTCGTCGGTACGGCGGTCGGTGTGCACCGGCAGCACCAGCACGGCAGCGATGATTCCGCAGACCGCGCCGAGCGCCGTCTCCTCGATGCGCAGGACCAGCACGTCGAAGCTGTACTTGTTCAGCAGCGTGTAGAGCAGTCCCAGCATCGCCGTGACGAAGAAGGACATGAGCGCGTACGACAGCGGCGCCGTGAAGAACATGGCGAAGATGAAGACCAGGACCAGCGTGAACGCGAGCCAGGTGTGGTGGCCGACCAGCCCCGCCAGCACGACACCGGCGACCACCCCGAGGACCGTACCGAGCACCCTGCGGTAGCCCTTGACCAGGATCTCGCCCGTCGACGCGGTGTTGAGGAAGACCACCCAGCAGGTCAGCACCGCCCAGTACCAGCGCTGCGTGGAGAGGAACTCACCGCCGATGATGGCCAGCACCGACCCCACCGACACCTGGAACGCCGCCCGGGTGGTGGGGCGCCGGAGGCCGGTGCGGTCCTCCTCGTCGGCCTCCTCGGCACCGGCGAGCGAGACATCCTCGGCGTCGAACTCCTCACGCGACCGCGTCGTCGCCGGTGAGTCGCTGGACTCGTCCTGCGGCCCGTCCAGCGCGAGGCGCAGCCCCAGGACGGCGCGCGCGACCTCGCCGATGCCGCGGAAGACGTCCTGGACGGCGTCCGAGGCGCGTGGCAGCCGTTCCTCGTCGCGGTAGCCGAGCAGCCTGTTGCGTACGTGCGCCAACGCCGTACCCCGGTCGTCGGTACCCGCGCGGGCCATCAGCAGGTGCAGTGCGTTCAGGTCCCGGCGCAGCGTCCCGATCACATCACCGTCGGCGGCCGTCACCAGGTTTCCCGTCGCCGGCGCGGGCGCGTTCGGCAGATGAAGCGTCAGGGTGTCCGCGCGCTCGGCGCTGCGGGCGTTCAGCAGCAGTACGCCCAGCCGCTCCGTGGCGATCTCGGCGTCCGCGATCCGGCGTTGCAGCAGCGCCGCCGTGGCCGCGTCGCGCGTGCCCTCCTCCAGCCGGCTCTGGATCATCAGAGCCGCCTCGTGCAGCCGCGCGGTGCGCCGCCGCAGATCGTCGAGGACCTTGTCCACGTGCTCGGGGGCGGCGTCCAGCAGCTCGATCTGACTGGTCACGACCTGGGCGAGCCGCGCCCGGAAGGCATCGCGGAGCCGCAGCAGTTCGCGCTGGGGCGTTTCCGGCACGACGGCGAACCGTACGATCGCGCTGCACGCGAAGCCGATGGCAAGGGTCGCCCACAGTACGGGCAGACCGGCGGGGCGGGCTCCCACGAAGAGCGCGACGAAGTAGACCTGGAAGCCGATCAGGCCCAGCGTGGTTCCGCGTTCGCCGAATCTGCGGCTGTAGACGGCGGCGAAGATCAGGGCGATGAAGAGCACGTCACCCGCGATGATCCGGGTGCTCAGCAGCGCTCCCAGGGAGATCGCGGCGAGGGCGACCGGCAGGCCGAGCGCGAGCGTGATCGCCTGGTCGCGTACCTGCCGCTCCTTGATCGCGAAGGTGGAGACCATCGCCGTCATGGCGCCCGCGACCAGGTACGTGACGCCGGTGCCGAGCAGGGCGAGGACGAGGAGGGTGAGCGCGATCGCCGCGACCGTCCGCAGCCCCGCCATCAGCCGCAGCAGCCCCGGGTCCGATGCCGCGAAGCGATCCCAGGCGCCGGTGCCGGCCTGTCGTGTCCCTGCTCTCACGCTGCCGGACTCTCCTGTCCTCCCGCAGTCTTCCGCGGGGTCGCCTTCGCCGCCGTGCGCGCGGCCGTTCGCACTGTTGTCCGTACCGCTGTCCGCACTTCAGCATGGCATGGGCGGTAGCGCCGGACGCGGTCGGCCGGAACCCGTCACTCCGGTGTCATGGACGGCCATGTCCTCAGCGGCGGCGTACAGGCGGTGCCGGGACCAGACGGACGACGGTGTTGAGCAGATGGTCGGTCATGTCCCGGGAGGGCGTGTCGGTGAGGTTGGAGAGCAGCCGGGCCAGGGCCTTGAGGAGAAACGGCGAGCCCATGACATAGCGGTTGAGAACCGGTTGGAAGCCCGACCGGCTGAAGACGACATCGGCGGCGGCGTTGCCGAGACGGTAGTAGCGCCCCCAGCGGCGGTTCATCTCCACGGGATAGTCGCGCAGCACCCGCTCGCGCCCCGGCCCCGCCGGGAGGGCCAGGGCGAGCGCCGCCCGTTCCGCCGCGACCTCGCCCGCCTCCATGGCCTGGGCGATGCCCTCGCCGTTCCACGGGCTGATCATGCCCCCCGAGTCACCGACCAGCAGGAGGCCGCGCGTATACAGCGGATGGCGGTTGAGGCCCAGAGGCAGGGCCGCGCTCCTGACCGGGCCTTCGGCGTTCTCGTCACGCAGCCCCCACGCGTGCGGGGTACGGGCGAGCCAGTGGTCCAGTGCCGCCCGCAGATCCGCGTTTCCGTACCGGCGGTGCGGCAGCGCCCCGAGACCGACATTGACCCGGCCGTCGCCCATCGGGAAGATCCAGCCGTATCCGGGCAGATAGCGATCGGTTCCCGCGTAGCGCAGATCCGCCCACAGCTCCAGGTACTCGTCCTGGGAGCGCTCCGGGCTGCGGTAGTAACGGCGGGCGGCTGTCGCGATCTGCCTGTCCGGGTCCCGTCGCAGACCCAGGGCGAGGGCGAGGCGTGCGGAGGCGCCGTCGGCGGCGATGACGATCGGCGCGCGGTAGACCGCGGGCTTTCCGGCCCCGGCCGCCGCTCCTGCCTCAGCCGCCGCTCCTGCCTCACGCGCCGCCGCCCCGGCCGCCGTTCCCGCCGCCGTCGTTCCGGCCGCTGCGGTCACACCGATGACACGCCCGGCGCGATCGGTCAGCGGACCCGTCACCTTCACGCCCTCGCGCAGCCGCGCTCCGGCGGCGACCGCGCGCCGGGCCAGGATGTCGTCGAAATCGTGCCGGCTGCGCGAGAGCCCGAAGTCCGGGTAGCCCCCCAGGGCCGGCCAGTCGATATGGACCCGGTGCTCTCCGGCCACCCAGCGCATCCCGCGTGACCGCGTCCAGCCCGGAGCCTTGATGTCGACGCCCATCCGGATGAGTTGCCGCACCGCCCGTGGCGTCAGGCCGTCGCCGCACACCTTTTCCCGGGGAAAGCGGGTCTTCTCCAACAGCAGGACGTCGACGCCCGCCGTGGCCAGATGGTAGGCGGCGGTCGAGCCGGCCGGCCCGGCCCCCACCACGATCACCTCGGCTTCGTCCATGCGGAACCCCTTCCTGGGACAGCCGGTGCCGCACCGAAGAGGGCAGCCCTGTACGTCATCATCGGCCAGGACGAGCGGATGCGGAACCTGGCCCCGCGGCGGGCAGGCCCTCAGACTGTCCGGCGGATCCTCGCTCGTCCGCGAGGGTCCGCCGGACACGGCCGCGGACTAACCCTTGAGCGGACCGCCGTTGATGGCGACCCGCTGGCCGTAACGCGTGAACGGGTAGTAGTCGTACGTCGCGTGGTGCTGCACGCAGCGGTTGTCCCAGAACACCAGCGTGTTGGGGCTCCACCGGACGCGACAGCTCAGCAGCGGCCGGTTCGGCACCACGTCGAACAGCATGCCGAGCACGGCCCGGCTCTCTTCGGACGACAGCTGCGGTATCCGCCCGGTGTAGGCCCTGTTGACGTAAAGGACCGGCCGGTCGGTCTCGGGGTGACGCACCACCAGCGGGTGTTCGCTCTTGGGGATCACATACCCTGGCGGCGGGGTGTGGCCCTGGAAGGCGATCAGACCGTCGTGGATGGCGGTCATGCCGTCCAGGAGCCGGCGCATGGCAGGCGACAGCATCTCGTAGGCCAGGTGCATATTGGCGAACAGCGTGTCGCCTCCGCTGCCCGTCTCCGGTACGCGCGTGAGGTAGAGCATCGAGCCCAGCGACGGTTCCGCGTCGGCGGTGCCGTCCGCGTGCCAGCCGTTGCCCGCCACGTTCGACGCCTCGGCGTTGGTGCTGATCTCCAGGATGCAGGGATCGCCGTCCTCCGGCGGCGGGTTCACCGGGCGGAGCTCGCCGAAGTGGCCCGCGAAGCGCTTGTGGTCCTCCTGCGTGAGGAACTGGTCGCGGAAGACCAGGACATGGTGGTCGAGGAACGCGGTCCTGACCTCGCCCAGTTGCTCCTCCGACAGCTCCCGGGAGAGATCGACGCCCGAGACCTCGGCGCCGATGACGGGTGTGAGGGAGTCGACCTCGATGGTCCGGTACTCCCTCGGGGGCCGTGAGGTGACGCGTTCCAGGGCGTCCAGTTCGTACTGCTCCACAACTTCCTCCTGTGGGGTGGGAAAAACGGGGCGAGCGGGCCGGTGATCCCGACGGCCGGCGTCGGCGGGATCGCGGCGCTATGCCGAAGACGGTCCCTGGGGCGCGTCATACGCGTCCGTGTTGATCGCCTTGGCCACCGCCTCCACATACGGCGGCCGGACGATGCCGTAGTGCGTGGTGTCGAGCCGGTGCCAGCCGGTGGGTTCCGGGAGGTACGGCCGCCACAGCGCCCGCTGTTCCTCCGGAGAGCCGAGCGACGGCATGCCCGCCACCGGCCGCGCGGCCAGCCACAGCCGACTGGGAGTGACGGCGAGCCGTCGCACCCGGTGGCCGGCCATGCTGCGCAGATTGGCCCGGCAGCAGTGGGCGAGCCGCTCCGCGTAGGCCCGCGCGTGTTCACCGGCCGACGCGTCCGACTCGTCCCCGCTGTGCCCGAGTTCGGCCGCGAACACCGCTTCGAGCTGTGTCTCGTCGTACTCCTGGAACAGCGTTCCGGCACCTGGCGGCGGCGGGTCGAGCAGATGCAGCGTCTCCACGGGATGGCCGGCCGCCTCCGCCTCCGCGGCCATCTCCGCGGCCACCCACGCACCGAAGGACCACCCGGCCAGCCGCAGGCGCCACACCGGCTCGGGGAAGCGGGCGAGCAGCGCGGCGCGGTACCACCGGGCCCGTTCCGCGAGGGTCCGGTCCGACAGTACGGGCCGCCGCAGCGCGGGGTCGGCGATGAGGCAGACGGTCAGCCGTGGGTCGAGGGCGGACACCAGCGACCGGTACGCCTGGACGTCCCCGCCGACGGGGTGCACCAGACAGAGCACCTCGCGTCCCGTGCCCTCCTGCCAGACCTCCAGCGCCACGTCCTCGTCGGCGGCTCCGGCCGTGGTCTCCTCGGGAGTCGCCCGCGCGAGTCGCGTCAGGATCTCGTTGAGCGAGACCCGGTGGCTGAGCCACGACAGTTCGAGTTCGACCCCGAAGTGCCGTTTGACCTCGCTGATCAGATCCAGCATCGTCAGCGAATCCGCGCCCAGGTCGTAGAGCGGTACGTCCGGATCGAGCTGGTCGACGCCCATCCACTCGGACAACCGCTCGGTGAGGAGACCGACCGCCGTGTCCGTGGTCCCGCCCTCGCCGCTCTCGGAATCCGCGACAGCCGCCGGAACGGGTTCGGCCGGGGATGACGCGGCAGCCGTGGATGACGCCGAGGTCGCTGACGCGGCGTAGAACACGCGGGATTCGTCCAGCTGGGTCGTGGAGACGAGGAGCTGCGGCAGTCGCAGTCCGATGGCTCGCGCGAACAGCCGCTTTCCCTCGTCCACGGTCAGGCCGACCGACAGATGCGCCTGGTGGCGGGCGTCGGACTGGGGCGCCCGCAGCGCCATCCCGGTCTCGCGCCACACATCCCAGTTGACGCTGATCCGCGCGGTGGTCTCGGCGTCGCCCGACCGGTGATGGGCGAAGCCGTCGAGGAGCGCGTTGGCAGCGGCGTAGTCGAACTGGCCGACGCCGCCGAGCAGCGCCGACATCGACGAACAGTAGACCGCGACCTCCGGCAGGTACCGCTCGATCAACCGCTCCGTGAGCAGCGCTCCTTGTGTTTTGGCCGCCGTCGCCTGCCGCATCGCCGTGGCGTCTCGCCGTACGAGCAGTCCGCCGGCCGCCACGCCGGCCGCGTGGACCACGCTGTCGAGGCGCGCTGTCCGTCGGCCGATCCGCGACAGGATCTCCTCAAGTGCCGAAGGTGCCGAAGGTGCCGAGGGTGCCGACGCGGCGAGGTCCGCCTCGATCAGCTCGATCCGGTCGGACCAGGGCGCCAGCTCCGCCGGGAGCCGGTCCGTTCTGGCCAGCAGCAGGAGCCGGCCCTCGGTCCGTTCGAGGAGCCAGGCGGCGATGGCGGTGCCGATGCCGCCCGTGCCGCCCAGAATCAGATGGACGCTCGGCTCGGTCGGCTCGGTGGTATCGGTCCCCTCCGCGGACAGTGGCGCGGGGGCGATTCCGGCCGGGGACACGGGAAGAGTGATCTGCTCCCACCAGAAGCCCTGGCGCAGTGCGAGCTGCCGCGGCAGCCCGGCGCCGGAAGCGGTCCCGGCGTCCGTCTCGGCCAGCAACGCGGCCAGTCGTGGGGCCCAGGCGGCCAGGTCCGCGCTGGGGAGATCCAGCCAGTGGCCGTCGACCAGTCCCTCCTGCGGTGCCACCTCGACGGCGCCGGCCAGCAGGTTCAGTTCCGGGCGCGGTACGGAGCCGTCGACCGGTCTCGCGCGGTACGACAGCCACCAGGGCCGTACCTCCGGTGACCCGGGCGCGGCGGCCACCGCCCGTACCAGCGCGGCCGGCGTGTCGAGACAGGCCCGGTGGGCGCGCGCCAGCGTGCCGGAACCGACCGGGCCCTCGACGGCCAGCGGCAGCGCGTGCAGCCAGTCGATGCCGTCCCGGCCCGCCTCCGCCAGCGCGTCGAGCAACCGGCGCAGCGACATGTGGTCGGACGGGTCGACCTCGAAGACATCCCGGGTCCGCCGGGCGAAGGCGACGGCAGCGCTGACCCGTACCACTCGCGCGTAGACCGCCTCGAAGGCGCGAACCGCTTCGGGCGGTGCCGGACGGTCCGTCAGCACCACCAGCAGACGGGAGGTACGCGACGCGGTCCCGGCGGCTGCCCTGCGCAGCCGTACCCAGTGGGGCTGGTGCAGCCAGTCGGCCTCGGGCAGTCGTGACGGTCCCGCGCCGCCCGCCGTACCGACCGGGCTCGCCGGCCGCGCGGTGCGCGCGAAGTCGTACTCCGCCAGGTCGAACGCGGGCGGCGGGAAGTCCCATGGCGCCTGCGCGGGACCGGCCGGCCAGTCGATCCGCCGGCCGGCCCGCCAGGCGTCGGCCAGTTCCTCCGCCGACCGGCCCGTCGCCGCCACGGATTCCCCGCCCGGTTCCTCCTCGGCGACGCCGACGGCGACCGGGCCCGGGGCCGAGACCGTGGTACGAAGCCACTCCACCGCGGCCGACGCGTCCGGGCAGACCGCCGCGATCCGCAGCCGACGTGCCGGCCGGCCCGCCTGCACATGGCGCAGTACCGTCCCGTACGCCTCGGGACGGGCCGTCAGATAGTCGGCGATACGGGCGGCGTCCGCGCGCAGACCGGCCTCGCTGCTGCTCGACAGCACCAGGCACGGTTTCGTCGCCTCCGGCGCGAGCGCGTCGCCCCGCTCGTCCGCTTCGAGGAGCACATGGGCGTTGGTGCCGCCGATGCCGAAGCTGCTGACCGCCGCCACCCGGTCCCGCCCGGCGGGCCACGGCAGCGCCTCGGTCGGGATGTAGAACGGCGTCGGATCGGCACCGATCTGCGGACTGAGGGCGTGGAAATCGGCGTGCGGCGGGATGAGGCCGTGATGCACGGCGAGGGTGGCACGCACCAGCCCGACCACGCCCGCCGCGGCGCCCGGATGACCTATCTGGCTCTTGACCGAGGCCAGGGCGCAGCGACCGGATTCCGCCAGGTCGAACGCCTGCCGCAGAGCGCCGACCTCGACCGGGTCGCCCAGCCGGGTGCCGGTGCCATGCGCCTCGACGTAGCCCAGGTCGGCCCCGCTCCGGCCGGCGCGGCGCAGGGCGGCGCGGATCACCTCGCGCTGGCCGGAGAGTGAGGGCGCGCTGTAACTCAGCTTGTCGGAGCCGTCGTTGTTGAGGGCCGAGCCGGTGATGACCGAGTACACGGTGTCCCCGTCGCGCCTGGCCGGCCCCAGAGGCTTGAGCACCACCACACCGACACCGCTGGCGCCGATCGTGCCGCTCGCGTCGTCGCTGAAGGCCCGGCAGTGTCCGTCCACGGAGAAAATGTGCTGCGGCCGGTAGCGGTACCCGTCGGTCAGCGTCGTGTCGACCAGTACCCCGCCGGCCAGCATCACATCGGCGTCGCCCTGGCGCAGCAGCCCGGCGGCGAGATGGACGGCGACCAGCGAACTGGCGCACGCCGCCTGGGCGGTGAAGGCGGGTCCCGTCAGGCCCAGGTGGTAGGCGGCCTTCGTCGCGAGGAAGTCCTTCTCGTGGTGCAGGGCCAGCTGGAAGCCGTCGGGCAGCTGCCCGGGGTCGGCCTCGCGCAGCATGGCCTGGAAGTAGGTGTTCTCACCGGCACCGGCGATCAGCCCGACGCGCCGGGCGGAGGGGTCGGCGATTCCGGCGTGCGCCAGTGCGTCGGCACAGCTCATCAGCAGATGGCGCTGTTGCGGGTCCATCAGCCTGGCCTCCTGCCGGCTGATGCCGAAGTGATCCGGGTCGAAGGCCAGCAGACCGTCCATCTGGCTGCGCGCCCCGACGATGCCGTCGGGTGCGTCGAAGTGCTCGATACCGCTGCCGCCCGCCTTCACCATCTCCCAGAAGGCGGACAGGTCCGGCGCGCCGGGCAGCCGTACCGCCATGCCGATGACGGCGATCGGTTCACCGGCCGCGACGGCGGCCTCAGGGGCGGCCGCGATGGCGGTGGTGGTGGCGGCCGCGGTGGCGGCCAGGGCGGTGCGGCTCGGATCCCGCTCCGCCTCGGACGCCCGTCCGTCCAGGTAGCGCGCCAGCGCGCGGAGCGTGACATGTTCGAACAGGTCGGCGACGGTGAAGCGAAGCCCCAGTTCAGTGGTGCAGCGCAAATGGAAGCGCATCAGTCCCAGGCTCGACGCTCCGGCGTCGAAGAAGGTCTGGTCGGGGCCGATGGCCGAGCCGGTCACCGCCTCGAACGCCTCGGCGAGCCGGGCCTCTCGCGGTGAGAGCGGGCCCGCCGGAACGTCCGCGGGGACGGCCGCCGTCCCGGGACCGCGGCTCAGCTCCTCGCCCGGAGCGCGCAGGACGCCGCCCCGGTCCAGCTTGCCGCTGGGGGTACGTGGCAGAGCGCCCAGCAGCCGGAAGCGGCTGATCCGTACATGGGGCGGCAGAAGCGGAGCCAGATGGGCCGCGAGAGTCCGGGCGGTGAGTGCGTGACCCGGTGCCGGATCCGGTGCCCGTCCCTGTGTCCTGCCCGGTGCCTGGACCGCTTCCCGGACCGGTGCCCGGCCCGCCTCCCGGACCGCTTCCCGGCCCGCCTCCCGGACTACTTCCCGGACCGGTTGCCCGCCCGCGTCCCGGCCCGCCCTCAGGCCCGGTGTACGGTCGCGGCGCTGGACGCAGGCGACCAGCTCGTCGCCGTCACGTACCACCACGGCCTGCACGATCTCCGGGTGCCGCAGCAGCGCCGCCTCTACCTCTCCCAGCTCCAGCCGGTGGCCGCTCAGCTTGATCTGATCGTCGTCCCGGCCCCGGTAGTGCAGCAGGCCCGCCCGGTCGAAGCTCGCCCGGTCACCGCTGCGGTAGAAGAGGCCGAGGCCGGGCAACTCCACGAACCGCGCCTCGTTGAGCTCCGTGTCGCCCAGATAGCAGCGGGCCGCCATTGTTCCGCCGATGAGCAGGTCACCGGTGCGGCCCGGCGGCGCGGGCTCGCCCGCCTCGTCCACCACCCGCAGCACCGCGCCCGCCACCGGCCGGCCGATGGCCGGGCGGTCCGGCCAGCGCGCCGGGTCGCCGTCGAGACAGAGGGCGCTCACCACATGCGTCTCGGTCGGGCCGTAGTGGTTGAACAGCCGCGCGCCCGGCATGCCCGCGAACCAGCGGCGGATCGCGTCGGTGCACACCAACTGCTCGCCCGCCGTCACCACCTCCCGCAGCCGCGACGGATACCGGCCCAGGTGTACGGCGTGCTCGGCGAGGAGCTGAAGGGCCACGTAGGGCATGAAGACACGCTCCACACCGGCCGATTCCAGCTGATCGAGGAGGGCGGGGGCGTCCTGCCGCCAGCCGGGCCGCACCAGATGCAGACACCCCCCGGTCCACAGCGTGCCGAAGATCTCCTGGAAGGACACGTCGAAGGAGAGCATGGAGAACTGCTGGGTGGCGGCGGGCGCCGCGAGACCGCCCGACTCCGCTTGCCACTGCAACAGGTTGCTCAGCGTCCGGTCCGGTACCCGCACGCCCTTCGGGGTGCCCGTGGAGCCCGAGGTGAACAGTGTGTAGAGCGGACGGACACCGTCGTGCGAGGGCCAGGACGCTGGTTCGGCCGGCCCGCCTGCGGTCGACAGGGTGACCGGGTGCCGTACGGTGCCGCCCGGATCGACGGCGTCGAACGCCGCGTCACCGCCGGGCGGGAGCAGCACGCAGAGCGGCTCCACCTGCTCCAGGATCCGCCGCAGCAACGCGGGCGGATAGGACGGGTCGAGCGGCACGATGGTCAGGTTGAGCCGGGCCAGCGCCAGAAGCGCCACCACATGCTCGACCGAGGGTTCGAGGAACAGCGCGACGTGGCACGGCCGTTCACCCTCCTCCGGCAGCGGATGGCCCGCCCGCAGCTCGGCGGCGAGCGCGGCCGCGTAGGCATCGAGTGTGGCGTAGCTGACGGCGCCGTCGCCGTTCATCAGGGCCGGTGCGCCGGGCGTACGCGCGACCTGCCGCGCGAACCCCTCCGCCACCGTCGCACAGATCAGGGGCACCGGCTCGGCGCGGCCGGGCTCGGGCAGCGCGCGGCGGTACGGAGCCGCCAGCTCGGCCGGGGCCGTGGTCGCCCCGTCGGCGAGCAGATCCAGTGCGCGCCCGAACAGGGCGGCCATCGCCGCCACTTCGGCGGCCTCGAAGAGGTCGTCGGCGTACTCCCACAGGCAGTCGAGCCCGTCCCCGTGCTCGACGACGGAGAGCGTCATGGGGCACTTGGCCTCGGCCGGTGCCCACCACAGGGGCCGGGAGGAGCAGTCCGGCAGCGCCAGCGCGCCGAAGTCGGTGTTCTCCAGGACGAAGAGGAAGTCGAAGGGCGGCGCCCCACCGGCGCCCGTCTCACGATCGGCCAGTACGTCGGCCAGTGCCACGTCCTGCCGGTCGAGCACCTCCCGGGCGGCGGTACCCAGGCGCCGCAGCTGGCCCCGCAGATCCTCGCGCGGCGCGACGGTCAGTGGCAGCAGGACGGTGTTGGCGAACATGCCGACACTGGCCTCGAACTCCCGCACGGGCCGGTTGGCCACGGGACCGGCGACGCGCGGACGGGTGCTGCCGGTCACCCCGTACAGGCTCGACGCGAAGACTCCGAGCAGCAACTGGAAGCGTGTCAGGCCCAGTTCGCCACAGAGCCGGTCCACGGAGGCGCGGCGTACGGCGTCGAGCGAGGTGTGCAGCAGCCGCGCGCGCGAGGACCGCCGGGAGTTGGCCTGTGTCCGGGGCTCGCCGGTTCGGCTCGTCCTGTCGGGATCGACCGACTCACCCGGATCGACCGGCTCACCCGGATCGACCGGCTCACCCGGATCGACCGGCTCACTCGTCTCGTCCAGCCCGGCGTAGTGGGCACGCAGTTCTGCCCGCTGGGCCAGGTAGGCGGTGCTGGAGAACCACTCCGCCTGCCAGACGGCATAGTCGAGCGGGGTGGGCGCCCCGGAGCCGGAGGAGGGTACGGGGTCCACCGCGGCCGGTGCCTCTTCGCCCTGGAGAGCATCGGCGTACCCCGCCGACAGATCCGCCAGCAGCACATTGAGCGACCAGCCGTCGACCGCGATGTGGTGCAGGTGCAGCAACAGCAGGCCGCCATCCTCCCGGGGCAGCCAACTCGCGCGCAGCATCCGGGGTTCGGCCAGATCGAAGGGGCGGCCGAAGAGCCGGTCGGCGAAGGCCCGCCCGCCCATGTCCTCGCCGTCCGTCTCGCCCGCCCTGTCCGTCCCGTCCGTCTCGCTCGTCTCGTCCGTCCCGTCCGTCCCTCCCTCACGGAGCGCTTCCGGATCGGGTTCGGACCACGACAGGTCAGCGGGGTCGACCCACGGGTCGTACGGGTCGCCCACGACCTGGCGCAGTCCCTCGGGCGTCGCCTCGAAGGCCGTGCGCAACGCGGGGTGACGCTCCACCAGTCTCCGCAGCGACCGCCGCAGCGCGACCGCGTCGACCGCCCCCTCCAGCCGGAAGGCCTGACCCACGTGGTAGGCCCGGGATCCCGGCGTCCGCTGGTGCAGCAGCCACAGGCGCTGCTGTTCGCTGGTGGCCGGAGCCGAACGCGCTCCCGTGGGAGCGGCCGGTACCGGGTAGGGCGCGTCGCCCGCGTTCCTGGCCCGGTCGATCGCCTCCGCGATCCCGGCGAGGTTCCCGTCGACGACGGCCGCCTGGGACAGCTCGCAGCCCCAGCGGCGCCGTACCTCGAAGCGCAGCCGCAGGGCCTTGAGCGAGTCGCCGCCGACGGCGATCCAGCGGTCGTCGAGGCGAGGTTCCGGCACTCTCAGGATCTCGGCGGCCACGCCCAGCACCTCGCGCTGCCAGGCCGTTGCGGCAGGTTGCTCGCCGTGCGGACGCCGCCAGGGGCGATGGCCGGCGCGCTCCAACGCGGCCTGGTCGACCTTGCCGTTGGCGTTACGGGGGAGCGCGGCGACGACATAAATATGGTGCGGGCGCATATACGTCGGCAGCCCGGCCGCGAGATGCCGGTCGAACTCCTCGAAGGACAGCCCGTCTGACGACTCCTCCGACTCCTCGGACGACTTCTCGCCCAGCACCACATAGGCCAGCAGTTCGTTGGGCCCGTCCTCTCCGTCGCGGCGGGTGCAGACGTACGCCTGGCGCACGGCGGGGTGCGCGACGATCCGCCGTTCCAGCTCGCCGGGTTCGATACGGAAGCCGCGGACCTTCACCTGACGGTCGGCGCGGCCGAGATACTCCACAAGGCCGTCCGCGTCGGCGCGTACGAGGTCGCCGGTGCGGTAGTGGAGCGCGGTGCGGCCGTCGCCGTGCCGGGCGAGCGGGACGAAGCGGCGCGCCGTCTCCTCGGGCAGGTTGCGGTAACCGGCCGCGAGCCCCTCGCCGGCCAGCAGGAGTTCGGCCGTCTCACCGGGCGCGGCCGGACGCGTGGTGCCGGGGACCACCAGCAGTACGTCCGTCCCCGGCAGCGCCCGCCCGATCGGCACCCGGTCCCCGTCGAAGTCGCGCGGGACGGGGTGGCACAGCGCGAACGTGGCCGACTCCGTCGGCCCGTAGACGTTGTAGAGCTGGGTGGCGCTCGCCGCGTTGTGGCGGTACCAGCGGCGCAGCAGACGGGCGTTGAGCTGCTCGCCGCCCACCAGGACCTGCCCGGCCCCGGCGAAACAGTCGGGCACGGAGTCGACCACCGCGTTGAACAGCGCCGTCGTCACGAACGCCGTGTCGATACGTTCACGCAGCAGCGCCGCCGCCAGTTCGTGCGGCGTCTGAACGGCCGCGTCGCCGAGGATCACGCAGCAGCCGCCGGTCAGCAGCGGCACCCACACCTCGAAACTCAGCGCGTCGAACGCCGGATTGGACAGACAGGCGAAGCGCGCGCCCTCCGCCTGCCGGATATATCCGGGCCGGGCGAGGCGCAGGACGCCGGCGTCCCGTACCTCGACTCCCTTGGGACGGCCCGTCGTTCCCGAGGTGTAGAAGACGAAGGACACCGGCGCGCCGGTGAACGGCGGCTCCGGGTCGGCCCGTTCGCGGTGGCCCGCCGCGAGGAGTCCGGCCACCGGCAGCGCCTGTACGGAGTCCGGCAGGGCGTCCGGGGCGGCCGTCCCTTCGTGGATCACCGCCACACTGGCCGAGTCCGTCAGGATATGGCGGCGGCGCTCCGGCGGGCTCTGCGCGTCGAGCGGTACGACCCGGGCGCCGAGCCGCAGGATGCCGAGCATGGCGCAGACCAGCTGCCAGGAGCGCGGCAGTGCGACGGCCACCGCCTGCCCGGGACGGACACCGGCGCGGCGCAGCGCCCCGGTCACCGCCGCGCCGGTGGCGTCGAGTTCGGTGTAGTCGAGCCGCCGGTCGCCGTCAACCAGCGCGACAGCCCCCGGGGTGCGCTGAGCCTGCTCGTACACCCCCCGCGCCACACCACCGGCGCCCGGTGAGGCGGGAAAACCGGTTCCGGAGGTATCCGTTCCGGAGAAGTCTCTTCCGGAGAAGTCTGTTCCGGAGAGGTCCGTTCTGGCTCGCATCATGCCTCCAGCCCGAAGGACGGACCGGCCTGCCGCTCCACCTGGGCGTGTCCATCGCCCGGCGGGGCGGCGGGTGCGGTGGGTACGGCGGACATCCGGGCCAGCTCGGCCTCGATCAGCTCGGCCACCCGCGGCAGCTCGTCGCTCTCCAGCATGTCCCAGTGACCGCACTCCACGGGCTCCGCCAACAGGCCCCCGTCGGCCCGCCGTTGCCAGAACGCGCGCACCTCCGCCCCGTCCTCGCCGTCCGCGGTGGCCTGTACGAGTACCAGCCGGGCCGCCGACGCCGGTGTCAGGTAGTCGCGGGCGGTCAAGCGATTGTGGTTGTAGATCCGGAAGTACCGGTCGATCTGGTCGTCCTCGATACCCGGGTACATCCCGTTGAACCTGACCAGTTTCTCCCGGAACTCGGACGCGTCCACCGGCTCGATCGCCGCGCGTTCCGCCGCGTCCTCCGTGCCGTGCGTGTCGAGCAGGACCACGCTCAGCCGGGTGTGTCCGGCCGACGCCAGCCGTCGTCCCATCTCATGGGCGATCAGCCCGCCGTAGGAGAGTCCGCACAGGACCAGCGACTCGCCGGGCCGTAGGTCGACCAGCTTCAGATACTCCTCCGCCATGGCCTCGACGGTGGGCAGCGGTATCTCACCGGCGTTGAGGCCGGGGGACTGGATGCCCTGCACGCCGACCGCCCCGGGCAGCGCGGCGGCCAGCGGCAGATAGCAGAAGGCGGTGCCGCCCGCCGGATGGACACACACCACCCGCCGCTCCCCGTCGCCCGCGCGGAACTCGATCAGGTTGTCGCCCGGCCGCCCCGGTGCCGCCCCCTTCCGCAGCCGCGCGGCCAGCGCCTCGATGGTCGGGTGCAGCATGATGTCGCGGATCGGCACGGGCTCGCCGAACTCCTCCTGGACGGCGTGGGCCACCTTGATGGCGGAGATCGACGTGCCGCCCAGATCGAAGAAGTCGTCGGTGACACCGATGGCGGGATGGAGCAGCAGCCGCGTCCAGATCCGATGGAGCGCCAGCTCGACGTGGTCGCGCGGCGCGGCCGTGTTGACCTGCGCGGGCAGCGCGGACCGGGAACTCTCCAGCAGCGCCGTACGGTCCAGTTTGCCGCTCCGGTTCAGCGGCAGCCGCGGGAGTTCGACGAAGACCGACGGGATCATGTAGTCCGGCAGCCGCTCGGAGAGCGCCGCGCGCCACCCGTACGGGGGCCGGGCCGCCGCCTCACCCCGGCCGACGCCCGCCACCAGACGCGGCCCGCCGGGAGCGTCACGGTCGGCGAGTACGGCCGCCTCCCGCACCCCGGGCAGCTCCAGCAGCGCCGCCTCCACCTCGCCCGGCTCGATACGGAAGCCCCGCAGCTTGATCTGGTCGTCGAGGCGGCCCACGTACATGGCGTTGCCGTCCGGCAGCCAGCGGGCCAGATCGCCGGTGCGGTACATGCGTTCCCCGGGCACGAAGGGGTCGGCGACGAACCGTTCGGCCGTCAGGTCCGGACGGCGCGCATAGCCGTCGGCCAGGCTCGCGCCGGCGAGGCAGACCTCGCCCGCCACCCCGGGCGGCACCGGCCTCAGCCGCTCGTCCAGCAGATAGAGACGGGTGCGGGGGAGCGGCCTGCCGATCGGGCAGGGCCGGTCCAGCGGACGCGGATCCGTGTACGCGGTGCTGTAGAGCGTGGCCTCGGTCGGCCCGTACCCGTAGCAGATCCGCAGGCCGGGCAGCACCTGCCGCATGCGGTACAGCGCCCTCTCGGGAAGGGACTCCACCCCGGTCAGCAGCTGACGCAGCGCCAGTCCCCTCAGCCGTGCCTCGGGCGCCTCGTCGATCCACTTGACGTAGGACGGCGGCAGGAACGCGGTCACGACCCGGTGCTCACGCATCCAGCCCATCAGCGCCTCCGGGTCGCCGCGCAGCTCGTCAGGGACCAGACGCAGGACGCCGCCGGTGGTGAGCGGCAGGAGGAGCTCGTGGACCGACGCGTCGAAGCCGATGCTCGACCAGGCCGACGCGGCCTCGCCCGGCGCGTCCCCGAACCGGGCCAGCCACTGGTCGAACAGATTGGTGACGGAGGCGTGCGTCACCACCACACCCTTGGGGCGGCCGGTGGAGCCGGAGGTGTAGATGACATACGCGGGATCCGAGGGGCGGACCACGGTCCCGGGGGCGTCGTCGCGCCGTCCCTCGGCCTCGACGGCGGTCAGGGAGAGCCAGTCCGCGCGGGGGGTGTCGGGGAGGTCGCTCAGTACGAGCAGGGGCGCGGCGTCCTCGGCCATGGCGGCGAGCCGCTCGGCGGGCTGGCCCGGATCGAGCGGCAGATAGGCGGCGCCCGCCGTGAGGATGCCGAGGACACCCACCACCAGCTCCGTCGACCGCCCCGCGTGCAGGCCCACCACCCGGCCCGGCCCCGCGCCCCGGCTGATCAGGGCGTGGGCCAGCCGGTTGACGCGCCGCTCCAGCGTGGCGTAGTCGAGCCGTTCGCCCGCGTGGACGAGGGCGGCCCCGGTGGGGCGGGTGCGCGCCTGGGTCCCGAAGCGTTCGATCAGACCGCCGGGCCACGGGGCCTGGGGTGTCCCGGTCTCCTCGGCGGTGCTCCAGTCCGCCAGCAGCTCACGGCACTCCCGCGCGTCCATGAGGGCGGCGTCGGCGACCTCCCGGCCGGCCTCCTCGGCCAGCCACGCCAGCACCCGCCGCAGATAGCGCGCGTACCGCTCGACCGTCTCGTGGTCGAACAGGGCGCTGGCGTAGTCCAGCTCGCCGACGACCCGGCCGTCCTCCTCCGCCAGCGCGAGCACCAGATCGAACTTGGCCGGCGCGTACGGGATGCCGAGCGGCTCGGCCTCGACGTCCGCCAGGTCGAGCAGGCCCCTCAGCGAGGGAACCCAGGCGAACATGGTCTGGAACAGCGGCGTATGGGCGGCGCTGCGCGGCGGATTGACGAGTTCCACCACACGCTCGAAGGGCAGGTCGGCATGGTCAAGGGCGCCCCGGAGGGTGCCGTGCACCCGCGCCAGCATGTCGGTCCCCGTCGGAGATCCCGACAGATCGACCCGTAGCGCGAGGGTGTTGACGAAGAAGCCCATCAGCCCGGCGACATCCCCGCGTCTGCGGTTCGCCGTGGGGGCGCCGACAACGATGTCGGACTGCCCGGTCAGACGTGCCAGCAGTACGGACCAGCCGGTCAGCAGGGTCGAGTACAGCGTGGTGCCGTGCCGCTGGGCGAGGGCCTTGAGAGCCGAGGTGAGATCTTCGTCGAGCGAGATCCGCACCCGGCCGCCGCGGTGGTCCCGCTCGGCGGGGCGCGGACGGTCGGTGGGCAGTGCGAGCAGGGGCGGGGCGTCGGCCAGGGTCGCCGCCCAGTAGGCGCTCAGCGCGGCGGGCTCGTCGCCGGCCAGCCACTGCCGCTGCTGTTCGGCATAGTCGGAGTACTGCCAGATCAGCGGCGGCAGCGCGGGATCCTCGCCGCGCAGGAACGCGGAGTGGAGCAGGCCCAGTTCCCGCAGCATGATGTTTCTGGACCAGCCGTCGAACACGATGTGATGCACCGTGATGAGCAGCACATGGTGGTGCGCGTCCAGCACCAGCAGCCGGCCGCGGGCCAGCGGACCCCGGCTCAGATCGAACGGAGCCGTGCATTCGTCGAGTTGCCGGGCGGCGAGCCGCGCGTCGGCGTCCGGCTGTCCGGTCAGATCCTCCACCACGAGCGTGAAGCCGGTGTCCGGCGGATCGATCCGCTGGTACGCCTCGCCCGCCACGGCGACGAAGCGGGTACGCAGCGCCTCGTGCCGGGCGACCAGCGCGTCCAGCGCGCGGACCAGCACGGCGCGGTCCAGCGGACCCCGCAGGTCGAAGGCCACCGGCTCGTTGTACGCCGCGTTCGCGCCGTCCAGCTGCGCGAGCGCCCACAACCGCTCCTGCGCCGGCGACAGGGCCGGAGACGTCCCCTTCTCCGGAGACGTCCCCTTCGCCGGAGGCGCCCCGCTCTCCGGGTGCGGCGTACCGGCGTCGGCGCTCCGTGCCGGTACCGCGCGCTGCCGGGTCGCGGTGGTGGTCGTGGCCGTGGTGGGGGAGGTACGTATCGCCGACAAGACCGGCCCTTTCCCGTAGGGGAGGCTCATTGCGGAGGTGGGATCGTGGCGGGGCGCCGTCGCGGTGGTGAGTCATCGCGGGTGGCGAGTCATCGCGAGGGGGCTCGGGTCGCGGTGGGGCGTCATCGCCCGGGGAGGTGGCGGACGAGCGCGGGCGATCGCTCTCCGTACGTATCGACGCGGCATGTCGACCTGTGCATGCCAACTTGTGCGTCCGTATGTATCAACCCGCGCGTATCACGCGCGTATCAACCGGGACGAGACGGCCGACCGGGCGCGGAACCGGGGCGCCTCATCCGTCCGCCCGCGGCGCCCTGCTGCTCACCAGTTTGATCAGCATGTGCCTTCAATCACTCGCATCGCTCATGTCACTGGCATCACTGGCGTAACTGTCTGGATGATGATTGGACAAGTGCTCGATCATGTCAATGGCGGCCTGAGGCACGGGTGTTCAGCCCCATGGCCGGCCCGGGTCGGCCATGGGGACGGTTCCTACGACGCGTGCGGCGGGGAGGTTCGGACCCGCCCCGGCGTCCGGACGCCGAGTTGCCCGGGTACTCCGGTGCCAGCAGGGTGGAGACGACTGCCCCGACTCTCCGCGGGCCGACGCAAAGAGGGCGACATCGATGGCGAAGCGAGAGGATCTGCCGGCCCCCGCGCAGGGGCTGGTGCTGACGCACTTCCTGACCGTGCGAGACGTCCATGTCTCCGGCCGCTTCTACGCGGACATCCTCGGCGGCGAGGTGGTCCTCGCGGAGAATCCGTGCATCGTGAAGATCGCCAACGGCTGGATCATCATGAACCCCGGTGGCGGGCCGACCCCGGACAAGCCCGAGGTCGTCCTCACCGCGCCCGAGCCCGGCGACCCCGTGTCGTCGTTCCTCAATGTACGGGTGGCCGACCTGGCCGCGTTCTATGCGCGGGCCACCGCCAAGGGCGCGCACTTCCTGACCGAACCGCTCGACCGCAAGGCCGAGCTCCGGTGCTATCTGCGTGACCCCGACGGCTATCTGGTGGAGGTGGGGCAGGCGACCGGCATGCTGCACGGCGTCTTCGCCGATCCCACGCCCGCCGACGGCGGCTGAGCGGTCACGCCCGACGGCCGCTGAGCGGTCACGCCGCCGATCAGCGGGTGTCCCCGCCGCCGGGTCGGCGTTGGCGGGCGATGGTGGTGGGGGGGCGATGGTGGTGGGCGGCGACGGTGTGGGCGGCGATGCGGGACCGCGCGTGTGGCGCACCGCGTCAGTCGGCGGTCGGTCGCAACCCGTTCGGGTTCCCGCACATCCTCGGCCCGCCCTTCTCCGTTGACATGGCGATCAGACCCGTCGAAGGAGGCCGCTCGTGAAGTTCCGTTCCAAGGCTTCGGCTTCAGCCGTTCTCGCTGTCATCGCGCTGCTCGCGACGCCGCTCACGGTGGCATCGGCGCGGGACGGCTCGCCCGGGGTGCGGGCGGAGGGCCGATTCCTGCCGCCGTCCCCGTACCTTCCGCCGGACGCGGTGACGTATGACGTGACGAGGGTGCCCGTGGGCGCGCACATCACCGTGGTCGAGCGCGCCGGTGCCAGGGGCACCGGGATCGAACTCGCCGTGTCCGGCCTGCTCCCGAACCGTGTGTACGGGGCGCATGTGCACACCAAGCCCTGCGGCCGCGTCCCCGAGGACGCGGGGCCGCACTACCAGCACGTCAAGGATCCGCACCAGCCGTCCACCGACCCCGCCTACGCGAACGCGGCCAATGAGATCTGGCTGGACTTCATCAGCGACGCCCGAGGGCGGGGCGTCGCCGAGTCCGCGCACGACTGGCGCTTCCGGCGGGGCGAGGCGCGTTCCGTGGTGATCCACGACCACGGGACCATGACGGACCCCGGCGAGGCGGGGACGGCGGGGGCCCGCCTCGCCTGCCTCACCGTGCCGTTTGTGTGAGGCGTAGGCGCGAGCGGCACGTCATGGGCGGGCAGGATGGCGCGTGGCGTGCGGCGTGCGGCGTATGGCGTATGGCGTGTGACATGCGACGTCTGGCCTGTGACGTGCCGGTTGTCCCGACAGCCTCGCGGAATGCTGAAGTCAGTGCCGGTCCAGGGCGGTCACCAGCGCGTTTCTCGCGCTTCGTGGCCGTCGTCGGCCGGCTTGACGGCGAGGGATCGTGACGGGGAGGGATGAGGACGACCCACCCCGGCGTGAGGACCCCTGGCCGCGGTGAAGATCCCTGGCAGGAGGGAGGGCCCCGTGGTCGCGTTCACACAGCTGAAAAGAAACCGTCACGCGCCGACCGGAATGGGTGTGGATCGCCTCTGGTTCGCAGTGACATGACTGTGGGAGTAGCACTCAACGCGACCGGTCCCGACAATCAGATCGACGCCACCGTGCGGCTGGCTCAGGAGGCAGCCGCGGCGGGGCTGCGGTCCGCGTGGTTCGGCCAGACCCTGGGCGCCGATTCGCCTCAGCTCGCGGCGATCGTCGGGCGTGAAGTCCCCGGGCTGCAGGTGGGCACGTCCGCGATCCCCGTCTACGGACGCCATCCACTGATCGTCGCCGGCCAGGCCCTGACCGCGCAGGCGGCCACGCACGGCCGCTACCACCTCGGACTGGCGCTCGGCAGCAAACTCGTGGCCGAGGGGGCTTTCGGCATCCCGTTCGAGCGGCCTGTCGCGCTGCTGCGTGAATTCCTCACCGCCCTGCGGCAGTTGACCGAGACCGGCACCGCCGACTTCCGCGGCGAACTGCTCACCGCGAACACGCCGTTGCCCGCGGGAGTGCCGGGCGCAGAGGCCGGTGTGCCCCTGCTCGTGGCCGCGATGGGGCCGCAGGCGCTGCGTGTCAGCGGTGAGCTGGCGGACGGGATCCTGCCCTATCTCGCGGGACCCCGCGCCCTGGCCGAGCACATCGTCCCGGCCGTCACCGCGGCCGCGGAGGCCGCCGGCCGGCCCGCTCCCCGGATCGTGGCCTTCGTGTACGGCGTGGTCACCGACGACATCGACGCCGTACGCGCGAAGGCCACGGAACAGCTCGCCTTCTACGAGCAGATCCCGTCCTACGCGCGGGTCATCGAGCTCTCCGGCGGCAAACGGGCCGCCGATGTGGCCGTGATCGGCGACGAGGCGACGGTCGCCGCCGAGGTACGGCGCTACCGGGACGCGGGTGCGACGGAGGTGGTGTTCGCGGGGACGGACATCGCCGGGGAGGCCGGCCGACGCCGCACCTGGGCCCTTCTGGCGGACCTGGCGGGCAGGCCGTAGGCGGATACCGGCCCGCGCGACGGACGACGGCACCGCGCGCGGGCCCCGTACATCTTTCGATGTAGCGGCTGTTCGTCTGCGGTCATGACGTGACCGGCCGGACGCGCCGAGACGATGAACCCATGACCGAGACCCTGACCTCTTCGGCCACGACGCCCGGCCGGCCTGCCCGTCTCCCGCTGCTCGATGTGCTGCGAGGGGTCGCGATCCTCGGCACGTTGATGACCAACGTCTGGATCTTCACGAGCCCCGGCGCGGAATGGGCCGTCCTCAGCGACGGGCAGGGCGAGATGTCCTTCGACTCCTTTCCGGCGGCGGCCGAGAGCACGATGCGGCTGCTGGCCAACGGCAAGTTCCTGTCGCTGCTGACGATCCTGTTCGGTGTGGGCCTGGCCATCCAGTACAGCGCGGCCGAGCGGCGCGGTGAGCCCTGGCCGGGCCGGTACCGATGGCGGGCGCTGTTCCTCTTCGCCGAGGGGACGCTGCACTTCATCCTCGTCTTCGCCTGGGACGTCCTGATGGGGTACGCGGTCACCGCGCTGCTCGTGGCCTGGCTGCTGACCCGTACGCCGACGGCGCGGCGCCGGGTGATGTGGTGGGCGGCGGGGCTGCATCTGACCCTCATCGGGCTGCTGACGGCGGGTCTCCTGGCGGACGGCTCGGAGGGCGGTGCGCAGGGCGGTGCGCCCGTGCCGCGCGAGGTGGTGGACCTGTACGCGCACGGCGGCTACCTCGAACAGGTCCGGTTCCGGCTGGACAACGCGCTCGACTTCCGTATGGAGCCGCTGCTGTCGTTCTGCCTGCTCGTCTTCCTGTTCCTGCTGGGCGTACGGCTCTTCCGCGCGGGCGCGTTCGGCTCCGACGCCACCGGGCGCCGCATCCGCGCCCGCCTCCTCGCGTGGGGCCTGGGCCTCGGACTCCCGCTCAGCGTCGCACTCTCGCAGGCGGGCCCTGACCTCTTCTTCCTGGACCGGTATGTCGCGGGTCCGCTGATGGCGCTCGGCTACATCGGACTGATCGGCGCCCTGGTGGAGCGGGTACGGCGTCCGGGCCCCCTGCTGACCGGCCTCACCGGCGTCGGCAGGACCGCGCTCTCCGGCTACGTCCTGCAGAACGTGCTGTGCGTGTTCGTCTCGTACGGCATCGGCCTCGGTCTCGCGCACCGGCTCGACGAGTCGTGGCGGCCGTGGTGGGCGATGGGACTGTGGGCGGTGGTATGCGCCGTGCTGATGGCCGGCTCCACGCTGTGGCTGCGGCGCTTCCGGACGGGCCCGCTGGAGTCGGTCCAGAAATGGGCCCTGCGGCACTGATCCCGCGCGGTCCGAAGCGCTGAGCAGCAACCGGGAGATGGCGCGTCGCGGCCCGCCGGGAAGCCGGAGCGACTTGCGGCAGGCCGACGCCATCAGGGACCACTTTGTGAGCGAGCGCCGGCGAGGTCCTGTGCCGACTCGACAACGGCTTGCTCGGTGATCACGCCGAGGCTCTCGTCCGGCCGCACAGGTGCGTCGTTGTCGCCGCCTTCTCTTCATGGAATGGATCACTGTTGACAACGCTGTGCGATAGCCATTTAACTCTGCGAAGTTGTCTGGCTTCTGTGAAGGTTGGGGCGGGGATTGATGGGCGAGTTGCGGGGGATTTGCGCTGCCCGCGTGGCGGCTGTCTCCCAGACCTGGTACGCGGGCGGTCCGGTTCAGATCGGGGCCGGATCGTACGAAGGCCGGCCCGGTTCCTTCTTCCCCGGCCAGATCGATGACGTGAAGCTCTTCGACCGCCCGGTCTCCGCCGACGAGGTGCAGCAACTCTTCAAACAGCGGCCCGTGGTCAAGGGGCGGTGGAAGTTCGAGGACATCACGGAAGCAACTCCGGCCACGACTTCCGACGCTTCCGAAGAGGGCAACACGATGACGCTCCGGGGCGGGGCAAGGCCCGGATACGGATTCGTGGATGTGGGGGGCGTCGAACTGAACGGCGTCGACGGCTACGGTGCCACGGCCCGTATGCCGGTGGACACATCCGGCAGTTTCACGGTGACAGCCTGGGCCCAGGCTTCGTCCACTCCCTCCGGCGAACGGGCTCTGGTAAGTGCGGATGGCCGTCGAACCAGCGCATTCGCCGTGCGGTACGTGCCCGATGCCTCGGATCCCGAGGGGCTCGGCCGATGGCGACTGAGCCTGCCGGACCAGGATGCCGACACGGCGGCCGTCGCCGAGGCGGACAACGGAAACTTCAACGACGTCCGTGACTGGAACCACTTGGCCGTGGTCTATGACGGGTTCACCAGGCAACTGCGGCTCTACGTGAACGGGAACCTCGAAGAGGTTGCCTGTTCCGACCAGGATGGTGATGGTTCGTCGGGCGATCCGGCGTGCGCGGACTTGGTGCCATGGGCGGAGAACGCGCTCTCGTTCCAGGCGCCCGGCGCACTGCAGGTCGGCAGGGCCAAGAAGGACGGCACGTTCGGTGGGTATTTCCCCGGTCTGGTCGATGACGTATGGGCCTTCCAGGGGCCGTTGACCGACGCGCAGATCGAGAAGCTGGCCGGCAGTTGGTTCGACGTCCCCACTCAAGTACCGGGCGGCTGAGGGCATTCCGTCCGGAGCTGAAGCGCAGCCTGGGCGGATGTCCCGCTCGAACGTGAGAGCCGCCCGCCGTCGGCGAAACGGCGCGGATCTGTGTTGACCTTGCGAGGAACGAGAATGCGGATGAATGGCAGATTGGGCAGACACGGCTCCGTGCCGCGGAGGCGGATAGCACTGGCGACCGCCGCGGTGATGGTGGGCACGCTTTTGCAGACCACGGTAACTCCGGCTGCGAGCGCCGACGACGACGGGGAAGCACCTTCCGCCCGCGCCGTGATGGAACAACCCGTCAAGGGCGACGACGGCATAAGGGTCAAGCCCCGCGAGGTGATGAAAGGGCCTCGTACGCCGCGGAGGGCGCCGAAGGCGGCCTGGCCCGCACCGGGGTCCGCTGTCGTCACGCTCCCCGAAGCCGTGCAGGCGCGCTCCTCGCGGGCGATCAAGGCGGCCGGCCTACCGCTCGCGTTGAGCCCAGGCGCGAAGCCGGACAAGGGTGGCAGTGCGGCTGGTGATGTCACGGCGCGTCTGCTGAGCAGGCAGACTGCAGCGAAGGCGGGTTTCGACGGTCCGCTGTTCACCCTTCAGCCGGGGAATGAAGCGGCTGCGGGCACGGTGGGTGCCACCGTGGACTACTCCGGTTTCGACGAATTCTTCGGTGGTGGCTACGGATCCCGGCTCACCCTCGTCGAGCTGCCGCGGTGCGCGCTCACTACGCCGCAGAAGAAGCACTGCCGCGTCGGTGAGCCGGTCAAGACCGTCAACGACGCCGAGAAACAGACCCTTACCGCCAGTGACGTCGAACTGCATGACGGCGCCCCCACCGTCCTCGCGGCGCTCGCCGCGGAGGGCGGAGGAACAGGTGACTTCACGGCCACGTCGCTCTCGCCGTCCGCCGCTTGGAACACCAACCTCAACACGGGTGATTTCACCTGGTCCTACGACATGCCGGTACCCAGTGTGCCCGGCGGACTGACGCCTTCGGTGGGCCTGTCGTACTCGTCCGGTTCGGTCGACGGACGCACCGGCAGCACCAACAACCAGTCATCCTGGGCCGGTGACGGGTTCGACCTGTGGCCGGGGTACATCGAGCGCCGCTACAAGCCCTGCGCTGAAGACGGCGTCGTGAGCGACGACGGAAGCAAGCCAGGCGATCTGTGCTGGGCCTACGACAACGCCTTCCTCACGTTCAACGGCACGAGCGGTGAGCTCATCTCCGCCGGGAACGACGAGTGGAAGCTCAAGAAGGACGACGGCACCCGCATCGCGCGCCTCACCTCGACGAACCGTGGCAACGGTGACAACGACGGCGAGTACTGGCGGCTGACCTCACCCGAAGGCACGCGATACTACTTCGGCTACAACCGTCTGCCTGGCTGGGCGGACGGCAAAGAGACCACCGACTCCGCGTGGGCCGCGCCCGTCTTCGGCAACAACTCCGCCGAGCCCTGCCACAGCACCGCTGGCTACGCCGACTCGTGGTGCCAGCAGGCATGGCGGTGGAACCTCGACTACGCCGTCGACACCCACGGCAACGCCGTCGCCTACTACTACGACCAGGAGAAGAACTCCTACGGTCGCAACCAGAAAGCCGCCGACGACACCCGCTACACCCGCGGTGGCTACCTGGACCGCATCGAATACGGCCTCAAGTCGTCCTCGATGTACGGGACCAAGGCCCTGGCAAAGGTCACCTTCGGAAACTCCGAACGATGCCTCCCCAACGCCGCGACGACCTGCTCGTCCATCGGCAGCGACTCCTTCTACTGGTACGACACCCCCTGGGACCTGAACTGCGAGAGCGGGACGGACTGCGACGACGGCAAGTTCGCGCCCACCTTCTGGACCCGTAAACGCCTGGCCTCCGTCACCACCGAGGTCCTCAAGGGCGACGGAAGTTACGCCCCGGTGGACTCCTGGAAACTGGCTCACCGCTGGGGCATGGCCGACACGGACTACCAGTTGCTGCTCGACTCCGTCCAGCACACCGGTCAGGGCGCCGCGCCCGCGATCACGTTGCCGAAGACGACCTTCGCCTACACCCAGCTCGAAAACCGCCTCGACAAGACCGGTGACGGCTACGCGCCGTTTATCAAGGCACGCCTGTCCAATGTGTCCGACGAGTCCGGCGGGCAGATCAGCGTCAACTATTCGGCGCCGGTCTGCGACTGGAACGCGCTGCCCACACCCGAGACCAACACCACGCGCTGTTTCCCGCAGTTCATCGGCGGCAGCTTCAGTGACGATCCCGAGCGGCAGTGGTTCAACAAGTACGTCATCACCTCCGTCACCGCCACCGACCGTACGGGCGGCGCTCCGGACCAGGTCACCGCGTACGAATACAAGGGCGACGCTGCCTGGCACTTCGACGATGACGACGGCCTGACCAAAGAGAAGTTCAAGACCTGGTCCCAATGGCGTGGGTACGGCCACGTCAGGGTGAAGGCCGGCGGGCAGGGTGGGGCCGCAGCCCTGAAGTCACAGGGGGATACATACTTCCTGCGCGGTATGGACGGCGACCGCAAGACCGTCTCCGGCGGTACCAAGTCCGTCAGCGTCACTCTCGACGCGGGGGAAGGCGACCCCCTCACCGACGACGAGGCGGCGGCAGGCTTCGCCTACAAGACCGTCAGCTACTCCGGCCCTGACGGCAAAGTCCTGTCCAAGAGCGTGAACCGTCCCTGGCATCACGAGACGGCCGAGAAGGTACGCGACTGGGGAACGGCCACGGCCAATTTCACCGGCACCGCTCAGACCAAGACCTGGGCCTCCACGGACAACGGCGCGGGAAACACATGGCGGATCACATCCGCCAGTACCGCGTACGACACGATCGCGGGACGGCCCGTTCAGGTCGACGACTTCGGCGACAACGCCACAGCCGCCGACAACCGGTGCACCCGAACCACCTACGCGTCCGACACCGCCGGGGGCCTTCTCAACCTCGCCTCCCGTGCCGAGACCGTCGCCGTCGCCTGCGACGCCACACCTGACCGCTCCAAGGACGTCATCTCCGACGTCCGCACCGCCTACGACGGCCTCGCCTACGGCGCCACACCCACCAAGGGCGATGTCACCTCTACCGCCGTGCTGAAGAAGCACGACGGCACGACCGCCACCTATCTTGAGTCCGGAGCGACCTACGACACCTACGGGCGCCCGCTGACCAGCACCGATCTGACCGCGAACGTGACCGCGACGGGAACGGCCAGCCCGGTACGCACGGCACGCGCCGACGGCCGGACCACCACCACGTCCTACGGCCCCACGACCGGTTTCGCTGCCTCTGTCACGACGGTCACCCCACCGGCCGTGACCGGCGACACCACCACCGCACAGAAGACGGTCACCACACTGGACCCGCTGCGCGGCCAGCCGACCGAGGTCACGGACACCAACAGCAACAAGACCAAGTTCACCTACGACGCCCTCGGCAGGAAGAACAAGGTCTGGCTCGCCGACCGGTCCACCACCAGCGACAACCTGCCCAACTTCCAGTTCGACTACCAGATCGAAGAGAACAAACCTGTCGCCGTCGCCACCCGCACGCTCAGTGTGGGCGGCGGCCATCAGGTCACCGGTCATACGCTCTACGACGGATTCCTGCGCGAACGCCAGACACAGCGCGCAGGGCCGGACGGCGGCCTTCTGCTCACCGACGTGTTCTACGACGAACGCGGCCAGGCCGCCAAGGAGTTCGCCGACTACTACACCCTGGACGCCACGGCCGGCGCGCTGTTCAAGCCCGCTGACGCGCTGAGCGTGGAAACCCAGACGCTCCACAGCTACGACGGACTGGGCAGGGAAACCGACACCACGAACATCGCCGGTAATGGTGACGGCGGCACGGTCCTCGGCACCACCAGGACGATCTACGGCGGTGACCGTGTCACGGTCATCCCGCCCGAAGGCGGCATCGCCACCACCACTCTCGTCGACGGCCGTGGCCAGACCACCGAACTGCGCCAGCACCACCAGCGCACCGCGGACGCCGCCTACGACACGACCTCCTACACCTACACCAGCCAGGGCGCGCTGAAGAAGCTCACCGATCCGGCCGGCAACAGCTGGAGCTATACCTACGACCAGCTCGGCCGCCAGACCAAGGCCGACGACCCGGACAAGGGCATCGCCACCAGCACCTATGACGACCGCGGCCGACTCACCTCCACCAGCGACGCCCGCCCCGGCAACAGCCTCTACTACACCTACGACGACCTCGGCCGGCAGACGGAACTGCACCAGAGCTCCGCGACCGGTCCGCTGCGCGCCAAATGGGTGTACGACAAGGCCACCGGCGCCAAGGGGCAACTGGCCGAAGCCACCCGCTATGACGGCGGCAACGCCTACACCTACAAGGTCACCCAGTACGACCGGCTCTACCGGACTGTACGCAGCGCCGTCACCATCCCGAGCACGGAACAGGGACTTGGCGGCACCTACCAGACGGGTGTCTCCTTCAAGCCCTCCGGCGTCGTCGGAGCCGTGAGTTACTCGGCCGCGGGCGCCCTTCCCGGTGGCAGCTACAGCATCACCTACGACGAGGACACCCAACGCCCCCTGGCCATGCTCGGTGACGGCTACAGCACAACCACCGGCTACAGCCTCACCGGCAAGCCACTCGTCACCACACTGGGCAATACCAGTGGCGGGACGAAAACACAGATCACCAACACCTACGAATGGGGCACGCAGCGCCTGTCGACCTCCCGCGTCGACCGGCTGGATATCGCGGGAGTCGACAAGCACCTCACCTACAGGTACGACCAGATCGGCAACATCCGCGCCGCCGCGGACGTCTCCCGATCCGGCACCGACAACCAGTGCTACACCTACGACTACCTGCGACGCCTGAGCGAAGCATGGACCGAGCCGGACACTACTTGCTCCACCGCACCGGCAGCCCAGGCCATCGGCGGGCCGGCTCCGTACTGGAACAGCTACCGCTACGACAAGACCGGCAACCGGCTCACAGAGACCCAGCACAGCCCCACGGGCGACAGCGCCAAGGACATCAAGAACACCTACACCTATCCGGAAGCCGGCAAGCCCCGCCCGCACGCTCTCACCTCCGTCACCAGCACCGGCCCCACCGTCACCTCTCAGGACAACTACACCTACGACGAGACGGGAAACACCGCCACCCGCACCGTGTCCGGAGACACCCAGACCCTCACCTGGGACGCCGAAGGACAACTCGCCAAGGTCACCGAGCCGGACGGAAGCGGCAGCAAGACCACCACGTACCTCTACGACGCCGATGGCAACCGCCTGATCGCCCGCACCCCCACCGAGACCACGCTCTACCTGGGCCACACCGAGATCACCGTGCCCAAGGGCACCAGCACCCCGAAAGCCACCCGCTACGTCGATCTCGGCAGCGGCAACCAGGCCGTCCAGGACAACAACGGCGCCATCTCCTTCACCCTCGCCGACCACCAGGGCACCGGCCAGCTCGCCATCACCTCCGACAGCCAGAAACTCACCCAGCGCCGCACCCTGCCCTTCGGCAGCCCACGCGGCACGGAACCAGCCACCTGGCCCGGAACCAAGAGCTTCGTCGGCGGCACCAACGACACAGCCACCGGCCTCACCCACCTCGGCGCCCGCGAATACGACCCCGGCACAGGCCGCTTCATCTCCGTCGACCCCCTCATGGACACGACGAACCCCCAGCAGTTGAACGGCTACTCCTACGCCGACAACAGCCCCGTCACCATGAGCGACCCCAGCGGCCTCATGGCCTGCGCAACACCGATCGAGTGCGGTGGCGGAACCCAGTACGGCAACAACACCCCGACCAAGAAGAGCGGGGGCAAACCGCTCAACGACCCATCCTGGGGATGCAACGGCTGCGACGGCGACAGCTACGACGACGGCTGGTGGGTCAACAGCGGCTGGAACGACGCCCCGAGCGGCCCCTCACTCATTCCTGGCTACCAGATGGCCCTCCCCGGAGTCCACGTACCGGCCGACTGGGATCAGGCGCAGAAATTCAAGAAGGAACTCCGGCAAACCCTGCAAGGCGGGGGATGGAGCATCGGCGACATCGCCGGATACAACACCAACCCCATTGACGAAGAGGCATTCAACACCGGCCAACGCGTCGTCGACCTCGCCAAATACAACGTCTGCGGGCGCATCGAAGGCCACTGTCCTGAGACAGTCTCCTCACTGAGCGGCGCCCTCGCGGCCGGCGCCGCTATGTCAGCGGTCGCGGGCACCGGAGGAGGACGCGGCCTCGGCGGCAACCGGCTGAGCGGCCCGTGCAACAGCTTCGTCCCCGGTACCGAAGTACTCCTCGCGGATGGAACCTCCAAGCCGATCGAAGAGCTGAAGATCGGCGACAAGGTACTCGCCACCGACCCCGAAACCGGCGAGACCAAGGCGAAGACGGTCACGGCCGAAATCAAGGGCGAGGGGCTCAAGAACCTGGTTAAGATCACCTTCCGCGTAGACAGCGAGCAGAAGGGCGACTCGACCACTTCGGTAACCGCGACGAACGGGCACCCATTCTGGGTCCCGGAGCTGCGTGAATGGGTTGATGCCACCGATCTGCACGCGGGACAGTGGCTTCAAACCAGCGCCGGAACACGCATCCAGATCACGGCAGTAAACCGCTGGACCCAGCAAGCGACGGTCCACAACCTCACGATCGCCGACCTTCACACGTACTATGTGCTGGCAGCGGCCACACCGGTACTCGTTCACAACAGCAACTGTGATCTTCCTGAGGGAAACACCTCTTCCCCTGCGCTCAAGGGTGATCCGTACCATCCGGACTCGGTGGCTGCACGGAGTCAGCAGAACCGAGAGCTGTACGCGGGAACCGTAGGGGATCGGGCCGGGGCTCTGGGATACAGAACGAGAATTCCTGCACAAAAGGCCCCGTTCAATTCGCACGGCCAGGTGGTCTTCTCCAATGGGAAGAACTACATCACGCCTGATGTTGACGGGCATAACGTGTCGGATGGCTGGAAGATGTTTAATCGCAAGGGACAACGGATCGGAACCTATGACCCAGATCTCAACTACCTCAAGGAATGACGACTTCGTGATCGAGGTGATCGATTACCCGACCTCAGAGGGTACGAGTTCGCTGCCCTCCAAGGCAGTCGGCAGGATCAGGGTCGGCGAGTTCACGGAGACGTTCCTGATGGACCTGAGTTTCTGGACGGTGGATGACTACCTCCGAAGCTGGGATGGTGCGCTGAGGAAGCTAGAAGAGGCCGAGAATTCGACCTCCTGCCTCATCGCCTCAATCACCGATCCGGCGGCCAGTAACTTCATCTCCTGTTGGCCGATGTATCGAGACGGGGAAGAGGTCTACGTGCAGAACTCGATCATCTTCCTGGACGAACTCCACGAACAGTTCAACCCGCAGGAGCCGTGGCGGTACGTAGAGGCTCGATCGTCGGTCGACGAGGATGGAAACCGCATCTCTGAGTGGTCGACGAGCACCTCTCAGGTACGGCGGTTCCGTGAGTCCGCCTGGAGGCGATAGATCCCGCGCGCAGGTGCAAATTTGAAGCCCCGTCAGGTACGTCCTGGCGGGGCTTCTGCGCGGTCTGACGGCAGTAGTTGACGGCAACGTCAGCGGACGGCGGCTCCGACGAGGGGTGGTTCGTCGCTGTCGTCGGGCCTTGCAGCCGGTCTGCTACGTGGTGCGCTCGTCCTCGCGCAGGTACCTCGTTGCGAGGAGACGGGCTCCTGTTCTGAGAGAGCAGGAGCCCGCCACCCTGGATCGGTCCGGCCGTTTCTCCATGCGCGGCCTGGAGTGTGGCGACGACCACTGGAACGGAAGAGTGTCCCCGGGGTCCCCCCGGGGCAACGCGGCGGAGAGGGTCGGTCAGCCCTGCGGGGCTGGGAAGGTGACCGGGCTGCGGTGGCCGGCGCGGTTCACCGCGCGGACGCCGAAGAAGACGTTGTCCTTGGACAGGTCCACGGTGTGACGCGTCGCGTCACCCGCCCTGATCACATGGGTCCACTCCGGCTCGGTCGTCTCGCGCCACACCACCTCGTAACCGGCCAGATCGGGTTCGGTCCCCCGCTCCCACACCAGCTCGGTGGCGTTGGTCAGCGAGCTGGTGACGATCTTCACCCCGCGCGGCGCCCCGGGGGCCTGGGCCAGGGTCCACAGGACCGCGCCATTGACGCGCGCCACGCGGGCGATGTAGCCGAAGTCGCAGAACTCCGGCAGATCGCCGTACTGCCGGCCGTCCTCCACCCGGACGTCCTGGTGCTGGTGCGCGAAGTCCTCGGCCGGTTCGGTGAACCGGGCCGCGCTGTAGCCGCGTTCGAGGAAGGGGATGTGGTCACCACCGCGAAGATAGCGGTCGCGGCGGTAGACCACGCGGACGTCCATACCCGTGGCGTCGTTGCTCGCGACGTCCCGGACGAAGCGGGCGAGCTGGCGGGTCGCCGAGTCGTTCTCGCCGCCGATCGACCGGCGGGTGGCGGCCTCCTGCGGGGTCTCGGAGGTGGGCACGCCCTCGGCGAAGAGCCGTACGGTGTACGGGTCGCGGGTGCCGTCGTCGGCCCGGGAGCTGCCGACGATGTCATTGGTGAACATGGCCCGGACATCGGCTCCCGCCGCCTTGAACCGCCCCGCCATGTGCGCGGCCCCGTACAGCCCCTGTTCCTCACCGGCCACGGCGGCGAAGACGATGGTCGCGGCGGGCCGCCGTCTCGCCATCACACGGGCCAGTTCCATCGCCACCGCCACGCCGGAGGCGTCGTCGTCGGCGCCCGGCGCGTCGCTCACCGCGTCCATGACGTCCGTCGCGCGCGAGTCGTAGTGCCCGGAGACGACATGGATACGGCCGGGGTCGACCGAACCGCGCAGTGTCGCGACGACGTTGGTGATGCGGGTCGCCACCGGGATCCGTGAGGCGGGCTCCTGTACGTACGACTGGAGTTCGACGGTCATCCGGCCGCCGGACGCCTCGGCGTACCGCTTCAGCTCGGCGTGGATCCAGTCCCGGGCGGCGCCGATCCCGCGCTCGGGGTCGTCCTGGGAGGACAGGGTGTGCCGCGTGCCGAACGCGGCGAGCCGGCGTACGGTCGCCTCGATCCGGTCGCGGTCGATCTCCTTGAGCAGTTCCCGCAACTCGCGGTCGGGGGACTGGGCGGTGACGGGACGGTCTCCGGCCCCCCGCCCGGTCGTCGCGGCCGAGGGGACCGCCGAGGCCGTCGACGCCAGCGCCGGAACCCCCACCACGGCGGTCGCGACGGTGGCGGACAGGGCGGTCCTTCGAGGTATCCCGGGGGAGTGCTGCGACATGGCGAGTTCCTTCCACGGCTGCGTCGGTGATCCGGCGCTCCATGGTCATGGACAGGCCAACCGTGCACAAGGTCGGCAAGCCACAATCACACCCACCACGGCGCAACCGGCCGTAGCGAGCGTGTCGTTCCGGTGGTGTGCGCCGGGGAGCGGGCCGGCCCGGCTCGGGGGCGAGGGGCGTCGCGTGAGGGTGTGGCCGCCGCCTCGTGATGAATGGACTCGACAGTCCATTTTTTTGTTGCCAAGGTGGACCCCGCAGTCCATTAATCGCTTCAAGGAGGCACTGACATGCGACTCAAGGACAGGACCGCTCTGGTGACCGGGTCCACCAGCGGCATCGGCGAGGCCGTCGCCGAAGCTCTGGCCCGGGAGGGGGCCCATGTCGTGGTGTCCGGCCGCGACCGCGACCGCGGCGAGCGCGTGGTCGCGGCGATCCGGGCCGCCGGGGGACGCGCCGACTTCATCGCCGCCGATCTCCATGGCGCCGCCACCGCACTCGCGCTCGCGGAAGAGGCGACGGACGTGCTCGGCGGCCGGATCGACATCCTCGTCAACAACGCCGGGACCACACGGACCCCCTCCGCCACCGGAGCCGTGAGCGAGAGCGACTTCGACCGGCTGTACGCCCTCAACGTCAAGGCCCCGTTCTTCCTGACCGGGGTCATCGGTGAGGCCATGGCCCGACGCGGCACCGGCGCCGTCATCAACATCGGCAGTACGGTCGCCAAGTTCGGCTTCGCGGGCAGCGCCCTCTACGGGTCCACCAAGGCGGCGCTGGAGAAGCTCACCCAGGACTGGGCCGCCGAGTACGGACCGCGGGGTGTCCGCGTCAACTCCGTCAGCCCGGGCCCGACGCACACGCCCCTCACCGCCCGGATCGGCGACCGGGGCACGCTCAAGGCCATGACCGACGGAACGCCCGCGAACCGGCCGGCGGAACCGTCCGAGGTGGCGGACGCCGTCGTCTTCCTGGCCAGTGACGAGGCCCGCTACATCCACGGCGCCCGGCTGCCGCTCGACGGCGGTCGCAGCGCCGTCTGAGCGGCCCGACTGTCCTCCTGTCCTCCGGCAGTCCGGCAGTCCGGCGGTCCCGGCAGTCCGGCAGTCCAACTGTGCGTTGTGAGGCTGGGGCCGGCCGTCGCAGCCGGGAGCGTACTGGTCTTCGCCCCCGCCGCCGGATACCTTCCTGGAATGTCTGACTTCGCCCCCCGGTCGACCGCGTTCCTCGCCGACCCCTACCCCGCCTACGCCGCATTGCGGGCCCGCGGCCGGGTGCACTACTACGAGCCCAGCGACCAATGGCTCGTCCCGCACCACGCGGACGTGTCGGCGCTGCTCAGGGACCGGCGGCTCGGGCGTTCCTACGGGCACCGGTTCAGTCACGAGGAGTTCGGGAAGACCGCTCCGCCGCCCGGCCGCGAACCGTTCCACGAGCTGAACGACCACGGCATGCTGGAGCTGGAGCCACCGGACCACACCCGGATCCGGCGGCTGGTGGCGAAGGCCTTCACTCCGCGTACGGTCGAACAGCTCAAGCCGTACGTGCGGCGGCTCGCCGCCGAGCTGGTGGACGGGCTCGTGCGGCGGGGCGGGGGCGACCTGCTGGAGGCCGTCGCGGAGCCGCTGCCGGTCGCCGTCATCGCCGAGATGCTCGGGGTCCCCGAGTCGGACCGGCCGCTGCTGCGGCCGTGGTCGGCGGCGATCGTCGGCATGTACGAGCTGAACCCGTCGGAGGAGACCGCCCGCCGCGCGGTCGTCGCCTCCCAGGAGTTCTCGGCGTATCTGCGTGAACTCGTCTCCGTACGGCGCGAGAAGCCCGGCGAGGACCTGATCTCGGGGCTCATCGCCGCTCACGACCACGGCGAGAAGCTGACCGAGGCCGAGATGGTCGCCACCTGCGCGCTGCTGCTGAACGCCGGGCACGAGGCGACCGTCAACGCCACCGTCAACGGCTGGTACGCGCTGTTCCGGCATCCCGCGCAGCTCGCCGCCCTGCGCGCGGACAGGTCCCTGCTGCCCACCGCCGTCGAGGAGCTGATGCGCTACGACACGCCGCTCCAGCTCTTCGAGCGCTGGGTGCTCGACCCGGTCGAGATCGGCGGTACCACCGTGCCGCGCGGGGCCGAGGTCGCCCTGCTCTTCGGCTCCGCCAACCGGGACCCGGCGGTCTTCGCCGACCCGGACGGTCTGGACCTGTCCCGCCGGGACAACCCGCACATATCGTTCAGCGCGGGCATCCACTACTGCATCGGCGCGCCCTTGGCCCGTATCGAACTGGCCGCTTCCATGGCCGCGGTGCTGGAGCTGGCCCCCGGCCTGCGTCTGGCCGCCGAGCCCGTACGCAAGCCGAACTTCGTGATCCGCGGACTGGAATCGCTGCCGGTCAAGGTCTGAGGCCCGCCGTACGGCGTACGCGGGGGAGAGAGGCGGCGTGCGGGCCTCAGGACCGGCTGGTCGCGACCGGCAGATGGCGGGTTCCGGCAAGCCGGTCTCGTACCGGCTCGTCCGCGGAGTGTCAGTGGTGGGTGGGACGCTGGCTGTCATGGACGAACTGATACGGCGGCGGGTGTACGGCGCCGACCACGACGACCCCGACCCGGGGCCCCGGCCCGGCCATGTCTACCGGGAGCTGGTCGCCGGCCCGCTGGACGGCCTGCTCCTCGATGTCACCGGCTGGACGGCGGGCCAGTTGCGGGAAGGCGCCGCGCTGGCCACCGAGATCGGCGCGTACGGACCTGGCGGGCGCGCGCTGTACGGTCCCGGCCCGGCCGATCCGCGGAGGTGGGAGTGGCGGGGCGACACCCGCTGACCCGCCCTGCCCGCCGCCCCTGCCCGCCCCTGCCCGCCACTGTTTGCCGCCCCTGCCCGCCGCTGTCCAGTGCCCTTGTCCAGGATCCCGCCCGGCGCCTCTGCCCAGCGCCCACTGGCCGGTGCCGCTGTCGGTGCCGCTGCCAGTGCCGCTGGTCTAGAAGGAGTACGGGTCCACCGTCCCGGTGACCGTGCCCGCGAGGAGCCGGCGCAGCGTGGAGGCGCGGGCGGGCTGCTCCTCGCCCGCCGCCCGCTCGTCGGCCGCCGCCCGGTCGGGGGAGGGGATCTCGTAGTCCGTCCTGAGCTCGTATCTGATGGGCAGGGAACGCAGGCCCCGGACGAACGGCGAGGAGCGCCAGAGGAGTTGGTCCGCCGGTACGGCCAGTTCCAGCGTCGCGAAGTGTTCGAACAGGCACTCAAGGGCCAGCGTGGTGATGGTGGTCGCGAGTTCACGGGCCGGGGCCGGGCACTGGCGCGGTCCCGCTCCCCAGGAGAGATGCGCGCGCGTACTGGTCGCCCGGTCCGCCGACGTACCGGCCGCCGACCGCAGGTCCGCGTGCGTGGCGGCGGTGGCGATCCACACCGGCTCGCCCGCCCGGATGATGTACGCGCCCAGCCGCTGGTCCCTGAGCGGGAACCGGGGCATGAAGTTGGCCAACGGAGGCTTCCGGAGGACGACATGGTTGACGGTCTCGCGGATCATGCCCGCCGACAGGCTGGCGCGTGCGCGGCCGTCGCCGGTGATGATCTCCACGACGGCGTTCGCGATGAGGATGCCCGCGTGGTCGGAGATCATCCCCATGAGCATGGTGAGTTCATGGGCCAGCGCCGAGGACGTCAGCCGGGGCTGAGCGGCCAGCATGTAGGAGGGGAAGTCCTCGCCGGGCCGACGGCGCTTCTCCTCGGCGAGCCCGGCCATGGCGGTGTGTACACGCGCGGAGGCCACGGCCGAATCCGGACCGGCGTCCAGGATCCGCCAGATGTCCACGAGGGTCCGCTCGCTCTGGGACCCGGAAACGCCCAGCAGTTCGCCGGCCACCATCAGGGGCAGCGGCCGGGAGAACCGCGCCGCCAGATCCGCCACACCGGACCTGCCCTCCTGCGCGAGGAGCCCGACGAGTTCGTTCGCGGTCCGGCGGATGTTGTCCTTGAGCCGGCGGGTCCGTGGATGACCCGGGTCCTGGAAGGGTTTCAGCGCCGCGTCCCACGCGGCCCTGTACTGGGCGTGATCGGCGCCGCCGCGCGCCATCGTGTTGTCGGCCTCCAGCGCGGGAGCGACCGGCCAGTCGGCCGGTACGCGGCCTTCGTTGCGGGCACGCCAGTGCTGCATGCCCTTGGGCCACATCGCGTCGTTCTGGAGTATGTGCAGCGCCTCCGCGTAATTCAGCACCAGCCAGACGGGTACCCCCAGCAGATCCACGGGAGCCACCGCGCCGTGCCGGCGTCGTAAGCGCTCGTGCACGTCCTCCGGGCGGTCCTGATACGCACGCCCGAGCAGGGGCTCCGGTACCAGTGACTCCAGGGTGATGTCCGAGGGGTAACCCCCGCTTGCTCGTTCCACGCCGGTCTCTTCCACTCTTCCCTCGGTGCGGCCCACCGCACCGAGGGTCGACTGGCGGCGCGGCGAACTGCGCAGCCCTCAACTTGCAAGTACGCGAACCCGGTTCAGTGTGATCGTTCCCGGCCGCCCAGTCGCGTTACACGGTGCTCCGGCGGGCTCCGCTTGCCAAGCCCGGCAATGTCAAAGGCTTGGACAACAAATGGGCCCGGACGGACCGGGGCCGTGGCCAGGGCTGGGCAGGGGGCCGGAGGCCGGGGCCGGGATCAGGGCCGGAAAGGGTCTGGACCGGCCCTTTCCGGTTGGTCGCCGGTCGCGTTCCGGTTGTCTTCCGGTTGTCATCCGGTGCTCGCCTCCCTACGGCCTCCCCGTGGCGCAGAGTGGCGGTGACACCGCCCCGAAGGTGCGGGCGACGGGCGGCAACACCGCCCGTGGCGCGCGCAACGGCGTTACGGTGAAGAGCCATTGACGGTATGTCAGCGACGACCGGCAAGGAGGATCGCGATGACGGAGATCCACACGTTGGACCCGGTCGAGCGGGCGCGCCAACTCGCCGACTGGGGCATCGCGTTGGCCGACCGCTTCCTGCGGCTCGGAGACCGTACGCCAGGCGCCGATCCTCTCGCACCCGACCGCGTACGGGAGAAGAAGGTCAGCCAACTGGTCGTGCGGGAAGCGCGGGACGTTCTGCTGGAGGCCGACCGGGAGCTGCCCCTCGACGACCCCCGGCGCCTGCGCCTGGACGTCCGGCTCGGCAGTGTGCTGATGATCCGGCATGTCCGGTTCGGTGGTGAGGACGAGGAACGGGAGATCGCGCTGACAGTGTTCCGGCGTGTCCTCAACACCGCCAGGCCGGGCACCTGGGACCACGACTACGCCCAGCTGTGGGTCGGCTGGATGCTCTTCTTCCCCGCGCTGCCCCGGCAGTTGAGACTCGGCGGCCCCGCCGACTTCGAGACCGTCCGGCGATGGACGCAGGCTCCGCCCAGCGATCCCGCCGTGCGGGCGCGGCTCGCCGCCCATCTCGACGAGTCGATCGGCTATCTCCAGTACAGCAGCACCTGCCCGCGGTGGCCGGACTCCGTCCGTGGCTCGGTGAAGCTCATGCTCGGTCTGGTACCGGTGCTGCGCATGGTGCTCGGACAGCGCTTCGACCCACTGTCGCTGATGAGGTCCCTGCCCCTGTTCCAGCAGGGTGTGGGGCTGATGCCCAAGGGCGCCGAGAACCGGACCGAGTTCGAGTCCTTCGCGCAACTGGCCGCCCTGGAAGTGTCCCGCCACACAGACGGCGCGCCCGGTGAGACCGGCCCCGCGCTGGAGGCGGCGATCGACACCCTTCCTCCTGGACACATCCTGCGGGACGCGTTGCTCGGCGAACTGGCACAGGAGTACCTGGAGCGGGCGACGGACTCGGGCAGCGACGAGGATCTGGAGGCCGCGTCCGCCGTCCTGGCCAGGGCGAGGGCGGAGATCACCGCCGACAGCCCGTGGTACGACTCCGTACTGGACATGCTCGGCTCACGGCAGTTCCTGGAGGCGCTGCGGCACCGCTCCCCGGAGCTGGTGGACGAGTCGATCGTGGCCGGGGTGGGTGCGCTGCTGCGCTGGCGCCCCGACGGCGCGCCCGCTCCCCGTGCCGTGACATTGAACGGCCTGTCCGAAGCACTGGACGCCGCGGACGAGATGCTGGAGCGTACGTCCGGGCTCGGCCCGGACGACTCCCACCCCGGCGTCGCCCATCTGGAGGTGGGCGGTTCGCTGATGCTCCGGGCCGCGATCTCCGGCGAGACGGAGGACAGCCGGCGCGCCCTGGCACATCTGCGGCGGGCCACCGAACTGATCCCGGCGGAACACGCCGTCGCCCCGGCCGCCTTGGCGATGCTGGGAGGCGCGCTCGACTTCCACTATCTGCGGTACGGCACCCGTCAGGACTCCGAGACGGGACGGATCTTCCTGGACCACGCCATCGGCGCGGCGGTCGCGCACCGGCCCCTGAAGCGCCCCGCCAGTTATCAGAAGTTCGGGGAGACCTTCCGGGCCCTCGCCCTGGGGCTGCGCGCCAATGAGGAGGGCGACGGCGCGGCGGAGGCACTGACCGAACTCCGGAGCATCGTGGGGAACGACGGCGCGGGTCTGTGGCCCGTGCACATCTCCGCGGCCTTCGGCGCGCTCAGACAAGCGGTGACGAACCAGGACTGGGACGCACTGCCCGCCGCGCTGGACCTGCTGGACGAGACGGCGCTCGGTGACGACTTCTCCGTCTTCTGGCTCCGGCCGATGGCGGACACGTTCGGCGGGCTGGCCGCCGTGGTGCGAGGGGCGGTGCGCGGGGACACCGCCGAACTGCGGCGTGGGACATCCCTGCTGGAAGGGGTCATGGCGGACGAGTCGCAGCTCCCCGCGGACATACGCCTCCTGGGACACGCCGGTGTCGGCTCGGCCCGGCTGATGCTGAACCTGCTCAACGACGACCCGGAGGTACTGGCGACGGCGCTGCTCGGCCTGGAACGTGCCCGGGAGCGGATGGGCCCCGATACACCGCCCATCGCGGTCGTGGCCGTACTGGACGGCCTCGCCGACGGATACCGGCGGCGCGGTGATCCCGCGGCGGGCGATTCCTCCGCGGCGGTCGACGCGGGTCTCGCCGTGATCCGGACCGTGGCCGCGGAGGTGATGCTCCAGCGCGGCGCCCACCACGGACTGCTCCCGGCCAGGGGCGCGGCGCGCAGGGCCGTACGCGTCGCGCACTGGAGCCTGGCGGACGGGCATCCGCACACGGCCGTGGAGGCGCTCGAACTCGGACGGGCGCTCGTACTGCGGGCCTCGACCACCGCGACCGACGTACCGGACCGGCTGGTGGCGGCCGGGCGGGCGGACCTCGCCGACCGCTGGCGCGAGCGGGTACTCGACAGCCCGGCGCCGGTGCTGCCTGCGGCGCCTCCCGTGGCGTCTCCGGTCTCTCCTGCTTCTCCGGCCTCTCCCGTCTCTCCCGTCTCTCCCACTTCCCCGGCCTCCGCGCCCCCGGCCTCCGCGCCCCCGGCCTCCGCGCCCCCGGCCTCCGCGCCCCCGGCCTCCGCGCCCGAATCCGGGTCGGATTCCGGGGGCGCGCCGGATCGGGACGCCGTCGTGACCGAGAGCCTGCGCAGTACGGTGCGGCTGCTCCTCGAACAGGGCATGCCCGGCGGTGAGATCCCCAGCGAGCTGCGGCGGGAGGCACTGGGCGTGCTCGCGGAACACGACGGCCGGCACAGCCTGCACAAAGCGCCCACCCCCGAGGCGCTCGGGAAGTCCCTCGCCGAGGTGGACGCCGACGCGCTGGTCTATCTCCTGGACGGGCCCGAGGACGACGACGGCCCCGGCGCCGCGCTGCTGGTCGACACGGACGGCCGCGTCGTGCACGTACCCCTTCCCGGACTGGCACAGCGGGCCTGCGCTCCGCTCCGCTCGTACATCTCCGCCCGCGCGGCCTTCTCCCGGGCCCGCGGCGCCGCGCGCGAAAGCGCCGGCACCGACTGGCGGGCGGCGCTGGAACGCCTCTGTGACTGGGCGTATCCGGCGGCCATGGGACCGGTGCTGGACGAGATCGCGACCTGGGACCTGAAGCGGGACCGTGAACGTGACCGGACGCCGCATCTGGTGCTCGTGCCCTGCTCCACCCTCGGGGTGGTCACCTGGCACGCCGCTCGTACCCCCGCCCGTACCACCGCCCGCGCCGCCGGCACGGACGCAGGCACAGGCGCGGACGCAGGCACAGACGCAGGCACGGGCTCCGGCCCCGGCGACGCGACCGGGTACCGGTATGTGATCCAGGACGCCGTGGTGTCGTACGCGGCCAGCGGCAGGCAGTTCGCGGAGGCGGCCGGACGGGACCAACTGCCGCCCGCCGACGACCCCGTCATCGTGCTCGACCCCAGCGGCGACCTCCTGTGGCCGGTCCTGGAGGCGGAGGGCATCCGCGACGCGCACTACCCCCGGGCCCGCGTCCTCGGCGCCGAGACGGAGACGGCGGAGGAGCACGCCCGACTGCCCGAGCGCGTACTTGCCTGTCTGCCCGGCCGGGGAGAGCCGGGGGCCTCCCTCCTCCATCTCGGCTGCCACGCCGACACCCGAGAGGTCCCGCTCGATTCGGCCCTGCTCTTCGGTGAGACCAGGGAGAGCGAACGTGCCGCGCGGACGGGACTGACGCTCCCGATCTCCCGGGTGCTCGAACGGGCCGCGGGCCGTCGCCCCGGCAGCCCCGGCGGCCTGGTCGTACTCAACGCCTGTCTCAGCGATCTGAGCGAGCGCGACCACGACGAGGCGCTCACTCTCGCCACGGCCTTCCTCACCGCGGGAGCGGCCGGTGTCGTCGGCTCGCGCTGGAACGTTCCCGACCGGCCCAGTGGCCTGCTCATGACCGTGCTCCATCACCATCTCTCCCAGGGCGTCACCCCCGCGCGCGCCCTGCGCGCCGCGCAACTGTGGATGCTCGACCCGGAGCGCGCGCCCGTCCCGGGAATGAGCCGGCTGATGGCCGCGCAGGTGTCCGACCCCGAACACCTCCACGCCTACGCCTGGGCCGCGTACACCCACCAGGGCCGCTGAGCCCCTGTCACCCCACGCCGTTCAAGCCGGAGCTGACGCCGATGAGCATGGAAGACCTGAACAGGATCGTGGCGGACCACCTGGCCGAACTGGTGGCGCGGCTCGACGCCGACGGCCGGGCCGAAGTCGCCTCGATCCAGGCCCGGATGCGGGCCGCCAGTGATCCGAAACCGTACGCGAGACGACTGCTGCTCGCTCTCGCCGAGGCGCTTCCGCCCGACCATCCGGTGGCGCAGGCGATCCTGCGGCAGGCCAACTGGCGGGCTCCTGACGTACTGGACCGGGCGGCCATCGACGCCGAGGCGGCCGCCATCCTGTCCCTCGCGGGTCTCTCCTTCGAACCCGAGGACGTCCCTACGACGGACGTCCCTACGACGGACGTCCCTACGACGGACGCCGCCAGCGTTGCCACCGCCGCCCCCGGACCCGCCGCGCTCATGGACCTCGTCCGGCGGCGCGTACTCGCGGCCACACCCGTACTCAGCGACGACGAGGCACGCGCCCTGGGGCGGCACGGGGCGGCGCCCGACCTCATCCGGCTGGACGCTCCCGGCGGGGCGACGGCCGTCCCCCGCTTCCAGTTCGAGCCCTCGGGCCGGCCCCGGGAGGTGGTCGTACGGGTCAACCAGTTGCTCGGAGCCGACCGCGACCCGTGGGGCGTGACCGCCTGGTGGCTGGCCACGAACGTCTGGCTGGGGGACCCGCCCGCGGACCTGCTGGGCGCGGACCGCGACGACGACCTGGTGGCCTGCGCCGGCGCGACCCTGGGGGAGGACTGACATGACCGCGCAGGCCCTGCCGGACGTACCGGTCTTCCCCCACGCGCACACCGTCCCCGCCGGAACCGTGCTGTGGCGGGTCCATAAATCCACCCGCGCGGTGACGGAGTTCAACCCCCGTCCCGCGGACCCCTATTTCGGCGGCTCCCGCTTCGACGGCGTCACCGAGAGCCCGTACCCGTTCCTGTACGCCGCACCCGACCCGGCGACGGCACTCGCCGAAGTGCTGCTGCGCGACCGGGACTTCGACCTGAGGCTCGGGGTACGGGTGATCCTCGGCCACGAGGTCGCCGAGCGGACCCTGTCCGCGCTGGAAGTCACCGAGGATCTGCGGGTGGTGTCGCTGTGCTCGGCGGTGGAACTGGCCGCCGTGTGCCAGGACGGCTGGCTCGTCGAGGCCGACGGCCCGCAGTACGCCTTCACCCGCCGCTGGGCCCGGTACTTGCGCGACAGCGCCCCCTGGGCCCAGGGCCTGCGCTGGCAGGCGCGCCGCAACCGCCCCCTGGAGTCCCTGATGTTCTTCGGCGACCGCCGCGCCCCCGACGCGCTGAAACCCTCGGCGACCCCGCCGCTCCCGCTGGGAACACCCGAGGGGATCGCGCGCGTCAACGAACTGCTGGCGCCCCTGCGGGCGGTGATCTTCCCGCCCGTCACGCCTCCCGTCGGCGGTTCGCGGGACGGTGCCTGCGCCGTCAGCCCGCTGTAGTCCCCTTCCTTCTCCTTCTGTCCCCTTCCCTCTGTCTCCTTCCCTGGGTCCGCTCCCCTGTCCGCTTGTTGTTGTTCGCTTTGTTCGCTTCTTTTTGTACGGCTCCCGCGCGCGGATTCCGAACAATCTCCGTCTGGTACGGATGAACCCTCCGGACCTTTTGTCGAGTCGCCGGCCCGCGCTGTGCCGCGGTCCGGGGGCCCCGTCCGCCACGGGGGTGCGGACGCGTGCGACGGGGGCCGGGCGACCATGAAGACGGTGAGCGCGCGTGGGGTGTCAGTCGGTGCTGTGGCTGGGGCGAGTGGACGATCTGAGGGTTTCGGTGGGCTACCAGCCGTTGCCCACCTTGATGTCGCTGGTGACCGATGCCCTGGGGGTGGCCGGCCAGGGGGTGCCGGCCGCGGTGCGGTCGGCCGTACGCGCCGCGTGCCCGGCGGACGCCGCGCAGGTGCTGCGGCCGGCGTGCGGGGGAGGCAGCCTGTGGCTTCCGGACTGCCTGTCGCCGCTGCCTCTCGACCGGTCGGGGGTACGGGCGCAGCTGGACCGGATGGAGGCGCTCGCGCCGGAGCGGCTGGCCGGTGATCTGGCGGCGGGCTTCCCCGAGGGGGTTCCGGTCGGATGGCGGCGGGTGGCGGACCGGCCGGGGCCGTTCGTCCGCGCGTATGTCCAGGTGATGCTGAGCGTCTGGACCGTGTTCGCGCCCGTCTGGAGGCGTTCGCGGGAACTGCTCGACCTGGAGGCGGAGCGGATCGGGATCGCGTCCGTCACGGGCACGCTGGCCGGCGTCTTCGGCGACCTCAGCCCCCGAGTCGGCTACGCGCCGGGCCTGCTGCGGCTGCCGGACCGTTCGCCGGGGGAGTGCGAGCTGCGCGAACGACGGCTGTTGCTGGTGCCGCTGGTGTCCGGCAGCTCCGCCTCCGTGGTCGGACTCGGCCGGGAGGAGTGTGCCTGGATCGGCTACCCCCTCCCCGGCCTGCGGGAGTTGTGCGCCGGGCGCGGGCGCGCGGAGCGGGTACGTACGGATCCGCTGGAGGCCGTACTGGGCCGCATGCGGGCCCGGTTGCTGCGGCAGGCGCATCGCGGGCCCACGATGGGCGAGGTCAGTGCCCTGCTCGGATGCGCGCCCGGAGCGGTGACGCATCACTGCAAGCAGCTGGAGGCGGCGGGCCTCATCCGGCGCAGGCGACAGGGCCAGCAGGTACGGGTCAGGCTGACACGCCGGGGGCAGCGGCTGCTCGGCGCGCTGGCGGGCTGATGTCTCCGGTGTTCCGCTCCTCCCCGTTCCGCTCCTCCCCGATCCGGTACGCCTCCGCCTGGAGACGGAACAGCCGGGCGTAGGTGCCGCCCGCCGCCTCCAGCTCGTCGTGGCCGCCCTCCTCGATGATCCGCCCCCCGTCCATGACGTAGATCCGGTCGGCGCCGCGGACATTGGAGAAACGGTGCGAGATCACCAGTACCGTGCGGTCCGCGAAGAGCGTGCGGATCCGTGCGAACAGATCGGCCTCGGCCTGCGGATCGAGCGAGGCGGTCGGTTCGTCGAGGATCACGAAGGGGGAGTCCCGGTAGAAGGCGCGGGCCAGTGCCAGCCGCTGCCACTGGCCCAGCGAGAGATCGGCGCCCGCGGTGAACTCCTTGCTCAGTACGGTGTCGTAGCCGAGCGGCAGTTCACCGATCACGTCCGCCGCGCCCGAGCTCTTCGCGGCGCGGGCCACGGCCGACCGGTCCGGGGCGTCGTGCGGGCGGCCGAAGGCGATGTTGTCGGTGGCCGAGAGCCGGTAGCGGACGAAGTCCTGGAAGACCATCGCGGTCGTGGCGCGCAGCCGCGCCGGGTCGGGTACCGGCAGACCGTCACGCAGGAGCGCGCCGTCATCGGGCTGGTAGAGGCCGGCCAGGATCTTGGCGAGGGTGGTCTTTCCCGATCCGTTGGCACCCACCAGCGCGACGATCTCGCCCGCCCGCAACTCGACCGAGACATCGCTGAGGGCGGGGCGGGACGAGCCGGGGTAGGTGAAGGCGAGGTGCTCGGTGCGCAGCGACGCGAAGAGGGCGGGGGCGGTCCGGTCCGGCTCCGTGGCCCTGGAGGTACGCGCGTCGCTGTCGGCGTCGGTGAAGACACGGATGTCCTTCACATACAGCGCCGCCGCACCGATGTTGTTGAAGAGATAGCCGAGCATCTGCATCCGCGTGGCGAGCAACAGCAGCGCCCCCAGCGCGGCCAGCGCGGTCGGCAGCGCGACTCCACCACCGCGCACCATCCCCCACATGGCGCAGATGACCGCGAGGAAGACGAGATCACCGAGCACCCGGGCCACGACCTTGCGGCGGGTGTGCCGGCGCTGCATCGTGGCCGTACTGGAGATCTCCGCCACGTAGTGGCCGTCCCAGCGGTCCTGGAGCGTCCTGCCCAGATCCAGGGAGCGGATCTCCTTGGCCTCGTCGCGCCCGACGAGAAGACGCTCCAGATACTCGCGGACGCGCCGCCCCTCGGCCAGTTGACCGTGCAGCCGGTAGTCGGCGTCGCGTTCGTCGCGGGCCGCTCTGAGCACGGGCAGGACCGACAGCGCGGTGAACGGCAGCAGCCACCAGGTCATGACGGCGAAGGCCGTGCCGACGGCCACCATGCTCAGCAGCGCCTGTACCGCTCCGATCAGCGCGGTCACCACCATCACCGGCTGGGAGCGCGACGCGAACACCGCGCGCTGCAACCGGTCGTGGAAGGCCGGATCCTCGAACCGCGCCAGCTCCGCGCGCGCCGAGCCCGCCAGCACCCTCGCCATGATGTGCCGGTCGACCTTCACCGTCAGCAGCCGCTGCCAGCCACTGCTGACCGTGCGCAGGATGCCGCCCACCGAGGCGAGCAGGACCAGCGCGGACAGCGCGGGGATCAGCCGGTCGTCGGCCCGGGACCCCTCGCCGTTCAGCGAGAACGCCTGCCCCAGCGTCCCCCGCAGCACCAGGATCAGGGCGGCGAGCCCGGTGGCGGTGAGGAGTTGGACCAGGAAGACGCCGGTCAGCCGCAGCCGGTCCGCCTGCCACGCGACGCGCACGATGTACGCGCAGGACCGCATCAGATCGGCCGTGCGGATCCGGTCCGGCTGCTCTGCCATCGGTCAGGTCCTTTCCGAAGTGTCCGTCGTACGGCGCCGGTCAGCGCTGGGGCCACAGCCGGAGCCACGGCCGTCGCCATGGCGACGACTACGGCTGCGCGAGGCGGGGGCGGAGCGCGCGAGCAGCCAGGCATCGTGCTCGCGGGCGACGGTGTCGAGGCTCTCCCGGTGGCGGAAGGTGTGCCCTTCGTACGGCAGCAACAGGAGCCGCGCGTGGCCGCCCGTGGCGACGACGGCCCGGTACAGGGCCACCGCCTGGTCGGGCGGGGTGGCCGGGTTCGTGTCCTCGCAGCCGTGCACGAGCAGTACCGGCCGGTCCAGGCGCTCGGCGAAGTCCAGGGCGCTGAAGGCCCGGTAGACATCCGGCGCCTGCCAGTAGGTGCGCCGTTCGTACTGGAAACCGTCCGGGGTGAGCGTCCGGTTGTAAGCGCCGCTGTGGGCGATGGCGCCGGCCAGCCCGGGGCGGTGCGCGAGCGCGTAGAGGGCGAGGGTGGCGGCGAAGCTGTGGCCGCCCACGACGACCGGCCCCGTACGACCCAGCTCCTCGCGCAGCGCGTGCGTGGCGGCGTCGACCGCGCCGGTGATCTGCTGGTGGAGGTCGGCCGGGCGGACGTCGGCGGGCCAGCGCAGCGGGAGGTCGAGTACGGCTGTGGGCGCTTCGGTGCCGCTCAGCGACGGATGCGCGTACGCCGGCGTCGGTGGACTTCCGTACTCGCGGGCATGGATCCAGAGCAGTTGCGGCCCGTCGACGCCTGGCGTGACGGGCAGCAGACGGGGGCCGTCGGGCTCGGACACCGGGAAGAGCGCGGTACCGGGCGTGGACATGGGCCGGTCGCGGCGTACGTGCCGCGCGGGGAGAGGCCACGGGCCGCCGACAGGTTCGAGACGGTCCCCGCGCAGCGCGTACCGGCGGAGACCGAGGCGGCTCCCGTGCTGGACGGTGAGCTGCGGCCGACCGTCCAGCACGGCGGCCCAGCAGCGTACGGGCGAGCCGTCGTCCTCCTCGCGTACGGGGGGAACGGGCACCCCGCGCGCCGTTCCCCGCCCGGGGTCGACGACGAGCAGGCCCGCACGCCCGTCGGCCGCGTACTCCAGGACGATTACGTCGACGCCGTCGGCGCCGGCGTACGCGGCGGCCCAGGGGCCCAGGCGCGTCCGGCCGCCGGGGCACGGGATCTCCGGTGGGAGGGGTACGCGGCGCGTGGTGTGCCGGGTGGTCAGCCGAAGGCCGTGACGGTGGCGGCTGATGACCAGGGGCTCATCGTCCGAGGCGAGACACCGCCACCACAGCGGTGCCTCCCCGGGATCGTGAGAGACCGTCAGCCGCGTGGCCGGACGGCCGGACGGCCCCGACCCCGGCCCTGACTCCGACCCCGGCCCTGGCCCTGACTCCGGCCCTGACTCCGGCCCTGACTCCGGCTGGAGTGTGCGCAGATCGATGACCGTCCCGCCCCGGACCGGCGCGCCGACGGCGATCGTGTCGTCCCTGTCGCCGCCCCCATGGCCGTCCCTGTTCCCGCCCCCGATCCCGGACCAGCACGCCGTCCGCGGCACCTCCGACCACCCGTCGGAGACCGCGAGGTCCGTCCGTACGACGGCCCGCGACCAGCGCAGCGCGTCATCCGTCTGCCGGACGGAATCGTCCGTGCCGACAACCTGGTCGACGAGCAGGCGCCGACCGGTCGGTGACGGCTCCAGCCCGCCGACGAGCAGGGGCGCGGGAGCGTCCAGGACGCGGAGGGCGCCCGTGGCCGGGTTCAGTACGGAGACGGTGACGGCGGCGAGGCCCGCCAGCTCGGCGAGGCCGGGCAGGAAGACGACATGGCCGGGCCCCGACGCCTCGCACACCACCGGCCCCCGAACCTCAGCCGCACCGGGCGCCGGTGCTCGCGTCGGGTGCGCCGGGGGCGGCGGTGAAGGAGGCGTCAGCAGCGCCAGCTCGCCGTCACCGCACCACGCGAGGCAGCGGCGACCGGCCCCGTGCGGAGTCAGCGACAGCGCGGCGCGTACCCGCTCGTGGACCATGACACGCCGGGCCGCGTAGTCGGCGGTCCACGGGTGCACCGCACGGCCCCGCTGAAGCAGGCCCGCGACCAGCGGGAGCGTCGGGTGCCAGGCCAGTCCCGCCGCCGGCAGCGTCCGCAGGGGCAGCGACCACAGCCGCCGATCGCCGTCACGCCCCAGCGCGATCCGCGCGTGCCGGGAACGGCTCGGCGCGAGGCCGGTGAGGTCGGGGTCCACCGACAGATTCCGCCAGTGGACCGTCGCGGGGCCGTAGTCGGACAGGGAGGGTCGGGCAGGGGCGCTGAGCAGCGCGTACGCCGTCAGATCGGGCCGCATCTCCACGGTGTCCGCTTCGCCGTCGCCCGTGGCGCCGGGGATGGTCGCGGTACGCGGCCCAGGCCGTACGTCCACCGCCCGGGGCCGCACATCCACGGCCCGGGGCCGTACGTCCACCACGGAAAGCGGCTCAGGCGGCATGTGCCGGTTCCGAAGAGGTGATCGTGATGGTGTCGATGAGCGCCTTCACCGCACCGATGCCGGACACCGGGGCCCGTACCGGCCGGCCCGCCGCGTCGAGCGCCGTGGCACAGGGCACGGACATGTCGGCCATCTCCGGAGGAAGTTCGCTGCCGCTGCTCACCACCGTGGTCTCGACCCGGGCCCGGCGCACCGGCTCCATCGTGCCCAGGAGCTGCTTCAGCGCCCGGCAGGCGGGACAGTTGTCCGAGACGTACAGCTGTACGCCGTCGACCGGCTCGGCGGAGTGCTCCACCGCCCGCTCCGCCGCCGCCTCGGCCGTGGCGCGGCGCCGGTCGGCGACGAGTACGGCGGTGGCGGTCACGGCCGCCGCGGCCACGGCGGCGACACCGCGCAGCCGGGGCCGTGCGGGGAGGTCCGCGGTCATCAGGACCGCCGCGGCCGTGGCGGCGAGCGCGTTGGCGCCGACGTGCGACCGGCCGACCGTGGCCAGCCGGGCCGCGCCGAAACAGGCGCAGCGTTGGCCGCGCAGTGACTGGGCCACGACGGTCAGCGCGCCGTACGTCACCAGCGCGGCGGCGGGCGCCGCCCGGCCCGGCAGCAGCACCAGGGCGGCTGCCGCGCCCAGCTCGGCGCCGCCGGCCAGACGCGGGCCGTGCGGGGCGCGCAGCGCGGCGGAGCGGTAGGGCCAGGCCAGCCGGTCGGCGGGCGTGAGGACCTTCGCGGCGCCGCCGGCCAGCAGCGGACCGGCCAGCGCGGCGAGTGCGGCCTGTGCGGCGAGAGCGGCCTGCGGAAGTCGGGAGGACATGGAACCTCACTTCACATCGTCGTTCGGTCACACGGTCGTTCGGTCACACGGTCGTTCGGCTACGCCGTCACGCGGTCATGCGGCCGGGGCGCCGGTGACGACCAGCCACCGGGTCTCCAGGAGATGGCGCGCCAGGCGCGGCACGTCGGGGTCGTCCGCGTCGAACCGGCCCTTCGCCAGGAGGCGTTGGAGGAGTCCGGCGTCGTGTTCGGCGCACTCGGCGAGCGCGAGGGTGCGCTCGTTGATGAGCACGGCGCCGCCGAACGGCAGCCCGGTCAGCCGGACGCCCGGCGCGAGAGCGACGGAGAGGTACGGCGGAACGGACGGCGCGGGAGGGGGTGTCGTGGCCATGGTGGTCAGCCCTTCAGTCGTGGTCCTTCGGGCACGGCCCGTCGACTAGGGGTGCTCTTCGGGCACGGCCCGTCAGCCAGGGGTCGAATGCAGCAGCCACTGGTCGATCCACAGCAGCCTGAGCAGTGGCAGCGCGTGATCGGCCCGGCCGGGCCCTTCGCGGAGCAGGCCGCTCACGACCGCCACATCGATCAGCCCGAGGTCGGCCAGCGCGCACGCGCGCTCCAGTTCGGCGATGATCTTGTCGCTCTCGCGGTGCAGGTAGGCAGCGGCGGCGAGGCGCAGATCGAAGGAGGACGAGGCGCGTCGCAGTCCGCGTACCCGGTGCCCGGCCACGGCCCGGACGAGCGGCTGGTGGTTACGGAAGACGCCGCCCGCGATGCGGCCGAGACGGTCCGTCGGCAGCGTCTCCACCGCTCCGAGGACGCCCGGGTCGAGCGCGGGGAGTACGAGCCCCTCGTGGTCGCCGGGTACGCGCTCGGTCATCCCCGCGTCGGCCCGTCCCAACAGAGGCCCCAGGAAGTCCAGATGGTCCTTCCACACCGACAACGACGCCTGCTGGACGGTCTGGAGCGCCACCCGTCCCTTGGGTGTCATGCCGGGCAGATCCCGTCGGCCCAGCGGGGGCGGGGGTGGCGGCCCGTCGACGGACTGGGCGTCCTGGCCGCCGTGCCCGGTCCCCGCCCCCGCCCCGTTTCCCGCGCCGTCGGCCGCGTTGTGGACGACACCCTGCTCCAGCAGGGCGGTCGCCTCGCTCAACGACGGCAGCGTGCCCACGAGATGGAAGGGCTCGCACGTCAGCAGGCGCCAGTCGCGTGGTCCCCTGCCGGCCTCCGGCAGCCTGGCCGAGACCAGGTCCTCCAGGAGCGTGCCCGCGACGAGGGGGCCGCCGCCCGCGACGCCGGCCAGCCGGGCGGTGAGCCGGCGCGGGAACTCCAGGTCCGGCAGCGGTGGCATCAGCCCTCCGGTGGGGACGCTGTGGTGATCCAGTAGCTCGAACACATCGACCGGGATATGACGCACGGTCAAATCGCCTACAGGGGGTGGGACATGGCGCCGTCCCGGCAGACCGAGGTCCGCGTGCAGCAAGCGCGGGCGGTGCCCCGCCGAAAGAGCGGCCACCGCGAGAAAGGCCGACGACAGTCCGCCGCTGTAGGCGATCCCGTACCCCTCGGGCCCGTACGCCTCGGGCAGTCCGCGCAGCACTTCGGCGACCGCCCAGGTGAGATCCGTGGTCCCGGTGGGCAGTACGGGCCGTCGCCGGCTGACGGTGACGCCCCCGGCGTCGACACGTACCCGCGTCCCCAGCGCCAGCCGGCGTACCCCCGGCAGCGGGGTGGCGTCCGGCGGCGGGGCCAGGCCGTGCACCAGCGCCAGCAGCGTGCCCGGCTCGGGTACGGGCCGCTCCCCGCCGGTCAGGAAGTCGGCCGGGTCGTGGCTCCACTCCAGACCGCCGTGGCGGACGCGGTAGTAGACGGCGGGTCCGCGGGGCTCGTCCCGGCTCAGCGGACACCACTCCCCATCGGTCACGGCCACTGTGTTCAGCATGCCGTCGCCTCCTCACCGGTGCGGAGCACCTCGGTGTACTCCTCCCGTACGGGCAGCGAGGTCGTCAGGACCGTGCCGCCGCACTGCGCCCACGCGTAGAACCCGCCGGGGGCCACCAACGGCGCCGTCTCCCTGCCCAGATGGAACGAGGCCCGGTAACCGAGGCCGCGCAGCCCCGCCGTGATGAACAGCGCGTCCTCCACCGGGTCGAGGAATCCGACGGAAAGCCGCTCGGCCATCCGCAGACGGGCCACGGCGCGCGCGGCTCCTCGCGATGAATTCCTGACCCGGCCCCGCACGGGAGGCCAGTCGAGCGAGTAGGCGCCGCCCTCGCGCCGGGACGACTCCAGGAATTCCCGTGCCGCCCGAGCGGATTTCCAGAGTTTCCACATGATGTCAGTCGCCCCCGGTTTCTTCTCGGTCGAAGGATTGGAGAAAACGGGCCCTGCCGCCCCCGCCGGGGCCGTACGCGACACCTCTCGGCGCGCGCCGGCCCGGCGGAGGCACCGCTCACCCGCGGCCGGGCATCAGCCGCGGCCGGGCATCAGCCCTGCAGGTAGCAGTGGAACCATTCGCAGATCAGGCCGTGGCAGCACTGCGAGTCCCAGGCACAGGACTCGTAGCGCGGAACGCAGGCCTCTTCGACGGCGGTCGTCTCGCTGTGCACGTGCTGCTGCAAGCCGTTTCCGGAAAGCCGTTCGGAAAGTGACGTCACAGACATGACCTCTCCCAACTTCGGTTTCTTGGATGACTGGTCGGCCAGTCGGAAAAGACGGAACCATAGTCGTCCAGCGGGTTCAAGGCGCTTTTTGCATTCCGTGTCCACCGCACGGGAAGAAGTATTTCGCAAACATTTCAAGGGAGTTGAAAGGAATACCTCGCGTCAGGCGCCCTGAGAGACGGCCTGAGAGGCGTCCTGGGTGGCGCCCTGGGTGGCGCCCTGGCGTGTCGCCGCCGAGTTGAGCTCGGCCAGGATGCGCTCGCGGTCCGCGTCCAGGGCCGGTACGCGCCCCATCCTGGGCTCCCTGCCCGCGACGGTGACGGGCGGCAGGAGCGCGTCGAGCGGGCCCACGGGCGAGTCCACCACGCGCCAGCGGTTCCGGGCGGCGAGCTGCGGGTGCTCCGCGAACTCCGCCACGTCGCGCAGCCGGGCATGGGCGATGCGGGCCGCTTCGAGACGCCGCTCGGCCTCGTCGGCGCTCAGGGCGGCGAAGCGTTCCTCGATGCGGGTGCGCAGCGCGTCGCGGTTCTCCACCCGCAGGGAGTTCCGCGCGAACCGCGGGTCGGAGGCGAGGCGGGGCGCGTCCAGGACCCGCGCGCAGAAGTCCTCCCACTCGCGCTCGTTCTGGACACCGAGGAAGACGCGTACGCCGTCGCGCGTCGCGTACGGACCGTAGGGGGCGATGGCGGCGTGCTCGGCGCCCGAACGCGGCGGCTGCGCGCCGCCGTAGCGGGTGAAGTAGCCGGGGTACCCCATCCACTCGCCGAGCGCCTCCAGCATCGACACTTCGAGGGCGCTTCCCCGGCCGGTGCGTTCGCGTTCGTAGAGCGCCGTGAGGATGCCGCTGTACGCGTACATCGCGGCGGCGATGTCGGCGACCGGGATACCGATCTTCGCCGGCACCTCCGCCGTGCCCGTCATCGACATCGCCCCGGACTCGCACTGCACCAGCAGGTCGTACGCCTTCCGGTCCGTGTAGGGGCCGCCGGTTCCGTAGCCGGAGATGGCGCACACGACGAGCCGGGGGTGGGCGCCGGCGAGCGTCGTGGCGTCCAGGCCCAGCCGGCCCGCCGCGCCCGGGGCGAGGTTCTGTACGAACACATCGGCCCGGCCGATGAGCCGCCGGAGCACGGAGGCGTCCTCGGGCCGCTTCAGATCGAGCGCGATGGACTCCTTGCCGCGGTTGAGCCAGACGAAGTGGCTGGACATGCCCCGGACCGTCTCGTCGTAGCCACGGGCGAAGTCGCCGGTCCCCGGCCGCTCCACCTTGATGACCCGGGCGCCCAGGTCGGCGAGCTGACGGGTGGCGAACGGCGCGGCGACCGCCTGCTCGACAGAGATCACGGTGATGCCGTCCAGTGGGAGCACGGGAGGTCCTTTCGAACGAGGCCGGGCGGTGGCCGCCCGCGTGGATCCGCCCCGGGGGCGGGGAGACCCTACGATCGTCCTCCTCCGTCCCGTTTTCTCCCGTGATTCCGCCTCACACGGAGACGTGGGCCGTGTCGGCCGCGGGCGAGGTGACGGGCAGTGTGACCGTGACGGTCGTGCCGGCACCGGCCCGGGACCTGACGTCCACACTTCCGTGGTGGGCGTGGACGATGGCGCGAACGATGGCCAGCCCGAGTCCTGAGCCGCCGTGGGCGCGGCCCCGGCCGGGGTCCGCCCGCCAGAAGCGGTCGAAGACCCGCGCGAGGTCCTCCGGCGGGATACCGGGGCCCCGGTCGACGACATCGATGGTCGCGCGGGATCCGGTCCGCCCGACGGCGACATGGATGGCGCTGCCGGGCGGGGTGTGCTGGATCGCGTTGCCGACGAGGTTGTGCAGGACCTGCTGGAGCCGGGGCCGGTCACCGGTGACCAGGACCGGCAGGGGCGCGTGGAGGTGAATGGCCCGGTCCGGGGCGACGACACCGGCGTCCTGGACGACATCGGTGGCGAGGCTCCGCAGGTCCACCTCCCCTGTCTCCAGCGGCCGGCCGGCGTCGAGACGGGCGAGCAGCGACAACTCCTCGACGAGGAGCCGCATTCTGCCGACCTCGCCGTCGACCCGTTCCAGCGCCCGGTTCAGCTCGGCACCGGTGGTCAGACCGCCCTGGTGGTAGAGGTCCAGCCAGCCGGAGATGGTGGCCAGCGGGGTGCGCAGCTCGTGGGAGGCGTCGGCGGCGAAGGCGCGGATGTTGCTCTCCGCGCGGGCCTGGGCGTCGAACGCGTGGTTGACGGCGATGGCCAGACGGGCCGTCTCGGTGTGTTTCCCGTGCGTGGGGAGCCGTTGGTCCAGGGCTCCGGACGCGATGGCGTCCGCGGTGTCGGCCATCCGGCCCAGAGGGCGCAGCCCGATCTTCAGGATGAGCAGCGCGGTGGCGCCGCCCAGGACCAGCGTGAGACCGACGGTGGTGGCCTGCCCCGAGACGAAGTCCGCGACGGTGATCCGGTCGATGTCCGTTCTCATGGTGAGGATGACGGCGGAGGCCGCCACCCGCTGTTCGCCCGTGTCGACGGTCAGTCCGGCGGTGGGGATGCGCAGGGCGATCAGGTCGGGGAGGGTTTCGGTGTCGGTGAAGGAGACGGTCTGGTCGAGCCGTCCCGCTGTCAGCTCGTTGATCGTGCCGGGGACGCCTGTCCCGGCCTGCACGGCCACGGTGCCGTCGACGCTGATGACCGTGATGCCGAGGATCGGCTCGACGAGGGCGGCCAGTTGCCCGCCGTTGACCGTCTGGGGCTGTCCGTCCAGCATCCGGTGGACGCGGTCGCCGGCTTCGCTCAGGGTGACTTCCGCGCGGTGCCGCAGATAGTCGCGCAGCGTCAGGGCGCTGACGGTGGAGTTGCCGACGAGCCCGGCGGCCAGCAGGACGATGACGCCGACGAGGAGCCGCCCGCGAAGGGTGGCCGGCCGCCGGGACGCGAGCGTGGGGAGCCACGCGGGTCTCTTCATCCGGCGGGGCGGCGCAGGCTGTAACCGATACCGCGGACGGTGTGCAGCAGCGGTTCACGCCCCTGGTCGAGTTTGCGCCGCAGGTTGGAGATGAAGCGCTCGACGACGACGGAGTCACCGCCGAAGTCGTACTGCCAGACGGCTTCGAGGATCTGGGATCTGGTCATCACATGCCCGGGGTGGCTGAGGAGGAAGCGCAGCAGCCGGAATTCGGTGGGGGACAGGTCGACCCGGTCGCCGGCGCGGTGGACGGTGTACCGGCGCGCGTCGAGTTCGAGATCGGCGTAGCGCAGGATGCCGTCGTCGACGGCGCTCGCGGTGCCGCGCGAGCGGCGGATGAGGGCCTGGAGGCGGGCCCCGACCTCCACCACGCTGAAGGGTTTGGTGACGTAGTCGTCGCCACCGAGGCGCAGGCCCCGGACACGGTCCTCGACGGCGTCCCTGGAGGTCAGGAACAGCACCGGGGTGGTGACTCCGCGCGAACGGATCAGCTGGAGGACGTCGAAGCCGTCCCCGCCCCCGGGCAGGCCCACGTCGAGGACGATGGCGTCGGGAGCGTGCCGGGAGAGCCCGGCCAGGGCCTCGGGCACATCGCGGGCGAGGTGGACGTCGAAGCCCGCGTAGCGCAGGGCCGAGGTCAGCAGATCGCGGATGCCGGCGTCGTCGTCCACGACGAGGACCGTGTCCGGGGTGCTCATGGCGAGACGTCCTGGGTGAGGGCCGGTACGTCCTGGGCGGCGGTGTGGTCCGGTACCGGGAACGCCGGTTCGGCCACCGGGCGAAGCCGCGGTACGGCCGTTCCCGGCGCCGCGTCGTCGAGCCGCGCGCCCTCGACATCGAGATCGGGCAGCCAGGCGTTCAGACGGCGGGGCAGCCACCAGGCGCGGTCGCCGAGCAGCGCCAGCACGGCCGGGACCAGCGTCATCCGTACGGCGAAGGCGTCGATGAGTACGCCGACGGCCAGCGCGAGGGCGATCGGCATGATCGTGGCGTCATGGGTGAACAGGAAGCTCGCGAAGACCGCGACCATGATCAGCGCGGCGGCGGTGACCACCCGGGAGGCGTGCCGGGCCCCGCCGGTGATGGCCGCGCGCGCCCGCCGGGTCCTGACGTACTCCTCGCGGACGGCCGAGACGAGGAAGACCTCGTAGTCCATGGCCAGACCGAACAGTACGGCCATCACGATGATCGGGACGAAGCTGGCGACCGGCCCCGTCGCGGGCACCCCGAGGGTGTCGGCGAGCCACCCCCACTGGAATACGGCGACGATCACGCCGAACGAGGCGCCCACCGACAGCAGGAAGCCGATCGTGGCCTTGACGGGAATGGCGAGGGAGCGGAAGGCGGCCATCAGGAGCAGCAGCGAGAGTCCGGCCACCACGGCCCCGAACGGCAGCAGCGCGCCGCTGAGTTTGGCGGAGACCTCGATACTGACGGCCGTCTGGCCGGTCACCGCGATGTCGCTGCCCGTCCGGGCGGCGATCGGAGCGGTGCGCTCCTGGAGCCGGGTGACCAGTTCGCCGGTGGCCGGATCGCGGGGGCCGGTCTCCGGGATGACCCGCACCCGCGCGGCGGCGCCGTCGGGTGAGTAGTCGGCGGGGCCGACGCTCGCGATGCCCGGTACGGCGGCGATCTGTTCGGCGACGTCGGCACCGGTCGGCTTCAGCGTGCCGGAGGGCGCGCCGGTCACCAGGACCACCAGGGGACCGTTGGCACCGGGGCCGAACGCCTCGCTGATCCGGTCGTAGCTCTGGCGCGCCGCCGTGCCGCGCGGTTCGCCGCCGTCGTCGCTCAGGGCCAGCTGGAGGCGCGTGGCGGGGAGCGCGAGGACCGCGAGCCCCAGGGTGACCGTGACCACCGCCGGCCAGGGACGGCGTACGACGGCCCCGACCCAGCGGGCGCCCGCCGTGGGCCGGCCGCCGGGAGCGGCGGCGTGCCGGATCCTTTGCGCGGCCCGCGAGCGGGGGCCGGGCCGGAGCCGTTCGCCGGCCAGCGCCAGCAGAGCCGGCAGCAGCCCCAGCGACATGGCGACCGCGACGGCCACCGCCGCCGCGGCGCTGAGGCCCATGGAGGTGAGCACCGGTACCCCGGCGACCGTCAGACCGGCCAGCGCGATGATCACGGTCAGCCCGGCGAAGGCCACGGCGCCGCCGGCCGTCGCGGTGGCGTGGGCCGCCGCCTCCTGGACGCCGCGGCCCCGGGCCAGTTCCGTACGGTGGCGCGAGACGATGAACAGGGCGTAGTCGATGCCCACGGCCAGCCCCAGCATCACCGCCAGCGTGGGCGCCTTGTCCGAGATCCCGGCCACGGAGGACAGCCCCATCAGCCCCGCCATACTGGCCACGACCGAGGCCAGGGCGGTGATCAGGGGCATGCCCGCCGCGAGCAGCGACCCGAACGTGACGGCGAGGACGGCCAGCGCGACCAGCACACCGGCCCCCTCCATCGGTCCGACCGGAGCGCTGGACCGCTTGTAGGCGTCGCCGCCGAAGACCACGTCGATTCCGGCGGCGCGACTGCCCGCGGCGGTGTCCTCCAGCGCGTTCAGCCGCGCCGCACCGACGTCGGTGTCCTTCGGCACCGAGAACTCGACCTGGGCCACGGCCGTCCGCCCGTCCTCGGAGACGGTCCCCGTACGGGCCGGATCGCTGACCGAGGCCACCCCGGGGACGGTCGCGGCGGCGGTGAGTGTGCGCTGGAGGGCGTCGGCCTTCGCCGGGGTCTCCAGCGAGGTGCCCGCGGGCGCTTCGAAGACGATCCGCGCGGACTGCCGGCCGGAGGCGCCGAAGTGGCGGTCCATCCTCTCCAGCGCGCTCTGCGCGGTGGAGCCGGGGATGTCCGAGCTCGACTCGAAGGTGCCGGAGAACGTGAGCCCCAGGGCCGCTGTCGCGGCGATGAGGAACAGCCACGCGGCCGGCACGGCACGGCAGTTGCGCGCCGCGAACGCGCCCCAACGATGGAGCAGGGAAGCCATGGTCACAGCCTCTTTCCGGGGGTGGGGAGGGGGAGGACGTCCTCAGCAGAAGACGTCCTCATCAAAGGACGGCCGGTTGACGGCACCCCTCACCGCAGCCTGACGATTGCTTGACGGTCGTGGCCGTCGCGCCCGGCCGTCACAGCCGGCGTCACACCGGACGGCCGGGATCCGGCAGCTTCATCGCCATCAGCGGCGCGTACTGCTGACCGGCGTAGCAGTCCGAGTCGTGCGTGCTGCCCTGGACGGTGGGCCTCGGCAGCGACACCTTGACGGCGAGGGCGAGCGGGTGCGCGATGACCCGGACCTCTGAGGCGTCGGTGCCGAACAGGTCGGCGAACAGCGCGGTGGTGAGCACGTCGAGAGCCACCAGCGACCGGTAGGTGTGCTCGTCGTGGCACATGAAGTCGAAGGTGAGGGTGAACGGTCCGGCGTTCTTGGAGCGGACCAGGGAGCAGTAGTCGAGCAGGGTGGCCATCGTTATCCGATCTCCTCGGTCGTGGTGCGGAACAGTTCGGTGGGGCCGACCCCGACCGCGACATGGTTGAGGGTGAAGCGGTACAGCGGCCCCCGGTCCATCTCGGGCGGCGAGAACGGGTAGGCGATGGTGCTGACCATTCCGTCGTACTCGGGAATGGGCAGATGGGAACTGGCGTGCGCGACGAAGGTGCTCACCGCGTGCGCGGTGCTCTGGTCCGGTGCGGTCACCGTGATCAGCACGCCGAGTTCGGCGGGGGCCAGGACCGCGGGCTCCCGCGCGCCGAGGACCGCCCCGGCGCCGTAGAGCCGGTAGTCGATGTCGACGTCGGCCGGGTCGATCCGGCCGACGAACACGTCCAGGATCTTGGCGTCGAAGTAGGCGCGGGCCAGGGGCAGCAGCTCGGGGAGCCGGTCGATGACGACCTTGTCGCGGATCCCGCCGATCATCACGGTCTGATGGCCGACCAGTTGGGCGCCCTCCAGCTTGACGGTGTACTCCGGCGACGGGTGGTAGAGCGCCCCGGCGACCCGTACGGTGCGCTCGTCGACGGCCGTGTAGCGGGCATGGGTGGTGTCCAGGACCCCGGACGGTTCGGTGATCAGATACGGGTCGGCGTTCTCGTACAGGGTGTGAGCGGCGACCGAGCGCGGTGTGAGCCGGGTGCCGGGCAGCAGCGTCTCGACTTCGAAGTGATCGTCACGGAGACGGACCAGCAGCCCGTTGGCGGACGGCGGTACGGCACAGGCGGCGCCGCATTCGACGGTCTTGGCCGCGTGCCAGGCCGGCCCGGGGGCGGCGCCGTGCAGATGGGGATACGCGGCGAACAGCGCGGTGTCACTGGCCCGTCCGGCGAGGATCACGTCGCACCCCTCGCGCAGCGCCCGCTGGATGGGCTCGACGCCCATCATGGCGACGACGGGCCCCAGCCCGAAGGTGTCGCGGTCGACGGCGGGCGCGTGCGGCAGGGCACGGATCCGTCCGGCGTCCCACAGCTCCTGGAGACGGTCCGCCGGCTGGTCGGAGTAGATCAGGCCGAGGGTGAAGCGCAGGCCCTCCTCGGCGGCGATCCGGCGCAGCAGCCCGGCGGTCCAGTCCACACCGGTGTCGCGCCCGCTGGTCCCGCACGAGCCGATGATCAGCGGCACGCCCAGCTCCTGACGGGCTTTCAGCAGCAGCCGCAGATCGCGTACGACCGCCTCTGCCGACAGCTTCGGCACCCCGGATCCGAGGGCCGCGGGTCCGCTGTCGGTCGACCCGGCGTCACAGGCGATCACCTGCGGACGGGCGGCGACGCCGCGCCGGAAGGCGTCCGCGTCGAAACCCGCGCCGAGGACTCCGGTGGGCGCGAGGATACGGAATTCCATGTCAGTGGCTCTCTGTCGGAGAAGGGGGAGGTGACGAGGCGGGAACGTCCGGGGCGTCCGGGGCCGCGCGCTCATGGCCGGTACGGCCGATGCGGCTGATTCGGGTGAGGGCGAAGAGCGCCAGCGCCGCGACGATCGCGACATCGAGCAGGAGATACGCCCAGCCGGTCAGGTCGACGAGCAAGCCGACCAGGGCCGGGCCGAGAGCGGAGCCGGTGGCGTTGCCGACGCCGTACAGCGCCGTGTAGGTACCCAGGACCCTGCGGGACGGGGCGAGATCCCACAGCACGACGACGGCGTTGACCGAGAACGTGGCGTAGCCGACGGCCCCGAGCACGACGGCCGCGCTCGTCCCGAGCGGTGTACGGACCACGACGCCCAGCACCATCGCGGCGATGAACAGCACCAGTCCCCAGCGGATGAGCCGGAGCCGGCCCACCCGTCCCGCGAGCAGGGCGACGGGAAACGCCGCGATGATGAACGCGATCCCGCCCGGCAGCCCGAGCCCGCCGGCCCGGCCCTTGGTGAGCCCGAGGACCTCCGTGCCGTACGGGGTCATCAGGGCCCGTGAGGCGGCCCAGGCACCGGCCACGAGGAACACGACGGTGAGCATCCACACCCGGCTGCGGTCGCGGTCGCGCAGCAACTCGCCCAGCACATCGCGCAGCCGGGCCGATGGCGGGCCGTCAGGCGCGGCGCTGTCCGCGACCGCTTCCTGATAGGCGGGCGCGCGCCGTTCCTTGACGGTCAGTACGAGAACGCCGACGGCCGCGATCATCAGCAGCGCCGGGACCGCGAACGCCAGCTTCAGATCGTGGTCCACGAGCAGGACGCTCACCAGCGAGGAGACGACGATCGTCAGACTGGCCGCGATTCTGGTGAGCGCGTTGGCCTTGCTGCGGTGTTCGGCGGCGACGAAGTCCGGCATCAGCGCCTCGGCCACGGGTTTGTAGCTGTTGGCGACCAGCGCGTACAGGAACATCACCGTCACCAGCGCCGGGAACGAGGTGGTGAACGGAAGGGCCATGAACAGCACGGCCGCGACCGGCGTCCCGGCCACGATGTAGGGGATCCGCCGGCCCCATCGGGTGCGGGTGCGGTCGGACCGGCTGCCCATCCACGGCTGGACGAAGATGCCGAGGACGTTGTCCAGGCCCATCAGCAGCCCGATCAGGGCCGCGCTGGAGACATGATTCCTGAGCAGGGGCGGTACCTGCGCGTCATAGAAGTTCCAGGTGGACTCCTGGGCGAAGACGGCCAGTGATATCAGGGCGGGTACCCGCCAGCTGAAGGGTGTCCGGCCGGTGAGGGAGACGGGAGGGGTGCGGCTCGGCATGAAAGCTCCCGGAGAGGGTTGATCTCATGGATCGATGCTATAGCAAGTTGCGCAGAGGTTAATTTTGCTATGTGCGATGCCGGGATCGTGTAGCATCGCGGGCATGGTGGTCAAGGTCCTCGGCGAGCTGAAGAACGAAACACTGGCCGACCGCGCGTACGCCGCTCTGCGGGACGCCATCGCGGTGGGGGAGCTGGAGCGGGGGGCGCGCATCACGGAGCGCGGCCTCGCCGCCATGCTGTCCGTCAGCCCCACACCCGTACGGGAAGCGCTGCGCCGGCTTGAGCAGGACCGTCTCGTCGAGCGGACCGGGCCACGCACTCTCCGCGTCGCGGAGATCGCCCCCTCCACGCCCGAGGAGATCTCCGAGGTCGAGGCCGCGCTGCGCGGCCTCGTGGCGCGCTTCGCCGCCACGAAGGCGACCGACGCGCAACTGGACGGCCTGGACGCCCTGCTGGACGAGGCCGACGAGATCGCGGTCACGATCGACCAGCGCCATGGAGCGGGGCTCTCCGTCGCGTCACAGGTACGCGCGCTGATGGCTGTCCTGCGCTCCTTCGACGCCGCGCTTGAGAAGGCGTGCGGCAACCCCGTACTGACCGGGCTGCTCGCCCGGACCCGGGTCTTCACCCCGCAGGAGCGCGTCGAACGCACCCTGGAGCGGCTGGACAGCGCGGAGTTCGGCGCGCAGGACCGCTACCTCCAGCACCGCCGTCTCGTCCAGGCACTGCGCGCCCACGACAGCGCGGCCGCCGAAGAGCTGGCGCAGCACCATGTGGCGACGGCCCTGGCCGGCCTGCGCGCGCCGCGGGACTGAGCCGGGCGGGCCCCGCTTTCCCGGCGGGCCGTCGCGCCGGGGCCGCAGGAGAATGGCGAGGTGACTGTGGACCCGGCGCCCTCGAATCTCTCCGGCCAGACCGAACGCGGCGACGAGATGCGCACCCCGTTGCGCGACTTCCTGCGCACGGAGACGGGCAGCGCGGCCGTCCTGCTCGCCGCGGCCCTCGCCGCGCTCGTCTGGGCCAACACCGGTCCGGGTACGTACGAGGCGTTCTGGCGGACGGCGCTCTCGGTCCGAATCGGCTCCGCGGGGATCTCGCTGGGGCTGCGCGAGTGGGTGAACAGCGGACTCATGACGCTGTTCTTCTTCGTCGTCGGCCTGGAGGCCCGCCGCGAGTTCGACATGGGGGAACTGCGCGAACGGAAACGGGTCACGCTCCCGATGCTCGCCGGCGTCAGCGGCATGCTCGTACCGGTCGCCATCTTCCTCGCCTTCAACGCCGGACACGCCTCGGTGCACGGCTGGGGCGCCGCCATGTCCACGGACACGGCGTTCGCGCTGGGCATGCTCGCCGTCTTCGGCAGGCGGCTGCCGCGCGGGCTGCGGGTCTTCATCCTGACCGTCGCCGTCGTGGACGACTTCGTGGCGCTCGCCGTGATCGCGGTCGCCTACAGCGGACGCGTCCATATGACCGCGCTGATCGTGGCCGTGCTGATCTTCGGGCTCGTCCTGCTGCTGCGCACCTGGGGCGTGCGCCGGGGCGTGGTGTACGGCGTGCTGGCGGTGGCCATCTGGGTGGCGATGCTGGAGTCCGGGGTCGACCCGGTCGTCACCGGTCTGGCGATGGGACTGGTGACGTTCGCGTACCCCGCCTCGCGCAGCGATCTGGAGCGGGCGAGCGGACTGTTCCGGCTCTTCCGCGAACAGCCGACACCGGAGCTGGAACGGACGGCGCGGCTCGGGATCGCCTCGGCGATCTCTCCGAACGAACGGCTCCAGCGGATGTACCACCCCTGGACGAGCTATGTGATCGTGCCCGTGTTCGCGCTCGCCAACGCCGGTATCACCCTCGACGGAACCCAGCTGGCGCGGGCCTTCGAGTCGCCGATCACCCTCGGCATCCTGTGCGGCTTCGTACTGGGCAAGCCCCTCGGCATCCTCGGCGCCTCACTGCTGACGACCCGGCTGAGCCACGGCCGGCTGCGCCCGCCGGTCGGCTGGGGCGCCATCGCCGCAGGCGGCACCCTCGCCGGTGTCGGCTTCACGGTCTCGCTGCTGATCGCCACCCTCGCCTTCGACAGCGAACAGCTGGAGCAGGCCAAGATCGGCATTCTCGCCGCGGTGATCTGCGCGTTCGCCGCCACCTGGCTCGTCACGCGCGTCATCGGAGCGCTGCCACGGCAGCGCCGGATCCGGGCCCTGCTCGGCAGCGCCGAGGAGATCGTCGATCTCTCCGAACCGGTGGACCCGGACCGCGACCATGTGCGCGGACCCCGCGAGGCACCGGTGACCGTGGTCGAGTACGGCGATTTCGAATGCCCGTACTGCGGGCTGGCCGAGCCGGTCATCCGCGAACTGCTCGCCGATTTCGGGGACGTCCGGTACGTCTGGCGGCATCTCCCGCTCAACGACGTCCACCCGAACGCCCAGCTCGCCGCGGAGGCCGCCGCGGCAGCGGCGGAACAGGGCGCCTTCTGGGAGATGCACGATCTGCTGCTCGGCCGCCAGGACGCGCTGCGCCCCGCCGATCTGCTCGGCTACGCGGAGGAGCTCGGGCTGGACACCGGCCGGTTCCACCGGGATTTGCGGTCGCACAAGGGGTCCGCGCGGGTCGCCGAGGATGTCGAGAGCGCCGATACCAGCGGTGTGTCGGGCACTCCCACGTTCTTCGTCAACGGACGACGCCACCAGGGCGCGTACGACATCGACGCCCTCACCGCCGCCGTACGCGCCGCGAAGGCCCGGTCCGTCCTGGCCGGGCCTCCCTGACCCGGCCGGTCAGCCGGGCCCGCCCTCGCCGGCCGGCGGCTGACGCCCGGTAAGGATGAGGCGTACGTCATCGGCCTCCGCGAGACGTCTGATGATCAGCAGCGCGGCCAGACTCGTGGAGTCGCCCGTCATGGCGGGGTCGCAGTGCAGCTCCAGCCGGCTCACGCCCCGGTGGGTACGCAGCAGCTGCCGTACGGTGTCCACCACTTCGTACGAGGTCTCGTCGTCCATCGCGCCGTCGAGCCTGACCTCGACCGTGTCGGACCGGGGGGTGGTGACGATGATGGTCAGCGGATCAGGAGGAGAAGAGGTCATAGGGGCATACCGGGCGTCCTGGCGAGGTGATTCTCGGCACTGCGGCCCAGCACCGTGGTCGTACGCAACGGTCCTCCCCCGGAGCGCGGGGCGCAATCCTTTCCAGGCGGGATCGATCCATCCGCGAGTGAACCTGTCCTGACCTGGCGTTTGTCCATGGAGCAGCACACCACCGCGGAGGTGCGGCGCGGATCGGCCCGCCGGTTGTCGCATATGCTTCCCGCCGGAACGGCGCTGGTCGAACGGCGTCGCCGGGTGAGGGGGTGGAGTGTGGTCGAGTTGCCCGTGGGCCTGTCGGCGCGTACCGCGCGTACCGCGCGGGGCCGTCGTACCGCCGGGATAGTCTCCACGCCCCCGCCGCCCCCCGACGTGTCACAGAGCGCCGCCGCCGTCGCACGCGACTCCCTCTGGTCCGTCGACGCGGAGATCCTGCTCGTGGAGGACGACGCGGGCGACGCGCTGCTCGTCGAGGAGATGCTCACCGACAGCGATCTCGACTCCTCTTTCACCTGGTGCCAGTCACTGGCCGAGGGACAGCGCTTCCTCGCCGGCCGCACCACCCCCGTCTGCGTCCTGCTCGATCTGCATCTGCCCGACGTGCACGGCGTCGATGCCGTCACCCGTATCCTCCGCACGTCCCCGGACGCCGCCATCGTGGTTCTCACCGGCATGGCCGAGGGCGAAACGGGGCTCGCGGCCGTGGCCACCGGCGCGCAGGACTATCTCGTCAAGGGGCGGATCGACCCGGAGGCGCTGGGCAGGGCCGTCCGCTACGCCCTCCAGCGCAAGCAGGTCGAACAGGCGACCGCCGCACTGCGCGCGAACGAGCTGATGGCCAAGGAGAACGCCCGGCTCGAACGCGGGCTGCTGCCCGTTCCGCTGCTGCGCGGAGACGACTTCGAGGTGATCGCCCGGTACGAGCCCGGACGTGCCCACGGTCTGCTGAGCGGTGACTTCTACGACGTCGTCCAGACCGAGGACGGCACGGTGCACGCGGTGATAGGGGACGTTTCGGGGCACGGCGCGGCGGAAGCGGCCCTCGGGGTCTGTCTGCGGGTCGCCTGGCGTACGGCCGTACTGTGCGGGACCGAGCCGCAGGACCTGGTCCCGCTTCTGGAGGAGATCCTCGTCGCCGAACGGTCCGACCACCATCTCTTCACCACGGTCACCTCCCTCGTCTTCCCGCCCGGTGGCCGTGAGGTGCGGGTCGTGCGCGCGGGCCACCCCGGTCTGCTCGTACGGCATCGAGGCGAGGTCCGCTGGGAGGAGCCGCCCGTCGGCATGGCGCTCGGACTGCTGCCGGGCACGGGAAGCTGGACCGAGACCGCGCTTCCGCTGCCGCCCGGCGGCCAGGTGGTGGTCTTCACCGACGGCCTGTTCGAAGGGCGTACGGGTCCCTCGACCAGGCTCGGGGAGGACGGCCTGCTCGCACTGGCCGGGCGGCACAGCGCGCTGCCGGCGAACGCCTTCGTGGACACACTGATCGAGGAGGCCGCCGAGGGCGCGGCCCCGTACGGCGGGCTCGCGGACGATGTGGCCGTCCTCCACCTGGGCTGGGGCGAAACAGGGAGAGCGAGTACGACATGGTGAGTACGACCCCCCGCCGGCCCCCGGTATGGCGTGATACGAGCGCCCGGCTGTCGGTGCAGGGCTGGATGCGGCTGATTCTGGCGGCCCTGGTGCTGGTGGTGTGCGGCTGCACCTTCATCGGCGGGGTACTGCTGTCCAGGACGAACGACCGCACCAATGAGATCGTCGACCATATCCAGCCCGCCCGCTCCACCGCGTTCCAGCTGCAGAAGTCCCTGCTGGACCAGGAGACCGGCGTGCGCGGCTTCGCGCTGACCGCCGATCCGTCCTTCCTCACGCCGTACGAGCAGGGCCGCCGGGACGAGCGGACGTTCACCCGGCGTATCGACTCCATCCTGGCGTCCGACTCCCGGCTGAACGCGGACCTCGCCCGCATCACCCACGCCGCGGAAAGGTGGCGGCGCGAGGCGGCCGAACCGCTCATCGCGTCCGTACGGACACGGGGCGCCGAGGCGGCCTCCGCGGACCGGGTGACGCGGAGCAAGGAACGGTTCGACGAACTGCGTGATCTCTTCGCCATACAGCAGAGCCATCTCGACACGGCCAGGGACCAGGCGCGGGCGGAGCTCAACGACGCCCGTTCGCTGCGCGACGCCGTGTTCGCCGCGATCCTGGCCGTCTTCGTCCTGGCGGTGGTGGGCCTCGCCCTCGTACTGCACCACATGGTCGGCCGGCCGCTGAACGCCCTGCGGACCGCGTCCGACGGCGTACGCGACGGGGCGTTCGACCGGCGCATCCAGGTCGGAGGCCCCTCCGATCTCCGTGCCGTGGGCGCCGCAGTCGAGGACATGCGCGCGCGCCTGGCCGACGAGATCGCCGCGACGCGCACGCGAGAGGCCCTGCTCGCGGAACAGGCCGAGGAACTGCGCCGCTCGAACTCCGAGCTGGAGCAGTTCGCGTATGTCGCCTCGCACGACCTCCAGGAGCCGCTGCGGAAGGTCGCCTCCTTCTGCCAGCTGCTGGAGAAGCGCTACGGCGATCAGCTGGACGGCCGCGGCAAGCAGTACATCGACTTCGCGGTCGACGGCGCCAAGCGCATGCAGGTGCTGATCAACGATCTGCTCACCTTCTCCCGGGTGGGACGGGTCCATGACACGTGGCGGACCGTGCGGCTCGACGCGTCCCTGGACCGCGCGCTGGCCAATCTGGCCCTGGCGATCGAGGAGGAGGACGTCACGGTCGTACGGGACGGCCCGCTGCCCGAGGTGACCGGCGATCCGACCACACTCACCATGCTCTGGCAGAACCTGGTGGGCAACGCGATCAAGTTCCGCAGGCCCGACGTACCCCCCCGGATCACCATCGGATGCGCACGCGACGGCGACATGTGGCAGCTGACCGTCTCGGACAACGGCATCGGTGTCGCGCCCGAGTTCGCCGAGAAGGTCTTCGTCATCTTCCAGCGGCTCCACGCCAGGGACGAGTACGAGGGAACCGGCATCGGTCTCGCGCTCTCGCGCAAGATCGTCGAGTTCCACGGCGGCCGGATCCGGCTGGATCCGGGGCCGGAGGAGGGCACGCGTATCGCTTTCACGCTGCCCGTCGTCGAAGGAACCGGCGAATCCGGGGAACCGGTGACAACGGGGACGGAGAAGCCGGAGGAGCCGAGCCCCGAAGGAGAACGGAAAGAGTCACGGAACCCCGAGCTGTCCGCGGACGAGCGGGCCGGTGACGGCGACGTACCAGCGACCACCCCACCGGGAGCCACCTCATGAACACCACGAGCGGACCGCACGCCTCCGTACAGCCGATCGAGGTCCTCCTCGTGGAGGACGACGCGGGCGACGAGCTGATGACCCGTGAGGCATTCGAGGACAACAAGATCCGCAACAACCTCCACGTGGCACGCGACGGGGAGGAGGCCCTCGACTTCCTGTACCGGCGCGGTGGACACGAGAACGCGCCACGGCCGGATCTCGTCCTGCTCGACCTCAATCTGCCGAAGTACGACGGACGCCAGGTGCTGGAGCGGATCAAGACGGATCCCGACCTCGCGCACATCCCCGTCGTCGTACTGACCACGTCCTCCGCCGAGGAGGACATCCTCCGCAGCTACAAACTGCACGCCAACGCGTATGTGACCAAGCCGGTCGACCTGGATCAGTTCATCGCGGCGGTCCGGCAGATCGACGAGTTCTTCGTGAGCGTGGTGCGGCTGCCCGGACGTACGTGACAGCCTTCACGGAACCGGTGAGCATACCGACGGCGTGTGGGGGCATAAGGGAATCCAGAAGGGGGCCCCGACCGCCCTCACAGGTGCGCGGGGAAGAGCTATGAACGAACGGTCCATCAACGGTGCCGCATTCACGGATTCCGTGCGGCCACTGCGCAAGGCTGCTGAATTCAGCGGCGAGCCCGGCTGTATCGCCGCGGCCAGGCTGCTCGCCGTCCGCTTTCTGCAGCAGCTGGAGGCGGAGTGGTTCGCCGCGCTCGGCGAGCGCACCACAGGGGATCTGCTGCTCGTCGTCAGCGAGCTGGTCACCAACGCCGAGCGGCACAGCCATGGGCCGTATCTGCTGGAGCTGGAGGGCACGGACCAGCAGGTGCTCGTCACGGTGTACGACAGCAGCACGACCCTCCCGCACCGCTACGAGCAGGACCCCGGCCGGCTGGGGGGACACGGTCTGGAGATCGTCCACGCGCTGGCCGACCGCCTCAGCGCCGAGCGGGTCCCGGTCGGCAAGCGCGTCCAGGCCGCGTTCGACCTGGAGCGCCGCCGGGTGTCGACCTGACCCGCGCGGCCCGTTCCCCGTTCTCGACCCGTCCCCCGTTCTCGACCCGTCCCCCGTTCTCCCGCCCCGCTACTCCTCCGCCCTGCCGAACCAGTCCAGGCAGAGCACCAGCGCGTCGTCCGTCGACTCGGCCTCGCGGTAGGCGGCCAGCTCCCGGAGCACCGCGCGCGGCACCATCGCCGCGGGCAGCAGACTGGTCGAGCTGATCGCCCGCGCCAGTGCCCGTTCCCCGTAGACCTCTCCCTGTGGCGATTCCACCGCGTACACCCCGTCACTGACGAACAGCAGCCGGTCACCCGGCATCACCTGGAACGTCTGCGCCACATAGTCCGACTCCTCGAACATGCCGAGAGGCAGCTGCGCGTCGAGCGCGACGCGCTCCACGGTCTTGCCCCGCTGCCGCCACAGCTGCGGCGAACCGGCGTCCACCGCCTCGACCCGTCCCGTGGCGAGCTCGAACCGGAGCAGCAGCGTGGAGACGTACGACGCGCCCCGGTGCTGCTCGTACAGCGCCTGGTCCGCCAGCGACGCCTGGTCCGCGATTCCGATCCCGGCCCGGCGGGCATTGCGCAGGGCGTTGACGGCGAGATTGGTGAGCAGGGACGCCTGGATCCCCTCGCCCATTCCATTGGTCACCGCGAGCGTCAGCTCGTCGGCGTCCGCCGCCCAGTCGAAGTTGTCACCGTGGATGGCGTAGGCGGGCTCCAGCTGCGCGCCGATGGCGTACTCCCGCGCGGTACAGGCCCGCGCCGGGAGCAGCTCCCACTGCATCTCGGCCGCCAGCGTCAGCCGGGCCGTCCGGCGCGCCCGCTGGTAGAGATCGGTGTCCCGCTCGGCCACCAGCAGCTCGTGGCCGAGCAGCTCGGCCACCTGCGCCAGATCCTCCACGGTGTCCGGGGTGGACCGGTCGCCCGGCAGCCGGACCGTGAGAATGCCGAGCCGCTCGCCACGGACGGTGACCGGCAGATGGTGATCCACCGCGTCCCCGTGCCGCACCTGCCGCTCGCGCGGCTCCTGGCTGCCGAAGGCCCGGCCCTCCGGGGAGTTGTCCGGTGACAGCGTCGGTGACGGTGACCCCGGTGCGGCGTGGCCGGTGACCGCGTCGACCCGCTGGAGCACCGTGAGTCCGTAGTCCGCGAGATAGAGCTGTACGGATGTCGCGCCGTATGACGTGGCGAGGGCGCCGCGGAGCGCGTCCAACAGAGCATGCGGCGCCGCCGAGCGGACCGCTCTTTCCACATCCGCGAGTAGAGTCACTGTCGTTCAGGCCTTCTTCTTCCAGGGGCGGATCCGTCCGGGCTGACAAAGGGCCATCCCGGATGAAAGGGTGGATCGATGTCCCGTTTCACCGGTCAGCCGTACCCGAGCGAACAGGTTGCCGAGGCCGCCTGCGCCGCGTCGGAACTGCTTGAGGTGCTGTGGGGGCGTGGTCAGGAGGCGGCGCCTTCCGGACCGGTCTCGCCTTCCCAGCTACGGGCCCTTCTCGTCATCGAAAAGCGTGAGGGCGCGAATCTGCGCACGCTGGGAGAGGTCCTCGGCTCGCGTCCTTCCTCGTTGAGCAGGCTCTGTGACCGGATGGAGGCCATGGGTCTTGTGGTCCGTTCGCCCAGCCCGACGAGCCGGCGTGAGGTCGAGCTGAGGCTGAGCCGCCAGGGTCACCAGGTGTTGGACGAGTACCGCGCCTTCCGTATCCGTGAGGTCGGACTCGTGCTGGAGCAGATGGATCCCTCGGACATCATGACGCTCACGGCGGGCCTGGCGGCCTTCCGCGTGGCGGCGGACGAGCGTCTGGGAGCCGTGGACGGCGCACCCGCCGATTCTTCCGGACGGAGCCATGTGGCGGAGAGCGCGTAGCTTCATTCAGGCCCACTTCCTGGCTGGGACACCTGAGTCCCGTGCTCGGGTGTTGTGTGGAAACAGTGAACAGATTGTTGCTCGACAGGGAATGTTGTCAAATGGCAACTATCACTTCTATTGTGTCTCTCGCGAGGTGCTCTTCCGCCCCTCCGTCAGGCACCCGAAGGATCTCCGTGCAACCTCCGCACAGTGCAGGTCAGACCATGCGAATGACCGCGAGACAGGTCGGTGACGCCATCGTTCTCGCCCTCCGTGGTGATCTCGACCTGGAGAGCATCGCCCCACTCGCCCCCGCGCTGGGGGAGGCGGGCCGGACGGTGACGGGGCCCGTCGTCGTTGATCTGTCCCGCGTCGACTTCGCCGACTCCACCACGGTGAACGTGTTGCTCCAGGCCCGTGCCGAGCTGGGCGCGCGGCTGCGGCTGGCCCAGCCCTCCGCTTTCGTGCGGCGGCTGTTCGACATCATCGGGCTGGAGCAGGCGCTGCCCGTGTACGAAACGGTCGAGGACGCCCTCGCGGTGACCGACCCGGCGGGCTGACGGCCCCCGGGCCAAGGCGCTGACGGCCCCCGTACGAAGAAAGACGCTCTCGGGCTCTTCGCTGCCGATTGCTGGGGTAAACGATGTCGGGAGATGGCCGCGAGACAAGCCCAACCGACGGGGTGAGCCAGATGTACCACCCGCTGACACACGACGACCAGTCCCTTGATCATATCGAGTGGTCCTGTCAGCCCGAAGTGGCGGCCGAGGCGAGGGACGTGACGTACGGGTTCATCGCCGGTCTGAGCCCGGCGCCGTCCCCGCACACCTCCCAGAACCTGGTGCTGGTGGTCTCCGAACTGGTCACCAATGCTCTGCGTCACGCGGGGGCGGTGACCTCTTTGCAACTGCGCGCGGATCGCGGCAGCCTCCAGATCGTGGTGAACGATCCGAGCCCCGCTCCGCCGCTTGACCGCACGCCGGACCTCACCGGCCGGAGCGGTGGGTTCGGCTGGCCGATGGTCCAACGACTGGCGGAGCAGGTGTCCGTACGGCCCCGCGCGGGTGGCGGCAAGGCGATCCTGGCAGTGCTCGCCAGGCGGTCTGCCTAGGCGCTGTCCGGCAGGGGCGGGTCCGGTGCTGCCCGCCCCTGCCGGGGCGGGCCGCACCCGTTGACATCGTTGTACGGCCATCCTACGTTTCTTGTGGAAAGCGCTTGCTGTCCCGGCGTCCGAGTGTGCGAAGAGTGCGCGAAGGATCCGGTGGCGCACAGGATCCGCAGTGCGAATAGGGGGTGTTCGCGACGTCTCCGCGCGACCAGATACGCGAGCCGACACGCGCCCTGACGGACCGGCGGATCCGCGCCGCCGTCATCGGCACGGGCGGGATAGCCAGGGGCGCGCACCTCCCTGCCCTGCGCGCTCTTTGCGACGAGATCGAGATCGTCGCCGCTTTCGACATCGACGAGGAGGCCGTACGGGCGTTCTGCGCCGAGGGCGGCGGCCCCGGCGCCCCGCGTCCGTACACCGATCTCGACCGCATGCTCGACGAGCAGCGCCCCGACCTGGTCACGATCTGTACGCCCCCCGTCTTCCACCGCGAGCAGACCGTGGCCGCGCTGCGCGCCGGCGCCTGGGTGTGGTGCGAGAAGCCCCCGTGCCCCTCGCTCGCCGAGTTCGACGCCATCGAGGAGGCCGAGAAGCAGGCGGCTGAGAGGAAGGCGGCCGAGGGGAAAGCGTCCTCGAAGCCCGACGCGACCGACGCGGCCGAGGAAGGCGGGGGCGGCGGCGGACCGTACGCCTCGATCGTCTTCCAGCACCGGTTCGGCTCCGGCGCCCGCCATGTCCGCTCCCTGATCGCCGACCGTGCGATGGGCCGCCCGCTGGTCGCCCACTGCCAGACCACCTGGTACCGCGACACCGCCTACTACGCCGTGCCGTGGCGCGGCAACTGGGCAGGCGAGGGCGGCGGCCCCGCGATGGGCCATGGCATCCACCAGATGGATCTGCTGCTCGAACTGCTCGGGCCCTGGACCGAAGTACGCGCCATGGCGGGCCGCCTGGTGCACGACGTCGAGACCGAGGACGTCTCCACGGCGCTCGTACGCTTCGGGAACGGGGCGCTGGCCACCGTCGTCAACAGCGTGCTCAGCCCCGACGAGGTCAGCCGTATCCGCATCGACTGCGAGCGCGCCACCGTCGAGCTGACGCATCTGTACGGATACACCAACGACGACTGGAGGATCACCCCGGCCCCCGATGTGGACGCCGTGGAACTGGCGCGCTGGCGCGACCCGGGCGAGGACGTGCCCAGCTCGCATCTGGCGCAGCTCCGTTCCCTCGTCGCCGATCTGCGGGCCGGACGCCGGCCGCGCGCCAGCGGGGCCGATGGCCGCACCAGCCTCGAACTGATCACCGCGCTCTACAAGTCGGCGTTCACCGACACGACCGTCAGGGCCGGCGAGATCGTCCCCGGCGACCCCTTCCACACGGCCCTGCACGGCGGCGTTCCCGGCTGGGCACCGCCGCGCCCTGCCCCCGCGACGGAGATCCCCGTATGACCATTTCACCAACGCAGGACACCTGGGCCGCCCCGGGCACGGCGGCGGTACGCACCGGCCCCGGACTGCTGCTGTCCCACACGCACGGTGACCGGATCGAGCTGCGGTCCGGTGGGATCGCCCTGCTCAGCTACGTCTACCGGCCCGAGGCGGCGTGGGAGGCCGCCAAGCCGTATCTGCATCCGCTGCGCACGCTGTCGGGCGGCGTGGTCACCGGCTACCGGCCCAACGACCACCGCTGGCACAAGGGACTTCAGCTCACCGCCTCCCATCTGTCGGGCCAGAACCTGTGGGGCGGCAACTCGTACGTACACGGCGAGGGTTACCTGGCGCTGCCGGAGCGCGTCGGCTCGATGAGCCACGAGGGCTTCGACGAGGTGTCCGCCGACGCGGGGCGCGCCGTGATCGCCGAGCGGCTGGTGTGGCGCAACCACGACGGTGACGCGTGGGCCGACGAGTCACGCCGTATCGAGATCCATGACGTCGACACCGCGGCCGGCGCGTGGACACTGACCTGGTCAGGCGTCATCACCAACCGGCGCGACGAGCCGCTGCGCCTCGGCAGCCCCACCACCGAGGGGCGCGAACTGGCCGGCTACACCGGTCTCTTCTGGCGCGGGCCGCGGGCCTTCCGCGGCGGGCGGCTGCTCGGCCCCGGGATGGAGGGCGAGGAGCTGATGGGGACCCAGGCCCCGTGGGTCGCGTACAGCGGTGAGTTCGACGGCATCGACGGACACGCCACCCTCGTCTTCGCGCACGCGCCGGAGAACGATCACACCGGGGCCGGCGGACAGCACCCCGCGCACTGGTTCGTGCGCAGCGATCCGTTCGCGGCGGTCGCCGCCTCCTGGGCCTTCTACGAGGAACTGGTCCTCCGGCCGGGCGACACACTCACCCGGCGCTGGCGGGTGATCGTGGCCGACGGCCGCTGGGAGCGCGACGACATCGCCACGTACCTTGAGCGGCAGTCGTGGTGAGCCGGGCGACCGGGTTCTCCGGACTCCCCGGGGCGGTCGCGGTCTCGCATCTGAGCGTGTACGACTGGGAGTCCGCCGACGGAGTGTGCGGTGGCACCCCGCATCTGCATCTCACCTGCTCCGAGGCGTATGTGGTGACCGAGGGCCGGGGCGCCGTACAGACGCTCAGCCCCGCGGGCCTCGACACCACGCCGCTGGCGCCGGGGGCGCTGGTGTGGTTCACGCCCGGCACCATCCACCGGCTCGTCAACGAGGACGGGCTGCGGATCGTCGTCCTGATGCAGAACAACGGTCTGCCCGAGGCCGGGGACGCCGTACTGACACTGCCGCCCCAGTACCTCACCGACCCGGACACCTACGCGCGGGCCGTGCGCATCCCGGACGCGCCGGAGCCCGAGCAGGCCGCCGCCGCGCGCCGTCGGCGTGATCTCGCGATCGAGGGGTTCGTGGAGCTGCGCACGGCGTGGGAGGCGGGCGACCGGCGGCCCCTGCTCGACTTCCAGCGGTCGGCCGCCGCGCTCGTACGGCCCCGAGTGGCGGAGTGGCGGGCGCGCTGGGAGGCGGGCGCGGCCGAGGCGGCCCGGCAGACCGGGGCCCAGCTCGACCGGCTGGCCGCCGGTGACGCCACGCATCTGACCGAGGCGGGTCTGCACGCCCGGCTCCCGGCGGCTCACGGCAGGTTCGGCATGTGCGGGCGGCTGAACACGTACGACATCCACGCCCCGGACGGCAGTGCCCCGGACACCGGCGACTCGGACACCGGCGACCCGGACGGCAGCGGGCTGGGCGGCGGTGCGGCGGACAGCGGCGACCCGGACGGCGGCGGCCGGGGCGGTGGCTCCTGACGCGAGCCGTACGCGAGACCGCCCGGCCGGGAGAACCCGGCCGGGCGGTCCGTGCGTTGTCCGCGGCTCAGCTGGTGTATGCCTCCAGTTCGGAGAGCTGCGCCGCCGGCCAGCCGGTGTTGCCCGTGACCGTCAGCCGCAGATAGCGGGTCGGGGTCCCGTCCAGCGTGACCGTCGCGGTGTTACCGCTCGACGGGTTGAACGTGTAGCCCGCCGACGGCTTCAGCGTGCTGTACGTGGAGTTGTTGGTGCTCCCCGACACACTGAGCGTCTGGGTGCGGGTCGTCCACGCCGACGACGGAGGCAGCTTCAGCACCACCCGCTTGACCGCCTTCGGCGCGCCGAGGTCGACGGTGATCGTCTGCGGGAAGGCGTTGTTGGTGCTCTCCCAGTAGGAGTTGGGGTTGCCGTCGACCGCGTTGGCCGCGCCGTACACCTCGGCGTGCCCGGACTCGGTGACCGGACGGCCCTGCGCGAGATTGCCCGGGTCCGTCGGCGGGTCGGTGGGCGGGTCGGTGGGCGGGTCGGTCGGCGGGTTGGTGGGACCGCCGGGCACACCGCCGTTGGTCCACACCGGGTCGGGCCACGTACCCGTGCACGCGGGCGGGTTGGCGTACCAGCCCGAGTTCCCGGCGCCCTGCGTGATCTGGAAACCGCTGCCCACACAGTTGTGGATCGGGTTGGACTGCGCGATATGGGTGGCGGTCACATTGGTGAAGGAGGCGGTGCCCGGCGCCTGGATCTGGAGCGCGTACGTACCGGCGCCGTCGATCCGGATGTTGTTGAAGCGCAGCCCGTTCGTCGCGCCCTCGATCAGATGGATGGCGGCGTAGGAGCTGTCCAGGACCTCGCTGTCGGTGATGTTGATGGTGGCGTTGATCGGCTCGTTGAGACCGCTGAACCAGATCGCGCCGACGCCGAAGCGCCAGTTGTAGTCATTGTTCCCGGCCCGGATCAGGGTGTTGCGCGCGGCGGTGGTGGTGCCGGAGACCGCCGTGCCCTGACCGGAGTTGACGCCGGGATAGCGGTTGGCGATATGCAGCCCGCCGCCGTTGGTGATGGTGTCCGACATGACGTTGTCGGAGATGGTGATGTCCCTGCCGCCGTACGTGACGATGTTGTTCGCCAGGATCGGCAGGATCACGGTGTTGAACGTGAACTTGTTCTTCACGTTCGGGACGTTCTCGGCCCACATGGCCAGCCCGTCGTCACCGGTGTTGCGCACAAAGGTGTTGGTGACCGTCGAGTTGGTCACGCCGATGTGGAAGTTGACGCCGTCCGCGGTCTGGTCGAGGATGCGGCTGTTCTTGATGGTGAAGTTGTCCATCGGGCCGTCCATCCAGGCGCCGCACTTGGTGTGCTGCATCCAGACGTTGTCGACGACCGAGTTGGACATGGCGCCGCCGATGGCGTTGACCTGGTCGTTGTCCACGCGCTCACGGATGTCGCCCATGATGGCGAAGTCCTTGAGGGTGACATTGCTGCTGCCGCCCGCGTTGGCGTACTTGCCGTAGACACCGACGGCCTTGCTGCGGTCGGACGGGTCACGCCCGGTCAGCACGCTGTACCAGGGACCCGCGCCGCGCAGGGTGACCTTGTCGACGATGATGTGGTCGCGCACCTGGAAGGTGCCCTGCGGTATGTAGACCTCCCTGCCCTGCGTACGGCCCGCGTCGACCGCCGCCTGGATCTTGGCCGTCGAGTCGGCGGCACCGCTCGGGTCCGCGCCGAAGTCGCTCACCACGTCGAGGGCGCCCGAGGGCTTGCCGATCGGCGCGGCCACCTGCTCGAAGTCGGCGAGGTCGATGGTGAACGTGGGGGACGCGGCGGTCGAGGAGACCTGGAGCCGGACCTTCGCACCGGCCGGCAGCGTCGACCCGAACATGGTGCGGGTCTCGTCGTAGAAGTGGTGCGGGTTCGTGTCGCCCGGGTTGTTGTTGAACGGATAACCGCCGTAGTACCAGCCGTACTTGGAGGTCACCGGCACGCTCTTGAGGGACGTGCCGTTGACCCGTAGATCGATGGTCGCGTCCCGGCCGGTACCCGCCGCGTTGTCCGGCAGCGAGTAGCGGAACGACATCGCGTTCGCCGGGGCGGTGAGGGTGAACTCCACATACTCACCGACCGCGTCGAGCGTCACGGCCTGCCGGCCCGAGGCTTCCGAGGGCAGCGTGCCGTACAGGCGGTTGGGGCCGATCAGGGAGCCGTTGGTGGCGGCGTACTCGGCTTCCTGTTCCTTGAACGGCACCGTGGCGCCGCGGCCGGGGACATTGACGGGGGAGGGGGCGGGGACCGCCGCGGCCTGGGCGGCGGGCGCGGTGGAGAGCACCACCGCCGCGGCCGTCCCGGCCACGGCGAGTGCGAGGGAAAGGGATGCGGAGATGCCGCGCCGGAGCAGGCGGCCTCGTGGGGGTCCGGTGGGGAGTGTCACAGACATACGTCCTTGCGGCTCGTGGGGACTCTGCGGACGCGAAAAGGTTAGAAGTTGGCTTACAAGAAGTCTATGATTCCGCGCAAATTTTGGAGACCAACGCAAAAATCCTCGACCCGGTGGGCGCTCGGGGCTGGGGCGGATGTCGGCGGCCGGGCGACGCCGGAGTGGTGCGCGGTGGTGCGGGGCTGTCTCGCGGCCCGCCTGCCCCAGGGGTCCCGCGCACACCTCTTGTAGCGCGGACGCGGTGGGCCCTACGATGCCCGGCAGGGCATGAAACGTTTCAATTCAAGGGGAGCCGCGATGGGCATGGGCTGGACACGCCGAGGTCTTCTGCACACCTCCGTGGCGGGCGCCGGAGTGGGGATCGCGGGGCTCGCCGCCGCCTCCCCGGCCGCGGGCGCGCCGTCCGGCGGCTCGTCGGGAACGGGCGGGCGGCGGGCCGGGCTCCGTGTCGCCACCGCCACGGTCGAATACACCGAGCGGCTCCTCGGTACCGATGTCGCGGCCCCGCTGCTGTCCTGGGAGCTGAGCGGCGCGTCGGACGCCCGGGGCGCCCGCCAGAGTGCCTATCAGATCCGGGCCGCGAACGATCCGCGCGCTCTCGCGGCCGGCCGCCAACTCCTCTGGGACACCGGCCGCGTGGCCTCCGACCGCACCGTCGCCGTGCCCTACGCGGGCCCCGGGCTGCCGCCCCGTACCCGCTGCCACTGGCAGGTCCGTGTCTGGGACGGCGACGGACGCGTCTCACCGTGGAGCACGGCCGGCTGGTGGGAGACCGCGCTCGGCGCCGAACCGTGGCAGGCCCGCTGGATCGGCGCCGACCAGGCGCCGGAACCACCCGGCTTCGACGGCGCGTCCTGGATCTGGACCGAGGGGGCGACCACCGGCGGCGCGCCCGTGGGCGCCCGGTGGTTCCGCGGCGCACTCGCACTGCCGCCGGGCACGCGGGGTACGGACGTCGCGCGGGCGACCCTCCTCGCCACGGCCGACGACGATTTCACCCTCCATCTCGACGGCCGGCAGGTCCTCCACGCGCCTGAGCAGGTGGACGGCTGGCGCACCGGACAGATGGCCGACGTCACCGAGGCCGTACGGTCCGCCACCGGCGGCCGGATCGTCCTCGCCGCCCTCGCGGCCAATCGCGGCGCGGCCTCCGTCAACCCGGCGGGGCTGCTCGTACGGCTGCTCGTCGAGACCGTCGGGGGCACCCGCCACGAGCTGGTCACCGGCGCCGGCTGGCGCGCCGCCGGAACCGCTCAACAGGGCTGGGAGCAGCCGGACTTCGACGACAGCGGCTGGACCGCGGCGGCCGTACTGGCCCCCTACGGACAGGGCCCGTGGGGAACCGGTGTGTCGATCGCCGCCCCCGAGGCGCCCGCGCCCCTGCTGCGCCGCGAGTTCACCGTATCAGGACCGGTCAGCCGCGCCCGGCTCTACATCAGCGGACTCGCTTACTACACAGCCGAGTTGAACGGGAAGCGGATCGGCGGTCAGGTGCTCGACCCGGCCTTCACGGACTACGACGAGACCGTGCTGTACGCCGTCCATGACGTGACCTCGCTGCTGCGGCGCGGTGCCAACGCGATCGGGGTGACCCTGGGCCGCGGCTTCTACGGCATGACCACTCCCAATGTATGGAACTGGCACCAGCCGCCGTGGCACGGCGAACCCCGGCTGCTGTGCCGGCTGGAGGCCGAGCACCCCGACGGCTCCCGCACCACCGTCGTCTCCGACACCGACTGGCGTATCACCGAGGGCCCCACCCTCACCAACTCGCTCTACGCGGGCGAGACATACGATGCCCGGCTGGCTCCCGAGGGCTGGACCATGCCCGGTTTCGACGACAGCTCCTGGCGCTCCCCGAACCCCCAGGCCGCGCCCAGGGGCACGCTGCGCGCGCAGCCGCACGACCCCATCGAGATCATCGAGACCCTCACCCCCACCGCGATCACCGAGCTGCGGCCCGGGGTGTATGTCGTCGACATGGGCCGTACGACGGCGGGGTGGACCCGGCTGACCGTACGGGCCCCGGCCGGGACCGTCGTCCAGCTCGTCCATGGCGAGAAGCTCAAGGCGGACGGCAGCGTCCACGCCGAGACCGGGCATGTGCCGGGACGTTTCCAGCGCGACGAGTACATCTGCGCGGGCGGCGCGGGCGGCGTGGGGTCCGGGGGCAGCGGGTCCGGCGGGGGTGAGCCCGGGGGCGCCGAGGTCTGGGAGCCGTCGTTCTCGTACAAGGGCTTCCGCTATGTCCAGGTCAGCGGATTGCCGAGCCGCCCGCGCCCCGCCGATGTGCTGGGCCGGGTCGTCCATACGAAAGTGGCCGAGGTCAGCTCGTTCGACTGCTCGGAGCCCTTCTACGGACAGCTCGACCGGGCGATGCGCCGCACCCTCCTCAACAACCTGCACGGCATACCGACCGACACCCCCATGTACGAGAAGAACGGCTGGACGGGCGACGCGCAGCTCGGCGCGCCCATCATGGCGTACGCCTTCGGAGTCCACCGCTTCCTGACGAAGTGGCTCGGAGACCTGGCGGACAGTCAGAACCCGGACGGGCAGCTGCCGGTGATCGTGCCCAGCGGCGGCTGGGGCTACGGCGACCTCGGGCCCTCCCCGGAATGGACGACCGTATACCCGTTCCTGATACGGGAGATGTACCGGATCTACGGCGACGACCGGGTGGCGCGCGAGCACTGGTCCACCCTGACCGCCTATCTGGACTGGGAGTTGGACCGGCTGGAGGACGGACTCGCCATCACGGCTCTCGGCGACTATCTGCCGCCGGGGTACGGCGGCAACCCGCCCGAGGACACCCGGCTCACGGCGACGGCGTATCTGCACCGCGCGCTGACGCAGACGGCCGAACTGGGCGAACTACTGGGCCACGGCGAGGCCGCGGACCGCTACCGTACGGCCGCGGCCGGGCTGAAGGACGCCTTCAACGCCGCCTTCCTGGACCCCGCGTCGGGCCACTACCGGACCGCGAAGGACCCCGGCTACCGGCAGACCTCCAACGCCCTGCCGCTCGCCTTCGGCCTGGTCCCGAGCGGCGCCCGCGCGTCGGTGCTCGACAGTCTCGTCGCCGACATCGCCGCCCGTGGCGACCACCTCAACACCGGTGCCCTGGGCACGAGCGTGCTGCTGCGTGTCCTGTGCGCGCACGGCCGCCCCGAGGTGGCGCACGCCATCGCCACCCAGCGTACGTACCCGAGCTGGGGCTACTGGTTCGACAACGGCGCCGACACCATGTGGGAGATGTGGCCCGTCGACTCGCGCTCGCGCGACCACTACTTCCAGGGCACAGTCGTCCAGTGGCTGTACGAGAACGTGGCGGGACTGCGTCCCGGGGACGCGGGGTACCGGACGTTCACCGTACGGCCCGACGGCCGGACCGGCGTCACGTGGGCGCGCACCTCGATCCGTACGGTACGCGGCACGGCCTCGGTGGACTGGTCCGCGATAGGCCGTGATCTGCGGCTCTCGGTGCGCGTGCCGGTCGGCGCGACGGCGGAGATCCATGTGCCCGCCGAGCGCCCCGAGCTGGTGAAGGCGCCGCGCGGCGCGGAGTATCTCCGCACGGAGCCGGGCTTCGTGGTGTACCGGGCGGGGCAGGGTGCCTGGGACTTCGTGGGGCGGAGCTGAGGGCGGCCTGCGCGGGGGTGTGCGGCGGACCTGCGCGCCGGTGTGCGGCGGACCTGCGCGGGGGTGTGCCTTTGAACGTTTCACCACGGCCGGGCGTAGCGGTCCGGCCGTGGTGGTCCTCAGGGCCTGTCCGACGGCGATCCGTCGGACAGGCCCGGGTCCCGGCGCAGCAGATACGTGTCCATGATCCAGCCCTTCCGTGCGCGTGCCCCGGACCGCAACTCCCCGATCCGGTCCGCCACTTCGGAGAGCCGTCCGGAGACGAGGATCTCGTCGTCCGTCCCCACGTAGGCGCCCCAGTGGATGACCGGATCGGCCGCCAGATGGTGCCGGAAGGACTCGTGCGCGTCCAGCATCACCACGACATCGTCCACGCCGTCCGGCCAGCCCTCGGCGAGCCGGCGACCGGTGGTGATCTGTACGGGGCCGCCCACGCGGTTCAGTCCGACGCGGTGCCTGGCCGCCAGCGCGGAGACACTGCTGATGCCGGGGATCACCTCGTACTCGAACCGGACCAAGCCGCGCGCCAGGATCTCTTCCAGGATGGCGAGCGTCGAGTCGTACAGGGAGGGATCGCCCCAGACGAGGAACGCCCCGGTGCCGCCAGGGCCCGGCCCTTCGTCCCCGTCGGGACCCTTGCCGTCGGCCAGCTCATCGATGATCGCGCGCTCACAGAGCGCGGCGCGCCGGCTCCGCCAGTCGTCGACGGTCCCGGGGTAGCCGGCACCGTCGGCCGCGCGCTCCCGCTCCGGGTCGCGGACCTCGACGAGCCGATAGCCCGTGCCGTGGCCGGTCCCACCCGGGGGCCCGTCGCGGTACTCGCCCGCGGACCCGTCGCCGGGCTCGCCCGCCGGCTCCCCGGCATGGCGGCGGAGGATCTCGTGCCGGAGCCCGATCAGATCCGACTTCCGGGCGCCCTTGTCGAGCAGGAAGAAGACATCCACGCGCCGGAGCGCCTTGACCGCCTGGACGGTCAGCTGGTCGGGGTCGCCCGCGCCGATACCGATGACATAGATCTTTCTCACCCTGCCGAGTCTGCCCCATACCCCGTGGTCGCCATACAGAGGAAGGAAGGTCATATCCATCGGATGTCTGATGATCCATCACCCTCTCCGAGGGGCTTCCGCGCACCCTCACGCCCGACATATGCTCCGCCCATGCGCGCCGCCCTTTTCGTCACCTGCGTCAACGACGCCGTCTATCCGGCCACTGGTATCGCGACCGTACGGCTCCTCGAACGTCTGGGCGTCGAAGTCGACTTTCCCGAGGCGCAGACGTGCTGCGGCCAGCCTCAGTTCAACACCGGCTACCGGCGTGAGACCGAGCCGCTGGTACGGCGGATGACCCGGGCCTTCGAGGGTTACGACTACGTCGTGACACCGTCCGGATCCTGCGCGGCCATGGTCCGCCACCACTACCCCAGGATCGGCGACGAGGCCGCCGCCGACCTCGCCGCACGAACGTTCGAGCTGACCGAGTTCCTCGTCGACGTGGTCGGCGTGACGGACGTGGGCGCGCACTTCCCGCACACCGTCACCTACCACCCCTCCTGCCACGGCCTGCGGCTGCTGGGCCTGGGAGAGCGGCCGCGAAAGCTGCTGGAGTCGGTACGGGGACTGGAGCTGCGGGAGCTGCCGGGCGCGGACGAGTGCTGTGGCTTCGGCGGCACCTTCGCCGTCAAGAACTCCGATGTTTCGGCCGCGATGGGCCAGGACAAGGTGAGCAACGCGGTCTCCACCGGGGCCGAGGTGCTCTGCGGAGCGGACAACTCCTGTCTGATGCATCTCGGCGGGATCGTGAGCCGCGAGGGCGCCCCGCTGCGCCCCGTGCATCTCGCGGAGATTCTGGCGTCGACGGAAGAGGAGCCCTGGTCATGAGCGGTACGTATCTGGGGATGCCGGCGTTTCCGGTGGCGGCGAAGGAGGCCGTCGGCAACGAGACGCTGCGCGGCAACCTCCGGCACGCCACCCACACCATCCGCGACAAGCGCGCCAAGGCCGTCGCGGAGCTGGACGACTGGGCACTGCTGCGGGAGGCGGGCAAGCGGATCAAGGACCACACGCTGCGCCATCTGGACCGCTATCTCGTGCGGCTGGAGGAGTCGGTCACGGCGGCGGGCGGAGTGGTGCACTGGGCGGCCGACGCCGGCGAGGCGAACCGGATCGTGGCGGAGCTGGTGAAGGCGACCGGCGAGACCGAGGTCGTCAAGGTCAAATCGATGGCCACCCAGGAGATCGGGCTCAACGAGGCGCTGGAGGCCGAGGGCATCTCCGCGTACGAGACCGACCTCGCCGAGCTGATCGTCCAGCTCGGCGACGACCGGCCGTCCCACATCCTCGTCCCGGCGATCCACCGGAACCGCGGCGAGATCCGGGACATCTTCCGCGACCGGATGGGCGCCTGGGGCCGGCCGGCGCCCGACGGTCTCTCCGACACCCCCGGCGAGCTCGCCGAGGCCGCACGGCTGCACCTGAGGGAGAAGTTCCTGCGCGCCAAGGTCGGCATCTCGGGGGCGAACTTCATGGTCGCCGAGACCGGCACGCTCGTGGTCTTCGAGTCGGAGGGCAACGGACGCATGTGCCTGACGCTCCCCGAGACGCTGATCTCCGTGGTGGGCATCGAGAAGGTGGTGCCGAGCTGGCGGGATCTGGAGGTCTTCCTCCAGACGCTGCCGCGCTCCTCGACGGCGGAACGGATGAATCCGTACACCAGCATGTGGACCGGCACGCACGACGCGGACGGCCCGAGCACCTTCCATCTGGTGCTGCTGGACAACGGCCGTACGGACACACTGGCCGACGAGGTCGGCCGCCAGGCGCTGCGCTGCATCCGCTGCTCGGCCTGCCTGAACGTCTGCCCGGTGTACGAGCGGGCGGGCGGACACGCGTACGGCTCGGTCTACCCGGGCCCGATCGGGGCGATCCTCAGCCCTCAACTACGGGGCACCGGAAGCGAGATCGACGCGTCGCTGCCGTACGCCTCCTCCCTCTGCGGGGCCTGCTACGACGTGTGTCCCGTCGCCATCGACATCCCCGAGGTACTGGTCCATCTCCGCGAGCGGGTCGCGGACCAGGGCGGCAAGGGTCACCGGCTGGAGAGGGCCGCGATGAAGGCGGCGGGCTGGGTCTTCGACCATCCGCGTGTGATGGCGGCGGGGGAGCGGGCCGCGTCGCGGACGCGCCGGCTGCATCCCTCGAAACTCCCGGGAGCGGGGGCGTGGACCGACGCGCGCGATCTGCCGGAGCTGCCACCGGAGTCGTTCCGCGACTGGTGGAAGAAGCACCACGACAACCGTAAGGACACAGGAACATGAGCACCGGCGCGGACGCGGCATCGGGCACCGGCAGGGGCGCGGCTCCGGGCACCGGCAGGGGCGGCGGATCCCGGGAGCGGATCCTCGCCAGGATCCGCGCCGCCGTCGCGGACGCCCCCGACGCCCCGGAACCCGCCCGGGACTACCTGGACACGCACACCCCCGACGAACGCGTCATCGACCTGCTCGCCGAGAACCTCGCCGACTACCGCGCGCTCGTCCACCGGACCGACAGCGAGGAACTGCCCGCGCTCATCGCGCGCCTCCTGGCCGAACGCGGCGCCCGTACCGTCCTCGTACCTCCGCTCCTCCCGGCCCTGTGGCTCTCCGCGCTCTCCTCGGTGGGCACCGATCTGATCAGGTTCGAGGACGATCCCAGCTCCACGGCGCGGGAACTCGACGTCGTGGACAGTGTGATCACGGGCTGCGCCCTGGCCATCGCGGAGACCGGCACACTGGTCCTGGACGCGGCCCCCGACCAGGGAAGGCGCCGCATCACACTCATCCCCGACCATCACATCTGCGTCGTACGCACCGCCGACCAGGTGGTCGGTTCCGTACCGCAGGCCATGCCCCGGCTCGACCCCACCCGTCCGCTGACCTGGATCTCAGGACCGTCCGCGACCAGCGACATCGAACTCGACCGGGTGGAGGGCGTACACGGTCCGCGCACGCTCGAAGTCATCCTGCTCAGTGAGTGAGCGACGTCAGCCGAGGAGCCTCGCGGGCCGCGTCCACCTCTTCCCCGCCCGCCACCCGCACCGCCAACTCCCGCGCCCAGGAGGTCAGTCCGGGCACATCGATACCGTACGGGCCACGGAACGGGGCGATCGCCTCCGCGCCCCGCAACAGCAGCCTCGCCCCACCGGTCGCATTGCCCCGGGCGGCGTGCGTCAGCCCGACCGCCAGCTGAGCCATCCCCTTCCACAGCGCCCGCTCCGCGTCGGGCCCCGACTTCCACGCGTCCTCGAACACCTCGTGCGCATGGAACGGCTTCCCCGCGTCGAGCAGCCGCTGCGCCTCCGAAAGCGTCTCCCCGGGCGTACGCACCACGCCCTCGGGCCCCCGCTCCACGCCAGGAACCCCATACGCCAACGGTCGCCCCAGCCCATCCCGCGGCCGCGCACTCCGCGCCCGCCCCTCGTCGTCACGATCCCGCCGGTTCTCCTTCATACGCCGATTGTCGCGCGGACGGGGCGCGTCTTCTCGCCGTTCGGAGTGAGGTAATGTTCTCGTGTGTGGCCGACCGGGGGATTTTCCTCCCCCACCGGGGCCACATATCGGGACGTGGCGCAGCTTGGTAGCGCACTTGACTGGGGGTCAAGGGGTCGCAGGTTCAAATCCTGTCGTCCCGACCAGCGTTTTCGCGGGTCGCAGGCGGTATCGGAGAGATCCGGTACCGCCTTTTCGTCGTTCTTGGGGACCAGTTGGGGACCAGCCGGTCCAGCGGTCAGCAGCTTGGCGCGTCGCTCGGCCAGGACCTCGGCGGCGACGGCGCGGGCCCGGCCGAGGCGCGCGTAGCGGGTGGCGAGGTCCGGTTTCGACGGATTCCACTGGCTGGCGCCAGTCCTATGTCGTGAGCCCCGGCGCGTGGTTCCGGCAGTTGTGCGTGGCCACAGGCCGCGACTACTCCGACAGCGGGCGGGACCGTCTCTTCCCGCCCGGGACACCACCAGAATCTCCGTGCTGATACCGAGCCGTCGCCCCCGGGACTCCGGCGGCGATCTTGTCGAGCAGCATCTGGACGGTGGCCCGCTCCGACACCGAGAGGAAGTACCCCGTGCAGTCCGTTATGGCGCGCGACTCCGACCGTGCCCCAGCGGCAACGGCCGAGATCACCGGCCGAGCCGGCCTCAGACGAAGGGCAGCAGATGTACCTCGGAGATCAGCGCGGCATCGGCACTGATCCGCCTGGCCGCGGCCCGCAGGGCGGGCAGGACGGTCTCGCGCGCCTCGTCGGCGGAGGTACGGCCGGCTTGGAGGGAGACATTGGCCGCGGCGATCACCCGCCCATCGCGTCCCAGGAGCGGGACGGCGACCGAGCGCAGCCCCTCCTCCAACTCGTGGTCCACCAGCGCGAAGCCGTCGTGCGCCACCTGCTCCAGGACCGAGGCGAGAGGGGCCGCGCTGGTGACGGTGCGGTCGGTGAACGGCTTGAGGTGCGCCTCGCGCAACCACTGGGCGCGGCGTTCGTCCGGATGGTGGCGTTCGCGGCCGAGAGCGTCCTGGGGTCGTACGTGTCCGTGACCAGGGCCGTGGTGGCGGCGACCGCGGCCATGGCGGGCAGCCGGACAGCCCGCTCGTCGGTTCCCTTGAGGTCGATATGGCCGTCGGGAAGGTAGTGGGTGTAGGTGGCGGCGTACCAGGGGCCGATCAGATAACGGGCGCTCCCGGCGAGGACGGCTGTCACTCGGGGTCCGGCGGCGTCCGCCCCTGAGTAGGAGCCCAGGTCCGGCCAGTTGATGGGTACGACGCTGTTGCCGTCCGCCGCCGGGGCGGTGCCCGCCGTCCCGGCCCCGAACGCACCGGTGAGTCCGATCGCGCCTGCCGCTCCGAGGAAGCGGCGTCGGGAGAGTGCGGGCAGGTCGAACATGGGGGCTCCTCCTCGCGAGGGACATCGGACAGCGACAGGCGTGGCCGGTGGCAGCGCACCGACGGTTCGCGGAGGCGGTCGCGACGAGCCCGGATGGGTTCTCACTCGAAGAACTTGAGGCTGTACCCGACGGTGCTGGTGGCGCCGGGGACGTTGGCCCGGCGGTACGTGGTGTTGCCCCACCAGACGGCCGTGCCGGTGTACCAGTAGCGGTTGGCCCATGAATACGGTGTGCCCTTGGCGACCGCGTGGAACATGGTCGGGAACCGGTTGCCGGACGGCGGGCCGGCGGCGATGTCGCCGCGCGGCAGGACGAACGTGTGGTGGCCGGGGCCGTCGACGTTCAGCGTGGGGTCCCAGCCCGCCATCATGGTCGGGGCGTGCGAGCCGAACAGACAGCCGTTGCTCTTGTACCAGTCCCACACGTATGCCGGGTCGCCGCCGGCCCGCAGCCGCAGATCGGCGATGCAGTACTGGCTGCTCCAGCTGCCGTTCGCGGAGTACACGATGTGCAACTGCCCGCTGGGGTCGGCGATCGGCTGGGGCGCCTCGTTGATGTAGGGGTTGCCCACGACCCGTTCCCACGGCTCGCGCGGCTGCGATATGACGTAACGGCCGCCGGTGGCCGTGGTGGGACCGCTCATCCGGGCGATGTACAGGTTCTGCTCGACGTTGGTGTCGCCGGACCAGCCGGACCACACGAACCAGCGCTGGCCGCCGAAGGTGAACGGCACCCCGTCGATGGCCCATTTGTCGTCGGGCAGCGCGACCTTGGTGGCGGCGGAGTAGCCGGTGTCCGGACTGGCCGAGCTGATGTGGTACATCCGGTGGGCGGCACCGGTGCCGGCGGCGAAGTAGATGCGGTAGTGACCGTCGTGGTGCACGATCTCCGGGGCCCAGACCTCGCCGAGGTTGCCGGTGTCCTGCCACACCTGGTGCTTGGGTGCGGTGGCGACCCCCTCCAGGGTGGACGCCGACCGCACCGCGATGCCGCCGTCCACGGACTTGGCGGAGACGTAGAGGTCGCCGGCCTTGATGACGCTCGGATCCGCGCCGCCGACGAGGGGGCGGCCGAGCGTCGACGGCTGGTCGTCCGTCACCGCGGTGACGGCTTCGGCGGGTGCGGCGGTGGTCACGTGCCCGAGGACAAGTACGCCGACGAGTCCGAGGGCAAGCGTGCCGGTGAGTCCGAGCGGAACGATGCCGGCGAGCCATCGCGCAGGGGACATCAGGTTCCTCCTGATCATGTCCACGACAGGTGGCAGGTCTTCAGCTAATCACCATGAGGTGAGTGGCCGTCAAGAGGGCAAACGGTCCGGGCTCCTCCGCCGAAGCCGCGAAGTGAGGCGTTCGCGACACCGGAGCCAGTCGCCGCCATGCGGGCGAAGTGGCCGAGGGGACGGTACGTCGTGCTCCGGACGCCGGTGCCGTCGTCACCGGCTGCGCGAGGGCAGCGCCGAGGACGTCGGCAACACCTCGGGAGGAGGGCCCGCCGCCACGATTCGGCCGCCGTCGAGCAGCAGACAGCGTCCTGCCCGGCGGGCCGCGGTGACGTCGTGTGTGGCCTGAACAACCGTCACCCCCTCGGCCGCCATCTCGTCGAGGACCCGCGTGATCTTTTCGCGGGCCGGGCCGTCGAGAGCGGCGGCCGGCTCGTCGAGCAGCAGGAGATCGGCGCCCTGCGCCAGACCCTGGGCGACCAGGACGCGCTGGCGCTGGCCCCCCGACAGCTCGCTCAACTGCCGTTCCGCCAGGCCGGCGACGTCCAGCCGCTCCATGCCCGACTCCACCGCCCCGCGGTCCTCCGCGGAGGGGCGCCGGAAGAGGCCGAGCCGGCCCCAGCGTCCCATGGCCACGGTCTCCCGCACCGTGAGCGGCAGGGCGTCGGCCACCGCGCCGCGCTGCGTGACGAACGCCGGCCGCACGCTCGTGCGGTGGACCACCGTCCCCGATGTCGCCTGAATCACGCCGGCCAGGAGTCCCAGCAGCGTCGACTTGCCCGACCCGTTCGGCCCCAGCACCGCCGTAACCGTCAAGGGCGCTATGTCGAGGTCGAGTTGGGACAGGACGGTGGTGCGCGCGTACCCCGCCGAGACACCTCTGAGCGAGACCCGCGGCACCTGCTCCGGATCCGTCATGACGAACCTCCTTTGTATTGATAATCATTTTCATTATAGGGTCCCGCTTCATGGAATGGTTGATGGGCCCCTTCGAGGGGGCCTTCGTGCAACGTGCTCTGTGGGGCGGCGTACTGGTGTCGCTGATCTGCGCTCTCGCCGGTACGTGGGTGGTTCTGCGGGGGATGGCGTTCCTCGGTGACGCGATGTCGCACGGAATGCTGCCCGGCATCGCCCTCGCCTCCCTGCTGGGGGGCAATCCGCTGGCCGGGGCGGCGGTGAGCGCGGTCGTCATGGCCACGGGCGTCACGATGGTCGGCAGATCGCCCCGGCTCTCCCAGGACACCAGCATCGGGCTGCTGTTCGTCGGGATGCTGTCGCTGGGAGTGATCATCGTCTCCCGTTCGCAGTCCTTCGCGGTGGACCTGACCGGGTTCCTGTTCGGCGATGTGCTCGCCGTACGCCAGGGCGACCTCGTCCTGCTCGGGGCAGCTCTCGCCCTTGCCCTGGTGATCTCGGTACTGGGCTACCGGCCCTTCGTCGCCCTGGCGTTCGACGAGCGGAAGGCGCACACGCTGGGCCTGCGGCCGAAGGCGGCGCACGCCGTCCTGCTGGGGCTGCTGACGCTCGCGATCGTCGCCTCGTTCCACATCGTGGGCACCCTGCTCGTCTTCGGTCTGCTCATCGCCCCGCCGGCGACGGTGCTGCCGTGGGCGCGCCGGATCCCCGTGATCATGATCGGCGCGGCGGTGCTCGGCTCGGCCGCGGTGTTCCTGGGGCTGCTGGTGTCCTGGCACGCGGGGACCGCGGCCGGAGCGACCATCTCCGCCATCGCCGTTCTGCAGTTCCTGCTCTCCCACCTCGCCGCCGGACATGTCAACAGCCGCCCGCGGCTGTCCCGGCTCGCGTTCACCCTCATAGCGCGGCCGGGGCCGCGCACGGACAAGGTGCCCTCGTGACCGACCTCAGGAAAACCTCCACCGCGGTGGTCCTCGCCGCCTGCCTGCTCGCCTCGGGGTGCTCCGGCGGCAAGCAGCCGGAGCCGGCCGGGGAGGAGACGAAGGAGCCGGTACCGCACGGCTATGTCGAAGGCGCGCAGGAGGCCGCCGAGCAGCAGTCCCGGCTGGTCATGGCCGACGCGGCCACCGGCACGGTACGCGTACTCGACCTGATCACCGGGGCTGTCACGCCCCTGCGGCGGGTCGGGCCCGTGCGGGGCATCACCACCGACGGACGCTTCGCCTACCTGGCCACCGGCACCGGAGCCGAGATCGTCGACGGCGGTGCGTGGACGGTGGACCACGGCGACCACGTGCACTACTACCGTGCGCCCATCCGCCCGGCCGGTGCCGTCAGCGGCCCCGGACCGGTTCGCGCCCACTCCGACCCCGGGATCACCGCCCTGTCCTTCGGTGACGGTTCTGTTCGCCTGTTCGACCGCGAGGCGCTGGAGCAAGCACACCCCGGCGCGGGCCGGGTGCTGCTGGCGGGCCGGGCGCTGCCCGGCGCCACTGCCCCCGTAGTGCCCTACGAGGAGCACCTCGTCGTACCCGGCGCCGGGGCCGCCCGCGACCGCGTCGAGATCCGCGACAGGACCGGCGGCCTGGTGGCCTCGCCGGGCGAGACCTGTCCCGAACCGCGCGGTACGGCGCCCACTCGCCGTGGCGTGGTCCTGGGCTGTGCCGACGGCGCCCTGCTGGTCGGCGAGAGCGGCGGCGCGTTCAGCGCGCGGAAGATCCCCTACGGGGCGGCTGTGGCACCGGCCGAGCGGGCTGCCGAGTTCCGCCACCGGGCCGGGAGCACCACCCTCACCGCCGAGGCCGGGCCGGAGGCGGCCTGGGTCCTCGATGTGACCAAGCGGACCTGGAAACGGATCGAGACCGGCCCGGTCGCCGCCGTGAACACGGCCGGGGAGGGAAGTCCGCTGCTCGCCCTCGGCACCGACGGAAGCCTGAGCGCCTACGACCTGGCCACCGGCGAGCGGACGGCCCGCACCCCGCTGCTGCCACCGATCACCGACGGCCCGGCGCCGGTCATCGAGGTGGACACCAGTCGTGCGTACGTCAACGACCCGGCCGGACGGAAGGTGTACGAGATCGACTTCAACGACCGGCTGCGCCGGGCCCGCACCTTCTCCCTCGATGCCACCCCGGCGTACATGGTGGAGACCGGGCGATGACGCACCGCACCGAAGCCCGGTGGCACACCGTCACCCCGGCCACCGTCCTCGCCCTGGTCGGCGCGGTGCTCCTCGGACTCACGGCCTGCGCCCCCGCCATCGACGCGGAGCGTCCCGGTGTCGTGGTCACCACCAACATCCTCGGTGACATCACCCGGGAGATCGTCGGTGACCAGGCCGAGGTCACCGTCCTGATGAAGCCCGGCGCCGACCCCCACTCCTTCGGCATCTCCGCACCGCAGGCGGCGACGGTCGAACAAGCCGATCTGATCGTCTACAACGGGCTCGGACTGGAGGAGAACATCCTGCGCCACGTCGAAGCCGCGCGGGAGGCGGGCGTACCCGCGCTCGCCGTCGGTGACGGCGTCGGCCCGCTCACGTACGCGTCGGACGACATGGCCGGCCGGCCCGATCCGCACTTCTGGACCGACCCCACACGCGTACGCGCCGCGGTCCGGCTCATTGCCGACCAGGTGACCGAGCACGTCGACGGTGCCGACGCCGCCACCGTCCGTGCCAACGCCGCACGTTACGACACGCGGCTCGCCGGCCTCTCCACCTGGATGAGCGGCCGCTTCGCCGCGATACCGGCGAACAAACGCAACCTGGTGACCAACCATCATGTCTTCGGCTACCTCGCGCGGCGCTTCGGCTTCCGCGTCATCGGAGCCGTCATCCCCAGCGGGACCACCCTCGCCTCACCCAGCGCTTCGGATCTCAAGTCCCTGGCCACGGCGATCGAAACGGCGGGGGTGCCGGCGATCTTCGCCGACTCCTCCCAGCCCGACCGTCTCGCCCAGGTCCTCAAACAGGAAAGCGACGTGGACGTACGCGTCCTGCCCCTGTTCTCCGAATCCCTGACGGAACGGGGCAAGGGCGCCGCCTCCTACCTGGAAATGATGCGCGCCAACACCGCGGCCATAGCCGACGGCCTCGGCGCGTCCACCACCGCCCGCCCAACAGCGGGCACCGAAAGGAAAACCCCATGACCACCACCACACGCCCCCGCGCCGCGGCGGGCATCACCCTCCTGATCGCCACCGCCCTCGCCCTGACCGCCTGCGGCACCGACACCGCCGGCCCGCCGGCGGCCGAGCAGGACCGGAGCACCTCCGGCGCCGCGGCGCGGCCGGTCGCCAACCCGCTCGTCACCACCTACGAGGGCGGCCTCCACATCCTCGACGGCCAGACCCTCAAGGTCGTCAAGGACATACCCCTGGCCGGCTTCAACCGCGTCAACCCCGTCGGGGACGACCGTCACGTCATGCTCTCCACCGCGGAGGGCTTCCGTGTCATGGACGCCGTCAACCAGCGGCTCACCGACATCGAGTTCAAGGGGCCCAAGCCCGGCCACGTCGTACGGCACGCGGACAAGACCGTCCTGTTCAGCGACGGCACCGGACAGGTCACCGTCTTCGACCCCCACGACCTCGCCAAGGGCAGGCCCGCCACCACCACGTACACCTCCGCGGCACCCCATCACGGCGTCGCCATCGAACTGGAGAACGGCCAACTGGTCAGCACGCTGGGCACCGAGGAGAAGCGCACCGGCATCGTCGTCCTCGACAAGGACCGCAAGGAGGTCACCCGCAACGAGGGTTGCGCGGGCGTCCACGGAGAGGCCACCGCCAAGGACGAAGCGGTCGTCGTCGGCTGCGAGGACGGTGTCCTCATCTACAGGAACGGCGCCATCACCAAGGTGAAGAGCCCCACGGCCTACGGCCGGATCGGCAACCAGGCCGGGTCCGACCGGTCCCCGGTCGTCCTCGGTGACTTCAAGAAGGACAAGGACGCCGAACTTGAGCGTCCCCAGCAGGTCTCGCTGATCAACACCACGACCGGAAAGCTGCGACTGCTCGACCTCGGCACCAGCTACACCTTCCGCTCCCTGGCCCGGGGCCCGCACGGCGAAGGACTCGTCCTCGGCACCGACGGCGGGATTCATGTGATCGACCCCGAGGCCGCCAAGGTCACCAGGACGATCCCGGTCACCGGCGCCTGGCAGGAGCCGCTGGACTGGCAGCAGCCGCGCCCCGCCCTCTTCGTCCGTGAACACACCGCGTACGTCACCGACCCCGCGACCAGGAAGATCCACGCCATCGACATCGAGACGGGCAGGGAACTCGCCTCCGTCACCCTGCCCGCGGCACCCAATGAGATCAGCGGCGTCAAGCACTGAGCGATGACGCGGCCGGCGGCCGGCTCCGGCATCCCGAAAGGCGGAGCCGGCTGCTCCCGTCCGGCGCGTCGCCGCGCGACATAATCGGCGGTGGCTCGACGCCTTCCGGTCGGGTGGGGACGCTCATGGCGACGGGCGCGAACGCGTCGGCGATGGGCGTATGTCGCGAGGGGGCAAGGAATGAAGCGCCGGTTCCGAAGAACGATGCTTCGAATCATGGGGATGAGTCTGTTCGTGTCGGTGGCCCTGGCGGCGCCGGTGGCGACAGCGGCGGAGAGCGGAGCGGCAGGGGCGCCGGCGGGGCGCGTGGGACAGGGCGTGGACGCGGTCGCGGCCCCTGCCGACGCGCGCGTCGGCACGGGCGCCGATACGGGCGCCGATACGGGCTCGTTCGCCGAGTCCGAGCTCTGGGACTCGACGGACGACGACGCGTACGCCAGCTTCCATGTGCAGGGCCTGGCGGTCGTTCCCGCGGGAATCGTGCCGCCCGCGGGCAACGGGCAGGCATTGCCCGACGACGTGGTGCTCACCTTCACCGAGGGCCGGTTCACGGTGGGCGACGGCGGGGAGAAGGATCTCCTGGTCCGCCGCAGTGTGGACGGAGGGCGTACCTGGTCGGCCGGTGTGCCCGTGGTTCCGAGGCAGACGGGCCAGAGCTGGGGCAACCCGACGCCGGTGGTCGACGAGCGGACGGGCCGGGTCTGCCTGTTCTACAAGGGATCCGGTGGAGGCATCTTCGTCAAGCGAAGCGACGACGCCGGGGCCAGTTGGTCGGCCCCCGAGGATCTGACCCCGCTGTTCGCGTCGAACCCGCACGGCTGGACGCTCAACAGCCCGGTGCCCGGCCACGGGATACAGCTCCGCGACGGCCGGCTGCTGATGCCCGTCCAGCACCGCGCCCCCGACCCGGACCGCAATTACGGCATCGAGATGCTGTACAGCGACGCCCACGGCGACCCCGGCTCCTGGCGGCGAAGCGCCCCGGTACCGATGTCCGTCGCGTACCCGGTCAATGAGAGCCGTGTCTACGAACGCGGCGACGGGTCCGTGGTCCTCAACGGGCGGTGGGGCTCGGGCGGCACCCGCTACCGCGTCACCGCGACCAGTACGGACCGGGGCGCGAACTGGTCCGCGCCCGCGATCGACGGCTCGACCGGACAGTTCGTCTCGGTGGACGCGAGCGTGCTCCAGTACAGCCGCGGCCCGGTCGACCGGGTCCTGTTCAGCGGGCCGGACGCGTCGGCCCGGGAGAACATGACCGTCTCGGTCTCGTACGACGGGGGAGCGGGCTACCGGTACAGCCGGGTGATCAACCCGGGTATGTCCTACTACTCCGATCTCGCCCGGTTGTCGGACGGCACGATCCTGCTGGTCTACGGCCGGGACGGCGAGGACGCCGGCTTTCCCGAGCGGATCTCGGTCGCCCGGTTCGACCTTGAGTGGCTGACCCGGGGACGGGACAGCCTCGCCACCGGTCCCGGGCTCTCCCAGCAGGCGTACGAACTGGCCACCGCGGAAGCCCGCACCGACACGGGTGCGGCGGCGCCGGCCGTGTCCGACGCCAACGCGCGGGGCGGCAGGACGCTGCGCTACCCGGCCCCGGCGGTGGGCCGCTACGTCGATGTCCCGTTCGACGTCGCCGCGGCGGGCACCTACGAGGTGGCCGTACGGCTGCACCGCGGAGCCGACCGGGGACAGATACGTACGAGCGTCGACGGCACAGCACTCGGTCAGGGGCTCGTCGACCCGACCATGACGGTGGGTGAGGGCTATCAGCTCTACCGGCTGGGAACGGCCCCGCTGACAGCCGGGCGGCACTCGATCCGGTTCACCCTGGCGGGCCAGGGGCGCGGCGGTGGCAGCGTCATCACCGCCGACCAGTTGTTCCTGACCTCGGGCGGGCACCCCGCCGACCCCCCGAAGGCGGTCGCGGACAATGACTCCGCCGCCGGTTCCGAGGTGGTGTCGGGCAGTTGGACCAGGGTGGAGAAGGCGCCGGGGGAGTACGGGCAGAGCCACCGCACGCATGCCGCGGGGACCGGCACCGCCACCGTACGGTTCCGGCCGGACGTTCCGATGAGCGGTGTGTACGAGGTCTCCGCCTGGTACCCGCCCGGCACAGGCCGGGCGTCCAACGCCTCCTACGCGATCCGCCACGCCGAAGGCCAGGAGACGGTCGAGGTGGACCAGCGCTCCGGCGGGGGCCGATGGGTACGACTCGGTGATTTCGCGTTCACCGCGGGCGGTGGGGGCACGGTCGAACTCTCGGACGCCGCTGACGGGACCGTCGCCGCCGACGCCATCCGCCTCGCCTACCGGGGCGCCGTCGCGGACAACGACTCGTCCACGTACGAAACGGTCTCCGGAGAGTGGAACAACGCGACCGGCACCGCCGGGTACTACGGCTCGAACTACCGGACCCATCCCGCGGGTACGGGGAACTCGGTGGTGCGCTGGCGGCTGGACGTGCCGGCCGACGGGACGTACGACGTGTCCGTCTGGTACGCGGCACACGCCAACCGTGCCTCCAACGCGCCCTACGTCGTCCACCACGCCCAGGGCTCCACCACCGTGCGCGTCGACCAAAGTGAACGCGGCGGTCAGTGGGTCTCACTGGGCAGCTACCTGTTCACCGCCGGCCGGCCGGCCACCGTCGAACTCTCCGACGCGGCCGACGGATACGTCGTCGCCGACGCGGTACGCACCACGTACCACGGTCTCGTCGCGGACAACGACGACGCCGCGCACTACGAAGTGGTGTCGGGCACGTGGAACAACGCGTCGGGTGCCGCCGGGTATTACGGCTCGAACTACCGGACCCATCCCGCGGGTACGGGGAGCTCGGTGGTGCGCTGGCGGCTGGACGTGCCGGCCGACGGGACGTACGACGTGTCCGTCTGGTACGCGGCACACGCCAACCGTGCCTCCAACGCGCCCTACGTCGTCCACCACGCCGACGGCGACAGCACCGTGCGTATCGACCAACGGGTACGTGGCGGTCAGTGGGTGTCGTTGGGCAGCTACTCGTTCACCGCCGGCCGGGAAGCCACCGTGGAACTCTCCGACGCCGGCGACGGATTCGTCGTCGCCGACGCCGTACGGCTCATCAGGTAACGGACGGTGTGGGAAACGGCCGCCCCACCGAAGGAATCCGGTGGGGCGGCCGCCTTTCCCGGCCGCCGCGAGATCAGTACGGGCCTCGCCCAACACGCCGTTCCGGTACGCCACTTCGTCCGCCACGCCGACCAGGCCGCCCTGCGGATCGCGGAGGCCGTCAAGGGGTGAGCCGGCCGCCGGGCGACACCGGTCAGCCGGCGGCGAGGAGTTCGAGCGTGTCGATCACGCGGTTCGAGAAGCCCCACTCGTTGTCGTACCAGGCGACCACCTTGACATGACGGCCGTCGACGCGGGTGAGAGCCGAGTCGAAGATCGACGAGGCCGGGTTGCCCGTGATGTCGGACGACACGAGCGGGTCCTCCGAGTATTCGAGTACGCCCGCGAGCGACCCCTCCGCCGCGGCGCGGTACGCCGCCAGCACCTCCTCGCGTGTCACGTCACGGGCGACGGTGGTGTTGAGTTCGACGATCGATCCCACGGGGACCGGCACGCGGATCGAGTCGCCCGACAGCTTGCCGTCGAGGTTCGGCAGCACGAGGCCGATCGCCTTGGCGGCGCCTGTCGTGGTCGGCACGATGTTGACAGCGGCCGCGCGGGCCCGGCGGGCGTCGCGGTGCGGACCGTCCTGGAGGTTCTGCTCCTGCGTATAGGCGTGCACCGTCGTCATGAAGCCGTGCTCGATGCCGGCGAGCCCGTCGAGCACCGCGGCCAGCGGGGCGAGCGCGTTGGTCGTGCACGAGGCGTTCGAGACGATCGTGTGCGCGGCCGGGTCGTACGCGTCGGTGTTGACCCCGAACGCGAGTGTGACATCGGCGCCGTCCGCCGGCGCGCTGATGAGTACCTTTGTCGCGCCCGCGTCGAGGTGGGCGCGGGCGGCCGCGGCCGACGTGAACCGGCCGGTCGCCTCAAGTACGACATCGACGCCGAGCCCGGCCCACGGCAGCCGCGCCGGTTCGCGCTCGGCGAGCACGGTGATACGACGGCCGTCGACGACGAGGGTGTCCCCGTCGACCGTCACGGGGCGGCCGAGCCGGCCCGCCGTCGTGTCATAGGCGAGCAGCCGCGCGAGGGTGGCGGGCTCAGTGAGGTCGTTGACGGCGACGACCTCCAGGTCGCTGCCACGTTCGAGCAGTGCGCGCAGCACATTGCGTCCGATGCGGCCGAATCCGTTGATGGCGATACGCGTCATGAGTGGTGTCCCTTCGAGTTCGCCATCAGGCTCTCGCGCGGCCTCCGCCGGTGACAGCGGCGTGGTCGCCACGGTCCAAAAGGATCACGCCAGGTGGTGCCGCCGGGCTACTGCCCCTGGGTGAAGGTGCGCCGGTACTCGCTCGGCGTCGTGTCGAGAATGCGCTGGAAGTGCAGCCGCAGATTGGCGCCGGTGCCGAGCCCGACGTCGGCGGCGATCCGCTCGATGCCCCGCTGCGAACGCTCCAGCAGCTCACGGGCCATGTCGATGCGTGCCCGCATGACCCACTGCATCGGGGTGTACCCGGTGTCCTCGACGAAGCGCCGCGAGAACGTGCGCGGTGACACCGCCGCGTGCCGGGCGAGCATGTCGAGGGTGAGGGGCTCGCCGAGCCGGTGCAGTGCCCACTCCCGGGTGGCGGCGAACCGCTCGCCGAGCGACTCGGGCACACTGCGCGGCACGTACTGCGCCTGACCGCCGCTGCGGTAGGGGGCCGCCACCAGACGCCGCGCCGCGTGGTTCGACGCGGACACCCCCAGATCGCCGCGCAGAATGTGCAGACACAGGTCGATGCCCGAGGCGGCGCCGGCCGACGTCAGCACGCTGCCCTCGTCGACGAACAGCACGTTCGCGTCGACCCGCACGAGCGGACGTTTCGCCGCGAGCGCCCGTGTGTAATGCCAGTGCGTCGTGGCGCGCTTCCCGTCGAGCAGGCCCGTGGCGGCGAGCGCGAAGGCGCCCGTCGAGATGGCGGCGAGCCGCGCGCCCCGGCGGTGGGCGGCGATCAGCGCGTCGACGACGGCCCGCGGCGGGTCCTCACGGTCCGGATGCCGGTAGCCGGGAACGAACACGATGTCGGCCCACGCGAGCGTTTCGATGCCGTGGGCGACGGAGTACGACAGGCCGTCGCCGCCGGTCACGAGACCGGGCGCGGCGCCGCACACCCGCACCTCGTACGGCATGCTCGCGCGGGTCGTGAACACCTGCGCGGGAATGCCGACGTCGAGCGGTTTCGCCCCTTCGAGCACGAGGACGGCGACGTGACGCAGGGGTGAGGCTGGCACGAGGACGAGGATACGTGGGGTGCGGAGGTGTGTCCGCCAGGGTCTTTCGTGTGGATCAGGCCGGATCAGGGAGCGGTGCCGGGGCACGCGAGCCCGGCAGGATCCACACGAGAGGGCCTGGGCGGGACGCGGCGGAAAGGGCGCCCGCCCCGCGCGAGCCCGGTGGCGAGCCTTCGCCCGCCCGCGGCGTCGTCACCCGCCCCGCGGCAGGTCCGCGTCCGGCCGGGGCAGATAGGCCCCCTTGGCGAGGATGCCGTCGATCCGCCGGCCCTCGGTCACGGTCACGCGCTGGTGGGGCAGGGGGACGCCCACGACGTGTGCCAGGCGCCGGATCTGCATGTCGACGGCCGCTTCGCAGCTGAGGCAGAAATCATCCGCGGCGCGGCGCCCCTGGGCCCAGCCCAGGAGTGCCAGGGCGAGGGCCACCGGGCAGGCCGGCCACCAGAAGAGCGAGACGGCCAGGTACGGCACGGCCCAGGCGACGCGCACGGTGGCGGCTGCGTAGTCGTCCCAGGCGGCGGAGACGACCTTGGTGATCCGGTCGTCACGCAGCTGCCACAGGCGCGGCCACGCCCGGGAGAGGGACACGCCGTACTGGACGGCCACGCGTTCGTCCACGAGGGCGAAGCGGTCACCGATCCAGGTGGCGCGGTGGGGCAGATAGCGCTCGGGGACGGCGTAGGCGCCGCGCCGGGCGCTGTCGAGGGCGAGCCGGCGGCGGCGCCGGAGTCCCGGGCGCATGATCCGGCACAGGACGGCCGATCTGCCCAGCCAGAGCCGGTTCACGGCCGTGCTCAGTTCCCTCACGAGCACGGCCACGACAGTGACACCGGCGACCAGCAGGCAGCCGATGACGGCGCCCTTGGCGGTGCGGGCGGTGGCGCCGAGCGTGTCCAGACGCCGTACCAGGTAGTCGAGATCGAGCGCGTGGCCCGCGCCGGCCGGGGTCATCGCCCAGGCGACGATCGCGAGCGCGGTGAACGGCACGCCGGGCAGGACGAGGAAGGCGAACCACCGATCGGCGACGCGTTTGGCGAGATCGGAGAGGATGCCGTCCATCAGCCGCCGTCCTCGGCCGCCATCGGAGCGTTCTCGATGTGGCAGCGAGGTTCGGTGGCGTCGGCGTTCCGCCCCCGGGCGGGGCAGCGGCCGCGCGGGCACCGGAACCGTTCGACGGCGGGCCGTTCCTGCCAGGTGTCATCGGCGGGAAGTCCGGAGCCGCGGGTTCCGTCGCGGCGGAGCCGGAGCTCGCGCAACGCCTCGGTGGCGGCCTTGCCCGCGCGGACCTCGGTCAGCTCCCGTTCGAGCTCGGACCGCCACCCGAAGCTGTCGGCCTTGCTCCTGAGTCCGGGCAGGTTGGCGCACAGCCACTGCAGGGCGGCTCGCTCGTCGGTGACGGACTCGGTGACGGATTCGGCGACGGATTCGGTGGCGGCGGCCGCGCGTGGGTCGCCGGAACCGGGGGCCGCCCGGCGCGGCTGACGCCGCCAGGGCAGGCGTCGTGCGGAAAAGGGCACTGTTCCACTCCTTGGTGTCCGATGTGCGGTTCTACGGTCCGATGTGCAGCAGCGACGACCAGACGTCGACGTCGTCCGGGGCCAGCCGGCGCAGGGACAGCGCCGCGGCGTGGACGGCCCGCGCGGACCGCGTACCGTCGGGTGCGCCCCCTTCGGTCAGCGTCCGGTACACCTCCCGGGCCGCGTGGAGGGCCCTGTCGCTGTCGATCTCCCACAGGGTGCCGACCACGTGCACGAATGTCTGCAGATGGAGAAGCGCGGCCATGTGGACCGCTTCGTCGTAGGCACGCGGGTCGGGCGCGGCGGTGCTGCAGGCCGACAAGTAGCAGAACTCGGCACCGTCCAGGCGCAGATCGGCGAGTTGTTCCAGGGAGACGACGCCGTCGGTGACGGCGAGTCCTGAGGCGTCGGCATGGCAGGCGACATGTACCCAGTGGGCGTCGCGCAGCCGTGCGAGAACGTCGTCGGCGCGCGCCGCGCGCAGCACCGGCGCGCCGGGGAAGCAGCGGAGGAACTCCTCGGTCTCCTCGTCGACGGCGGGCAGCTCCGACCTGCCCGGGGTCTGACGCACCGCGACGGCGAGGCCCCCACGCGGAGTCACCACCCGTGCGGCCGACCGCAGCAGGGCGCTGACGGTGGGGGTGTAGGAGGAGATCACCTCGTCCAGCAGGGCGGGGCCGCCGGGCCGGGAGTGGTGCCCCGCCGCGTGGAGGGGCAGGGCGGCCAGCGGCCCCGTCGGACACCACCAGATCCGCCGCGTCCGGCCGAGGTGCGGTGCCACGGCGCGCAGCACGGGAACGGCGAGGTCGTCCCACAGCCGTGGGGCGATGACGTTGAGCATCGCCTGATGCCGGCCGTCGGGGTCCGCCGACTGCCGTGCCCAGGCGACGAGTTCGGCGTGGTCCAGCCTGTCGAGCGGCACCAGGACCGGCTCGTCGTCCGGGAGCAGGACCACCGCGTCGCACCGCAGCGGACTGGCGTTGACGACCACCACGGGCCCACCGGCGGCCGCCCGGGACAGCTCCGCGTAGGTGTGCCGCCCGGTCAGACCGAGGCGCGCCGACAGCTCGTCCCACTCCTTCCCCAGCCTGACGCGGCGTTCCACGTCGGCGCCCGCGTCGTCGAACCGCCACTCGGCCTCCTCGGGCATGTCGAGTTCGGCGCGGATCTCGTCGAGGCGGCGTGCCGACGCGGGATCGGCGGCGCGCACGGTCTCGGCGCCGTCCCGGAGGCGGGCGAGCTGCCCCCACATCACGGCACGCCCGTGGTCGAGGATCTCGATCGCCGTCTTCACCTGCCCCGCGGCGATCGCGGCCGCGGCGGCGGCCGTGGGCACCCCCTGCCAGCGGCTGAGCAGCCACCGCTGGTCGTCGCGGCGCAGTCCGATCCAGGCCAGCTGAGGCAGGAGTTCGACGGCGAGCCCGTAACCCTCCGTGGACAGCGGGCCCCCGGCACCGAGGTCACCGAGGTCGGTGGCCGCGGCCAGCCGTACCTGGAGGGGGGAGGACGACCCGGCGGACGCCTCTCGCAGGGATTCCGCCGCCGCGTCCGCCTCGCCCGACGCGGCGAGCGCCTGGGCGCGGGCGGTGAGGCAGGCGGCGTGCGCGGGGGCGCCGGGACCGTTCTCCTCCAGGAGCCGGTCGGCCAGCGCTCGCGCCCTGGCGAGGTCTTCCCGGTCGCCGTCGAGCCGGAACCTCTCCACCAGCGCCCGGACCAGCCGCGGGTCGGGGGCGGCGCGCAGACCCGCCTCGACGGCGGCGGTCAGCGCCGCCGGATCCTTCGTCTCCAGGTAGCGCAGGAACTGCAGCTCCAGAAGGCGATGAGGCACCCTGGACGGAAAGCGGCGGCCCACTCGCTGGACGAGAGCCAATGCCCGCTCCAGATCCGCCGTATCCCCGCGCAGCTCGTGACGGTACGTCAGCGCACGGGCCAGATTCAGGCAGATGTCCCGCCACCGGGCGGTGGTGAACCAGAACCAGGGACGGGGCCAAGCCGCCAAGGGGGTGAGGACGGCGATGGCCCGTTCGAGGCTCACCACCGTTCCGGTCCACTCGTAGCGGAGCATGAACGCCCGCGCCACCACGTTCTTGAGGCCCGGCCGGTCCATCACGGCGAAGGCCCGGTCGAGGGCGTGGCGCGGAGCACCCAGCGCCGCCGGACCGTCCCGCAGCGCCTCCTCCAGCACGTCCGTGTCGTTGCCGCGCTCGGTCATCAGGCCGAGCAGCGCGTCGGCCTTCAACGACCAGGCCAGGGCGGAGAAGTCGCGGGACGTGGACAGGCGGAACCGCTCGGCCTGGTCGGCTCTCCCGCGCAGCGCGTCCTGCTTGGTGGCGGCACCACGGCCGCGGCGGGAGCGGACGAGCCGGTCGGGGACATAGATGCCGGCCAGTCCCAGCAGCCTGTCCGCCTGCCACGGGAGGTAGACCAGGAAGAACGGGAGCAGCAACTGGCCGACGACCGCCCCGAGGAACACCGCGGTCGGTGTGTCGCTCGTCAGAATCGTCTCCAGCTGGTCCCATCTCATGACCGCCAGCACCGTCAGGGCGGCCACCCAGATACCGATGAGCAGGAAGTACCGGGGCAGCATCGTGACCGGCCGCCGGAGGTAGCCGAGCCAGACCTGCCCCAGCATCCGCCGGTGCCCGATGGCCCAGACCGCCGACAGAGCGAAGAACGCGCTGGAGACCGCGCCGACGAACGGCATCGAGTAGGCCAGCAGGGGTGAGTCGGGCGTGAACGAGGACAGGGTGGCCGAGTCGAGATCGAACCAGCCGCCGAGATCGGGACGGTAGACCGCGTTGCGCTCCGCGTCGTGGACAGGCTGATCGTGCGGGCCGAACCGGAAGCTCCGGTGTCCCACCAGCCAGTGCCCCCACGCACCACCGCCCGCCAGCGCGACAGCCGTCACAGGCCCCCACACGGCGACGCGCCGTATCCCCTGTCACATCGCACAGAGGATACGACCGGAGCGGTGCCGCGCGGGTCCTTTGTGCCGCACGACGAGCCCATTACCTCGCGCGTAATCGACGCCCCCCGCTTCGCCCGGCACGCTTGCGGTACCGGAACCCGGATGGCGCACTCCATCCGGGTACCGGCTTCCGACCAGCCCGTATGACCTCGATGGAGGCTGATTCGCCATGTCCGCAACTCTGCTCGCCGGCATCTCCCGCACCACCGAACCGCAGACGACGCTGCGCCGGTTCCTCGCGCTCGACGCCGTCGTCACCGGTGTCAACGGACTGGCGTACGCCGCGGTATCGGGACCGCTCGGACGGCTGCTCGGGGTCGACGACAGCGTCCTGCTCGGACTGGGCGTGTTTCTCGCTCTGTTCGGGGCCGGAGTCGGCTTTCTCGCGACCCGTCGCCGGCCGCCGCGGCTGCCCGTGAAGCTTGTCGTCGGCTCGAATCTGCTGTGGGCCGTCCTCAGCGTCGCCGCGCTGTCGCTCTGGCTGGAGCCGACCACGGCCGGCGCCGTCTGGATCCCGGTGCAGGCGCTGACCGTCGCCGGCTTCGCCGTCCTGCAGTGGTCCGCGCTGCGCGCCGCCACGATCGGCCCCGGGACGAATCCGCAGCGGCGTACGCGGCGTACGCCTCGATGACATCTCGCTGGGCGCGGCCCGCTCGCCGCCGCTGAAGGAAACGTGCGCCTCGCGGGTCTCGCGCACGCCAGCGTGCACTGAAGAGGCCGTACGAACGCCCCTACCATCGGTGGGAGTTGCTTCCACAGGGTCGGTCCGAGGGGCGATTGGAACGTTCGAACAGTGGATTGGAACGTTCAAACCCTTGACCGGCCTGCCCGTTGGAAGCCACCATTTCTCTGGCCGTCGACCGAGACGGCCGAAGCACCGGAACGCTGCCTGCGATGTCGCGCCAACGAAGGGTCGGTATGCCCGTGCTCCCCCGTTCGATTCACCGCACCATAGGCACTGCCATCGCCGCGCTGGGCGTCGCCGCGTCCTCTCTCGTGGCCGGCTCCGGCGCGGCTCAGGCTGCCGAGCCGGCCGAGCGCGCGGCCTCCTCCGCGACGGCGCCCTCGGCGGCTGCCGCCGAAGGCAACGCGATCGTCACCTTCACCAACAACGTGAGTGGCGGGTCGTACACCTGCGAGGTCACCACGCCCAACGGCATCGGACACCCGCCCACCCAGCCGCATCAGCTCTCCTGGCGGTCCGTTGTGGTGTGCGGCGTCGTCGTACGGATGTACGGCGTCAGCCACTCGTACGTATGGGGCAGCGACATCTCCTACTACCCGGGCAGCACGTACGACATCACCGGCACGATCGCCGAGACCGTCGGCAGGGTCAATGTGCCCCCGGGCGCGTGGGGTCTGAACAGCAACGTCATCATCTTCACCCCGGCCGGCTACACGGCCACCCCGGGCAACGGCTGCGCGGCCGTGGCCGCCGACCAGACCAAGTGCATCGCCACCGCCGGGCCGATCATGGTCAGCTGAGTACGCCGCGCAGCACGCTGCCTCGCCCGCCGAACGGACTGGTGCCGCCGAGGACGACGGCGCCGACGATGTCCAGCGGCAACGGGCTGCCGCCCATGCCCGCGCCCGCTCCGGCGAGTCCGGAGGCCGGATCGATGCCGCCGGTCACGGTTCACGTTGTCCGTGACCGGCCCGCGTGTGTCCGGCGAGGCTCCTCGGCACGCCTTGGAAGGGCCGCCACTTCTGGTTGTCGCCGTTCCCGCAGGACCAGAGCTGGACGTTCTGGCGGCCGGCCAGGTCGGCGTCCAGACAGAGGCGGGAGTCGGCTCCGCGGACCGTCCCGTCGGAGAAGAAGTACCACCGCTGGTTGGAGTTGCCTGTGCAGTCATGGCTGACGACAGGCGTGCCGTTGGTCTTGCCGAAGCCGAACGCGTCCAGGCATTTCGTCCCGTCGTAGACGCTGATCTGTCCGTTGGACTTCCGGGTCCACCGTTGGTTGCCGCCGCTCCCGCAGCCCGCGACCTGGAGCCGGACATCGTTGGCCTGGGACGCGCCGGGGACGTCGAGACACGCGTCGTAGCCGACGTTGCGCAGCCGGGTCGTGCTCGAACGGGAGGTGCCGAAGGCGTACAGGAGGCGGTTGACGGCCGTGGGGTTCGGCTCCCACAGCGGCAGATTCTGGGTGCCGCCGCCGAACGCGCTGAAGAGCCGGAGGATGTTCAGCGAGTCGTGGTCCGGACTCGTGGTCCGCCCGCCGATTCCGTGGCACCAGATCGCGCCCAGGCCGTAGTCGTGGATGACGTCGGTGATGGCGCGCAGGAACGCGACTTCCTTGGGGGTCGTGGCGCTGGGGGTGGCGTCGTAGTCGATGCCGTTGTCCGCGTCGGCGCCGAACTCCTCGATGACGGTGCGGTCGGTGCAATTGCCCATGAGGGTCTTGATGTCGTTGACCCAGTACGCGTAGGTCCGCGCCTCATAAGGAAAGGCGTAGCGGTGCATCGCGAGGTAGACCCCGTTGAAGCGGGAGTCGTCGCACAGCGGCCTCAGGTCGGATCCCCAGCCGCCTCCGTCGATCTGCGCGCCCTCGATGAACATCCGGTCCCTCGGGAGGCCGGCCGCACTCGCGCGGGTGATCCAATTGGCCGCGAAGTTCAGCCACTCGGCGGTGGTGAAGCCGACGGGCTCGTTCATCGGGTCGAAGTAGACCAGCGGGTTGGCCAGGTATCTGGCTATGACGGTGTCCCACATCCGGTTCCACGTGGGCAGGTAGCTGTCCGTGATCCTGTTGCTGCCGTCCTCCGACCAGTAGGACAGGACGACCTTGAAGCCTCTGGCGGTCGCGGCGTCGATGACGGCGTTGTACGTGTTCCAGCTCGCGGTGGCGGGATTCATCGGCAGCCGGACGGTGTTGGCGCCCAGGGTGCTCTGGAACGCGGCGAACATCCCGTCGGCCTTGGTCCTGGCGGAGTTGTAGTCGTCGTTCGGTGACAGCCCCTGCAGCACCAGCCGGTCGAAGGTGAAGTTGTCTCCGAGGCGGGACCAGTGCACGCCCTGGAACTGGCCGGGGGCGAGTCGGGTGTCGGCGGCGGCCGGTGACGCGTCGGACACCGTCTTGAGCGGCACCAGGACCAGCACGGCCAGTACGGCCAGCATCCAGGTGCCGACACGGCGGCCGAGGCGGGCGCGGGCAGGCGGGGGTGCGGTGGGGTGGGGGCGTGGCATGGCTTCCTCTCCGGCTTGGCGCGCGAGAATGGCCGGACGCGGCCCGACGTGGAGGGCAACGCGCCGTTAACAACGTGGACATGAACGTAGCGGCGCTTCCCGAGGGCGTCGATCGCGTATTTCGGAACGCGTCGATCCGTGTGGCGGATAGCCGGGACCGGTCCGGATCCACCGCCCGGTCGCGAAGCGGTCGCGTCCGGCCGCGGCCGGCTCACGTGGACGCCGGGCCCTCGCCGCCCGTGGTCATCCGGATTCCGGATGACGTCGTCCTGCTACTCGCGCTTCGCCGTACGGCGCCGCCCGTTCTGGGTTGGGCCGCATGGCGATGCCCCCTCAGTCTCCGCGTCCGTCGGATCCCGTATGACCGCGCCGACACCGACCGGGGCCGTTGTGCCGCTGGTCCCGCGCGACGGAGCGGACGACGTCGGACTCGTACGCGACGACGTCGCGCGTGGAACGCTGATCCGGGTCTCCGGCGGGACGGTCGCCGTGACCGACGACATCCCGGCGGGCCACAAGGCCGCCGTGCGGGCCGTCGCGGAGAGCGCGCCGGTGCACAAGTACGGAGAGGTGATCGGCGTGGCGCTGCGGGACATCCCGCCCGGCGCCCACGTACACCTGCACAACCTCGGCGTCGGGCCGCACAGCGTCGGTGTCGCGGCTCCTCCCGCCCGGCCGCCGGTGTGGACCCCGCCGGCCGCCCCGACGCGTGACCATTTCCTCGGCTACCGCCGCGCGGACGGCCGGGCGGCGACCCGCAACTACATCGCCGTGCTTCCGACCGTCAACTGTTCGTCGACGGTCGCCCGCATGATCGCGCACACCGCCGACGCCCGCGTCACCGCGCCGAGTCTGGACGGGGTCATCGCCCTCGCCCACGACCTGGGCTGCGGCATGGCCGAGGGCACCGCCGGTGACGACATCCTGCGCCGCACCCTGCGCGGCTACGCCGGGCACGCGAACGTCGCCGGGGTCCTGATGGTCAGCCGGGGCTGCGAGATCAACCAGCCAGGGAACATCTTCGGCGACGCCCTCGCCGTCGAGACGCTCGTCATCCAGGACCTGGGCGGGACGGCCGCCACCGTCAATGCCGCGCTGGACCGCGTCGAGGCGATGGCCGCGCGGACCGCGGGCGTCGAGCGGATGCCCATTCCGGTCGCGGAGCTGACGCTCGGCCTGCAGTGCGGCGGGAGCGACGCGTACTCGGGCCTGACCGCCAACCCGACTCTCGGGGTGGCGGCCGATCTCCTGGTCGCCGCCGGTGGCCGGGTCGTCCTCGGTGAGACCCCCGAGATCTACGGCGCCGAGCACCTGCTGCGCAGGCGGGCCGCCACACCACCCGTCGGCCGCCGTATCGACGAACTGATCGCCTGGTGGCAGGCGTACACGGCACGCAACGACGCGGAGCTGGACAACAACCCGTCCGTGGGCAACCGGGCCGACGGCATCACCACCATCTGGGAGAAGTCGCTGGGCGCGGTCCTCAAGGGCGGTACGAGCCCGCTCAACGACGTCGTCGCCTACGCGGAGCCGGTCACGGCACCAGGTCTCACCCTCATGGACACCCCCGGATACGACCCGGTCTCGGCGACCGGCATGGTCGCGGGCGGGGCGAACCTGCTGGCGTTCACGACCGGACGCGGGTCGGTCTTCGGATCGAGGCCCGCTCCCTGCCTCAAGATCAGCACCACGGCCGGGCTGTACGACCGGATGCGCGGTGACATCGATTTCGACGCCGGTTCTGCCATGTCGAGTGACGAGCAACTCCGCCAGGGGACACTGCTGTTCGAGGCCCTGATGGACATGGCGTCGGGGACGCCCAGCAAGTCCGAGGAGCTCGGATTCGGCACCGAGGAGATCGTGCCGTGGCGGATGGGAGCCGTAGTGTGACATCAGTGTTCTGGAACGGGCGGGCCACCCTCGGCGAGGGTCCGCTGTGGGACGCGCGCACCGACACCCTGTACTGGGTGGACATCGTCGCCGGGGTCGTTTTCGCCCAGGCCTCCGGCGCCGGCCGGCCGCGGCGGATCGAGACCGGCGCACAGGTCGGCTGCCTCGGTCTCACCGACGATCCGCGCGTCCTCGTGGCCGGTCTGCGCACCGGCTGGCATCTGCTCGACGCCGGCACGGGCGACCGTACCTTCCTCGCCGATCCCGAGGCGGACCGCCCGGCCTGCCGTTTCAACGACGGATCGGTCGACCCGGCGGGACGGTTCTGGACCGGTTCGCTGGAGGACGGTGAGACCCGTGCCGTGGGCCGGCTCCACCGGCTGGACGCCGGTGGCGTCCACACCGTGGTCGACGAGGGCTTCTACTGCCCCAACGGCATCGACTGGTCGCCGGACGGGCGCTGGATGTACTTCGTGGACTCCCGCGCCGACGTGATCTACCGGTACGCCTTCGACGTCGAGTCCGGGGCGGCCACGGACCGTCAGGTCTTCGTCGACACGTCGTCGCTCCCGGGCATCCCCGACGGGCTGCGGGTGGACGCGAACGGCGAGGTGTGGTGCGCCTTCTGGGACGGCGCCCACGTGAGCCGCTTCACCCCGCGCGGCGCCCTCGCCGAGCGGCTGCCGGTGCCCGTCCCGCGCCCGACGAGCGTCGTCTTCGGCGGGCCCGGCCTGCGCACCATGTACATCACCTCGGCGTCGATCGGGCTCACCGCGGCTCAGCTGGCCGACTGGCCCCTGTCGGGATCGGTGCTGCGGCGCACCGCCGACACCCCGGGCCGGCCGTCGGCCCGCTTCCACTCCGCACGAGAGGTGCCGGCATGAGATTCAGCGGGAAGATCGCCGTGGTCACCGGCGCCGCCTCGGGCATCGGGCGCGCCACCGCCGTGCGACTCGCGCGCGAGGGCCACCATGTCGCATTGCTGGACCTGGACGTCGCCGGCCTGGCCACGACGTGTGCGCGGATCCAGGAGGCCGGCGGGCAGGCGCACGCCTTCACCGTGGACCTGTGCGATCCGCTGGAGGCCGGCGCGGTGACCCGGGAGATCGCGGTGACGGCCGGCGCCCCGCAGGTGCTCGTCAACGTGGCCGGGACCGGCGTGGCCGTGACCGTGCTGGAGACGAGCGACGAGGACGGGAACCGCGTCCTGACGGTGAATCTCACCGGGCCCTTCTTCACCACGCGGGCGACGCTGCCGCTGATGCCCGACCGCCGCGGCGGAGTGATCGTCAACATCGCCTCGGTGGCGGGTCAGGTCGGCATGGCCCGCCGCGCGGCGTACTGCGCGTCCAGGGCCGGGCTGGTGGGACTCACCCGCGCGATCGCCGTGGACCACGCCCGCGAGGGAATTCGCCGCGTGGCCATCTGCCCCGGCACCGTGGAGACCGAGTGGATCGGGAAGATCCTGGCGAACGCGCCGGACCCGGTCGCCGCGCGCGAGGCGATGGCGGAGCGGCAGCCCGACGGCCGGATGGGCTCGCCGGAGGAGATCGCGGCCATGGTCGCCTTCGTCGCGGGCCCCGACGGCCGATTCGTCAACGGAGCCGCCCTCGTCCTGGACGGCGGGATGACGGCGGCGTGAGCGCGCGGGCCTCGGCGGACGCGCCGTAGCGGCGTCACCGCACGGGCCATTACGCTCGGGCAACGGATCCACAGGCCGCGGAACCGGTGCGAGTGGAGGGCCTCCACGTGCAAGAGCCCAGGACGGAACGCCTCGGGGGCACAGCGGATCCGGCGGGGACGACGTACGGGACGGACGACCTGCCTCCGCGCGATCCCCGGGATGCCATGTCGCTGCAGACCGCCTGGTTGCGCAGCTTTCTCGCGGTGGCCGACAAGGGCGGTTTCGGTGCGGCCACCCTCGTACTGCACCTGTCGCAGTCGCGGGTCAGCGCCCATATCGCCGCGCTCGAACACGCCCTCGGGGTGACGCTCTTCGACCGCAAGGCCCGCCCCATCCGCCTGACCGAGGCGGGCGGGCTGTTCCGTGGGCATGCCATGACGGCCCTGCTGGAGTTGCAGCGCGGCGTCGACGCGGCACGCGGCACACTCGACAGCTTCGTCGCGCGTGTGAGTATCGGGAGCTATCCGAGCGTCAGCTCGACCTATCTGCCGGCGGTGCTGCGGGAGCTGAAGTCGCAGTACCAGGGCATGACGGTCGACCTGTTCGAGGGCAACGCCTCGACACTGGAGGAGATGGCCGTCAACGGGACCGTCGACCTCGCGTTCCGGCCCCTGCTGCCGAAGATGCGCGAGACGACGCTCTGCCATCGCGCGATCTGGCGCGAGGACATCGTCGCCGTGATGCGCGAACACGACCCCCTCGCCGGGCAGTCGTCGGTCAGCGTCGAGGACATCCGGGAGCGGCCGCTCATCGGCAATCCGGCCGGCAGCGAGGAGGACGGCGGCGGGTTCGATCTGCGCCACACGCTCGGCGAGGCATCCGGGCGGGCCGACATCGTGTATCTGACCGACCAGCCGACCACCCTGGTCGCGTTGGTCCGCTCCGCGTTCGGCGTCGGTGTCATCAACCGCCTCGCACTGCGGACCACCAGCACCGAAGGGCTGGCCATCCGCACGATCGACTCCCCGACCGCCTTCCGGGAAGTCGCCCTGTTCTGGGCGCGACGGCGCGCGGACACCGTCGGCGTCAAAGCGTTCCTCGATGTTCAGGGACGAGCGCGGCTGCCGCCCGGCGTACAGGCGATCGCGAGCTGACCGGCGCTGTTCCACCGAACAGCGCCGGCCGCCGCCCTGCCGGCGAGCATCCGTACCAGCGGGGCTTCCGTGGTTACCAGGGATACCAGGCGCCGTTGTACCACTGCTCGTTGGCGCCGTCGTCGTGGTGATCCATGTTGAAGTCCTCCGGGTAGTTCTTGACGTGGTTGCCCGGATAGGTCCAGATGCCGGCGGACTCGTCGCAGACGTAGTCCCAGTGACAGATCGTCTTGACGGGCACGTTTCCGAAGGACCTGTCGGCACCGGCGAGCGGAGCGCCGACGATGCCCCCGAACGGTACGGATCCGCCGTTGGCACCGGGCGGGCCCTGGCGCTTGGGGTCCGCGATGAGAATGGCGTTGACGTTGTCGAACGTCGGCCAGTTCTCGGTGACCCAGATGTGCACCACCGCGGCGCCCAGGGAGTACCCGGCCATCTTGACGTGCTGTCCCGGGCACGCGGCGCGCTGGTCGCGGACCAGCCGGTTCAGCTCATTGACGCCCGCCCGTGCGCTCGCCCCGTTGGGAATCTGGGTGGGGTACCCGACGTGTTGCTGGATGTTGCCGTAGAAGCCGTCGTTGTTCCACGAGCTGCCCGTGCCCCCGACAACGATCGTGTAGGTGCCCTCGCACGGAGCCGCCGCCTGTGCTGTGGACCCCTGTGCCACTGAGAGCCCGGTGGTCAGCAGCAGACCGGCTGACGCGGCCGCGATCCTTCGTGTTCGCATTCGAATCTTCTCCCCATGTAGTCGGCCCGCCGCGTCCGCTCTCCGAGGCGGAACACCTCCGAGGCGGTACGCGGTCGGCCGAGGTCACCGGATGACCGTGGCAGTGGTCGATGACATTCCGATGAAACGCGCCGGGGCCCGACCGACGGGTCGCCCCAACGCCGCGCAAGCCGGGGCTCGTTGGGAGATCACCGAGTTCCCGCCGTTGGCCACGCTTGGTGGGTGCTCGCTCCACTTCCCGGCTCCCGGAACTATGGGCCGTCCATATGGCCCGGCCGGCCGACGGCGCTGACGATGTGCGCCATGGCAATGACGCACCCGACCGGGGGCGAGCCCATCGGAGGAGATCCATGCGTGTGAGAACAGGTGTCGCCGTGCCGGTCGCCATGCTGCTGGCTGTCACGGCGACCGGCGCCGCACCCGCACCCGCCGCCGTACCGCCCTCGGCGGCCGGTACGGCGGTGGGTGCGGCGCTGTCCCACTGCGGCGCACGTGAGCGTGTCTCCGTACCCGGCGCGCAATTCCAGACCACGGCCTGTCTGCCGGACATGACCACCGCCGCGCTCGCCGGCACGCGGTACACCGACTCCACCGACTGGTCCCCGCTCTTCGCCAAGGGCACCAAGAACCCCTCGGGCGTGCCCGGTGTCCAGATCGACGGCTACTTCCCCGACTCCTCGCGGCTGAACGCCACCCACGGCTGGAAGCACGACGCCCAGTTCGTGATCCGGCTGCCCGACCGCTGGAACGGCGGCCTGGTGGTGACCGGCGCGCCCGGCAATCGCAAGCAGTACTCGCTGGACCCGCTGATCTCCGACTGGGTGCTGGCCCAGGGCTATGCCTTCGCCTCCACCGACAAGGGGAACAGCGGCCCCGACTTCTACACGGACGGTACCCGGCCGGGCGATGCGGTCGCCGAATGGAACAGCCGCACAACGGAGTTGACCCGCGCCGCGCGCAAGGCCGTCCAGCGCGCGTACGGACATGCCCCGCGCCGTACGTACATGACCGGCACCTCCAACGGCGGCTATCTGACCCGCTGGCAGCTGGAGAACCATCCCGAGCTGTACGACGGCGGGGTGGACTGGGAGGGCGTGCTCTGGACGGAGGGCGGACCCAACCTGCTCACGTATCTGCCGACGACTGTCGCGTACGGGGCGGGCGGCGCGGGAGCCGACGACATGTACGCGGCCGGGTTCGCCCCGGGCAGCGAGTTCCTCTGGCCCTATCACCAGACCGCCTACTGGGGGCTGACACAGAAGGTCTACCGAGCCGAGTTCGACCCCACGTACGACCCCGACTGCCCCGGTACGTCGGCCGGTTCGACGACCGCGGAGATTCTCGCGCCGTGTGCCTCGGACGCTTCGTACGACTACGCGGCCCGGCCGCGCTCCGTCCACCGGGCCGTCGAGCGCGTGTCGCTGACCGGCAGAATCGGCAAACCCATGATCACGCTCCAGGGCTCACTGGACACGCTGCTGCCGATCGCCACCGACTCGGATGTCTACGCGCGCATGATCGACGACCAGCGCCGGGCCCGGCTGCACCGCTACTACACGATCGAGGGCGGCACCCATGTCGACGGGCTCCACGACACGTATCCGGACCGGCTGCGCCCGGTCCTGCCCTGCTACCGGAGCGCGTTCGAGGCGCTGACACAGTGGGTCGAGCGCGGCGCGGCCCCGCCGGCGAGCCGTACCGTCCCGAGGCCGGCCTCCGGCGATGTCGTGAACTCCTGTGCGCTGGGGACCACTTCATCCGGGGCGGCCGCCGCCGGATGACCCGACGAGAGAGCCGGGCCCGGTTCCCCGGGCGCGGTCCCGCATCTGCCCGAACAGCCGCCGGGTCGAGCACCACGTCTGGTGAAGGCCGATAATCCTGCCATGACCACTGCATCGTTCAACCCGCGTGCGCTGCTCGCGAAGAGCCGGCTCGGTGTTCTCGCGACCATCAAGAAGGACGGGCGTCCGCAGCTCTCTCCCGTCCTGCCCCTCTACGACGAGGAGGCGGGCGTCATCCAGGTGTCGACGCGTGCGGGCGCGGCCAAGATCGCGAACCTGCGCGGGGATCCGCGGGCCACGCTGGAGGTGACCAGTCCCGACGGCCGGTCCTGGGCCACCGCCGAGGGCGTCGCGACGCTCATCGGGCCGGCGACCGACCCGCACGGGCCCGAGGCCGATGCGCTGGTGGCCTACTACCGCGCCGCGGCCGGGGAGCACCCGGACTGGGACGAGTACCGGTCGGTGATGGTCTCCGACCGCAGGGTGCTCATCACGATGACCGTCGACTACGTGTACGGGGCCGACATCAGCTGACGGGACAGCAGAAGCGGGAGACGGTGTGCGACCGCCACCGGGGGCGGTCGCACAGCGGTCCATCGGCCGTGCTCACGCGTGCGGCTCCCGGATGATCTTCGTGGCCCGGCAGTGGTGCCGGCCGGCGCGGCAGCGCGCTCGGAAGGGCGGCCGATCTCGCGCCGCCGCGCCACGCACGGGCATACTCGGGCCCTGCGGGCGCATCGGCACCCGCGAGCAGCCGGGAGGTACGCGATGGTGATGTCGTCGGGGACGGAACCCCGGAAGGTCACGATCAATGACGTCGCCAGGTCCGTCGGGGTGTCACGGCAGACCGTGTCGCGGGCACTCAACGACAAGGACGAGATCGACGTCTCCACCAAACAGCGCGTGCTCGACGCCGCCCGCGAGCTCGGCTACCGGCCGAGCCGGTTCGCGCGCGGTCTGGTCCGGCAGGACACCATCACCATCGGGCTGGTGATCCCGGACCTGCTCAACCCGTTCTTCACCGAGGTCGCCGCGGCCGCTCTGGAGGCGGCCAGGGCCCGCGGCTGGCACGTGGTCGTATACGACACCGCGGACAGGGCCGAAGAGGAACTCGGCACGCTCCAGGTGATCGCCTCGCAGGTGGACGCGGTCGTCGGCTACTTCAGCTGCTCCGAGGACGAGCTGGAACTGTTCACCCGCGGCGTCCCGGTGGTGCTCATCGGCCGCGAGCACCACAGCGCGCGGTTCAGCTCGATCAGGATCGACGGCGAGGAGGGCGTCCACGCCGCGATCGCGCACCTGGTCGCCGCGGGCCACAAGCGCATCGGCATGCTCGACCACGACGGCCGCGCCGAGCCGAGCATCCGGCGCGAGTGGTTCACGAAGGCCGCCGCGGCGTACGGGATCGACGCGGGCAGGGTCGTCGGCGCGGACCAGTCGGCCGACGGTGGCGGCGCGGCGCTCACCACCCTGCTCGCCGCCCATCCCGATGTCACCGCGGTCCTCACCTTCAACGACATCATCGCGATCGGCGTCCTGCGCGAGGCGCGCCGGCTCGGCAGGAGCGTCCCGGGGGACCTCGCCGTGATCGGCTTCGACGGTCTGCAGCTCGGCGCCCTCGTCGAGCCCCCGCTCTCCAGCGTCGCCCTCGACACACGGAGGCTCGGCGCGCTCGCCATCGATCAGGCCGCACGGCTGCTGACCGGGGTGGACCCGCTCGCGGACGACGAGCTCGTCGTCCGGGCCGAGCTGCGGTTGGGCGGCTCCGCTTAACCTGCCGGACTCGTGCATGACCGAAAGTCTTGACATGAGATCGCACCGGAGCGCACACTTCCGAACAATTCAGAGCTCCCGTGAACGTTCACGGGAGCGCTCACGGAGACGGGCTCGCCAAGCCCCGACCGTTCCGACCAGTAAGGCATCTCGCCCGAGGTGTCAACGTCGACCCGTCCAGCGCCGTCGCTAGTCGTTCTCTGGTAAGGAAAGTATGAGCAACACCGTCACGCGCATCCGCCTCGCCGTCGTCGCCGCGGCAGCCGGCATCGCCGTACTCGCCGGGTGTTCGTCACCCGCTCCGTCGGGGGACGCGTCCGCGGCCTCCTGCGCGCCCGCCAAGGGCAAAGTCACCCTCCAGTACTGGAACACCGTGCCGGGCATGGAGCAGGTCGTCGCCCTGTGGAACAAGAAGAACCCGGACATCCAGGTTCAGACGAAGAACATCTCCAACGACCAGTACGGCACCCTCGGCAACGCCCTCAAGGCGGGCAAGGCGCCGGATCTCGCTCAGGTCGGTTACGACCAACTGCCCAGCCTGCGCACCCAGAACGCCTTCGAGGACGCCTCGGCCTGCTCGGCGGCCCCCGCGGCCAAGTCGAAGTTCGTGCCGTGGACCTGGTCGCAGACCAGCTTCGGGGACACCGGCGTGTTCGCCTTCCCGCAGGACACCGGCCCGATGGCCCTCTACGTACGAAGCGACATCTTCAAACAGCACGGCATCGAGATCCCGAAGACCTGGGACGAGTACGCGGCGGCCGCCGAGAAGCTGCGCACGGCGGACCCCAGCATCAGCATGACGTTCTTCGACCCGAAGAACGCCGAGTGGTTCAACGGGCTCCTCTGGCAGAACAACGCCAATATGTACACGTACTCCGGTGACAAGTGGCAGGTCACCGTCGCCTCCGAGCAGAGCAAGCAGGTCGCCGAGTACTGGCAGAAGCTGGTCGCCGCCAAGCTCGTGCGCACCGACCTCGCCAACGGCTCGACCCAGATGTACGCCGCCTACCAGAAGAACCAGATCGCCAGCTACGTCGGCGCCTCCTGGGGCTACAGCATGTTCCGCGACAACCTCCCCGACCAGGCCGGCAAGTGGTCGATCGTCCCGATGCCGACCTGGGGTTCGAGCACCGCGTCCGGCAACTGGGGCGGATCCACCGTCGCGTTCATGAAGGGCGGCAAGCACCTGTACGAGTCGGTCAAGTTCAACTCCTGGCTGAACACCGACCCGGAAGCCCTCGCGCTGGAGAACAAGCTCGGCGGCCTCTACCCGGCGGCCACCGCGGGTCTGCAGCTCCCCGCACTCTCGCAGGGCGTCCCGTACTACAACAACGAGAAGATCTTCGACGTCTTCGCCGACTCGTCCAAGAAGATCGACACCGGCTTCTCCTGGGGCCCCACCCAGAAGACGGTGAACCTGGCGCTCCAGGACGCGATGGCCAAGGCGACAGCCGGCAGCGGCACGCTCACCGACGCGCTCTCGGCCGCCCAGGCGGCCGCGCTGAAGTCGATGAAGGATCAGGCGATCCCGGCTACAGCGGGCAAGTGACCGGGGCATGACTGATATCGCGACTCGCGAGACCCGCGCGGTGGCGGCCACGGGGGGCCGCCGCCGTCAGGGCGCCGGCCCCCGGCGTCACAGCGTCGGCCCCCGCGCGGGCACCATCGCCGCGTTCCTGACCCCGTTCTTCCTTCCGTTCGTGCTGTTCTACCTGGTACCGGTCGGCTACGCGATCTGGCAGAGCTTCCTGGTCGTGCGCCGCACCGGCGGCCAGTTCGGCACGTCGTACACGACCTTCGGCGGCTTCGAGCAGTACGTGCAGGTGTTCCAGAACGCCGAGTTCAGGGCCAGCATCGGGCGCATCGCACTGTTCGGCATCGTGCAGGTGCCGGTCATGCTGTTCGTCGCGCTGATCATGGCGCTGCTGCTCGACACCCCCCTGCTGAGGCTCAAGTCGTTCTTCCGTATCGCGGCGTTCATGCCGTACGCCGTGCCCGGTGTCATCGCCGCGATCATGTGGTCGTACCTCTACTCGCCGCAGCTCAGCCCCATCGTCGACCTGCTGAAGAACATCGGCCTCCAGCCCGACTTCCTCGGCCCCGGTGCTGTGCTGTGGTCGGCGGCGAACGTCTCCACCTGGCTCTGGACCGGCTACAACATGCTGATCATGTACTCGGCGCTCCAGTCGATCCCCCAGGAGCTCTACGAAGCCGCCAAGCTCGACGGTGCGAGCAACTGGACGATCGCGTGGCAGATCAAGGTCCCGATCATCGCCCCGTCGATCATCCTCACCACGGTGTTCTCGATCATCGGCACGCTCCAGCTCTACGCCGAGCCGGCCGTGCTGCGCCAGATCTCCTCGAACATATCGAGCACGTACACACCGAACATGCTCGCGTATGCCGTGGCCTCCGGGAACAACTACCAGCAGGCAGCGGCGATTTCCGTGGTCATCGCCGTCATCACCTTCGTCTTGAGTTTCGGATTCATGCGACTGACTTCGAAGAAGGCCGGATTGTGAGCAACCAGACCCTGATCCGGGAGAGCCGCGTCAGCCGTACGGCCGCCATGTCCCTGATGTTCCTCCTGGTGATCTACTTCCTGCTGCCGATCTACTTTCTGATCGTCGCGGCGACGAAGCCGCAAGGAGACCTCGCCTCCACCAACGGGCTGGCGTTCTCGGACTTCAACCTGTTCAGCAATCTGGGTACCCTGTTCGGCCGCAGCGACGGCATCTTCGGGCGATGGGCCCTGAACAGCGTCATCTACGCGGTGCTCGGCGCGGCCGTCGGCACACTGATCTCCGCGCTGTGCGGCTACGCGCTCGCCAAGTTCAGGTTCCGGGGCCGTGAGTTCCTGTTCTCCGTCGTTCTCGGCGGTGTGCTCGTGCCCACCACCGCGCTCGCGCTTCCGCTGTTCCTCCTGTTCTCGGCGACCGGGATCGTCAACACCTACCTCGCGGTGTTCCTGCCCAGCATCGTCAGCCCGTTCGGTGTCTACCTCGCCCGTATCTTCGCCGCCGCGGCCGTCCCCGAGGAGATCCTCGAATCGGCGCGCATCGACGGCGCGGGCGAGTTCCGTACGTTCTTCTCGGTGGCGTTCAAGCTGATGGGGCCGTCGCTGGTGACCATCTTCCTGTTCCAGTTCGTCGCCATCTGGAACAACTTCTTCCTGCCGATGGTGATGCTGCAGAAGGAGTCTCTCTTCCCGATCACACTCGGTCTCTACGAGTGGAACGGCCAGACCGCCCGTGCCCCGCTCCTCCAGGAATCCGTGATCACCGGCTCGTTGGTGTCGATCGTGCCCGTGATCATCGTCTTCATCCTCCTCCAGCGGTTCTGGCGCACCGGGCTCGCCTCCGGCTCCCTCAAGTAGCGCCGTAGCGCCGTAGCGCCGTAGCCCCGTAGCGACGCTCTCCCCGCTCACCCATGCCCCCGCCAACAGAAAGCCTCTCCCGCTATGCGAAACTCCGCCGTCTTCGTGCCCCATTTCCACTGGGACCGGGAATGGTATGAGCCTTTCCAGGTTTTCCGGCACCGGCTGGTCGCCGCGCTGGACACGGTGCTGGAGACGGCCGAGGCGAATCCGGACTTCCGGTTCACCGTCGACGGGCAGATGGCCGCGATCGAGGACTACCTGGAGATGCGGCCGGAGAACCGCGACCGAGTCGCGGCCCTGGTCGCCGGCGGTCAGCTCGCCATCGGGCCCTGGCTCATCCTGCTCGACGAGTTCCTCTGCTCCGGCGAGACCATCGTCCGCAATCTGCAGATGGGATGGGCGGCCGCGGCGGAACTCGGCGGCTCGATGCCCATCGGCTATCTGCCGGACATGTTCGGCCATGTCGCGCAGATGCCGCAGATCCTGGCGCGCGCCGGAATCGAGCACGCGGCGCTGTGGCGCGGCGTGCCCGGCTCTGTCGACGGTCACGCCTTCCGCTGGCGCGCTCCCGACGGCTCCGAGGTGCGTACGGAGTTCCTCTTCGACGGCTATGACAACGGTCTCGACGTCCTGCTGGTGCCCGACCAGATCGGGCGCGCGCTCGGCGAGTACGCGGAGATGACGGCCGACCGGTGGGGTGACGACCCCGTGCTCGCGATGGCCGGCACCGACCACAACGCGCCCGACCCGCGGCTCGCCTCCTGGCTGCGGCGCGCGTCCGGCGACGAGCGCGCCATCACCATCGCGACGCTCGACGAGTACATCCGCGGGCACGCGCGCGACGAGGTCTCCGCCGTCGTCACCGGCGAACTGCGCAGCCATGTGCGCGGCAACATCCTCCCGGGCGTGCTCTCCGTGCGGCTCGGGCTCAAGCAGCGGATGGCCGTCGCCGAGCGCACCATCGACCACGCCGAGCGGCTGAACGCGCTGTGGACCCGGCGCGACGACTCGCCGTTCCTCTCGCTGGCATGGCACAAGATCATCGAGTCGACCGCGCACGACTCGGTCGTCGGCTCCGGTACCGACGAGACCTCCGATCAGGTCGAAGCACGTCTCGCCGAAGCCGCGCAGACCGCGCGGGCGGTGCGGGACGCGGCCCTCGCAGTGCCCGCCGACCGGATGCCGAGTGACGCCTATCTGGTCGCCAACCCGCTGCCGTTCCCGCGCACGGCGCTGGTCGAGGTGGACGTCGCGGCCCCGCCCGCCGGAAGCGTCCTGGTCGCGACCGCGGCCGACGGCTCGGCGCATCCCGTGCAGCTGGTTTCCGAGGCCCCGACCGTGCTCAGCGACGAGCGCATGGACGCCTCGCAGCTCGAACGTGTGCTGCGCCGCATCCACCGCCGCGAGCTCTTCGGCCGTCTCATCGACCACTATGAACTCACCCCGGGATCGCTCGTCTTCCATCTCGCCGAGGTGCCGTCCAGCGGACCGTTCGACCTGCTGATCCTGCGCCGGGAGGTCGCCGCCGCGGCCGCCGCGCAGCCGGGTGAATGGCGGGTGCTGACGCTGGAGGAGGCTCGCGCGACCGCGCTCGTGCCCGTACACGTACCCGCCTCGGGACTCGCGGGATTCCGCGTCGAACCGGGCGACCCGACCCCCGCGCGGCCGACGACGTCCGCACCCGCGTCCGCGACGGACCGCACGCTCTCGAACGGACTGGTCGGGGTCGCGATCGCCGCCGACGGCACCCTCGACGTGACCGGGTCCGACGGCACCGTGCTGCGCGGGGCCGGCCGCCTCGTCGACGGCGGCGACCGCGGCGACAGCTACAACTACGCCCCGCCGGCCCAGGACGTGCTCGTGTCCGAGCCCACCGAGGTCACCGTCGAACTCCTGGAGGACGGCCCGCTGCGCGCGAGGACACGTGTCACGCGCGTGTACGAGTGGCCCGCCGCGCTCTCCTCCGACGAGCGCGACCTGCGCGACAGCCGGACCGTGCCGACCCCGGTGGAGACACTCGTGGAGGTGCGGGCGGGCGAGCCGTTCGTACGGGTCTCCACATCGTTCCTGAACCAGTCGGCCGACCACCGGCTGCGCTTCCACGTACCCCTGCCCGAGCCGGTGACCGTGTCCGCGTCCGCCGGGCAGTTCGCCGTCACCGAACGCGGGCTCACCGCCGAGGGCGGCTGGGGCGAATATCCGCTCCCGACCTTCCCCGCGAGTTCGTTCGTGTCGGCCGGCGCCGCCAACGTACTCGTCGACCACGCGACCGAGTACGAACTCGTCGGCGACGGCTCCGATATCGCCCTCACGCTGCTGCGCGCGATCGGCTCCATCAGCGTCAACATCCATCCGCTCCGCGACGAGCCCGCCGCGAGCGAGATCCCCGCACCCGGCGCGCAGGATCTCGGCATGCGCGTCGAGAACCGCTTCGCCGTCGTCCCCTCGTCGGCCGGCTGGCAGGGCGCGAACGCGATCGCTCTCGCCGAGGACTTCCGCAACGACGTGCTGGTCGCCCGCGGGACCGCGCCCGCCGGAGGCCCACTGCCGCCCGACGCGGCCGGCCTGCGCGTGGAGGGCGCGGACATCCTCGTATCGAGCATCCGCCGGGTCGAGGGCGAGCACGGTTCCGGCACCGAGGTGCGGTTGGCGGCGATGAGCGACACGGACTCGGCCGCCCGCGTGACCGGCGCGTTCACCGAAGCCACCACGGTCGACCTGCTCGGCCGGCCGCTCTCCGCGACACCGGTCACGGACGGACTGGAACTCGCCCTCGGCCCATGGGAGATCAGAACAGTCGTGGTCCGGTAGGCAACCGCTCGCGCCCGGCGTTCGGACCCCTTTCGTCATCAAGAGAGAGTTGTGACCTCGTGCACTCCCCGCTTCCCGCGTACGTATCGGACACCACACCAGGGCGTGGCGCGCTGCGCTCGGCGCGCTCGTGGCTGCACTCCGACGCCCCCACTCGTTCGCTGAACGGGCACTGGCGTTTCCGTCTGTCGCCCACGGCGGCGCTGGCAGCGGATTTCGCGGCAGAAGGCTTCGACGACAGCCGCTGGGGCAGCATCCCGGTGCCCTCCCACTGGGTGCTCCAGGACGACGGGGCCCACGGCCGGCCGATCTATACGAACGTGCAGTTCCCGTTCCCGATCGACCCGCCCCACGTCCCGGACGAGAACCCCACCGGCGACTACCGCCGCCACTTCGAGGTGCCCGCCGACTGGTCGGAGGCCGAGCGTGTCGTGCTGCGGTTCGACGGTGTCGAGTCCCTCTTCAAAGTCTGGGTGAACGGCGACGAGATCGGCGTCGCCGCCGGCAGCCGGCTCGCCCACGAATTCGATGTGACCTCGTCGGTGCGCCCGGGTGGCAACGTCGTCGCCGTACGCGTGCACCAGTGGTCGGCGGGCAGCTATCTCGAAGACCAGGACCAGTGGTGGCTGCCGGGAATCTTCCGCGACGTCACCCTGATCGCGCGGCCCGCCGGAGGCATCGAGGACGTCTGGCTGCGCACCGGGTTCGAGCAGGGGCGCGGACGGATCGAGCCGGAGATCACCGCCGACGCGGCCGCGTTCCCGGTCACCCTTCGCCTCCCCGAACTCGGCGTCGAGCAGGTCTGGGCGACGGCGGCCGACGTGGCCCCGCTCGATGTCGAGGGCGTGGAGCCCTGGTCGGCCGAGCGGCCACGCCTGTACGACGCCACCGTGTCGACGGCCGCGGAGAGCGTCGTCCTGCGGGTGGGATTCCGCACGGTCGAGATTGCCGGTGACCAGTTCCTGGTCAACGGCCGCCGCGTCGTCTTCCACGGGATGAACCGCCACGAGACCCACCCCGAGCGCGGACGCGTCTTCGACGAGGAGCACGCCCGCGAAGACCTGGCCCGGATGAAGCGGTTCAACGTGAACGCGATCCGCACCAGCCACTACCCGCCGCATCCACGGCTGCTCGATCTCGCCGACGAACTCGGATTCTGGGTCGTCCTCGAATGCGATCTGGAGACGCACGGCTTCGACCACCTCGACTGGACCGGCAATCCGAGCGACGACCCGGCGTGGCGTGCCGCGTTTCTCGACCGCGTCGAGCGCACCGTCGAACGGGACAAGAACCATCCCAGCATCGTGATCTGGTCGCTCGGCAACGAAGCGGGGACCGGCAGCAACCTCGCCGCGATGTCGGCGTGGGTCCATGCCCGTGACACCGGACGCCCCGTGCACTACGAGGGCGACCACGCCGGCGAGTACACCGACATCTACTCCCGGATGTACGCGTCGGTGACCGAGACCGAGCAGATCGGCACCGACGGCTCACGCGCGCCGCTGCTGAACTGCACGCCCGCGCAGGGCGCCCGGCAGCGCACCAAGCCGTTCCTGCTCTGCGAGTACGCCCACGCGATGGGCAACGGGCCGGGAGCGCTCGACCAGTACGAGGCGCTCGTGCACGAGCACCCCCGGCTGCACGGCGGCTTCGTCTGGGAATGGCGCGACCACGGCATCCTGACGACGGCCCCGGACGGCACGCCCTACTACGCGTACGGCGGCGACTTCGGAGAGGCCGTGCACGACGGCAACTTCGTGATGGACGGCATGCTGCTGAGCGACGACGTCCCGACCCCGAGCCTCCACGAGTTCAAGGCGGTCGCGCAGCCGGTCCGCTTCGCCTTCGACGGCGACGAGCTCGCGCTGACCAGTCTGCGGCACTCAGCCGACACGTCCGACCTGCGCTTCCGCTGGCGCGTCGAGCACGACGGGAGGCCCGTGGACGAGGGGGACATGGAGGTTCCCGTCATCGCGGCGGGCGGGTCGGCGCGTGTGCCGCTGCCCCGGATCCCGGTGGCGCGAGACGCGGAAACCTGGCTCACCGTGGACGCCGTACTGGCGGCGGGGACCGCTTGGGCGGGCGCCGGGCATGTGATCGCGACCGCGCAACTGGACCGCACGACGCGCCGTCCCACGACCGCTGTCCGGCCCGAAACCGGCTGGCGGCCGAGCGACGGCACACTGACGCTCGGAATCGCCGAGTTCACCGAGGGGGCCCTCGTACGTCTCGCCGGCCGCGCCGTGGCCGGCCCGCGCCTGGAACTGTTCCGTGCCCCGACCGACAACGACGAAGGCGCGTCGGAGGACGTCGGGGAGAGTGACGCCGGAGTCGCCGGGGTGTCCAACGCCGAACTGTGGCGTCGCGACGGTCTCGACCGGCTGATCACGCGTCGTCTGTCCGTGGAGCGGACCGCGACGGCCCTGCGCACTCTCACCAGAGTCGCCGCGGCGAACTCCGCCTCGTCCGTGCTCATGGAGACGGTCTGGTCGCTCGTGGGCGACGCACTCGAACTGCGCGTGGAGACAGAGCCGTCGAGCGGATGGCTGACGGTGTGGCCGCGGATCGGGATCCATTTCGAGCTGCCCGACGGCGAGGCTCCCGTGGACGGCGCCGAGTGGTTCGGGCTCGGCCCGTTCGAGTCCTATCCCGACAGTCTCCGCGCCGCACGCACCGGCCGGTTCTCCTCGACCGTCCGCGAGCTCTCCGTGGACTACGCGCGCCCGCAGGAGACGGGGCACCGCTCACGGCTGCGGGAGCTGGCGCTGACGAGCGCCGGCACCGAAGTGCTGCACATCACGACACTTCCGGACACCCGTGGCCGGCGCCCCGGCTTCACACTCAGCCGCCACACCCCACAGCAGATCGCACGGGCCCGACACCCCTTCGAACTCCCCGAGTCGACGACGAGTCACCTGATCATCGACGCGGCCCAGCACGGGCTCGGCTCACGGGCCTGCGGACCGGACGTATGGCCTGAATTCGCGCTTCGCCCCGAATCCCGCACCGTCAGGCTCCGCATCACAGCAGGGTGATTCCGGGCCGGGCACTGGCCGCATGCTCGATAGGATTCCGTCCAGGTCCCACGCGGATCAAGGGACAACGAGCGCCAGTGCAAGCGGATTTCCGGCCGGTCACGCCGACGCGACAGCGGCCGGAACAGTGGCCGGAACGGTGACCGGGACACCAAGTGAGTGGAGAGCCAGTCATGCGTGGAGGCAGCGTCGCTGTGGTCGGCGGCAGCATAGCGGGGTGTGCCACGGCGTTGGCCGCGTCGCGCGGCGGAGCCGGGAAGATCACCGTCTTCGAGCGAGCCGACGCCCGACTCCGTGACAGGGGAGTGGGGATCGCCCTCCACGACGACCGGTACGAGGAGCTGAGGCGCGCCGGTTATGTGGCCCCCGAGATGCCCTGGGCGCCACTGACCCGGCGGGTGTGGAGCGTGCGCGACGGCGAGGCGGACCACGGCCGGGCCGTCGGCGAGCAGCCGTTCCCCTTCCGCGCCTACAACTGGGGTTCCCTGTGGAGCGAGTTGCGCCGCCGGGTGCCCGAGGAGGTCTCCTACCGGTCCGGCGCGATGGTCACCGGCGTGGAGCCGGACACCGACGGCGTGACACTGCGCCTCGCGGACGGATACCAGGAGCGCTTCGACGTCGTGATCGGCGCCGACGGGTACCGTTCCGTCGTCCGCGAGGCTATGTTCCCCGGCGCCGGCGCGACGTACGCCGGTTACATCGGCTGGCGCGGTACGTCGTCGGACGTCGACGGCCTTCCCTCGGACGGCCGGGACGCGCACAACGTCGTCTTCCCCGGCGGGCACTGCATGATCTACCGCATCCCGGACGGCGTCGGCGGGCACCGGCTCAACTGGGTCCTCTACACCAGGCCCCCGCGGACCGACGGCCTCCACCCCGACCTGCTGACCCCGACCTCCCTGCCGCCGGGCCGTCTGCACTCGGAGCTCATCGCGCGTCTGCGCGCCCTGGTGGCCGACACCTTCCCGCCGTACTGGGCCCTCAGGGTGCTCCGTACGCCTCCCGAGACCACCTTCATCCAGCCCATCTACGACCTGGAGGTGCCGCGGTACACCTCGGGACGGATGGTGCTCGTCGGCGACGCCGCCAGCGTCGCCCGGCCCCACATCGGCGGCGGCAGTGTGAAGGCGCTCCAGGACGCCACCGCCCTGGAGGCCGCCTGGGTGGCCGGGAGCGATTGGCGGGAAGTCCTGGAGAGGTACGACGCCGGTCGCCGCGCCGTCGGGGCGGCGATGGTCGCCCTCGCCCGCCGGATGGGCGGCGCGCAGGTCGAGAACACACCGGACTGGTCAGCCATGGGGCAGCCGGAGTTCGACGTGTGGTGGCAGGACCAGAACAGGGGCTCCGACCGGAGCAGTGGCTTCGGCGGCCACAGCATCAAGACCGAGTAGCCCCGGGGGCCCCGGAGCGCGAGGAGGGCGGTGACCGTGTGCCGGTCACCGCCCCCGGGCGGGCGCCGCCCGTGTCTCAGCCGGCCGTCGGCGCGAGTTCCAGCGCGGCGTACAGCGCGGTGGCATCGGCACGGGCGTCCGCGCCGTCCAGCCGCAGCGTCGTCCGTCCCGAGGTGAGGACCGTGAGCGTACGGGCGCACTCGGCAGCCTGGGCCGGGCTGGGGGAGACCAGCACGACGGCGAGGCCCTCGTCCGCCAGCGTGGTCACCAACTCGTAGACCTGCTGGACGAGTACGGGCGCGAGGCCCTCGGTCGGCTCGTCGAGCAGCAGTACCTTCGGGGAGCCGAGCAGCGCGCGGGCCAGTGCCAGCATCTGCTGTTCGCCGCCGGACAGATCCGTCCCCCGGTTGCCCCGGCGCTCGCCCAGCCTGGGCAGCAGTTCCAGGACGCGCGCGGGGGTCCACACGCTGGGGCGCGTGGTGTCGCCCCGGCGCGGCGGACGGTAGGACAGCCGCAGGTGTTCGGCGACGGTGAGCCCGGCGAACACACGGCGGCCCTGCGGTACGAGGCCGATGCCGGCGCGGGCGATCCGGTGTGCGGGCTGCCCTGTCACATCCCGGCCGTCGAGCCGTACGACGCCGGCACCGGGGCGCATCAGCCCGGCGACGGTGTGGACGAGCGTGGTCTTGCCGGCGCCGTTGTGGCCGACGATGGCGTGGACCGTGCCGGCGGGCACCGACAGGTCGAGTCCGTGGAGGACGGTGCCGCCGTGGTAGCCCGCGGTCAGGCCGGTGAGTTCGAGCATCGGGGGTCGGTCACCCTCTCGCGTCGGCGGACGGGCCGGTGTCGGACGGATCGGTGGCGGACGCGCTGGCGGTGGAAGCGGCGGCGGTGGACGCTGCGGTGGACGCGGCGGCGGTGGACGCTGCGGTGGTGGGCCGCGCGGCACCGGCCGTGGTCCTGTCCGCCGTCGTGCCGGTGGTGTGGTACGCGTCGCGGACCTCGGGGTGTGCGAGCGCCTCCTGGGTCGGGCCGGTGACCAGCACCCGTCCGGCGGCCAACACCGTCACCGTCGAGGCGAGTTGGGCGACGACCTCGACATGGTGCTCGACCAGGATGATCGCGACGCTCTCCGGCAGACCCCCGAGGACGCCGAGCAGCCGGCCGATGTCGCCGTCGGTCAGCCCGGCCGCCGGCTCGTCCAGGAGCAGCAGGCGCGGCTCGCCCGCCAGCGCGGCGGCGAGATCGAGCATGCGGCGCTGCCCGTGGGAGAGCGTGGAGGCCGGCCGATGGGCGATGTCCGCGAGGCCGACCGCCTCCAGATGGCGGCCGGCGGACTCCGTGTGCAGCCGGTAGCGGGACGGGCTGCGCCAGGCGCCGCGGCGCTTCGGATGATGCGGCCAGCCGGCCAGTACGACGTTGTCCAGCACCGTCAACTCGGATATCACCGAAGGCTGTTGGAAGCTGCGTGCGATGCCGAGCCGGCTGCGCCTTGCGGTGGCCGTACGCGTGATGTCCGTGCCGTTCAGGACGATGGTGCCCTGGTCGGGCCGGTCGGTGCCCGCGATCAGGTTGAGCAGGGTGGTCTTGCCCGCGCCGTTGGGACCGATGACGGCGTGCCGGGCGCCCGCGGGGAGCCGCAGGCTGACGTCGTCGACGGCGGTGAGACTGCCGTACCTGCGGGTGAGACGCGTGAGGTCCAGCACCGGGGATGCCGACGCGGCGGTCGGTGTGGGCGTCATGGGGAGACCTTCCCGGCGGGGGTCGGGGTGTGCGCGGACGTGGACGAGGCCGGCGGCCGGTCGTCGGGCCCGGACCCGCCGGGAGCCGGCCCGCCCCGCCCGGATCCGCCGCGCAGCCCTGCCAGGCCACGGGGCAGCAGGTACACGGCGGCGACGAACAGCACGCCGAGCAGCAGCGGTCCATGGCCGGGCCACGAACTGGCGACCCAGTCCCGTGTGATGACGATGAGCCCGGCGCCCATCAGGGCGCCGATCACGGACGTCGTACCGCCGATGACGGCCGCGAGCAGCGCGAACGCGGCGATCTCGAAGCCGACGTCGGCGGGGGAGAGGTACTGCTGGACGGTGACCATCAGCGAGCCGCCGACACCGGCCAGCGCCCCGGCGCAGATGTGCGCCACCAGCAGGTAGCGCCCCACCGGGTGTCCCGAGGCACGCATCCGCGCCTCGGCGCCGCGGGTGCCGGTCAGCAGCTTCCCGGCGGGGGAGCGCAGCACGAGCAGGGTGACGGTGACGGCGATGACGGCGACGACGAGCGCGTAGGTGTAGACCTCGCTCTCCCCGGACATCCCCTCTCCGCCCCACAGGGCCTGTGTGGACGGGAAGCCGACGAGACCGTCCGCGCCGCCGGTGACGGACTTGAACTGGTTGATGACCGCGCCCGTCAGCTCGCCGACGGCGAGCGTGATCATCAGCACGGTCGTGCCACGGGCCCGGATCACGGCGGGCCCCGTCACCGCGGAGAAGACCGCGGCCGCGAGGGCCGAGAGGACGATCTGGACCGGGCCCATGGTCCACCCGGCCTGGGCGAGGTTCGCGGTGGCGTACGCGCCGACGGCGAACGGCGCGGTCTGCCCGAGGGTGGGCAGCCCCGCGTAGCCGGTGAGGATGGTGACACTGACCGCGAGCAGCCCCAGGGCCAGGGCCGAACCGGCCAGCGAGATGCTGTACGAATCGAGCAGCCACGGCAACGCGATCAGTACCGCGAGTGTCACGAGCAACGGGGCGGCCCGCCGCCACGCGGCCCCGCGCGGGAGCCACCGGATCTCCGGAAGCGCGCCCCCGCCCCTGCCGGGCGTCGCCGTCGCCGTCGCTGCCGCCGCGCCGCGAGGCCGCGGTCGCGGCGACCGCGCGGCGAGATGGCGGCGGAGCCGGGCCACCGGATCCGAGGACGGACCCTCCGGGCCGTGTGCGGCCGCCGGTTCCGCGAACCGGGAGCGGAGCACGAGCACCGCCGCCATCGCGGCGAAGAGCAGGTACGGTGCCAGGTCCGGTGCCACCGAGACGCCCAGCGTCTGGACCTCGCCCACGGCGATCGCCGCGAAGAACGTCGCCCACAGCGAGCGCAGCCCGCCGAGCACGACCACCACGAGGGACAGCATCAGTACGTTCTCGGACGTGCCGGGCCCGGGACCGATGATCGGCGCCCCGAGCACGCCCGCCGCACCGGCCAGCGCACCCGCCGCCGCGAGGACGCCGGTGTGCACCGCCCGGGGGTTGTGGCCGGTGGCCGCGAGCATCTGCGGATCGTCGGCGGCGGCCCGTACCGTCGCGCCCACGCGGGTCCTGGTCAGCGCCCACGTGCCGAACGCGGCGAGCAGCACGGCCATCACGATGAAGCAGAGCCGGTACGCGGGGTACCGGTGGCCCAGCAGCGTCACCGAGGAGTCGAGCGCCTCGGGGACGCGTACCGGAAGCTCGTCCGCCCCGAAGAACTGGATGAGCAGATCACCGCCGACCAGGGCGAGCCCGAACGTCAGCAGTGCCTGCGCGAGATGCCCACGCCGGGCGAGCGGAACCGTCGCGGCGGACAGCCCCGCTCCCGCGAGGCACGCCGCCGCGGTCCCGGCGGCCAGCCCGAGGACGAGGCCGCCCCAGGTTCCGTCGCTCAGCTCGGCGCCCGTGTAGGCGCCGATGGCGTACAGGGTGCCATGCGACAGGTTCAGCACGCCCGCGGTGCCGAAGGCGAGACTCAGGCCGGCGGCGACCACGAACAGCAGCAGCCCGTAGGCCACACCGTCCACCGCCGGCATGAGGTGGGCATCGAGGAGTTCCATGTCAGCCGCCGAGCGTCGCCAGGTCCTGGACCATGACGTTGGCCAGCTGGTTGCCGTCCGGCCGCACCTGACGCAGATACCAGTTCTGCACCGGCGAGTGCGCCTTGTCGCCGAACTCCCAGGCGCCGCGCGGGCTGTCGATCTGCCCCAGGTCCGCGATGGCTTTGTTGATGGTCCCCGGCGTCACGTCACCGCCCTTCGCGGCATCGGCGATCGCCTGGTCCAGCACGGCGGCCGCGTCGTACGACGCCATCGCGTACGTGGTGGGCTGCGTGTCGTGCTTGGCCGTCCAGTCGGCGGCGAACTTACGGTTGGCCGCGTTGTCGAGGTCGGGCGCGTAGTTCAGGACCGAGTAGATGTCCTTCGCCGCGTCGCCCTGCGCCTGGAGCACACTGCCCTCGGTGACGAAGGCCGTGTACAGCGGCAGGTCGGCTATGTCGGACTGCGCGTACTGCTTGGCGAAGTCGATCGCGGCCTTGCCGGCGTAGAAGCAGTACACCGCCTTGGCGTCCGTCTTCGCGATCTCGGCGAAGTACGGCATGAAGTTGGTGGTCTTCGGGAACGGCGTCCAGGCGGTCTTCCCGTCGGGGTTGGCGAGCTTGCCCCCCTGCCGCTTGAACTCCTCGGTGAAGCCGCGCAGTTCGTCGTAGCCGCCCTGGTAGTCGGGCCCGATCGCGTAGACCGGTCCGTCGACCTTCTCCTTGACGTACGGGGCGATGGCCTTGCCCGGCTCGTCGGACAGGAAGCTCGTCGTCCACACGTATTCGAGGTCCTTGACGGGCGGCCGGCCGTTCGACCCCAGGAAGGGGATCTTGGCCTGGTTGACCAGCGGCAGCACCGCGTTGACCGAGCCTCCGCCGACGAAGCCGGTCAGCGCGTCGACCTTGTCCTTCTTGACCAGCTTGGTGGCCGCGGGAACGGCGGTCGGCGGACCGTCGCCCTCGTCCGCGACGATGAGCTCGACCTCGCGTCCGCCCAGCTTGTTGCCGTGGGTGTCCAGGTACAGCTCGAAGCCGGCCCGCAGGTCGGTGCCGACCGGCTTGTACGTGCCGGACAGGGAAGCCACCAGGCCGACCTTCACGGTGTCGTCGCCGGCGCCGCTGTCACCGCTGCACCCGGTGACGGCCGCCAGACCGAGGGCGAGGGCGGCAGCGCCGACCGGCCGCAGTCTGCGGCGGCGCGAAAGGGACAGGTCGAAGAACATAAGGACTCTCATCGGTAGGAACGGGCAGAGCGGGTGGTCCGGTCGTGCGGGAACGGCCAGGTGATCAGCGCGCGTGATCGGTGCTCGGCTCGCGGACCTGGGGAGACAGCGAGTCGCCGACCTGGTTGATCAGTTCGGACATCATGTAGCTGACCTCACCGATGTCCGCGTCCCTGGTGGTGGTCACCAGCAGGGACGCGCCGCTGGAGACGGCCATCGAGAACATGTAGCCGCCCTCCATCGCCGTGAGGCTGTGCTCGACGGGATCGGTGTTCGTCAACTGGGCGGCGGCGGACAGCAGGTTGACGACGCCGGAGGCGATGGCGGCCAGCCGGTCGGCGTCGTCCCGGTCCACACCGGTGTACGCCAGCGCGAGTCCGTCCACAGACACGGCTATCGCCTGCGTGACTTCCGGGATACGCCCGGCGAAGTCGCTCAGGATCCAGCTCAGGTCGGCGGGTGAGGTCATTTCTCGCTCCGTTCGGTGTCGTCGTCGGTGGTGGAACGCCGGCGCTGGTTGGTGCTCCTGTTGATGCCCTGGGCGTAGGCCGCCAGGACGTCGGAGACCTGCCGGGAGTCCCGGCGGCGGGGCGAGGGTCTGGGCGTGGCGGCGCCGGGACGCTGTTCGGTGCCGTCCCGTTTGCCCGAACCGGCCCGCTGCGGGGGCGCGTTGCGCTGTCGCACGGGCAGTCCGGAGGAGCTGACTCCGGCGATGCGTGAGACCGGCTCGTCGCGCAGGGGCCGCCGGGCGGGCGCGGTGCCGCGCTCCCGCTCGCGCGTGCCGGCGCCGGCGCCGGAAGCGCCACCCCGGAACCCGCCCGCTCCGTTGGTGTCACCGGGCGGTGCGACCCGGTCGCCCGCGTCCTGGGCCGTGCGCGGCGTCCGGCCGGGCCGGTCGGGCTGTGTGGCCGGACGAGGCGCCTTGTAGCGCACACCGTTGCCACGACTGCCGTGGTCACGGCTGCCGTGGTCACGGTCCTCGCCGAGCGTGCCACGCGGCGGCGGTGCGGCCTTCCGAGGGGCCGGGGCCAGCACGCTCGCGGGCAGTGCGACCTCGGCGATGGTGCCGGGACCCGACGAGTCGCACAGCTCGACCGTGATGCCGTGACGCGCGGCGAGCCGCGCCACCACGTGCAGACCCATGGACCGGATGTCTCCGATGCCCGACCGCGGCTCGCGCAGCGCGGCGTTGCAGGCGGCGCGGCGTTCCGCGGTGATCCCCACTCCCTCGTCGACGATCTGCACGACGGCCCGGTCCCACAGCCGCCATACGGCGACGCCGACCTGCTTGTCGGGGGGTGAGAACCGGGTCGCGTTGTCGAGGAGTTCCGCCAGGATGTGCGCCACGTCGTGCACGGCGCGGGCGGCGATGCCGATCTCCGATTCGACGACACCGAGCGACACGCGGTCGAACCGCTCGATCTGCTGGGCCGCGGCCATGATGACGGTGGAGCAGTCGACGTCCTGCGAGCGCACCCGGGCCTGCCCGAACCCACCGAGCACCAGCAGGCTGTTGGTGTTGCGCTCCATGCGGATGGCGAGGTGGTCGAGCGCGAAGAGGGTCTTCATCCGCGCGGGATCGGCCTCGTCGCGCTGCACCGCGTCCAGCTCGGACACCATGACGGTGGTCAACTGCGCGCCCCTGCGGGCGACTCCGACCAGCGTATCCGCGAACTGCTCATGGATGTGGGCCTGTTGAGCGGCCAGCCGGACGGCTTCGTGGTGGACGGCGTTGAAGGCCTCACCGACCTCGCCGATCTCGTCCTCGCCCGTGGTCCTGATCGGGTTGCCGGTCGCGCGGGCGACCTGCTCGGGTGTCGCGCCGCTCAGTGCGCCGGGCTGGGACAGTTCGCTCATCACGGCGGGCAGCCCGGTGTGGGCGACCTCGTGCGCGGCGTTGCGCAGATCACGCAGCCGGCGGATCATCACGCGACCCAGGCGAATGGCCACGATGACGGCGCCGACCAGGGTCAGCAGCACCAGGGCGACCTCGGCCCCGGATATCCAGAAGAGCGTGGTGCGCGCGTCGGAGACCGTCGAGAAGACGGATTCGTCGATCCGCCTCTCCACCGAGCGCAGCAGCGTCAGACGGTCCTGCGAAGCCTTCTGCCACTCCTTCGGGGTGACGTCGATGCCCTTGCTCGTTCCCGTACGCCCGATCTCGTCCTCAAGCCGTCGGGCCTCCAGCGCCTTCGCGCCGGAGAGGGTGCGCTCCAGCCAGGTCCGCCATTGGCCGGGGCCGAGGTCGAACAGGACGTTGATCGACTCGGTGTACCCCAGCCGGCCGGCGTCGAACGTACGCTGCGAGGCCGTCGTGAAGCCGCCGGCGGCCTGCGCCCGCAACACCGTGACCTGCTGCTGGGCCGTGTGCTCGGCCGCCTCGGAGAGAGCGGCGGCGGCGCGGATCCGGTCCGCGATGTCGGCGTCGACGCCGTCGGCCTGCGCGATGCCCTCGCGGTAGCCGTTGAGGTCGGCGATCACGATCCGGTAGCCGAAGGCGAGCGCGGAGATGGTGATGTCGCCCGAGCGCACCTGGGCGCGCAGGGACGGCATTTCGTCGAAGAAGCGCTCGATACGGTCCAGCGCGCCCTGTGCGCTGCCGGGCACCTCGGACAGCCGCGCGATCTGGTCGCGGAACGCGGCGATGCCCGTATCCGTCGTTTGCGATCTTTCCTGGAACGCCTCCGTATCGCCCTGTTGGGAGACCAGCGCGGTGGCTGCCATCCGCTCGCGCTGCAACTGGTGGGTCAACTCGCCTGCCGTGGAGGCCACTTCGACCATTTCGGTCAGCCGGTTGGCCTGGAGCGCCTGGTTGGTCGCGGGCGCGAGGGCCAGGCCCGAGAAGGCGACGGCCACGGTGAGAGGCGCGGTGACGAGCAGGGCGAGGCGACGATTGATTTTCACTGCGCGGCTCCATCGCCGGAACCGGTACTGAGCATCGGTGACACGCTGATACCTGTTAACGGGTTGTGGCGGGGTGTCGGTGGGGGGCGCTGCTAGGTCGGTGGGGCAGTGGCGCATCGTTGCGGATGAGGCGGAGGAGGCCCCAGTTGCGCGGCCCGATCCTAAGCCGTAGCGCACGCCAACGGGCGCGCGCATCGGGGAAATTCGCGCGCGCCCGGCAGTCTGGGAACGATCCAACCGGGTCACGCGTGTCCGGGGAGGAGTCCCCCCTGAGGTCAATCGGAATGACCGAATCGGCTCGGCGGTTCAGCGCTTCACCAGCGTACCGGCGCTTTCCTCCCGGGTGACCGACGGCCGGCGGAATGTCCAAGGGGCGGCCAGGGCGAGTTGATGTGACGGTCCATCAGATTTTCGCTCTTCGTTGTGGAATGGTTAGATCTGATCACCCATTACGTCTGCGGCGCCGGCCGGAACGCCGTGCCGCCGCCCTCCTCGCGCAGGGCTGAGGAGGACGGCGGCGCGGTCCTGGTCCGGTGCGTGGTTCAGTGCGACCGGGCAGGGTCTAGTGGCAGGCGCGGGCCTCGGCGGCGGTCTTCAGGTCGTCCAGCCATCCTTCGAGGCCGTCGGCGAGGATCTTGGTCGCGGTGGGCACGTCCGCCTCGACCTGAGCCCCGGTGTGGGTCTCTTCGGTGCGCACGAGGACGCCGCCCTTGACCTTGGTGAAGTTCCATACGTGGACACCGTCGATGCGCAGTCCCTCGCCGATAGCGGGACCGGTCCAGCGGATGCACGAATCGCGCTTGAGCTGCTCGACGGTCGAGGTGATCTCCAGGCTGGTGGCGGGAGTCGCGGGATTGGGGGGTATCGGGGTCGTCCAGCGGAACGCCGAACCCTTCCGGAACGGGCCGTGGCCGAGGCGTTCCACGGTCTCGACGTGGGGCTGCCAGGACGGCCAGCTCTCCACGTCGGTCTGCAGCTTCCAGATCGTGCTCAGCGGCGCGTTGATCACCGTCTCGGTCCTGGCGCGGACGAGGGCCTCGGGGTCGACGCCCTCTCCGCGGCAGGTGAGGGGCTTGCCGGGGTGCGGGGTGGCCACGGCGGGCGCGGCGGCGGTGCCGAGCACACCGGCGACGACGAGCGGGACGGTGAACAGGGCGGCGCGGACGCCGGTGCTGCGGATTCGGGACATGGTGATCTCCTCGGTGATCGCTGGGTGAGCGTGGTGTGTGAAGTGAGCGGGAGGCGGGCGGCTGAGCGGGAGACGAGCGGCGATCCGGGCGGTGGTGTCACCGGGTGGGTGGTGTCACCGTGCGGGAAGGCGCCGGCGGGCTCGGTGGAGGGTCACCAGGAGGACGGCGGACGCGGCGACGATGAGCCCGGCGAACCCGGGGTGCATGTCCTTGGACAGGCTCGGCGCCCCGTCGGGCCGCGTCAGCCATACGGTGAGCGGGATCGCGAACGTGACGGCGACCAGCGTGGCCGCCCGGCGCACCGCCCGGTCGGGGACCCGGCGGAGCGCGCCGACCAGTGCGATCACGACCGGGATGCCCGAGATGAGGGCGAACTGACCGACGATCATGACGGGGACCGCCCAGGCCGAGACGGTCACCGGCAGCGGAACGCGCCGGCCTGTGCGGGCGGGGTGTGACGCGATCGTGGTGGTCATGGCGTTCTCCTCATCCGGTGGTGTGCGTGGTCGCGCGGCCGGACCGCGCACTCCGCACTGAGTTAGAAGTCCGTGCGTTCGTTAGAAGTTATAACGCAACGCGAACCGGCAGGTCAACAGGGTGCGTGATAGCCTCTAACGAAATCGTGAACTTATAGCCATAAGGCTGGGGAAGGTGGCGGACATGGCGAAACCAGACACGGAGACCCCCCGCGAGCGCTATCGCGCCCAGGTGCGCGCTGAGGTCAAGGAGCGCGCCTGGGAGCAGATCGCGACGGCGGGAGCGTCCGCGCTCTCCCTCAACGCGATCGCCAAGCGGATGGGCATGAGCGGACCCGCGCTCTACCGCTACTTCGCCGGCCGGGACGAGCTGATCACCGAACTCATCCGGGACGCGTACCGAAGCCTCGCCGACGCCCTCCGCACGGCCGCCGCCTCCGGTGCCGATCCGGCCGGACTGGCCGGACTGGCCCACGTTCTGCGCGGCTGGGCCCTGGAGGACCCGCAGCGGTATCTCCTCATCTACGGCACCCCCGTCCCCGGCTACCACGCGCCCGAGGACATCACCGGTATCTCCAACGAGATCATGACAACACTGCTCGACGCGTGCCTGGCGCTCGCCCCGGACACCCCCACGACACCGTTCAGCACGCACCTGGAAGACCACCGGGCCTGGGCAGGCGGACACCCGGCCCCGCCCCCGGTCCTTCAGCTGGCCCTCACGTTCTGGACCCGGCTGCACGGCGTCCTGTCCCTGGAACTCGCCGGCCACTTCACCGGAATGGGCTTCGACCCCGCCCTGTTCTACGCGGCCGAACTGGACGCCCTGGCGGCACACCGGGCGTGAGCCGTACGGCAGGCGGGGGGGGGGGGGGGGGGGGGGGGGGGGGGGGGGGGCGGGGGGGGGGGGGGGGGGGTGGGGGAGGTGCGG